>CAVWOC010000001.1:0-173844 GCA_963756555.1 uncultured Actinomycetes bacterium
TGCGCTGTATTGGTGCCGGCCCTGTTCGCGGTTTCGCTGCCAGTCGGGCGCGGTCGGCGGCCTCGACCAGGTCCGCCGATGGGCGTCGGCCAACTGCTCGTGGATGTAGCTGCTGATGATCATGGTTCCTCCTTGATTCGTCGATGAGAGCACTATCGCTAAGGTGAGGCATAAGGTCAAATAGAGATCTACCGACGTCAGCTCTAAGCTGTGCTTATGTTCCAGCTTCGGCACCTTCAGGTCTTCCGGGAGGTCGCTCGCCGTGGTTCCCTGTCGGCCGCGGCCGAGTCGCTCGCCTACACCCAGCCTGCTGTCTCTCAGCAGATGGCGGCGCTCGAGCACAGCGCCGGGATGCCGCTTCTAGACCGCACCACCCGCGGCGTGCGGCTGACTGACGCGGGCGCGGCGCTGCTTCGCCGCGCCGAGGCGATCCTCGCCGAGCAGACGCTCGCCGAGCTGGAGCTCGAAGCGATCGCTGGCCTGCGCGGCGGCCGCGTGCGGATGGCGTCGTTCCCGACAGCTGGCGCGGCGCTCGTGCCCGCAGCGGTGTCGCTGTTCAGCGCGCGATACCCCGACGTTTACCTCTCGGTGCTGGAGGGCGAGCCCGAGGACTCGGTGCCAATGCTCCGCGCCGGCGAGCTCGAGGTCGCGATCGTGGGCACGGTGCCGACCACCGAGGGATTCGGAGCCCTGTACGAGGGGATCGACCTCCACCACCTGCTCGACGAACCGAGGTACGCCATTCTGCCGCCCGAGCATCGGCTCGCCCGCCGCAAGCGGCTGCGCCTCGAGGACCTGGCCGACGAGGTGCGGATCGAGCTCGCCCGCAGCCCCGCCCAACAGGGCCGCATATATCTCGAACCGGGCCCCGAACCGGCGCCCCACGAACCACACATCGCCTTTCGCAGCGACGACTTCAAGATCGTCCAGGGCATGGTGGCCACCGGCGCCGGTGTGGCCGTCGTCCCCGAGCTGGCGCTCACCGACCTGCGCTCCGACGTCACCATCCGCAACCTCGGAAGCTCCGCTCCGATGCGACAATCGCCGCCGCCACCCTTGCCGGCGTACACCGCTCGCCGGCGACGATCGCGCTGCTCGAGCTCCTCACCGAGGTCGCCGAGGGCCATCTCGTGACACGCCAGCGCCACAGGCCCGCCCGTAACTAACCAGCCAACTCCTCCTTCCGCCCTTCCAGTTTCTGCGTTTTGGCGGCCGCCTCGGACCACCGCACCGCAACGAAGAGCACCTCTCAGCCCGCGTCAAAGCGCGCTTGTGAAATTCGCCGCTGGGGGGCCGGTTACCAGCTCACCGACGTCTTCAACAGCGAATGCACGGCGAGGTGCACGGGTTCCGCGCGATGCAGAGCGCTCGCAGACGTGCTTGGCATACGCGTGCCGTCAGCAAAGCGGAACTCGGGCGACATACGCCGGACACGCCTGCCGGTTGCGAGTAGTGGGTGTGCGGCGGTCCGGAGCGAGCCTACCTTGGTCGTCACTCGCCGAAAGTGACCTGCTCGGCGCCGAAGGTGTCTGGTCGGTAGTCGCTGAGCCGTCCCCAGTCGGGGAGGATGCGCACGAGCACGATGCTGGGGTCCCCCGCACGCTCGCGCCCATCAGGATATTGCCGCACGTACGCGCGTAGGCAGCGCTCGCGCTCGGCACCCGTCACGACATCGGCGTGTCCCTCGCATTGGAGGGTGACCTCGTCCTCCCAGCCGATCACGACCGCGACGCGAGGGCACGCCCGCAGGTTGCGGCACTTGCGCGAGCTGACGGCCGTGTCGAACACCAGCTCGCCGTCGTCGGTCGCCGTGACCACCGCAAGCCCGCGCCGGCGGACAACTGATAAACCGCGACCGGTTCATGATCGGCGCCTCGCGGTCAGCGGGCGCCGATAGACGACGGTGAAGGGACGGCCCCGACCGACGGCGAGCGGCCCTTCGAGGAACTCGAGCTGATCCAGGCCTGCCGACGAAGCCGCCCAGCCCGGCGGCTCACCGGCCACGGCCGCTCGCCGACCGCCTCGTCGTCAGCGTGACCGAGGCACCGCAGCCACAGCCTCCCACCCGGCCGCACCATCTCCGCCACCGCCCGTGTGGCCGCGGCCCGCCGTTCGGGAGGCAACGACTGCAGGGTGCGGATCTCTACCACCAGATCAAAGCCAGCGCGCCACTCGGCGGGCAGCGCGAACAGATCCGCGACCCCGTACTCAACCTCCGACTCCGGGAAGCGCTCCCGGCACCGCGCGATCGCCGTCGGCGCGATGTCAAACGCCGTCACCCGATAGCCACAACGGCGAAGCTCCTCGGCGTCATCACCATATCCGCAGCCGATCACCAATGCCGTCTGGCCGCCCGGCACCGGCTGGCGGTCAAGCCACGAAACCAGCGCCGGATGAGCAGCCAGGAAAGCCCACGGCACCGCATCGAGGTCCTGGCCCGCTTGCGCGTACAGCTCCTCGAACCCAACCTCATCCTCGCCAATATCGCTCAGCAGCTCGCACCGTACGGGATGGCCGCCAGACACTCGCTCGAGCGACACCCAGCAGCCACGACCGACCCGCGCTCAGACTCATCCTTCGAAACGAACGCAAGCGCGTCGATCGCGGTCGGCCTAAGTAGCGCCATCCGATGGAAACAGGTGTCCCGCGCAGCTGGCGACTTCCCTGCAGCTCGCCGAGCAGGGAGGCGGCGGGTCACGCCGGGCGCCCGGGCCATGGCGTCTTCCCTCCTATCCGCGCAAAGCGCGACCAACGGCCCGTGCGTCGGTGGGCGCGTCGTGCGATCAAAGCGGGACGGGCGCTCGGTTGGTGACACCGTCCCGTGCCACGGAGGACGGGCAGTCCGGGGCATTAGCGCCGGTCAGCCAAGTGTTGCGGGCTGATTGCCTGAGCTCAACCGGTCGTTCCTGTTTCCCTGCGCAACACCGCGATGAACAGTCGCGGCTACGGGACCTCGACTCGCCAGATCTTGAGCTCGTTGTCGGGAAGCCGAACCGAGAACGCGCCGTCGGGCGACGCTTCGGCGAGGAGCCGGCGAAGATCGGTCTCGAATTGGGATAGTCGGTCGCCGAACAGATGCGGTGCGGTGGACGACAACGAGAACGTCTCGGCGACGAGGTCATTAGCCGACCTGACGATGGTGCGACCGTCGGGAACGACGACGAGTTCCGGGCCGGCGAACCCGGCGTCGCGAAAGACCGCGGCCTCATCACCGGGCGCGGAGTTCCGGATGCCTCGGCCAGCTCGGCGGTCCGCACCGAGATACGCACGACGGAGCTCGGCGAGGCGCTCGACAGGCGGAGCCGGGAGAGCGTCGTCTGGGGCCCGACCGTCTTGGTGGCGGTTATCGACGTGCACGAGGGCGCCGTTCGGGTCCAGCATCTTTCGGATGATCCCGGCGACGAGCGGTCGGTCCATCCAGTGAAAAGACGCCGCGAACGTGACGACATTGAACCTTCCGAGATCAGCGGGCAGGTCTTCGGCCCGCTGTTGGACCCACCTGGCGTTCATCACGCCTCGCTCTGACGCGAGCCGTTGCGCCTCTTGAATCATTCCTGGATCGGCGTCGAGTCCAACAACCTCTTGGAAAAGGCCGGCAAGCGGAAGCGTCACCGTGCCCGGCCCGCAACCGACATCGAGAAGTCGGCCTCGACCGTCGAGCCCGAGCGCGTTCCCGAACGCGTCGGCGAGTCCCGGAGCGTTCGGGAGACGTCCTCGGTCGTAGTAGGCGGCCGCTCCGGCGAACAACGTCTCGTCCCACTCCCACTCAAACCACTCGCCGGACACCAGAAGGATCGTAATGCCGCGTCGCCGCGCTTCAGCATCTCTCTCGGCGAACCCGCGCTGGGCGCCCCCCTCTCCGCCGCAGGGCGGAGCGCTTGTCCACTTCCCTTTGCCGAGGTGGGCACCTGCTTTGTTGGTGATACGCAACTCTCGGGCGGTGCCGGCGGTGGTGTTCCAACCATTCCGATGGCCACCCCACCCCCAACGGGCGCGCGGTTACCCGTGTCCAAGTAGCAGCGTGATCGAGGTCAGAAGCCGCAACACGGCCGTGCTCTTCGCTTATGGGCTGGTGGTGGGCTGCGTGGTCGGGATCTCTGGTGGAAGCGCCTTGGGTCCGTCGGGA
Organism: uncultured Actinomycetes bacterium; assembly: GCA_963756555.1. Classification (GTDB taxonomy): domain Bacteria; phylum Actinomycetota; class Thermoleophilia; order Solirubrobacterales; family Solirubrobacteraceae; genus Palsa-465. Next base: position 4,127 of record CAVWOC010000001.1, read on the forward strand.
TAGATCCACGCGAGGTGTTCTGGGGTCATCTCGAGCGTGTTCGCGGGCTCGGGCGGCGCGCCGAGGACGAGCCAGAGCTGATCGGTGTCCGTGTCGTTGAACAGCTGCCGGACCTCGCCGGGTTCGACGAGCAGGCTGCTGAGGGACTCAAGCGTGTGGAGGTCTTGGCCGATGCGGATGCGACCGGTGCCCTTGAGCAGCAAGTAGAGCTCGTGTGTCTGCCGGTGGCGATGGCGCGTCGAGGCTTGCCCGGGGTGCAGACGCCATAGCCGCGCACCTAGCGTGGTGGCTTTCAGCTGCTTGGCGAGATCGGTGTTCAGCACGCCCATCTGGTTTGACGGACGCCAGAACGCCTGCTCGGCCGGGAGAGTCCGATAACTCATCCGAGTCCATGTTCCTTTTGTCGATGGCGGTATGCCTTGGTGCGGATGCGATTGCCGCACGCCCCACTGGAGCACCACTGACGCCGGCCAGGACGTGATGCGTCGACGAACAGAAGCGCACAATCGGGGGCAGCGCACTCACGGACCCGCCCCGCGAGCGGGCCGCTCAAAAGATCGACCGCATCCCGCGCGATCGTGGCTAACACCGCCTCGATCGGCCGAGCCGCCACCCATACAAGCTCGCCGCTCGCCGTTAGCTGAGGCGCGAGTGGCGCCCGCGCCGCCCACCGGTTGAGTTCCTCTCGATCGCCTGGATGTGGCTCGACGCCGGGACGGGCGAGCCGGTTGATCGCCTCGCGCAGCACGCGTCCTGCCGCCAGCTGTCGGCCGGAGACCCGCGGTGGTTCCCGCAGCATGCCGGTCCCCACGATCCAGCGAGCGAGGTCCTCGGGTTCGAGCAGCCGTTCGAACGACCGCCGCCAGCGCTCGCCGACCGTCGCCACGAAGTCGAGGCACAGCCGGCCGCTCTTCCAATGGAAGCGAAGCTCCTCCGGCGGAAGATCATGGACAATCGCAGCCTCCATCGCGACATAGGTATAACCCATGTCGCCACCCAACGCAAGAGCAGCCAACGAGATGACCAAGAGCACCAGGGGAGCCTCGCCGTCGGAACTGACGCTTCAGCCCGCCTCAGCAGTCCGGCGAGGTCATCAGCCCGCTCCCGTATTCGTGCCAGCGCGAGCACCTCGTCGGCGCGTGCGAGCGCCCCGCAACGCGCGGCAAGGAGAACAGCCATCGCGGCAGGGTGGCGTGGCTTTCGCATCCCCGTGGGGTGGCGCCGGTCTGACGCCGGCGACACCACGCCTGCTGCTAGCCCGGGGCGAGAGCTGCGCTACGACAAGTCTGCGGCGCGTTGGCGCGTGGCCTGGGGTGTCTGGCCGGTCATGACGGGCGGTGCGACACCTCTGCGCGTCGGCAGAGCGTGCTGCCAGACGCCCGGGGGCGCAGGTGGGCGCCCCCGGGCTGGAGTTGGGTCTTGCGACGACGCCCAGGTGAGATCCCGACGACAGCCGCGCTTAGTGGCCCCCGCCGCGAGCGCCGCCGTAGATCAGGCCGAAGTCCTGGTTGCTTGTATCGGGCTGGGACATGTCGGGCGGGGTGCTGGTGCAGCTGTAGGAGTTGGTGTTGATGAGGGACATGTTGGCCTGCTGCTCGCCGGCAGCGGGGCCCGAGGTGAGCTGGAAGTAGCCGACGCTGAGCTCTGTGCCCGACGGAATCTGCGAGGGGTCGATCGTGATCGTGGGCTTGTCACCCGATCCCACGCTCCCCGAACTGCCTGGCCCAGGCAGTGTTACGGCCTGTGAGAAGCCGCTCGGCTCGGGAGTTGTGGTGCAGTAGCTGCCGGTGGCGACCTTCGCCGGGATGCCGTATTGGGCGAGGTCGCTCTGCAGCTGGGAGGGATCGAGCAGCTCGACCGGGTTGAGGGTGAGCGTGTCGGTGCCGTTCTGGTTGTGATGGAGCGTGTAGGCCGCCCTCTGAATCGTGCCGAGCTTATGGGCAGGGGTGGCCGCGAGGCTCACGCCCACTGCCAACGCGCCGGCGACGACAACGCCGCCCACAGAGAATCGGGTGGCTCTGCCCCGTCGCTGGCGGCGGTGCGCCTGGCCTCGGCTCTTGATGGCCTCAAGGGGCGGTTGCGCGGGCATCCCGACGCCAGACAGGGCGTCGCGTAGTTCGCCTAGCTCGGGGCTGTCGGTCATCTGATCGTTGTCGTACACGGGTCTGTCTCCATGATGTTGGCTTGGGCAAGTTCGTTACGCAGGGTCGTGACGGCCCGGGACAAGTGCGCGCGGACCGTTCCCGGCGTGATCTCCAGCTGCCTGGCGGTCGTCGCTATATCCAGGTCCAGGAAGACGCGCAGGACGATCACTTCGCGCTGCCGGGGCGGCAACCGTCGTAGCGCCCTCAGAAGGGCACCGTCCAGGCCGGCCCGGGCGCCATCCGGCGCCTCTTGGTCATGATCGGCCAGCGGCAGCTCGCGGGCCCGCCGGCGCCAGCGCGAGGCCCCGGCGTTGAGCGCGGTGCGCACGACCCAGGCTCTCGGAGCCGGATGTCGCCGGATCTTCCGCCAGGACGCCCAGGCCCGGGCGAACGCCTCGGCAACCTGCTCCTCCGCCTGAGCCACGTCGCCGGTAATGGCGGCGACCGCCTTCAGGCACGGATCCCAGCTCTCCTGGAAGAACTCGGCGAATCCTTTCTCATCACGACTCACAACCGTTTAACTCGCCACCAGCCCGAAACGCTTACATCAATCAGCAAATCACGTGCTCGCCCGATCTCGCAAGCCGGCCCGCGGCGACCCGCCACAATCCACTGCCAGCGCCAATCCCAACGACCACAGCCGGACGCCCACCATTCGCCGCCAGCGGACGCCGAAAGATCGGCGCTCGGTGCTCGTCGAGCTAACCCCGGACGGTCGCGCCGTCATCGACAAGGCAGCCGCAGACCTCGTCGCCGCCGAAGCCGCGCTCCTCGGCGAACTCAAACCACGCGAATGGACCGCGCTGAGCGAGCTGCTCGCCCAGTTAGTCGCCAGCCTGGAAAAACGTACAAACGCCATCCACGCCAAGTAGTCGGGCTGCCAGCTCCCGCCTGACGCAGCCAGGATGACTACCCTTCGGACAACCTGAGCGTCATGATCGTGCTTGAGCACATACTCGTCCCGGCGCGTGACAAGGAGGTCTCCGCGCGCTTTATCGCCGACGTGCTCGGCCTCGAATATCTCGGGCTTGGCAGTACCGCTGGTCCGCCGGTGTTTGCCAGGGTCCGGGTCGGCGCCACGACGCTTGACTTCGCCGATGCCGAGAGCTTCCCGACCGAGCACTACGCCTTCGAGGTCGACGACGACCAGTTCGATCAGATTCTTGCCCGAGTCAAGGACGCGGACCTGGCGTTCTACGCCGACCCCTCCCACGAACGCGAAGGCGAGCTCAACAACTGGAACGACGGTCGCGGGTTTTACTTCTCGGACCCCAACGACGGTCACAGCATCGAGCTACTCACCAGCCCCGCGTAACCACGCGTTTCCGACATGCGGGGCAGCCGGACCGACGACCGACAACCTGAGATCGCGTCCGTTGCCGCTTACCGACGCAGGCAGTTATGAAACCGTGCGCTCCCCACGCCCGCGGACGACTGCGGGACGGCACGCCGCGTCAAATCAATGCCCTGGCTGCTGCTCAGCGCGACCGCTTATCTGAGCTGGCCGTTGTGTCAAGGCCGTGATGTGTGTGCTTGTGGTGGTGGAGGTTGTGTGCGTGAGGGGGTTCGCCCGACGGTCATGGATGACCGCCGGTGGGTGGCGGGATGGGGGGTTGGGTTTGGCTCCGTGGACGCCCTTGCTTATCTGGGCCCGCGGCCGCGAGCGGTGGCGGCCGGTGACTTGATGGTTGATCGGTCGTTCGGGTGGAGCGACTGCGGCCGCTCTGTCTTTCGTGGGCCGCCACGCTGGGCGTGGGTGCCTCGATCGCTGCTGGAGCTGGCCGCACGCTTTGAGCGCATCGGTGATGGGTGGGCTTGATCGGAGCGTTGGTCAGGAGGGTCGAGCGCGGCGGGGCCGAGTGCTCGCAAGATGTGGTAGGAGCGCCGCGCGAGTTTGCGGGCGATAGTCAGCGACGCGCGGGTGTGCGAGAGCCCGCGCGCCTTCAGCGCGTGATAGTCGTGGTAGTCGGGGCTACCGACACGGCACGCCGACTGGGCGGCCTCGAACAGCGCCCAGCGCAGGGGCGCGGAGCCTTGGCGGGTGAGCTTGCCCAGCTGCGCGTGACGGTCGGAGCGGTGCACGCCGATGTCGATCCCGGCCATCCGGACCGCTTGGCGGGAGGCGTGCAGCCGTGAGACGTCACCGAGCTCGCACAGAGTGACGAGCGCTGAGATCTCGCCGATCCCGTACTGGGTCATTAGCGCTTGGCAGCCGGTCTGATGGCGCGCGAGCGTGCGCAGGTCCCGCTCGATCTCGGCAAGCTGGGCGTCGAGCAGGTCAATGATCTCGAGCGCGAGCTTGATCCGCTCGCGCGCGTCGCCGGGCAGCTGGAGGCTGGCGAGGAACTGGCGGCCGGCTAGGGTGCGCAGCTCGTCGGGGGCGCCGGCGACACCGTGGTGATAGAGCGTCGCGCGGATCCGCTGCGTCCAGCTGGTGCGCTCGTCGACCAGCGTGTTGCGCAGCCGGGCGCGCGAGCGCCACTGGCGCACGTGCTCGGGCGGCGCCCAGGCCTCCGGCAACCTGCCCTCGCACAACAGCTGCCGCAGCCAGCGGGCGTCGGTGCGGTCGGTCTTGGCGCGGCGTTTGCGACCCCGCAGCGCGCTGGTCTCCATCGGCTCGGCCAGGTGCGCGACAGCGCCGCAGCGCTCAAGCGCCCGACACACGAACAGCCAGCCGGTGCACGCCTCGACCGCGACATGCACGATGCGGCCGGGGAACCGGGCGACCCACTGCTCGACCGCCGCCGGCGTGGACTCGATCTGGCCGCGCAACACCTCGCCCGTCGCGGTATCTAACGCGTCGATCGTGATCTGCCGCCGGTGCACATCAAACCCAGCCACGATCGCTCCCGGCTCCTCGCCCACCACAAACGGCGCGTGCGCGACCGCGCCAGCGCCACAGCCGCCAGATGCCATACCGTCACTCACGGTCGGTCCTCCTATTCGAATGACCGGGGGCGCGGGCAGCAACCGCGCACGCCTTCAACCCAAGTCGTTCGACACCGAGGGCCGACCACCTGCCGCCGGCTCAACCCGAACGCGACGAACGCCGGGCCTGCTCATGTCATCTTTCGGACAGCGGGAGTCACGACGACAGCGCTGAATTCGCGTACACGTGCCGACACGAATGCAGGTCTCTCCCCGTGGACGACGTCCGTCTCGCATCTCGCCCCAATTGCGCGTTTGTCGCGTTGCGCTTGTCCGGCTAGCTGATGGCGCCATGGCAAAAGCGGGCGTGTGGCGCAAGCGAGGATTGTTGATACGCGTCGTCAGGATCGAGGCGTTGCGACCCGTAGCCGGTTGCCATCAGGGTCTTCAAGGTGGCACTCGCGCCCAGCAAGCCCTTCTTCGTCGACCGGGACGCCGAACTCCTCCGAAACCGTGTCAATGTCATCGACGTACAGATGAATGAGCGTGTTCGGGAGCGCGTCGCCCTTGTGTTCGGAGAGGTACAGCCGAACGCGCCCGCGCACCACCGAGATAAACCACGGAAACCCGGGCTCGAACTGATGCTCCCACTGCTTGCGAAATCCAAGCCGCTCGTACCATGCGACAGCCCGAGCAGCGTTCTCGACGTACATGACCGGAACGATCTGTTCGTCCATCTGGCGCCGAGATTATCGGTAGCAACGAGGACGCCCGCTGTCGTCGCAAAGCGGGCGTCCGAGCAGAGACCGGCCCGGCAGGAAAGCGAGCGCGCGACTCGCTGTCGCGTCTAGGCCGCGCCTCCAAGCGGTCCTGCGCGGCAAGTCATGACTACGATCACGCCATGACTGAGAATCTTCGCGTTGAGCGCGGTTGGATCATCGTCAATGCCACCCGGCAGGATGATGGCTCGATCCAGGTCGGGACCAGCGGCGAGATGCGCTTCAGCCCGTTCGAGGCGCTGTCACAGCGCCGCGAAGCGCAGATCACGTGGGGCGACATTCTCAAGGCGTCGGTGCAGCGGCTCGCGTTCTGGCGACGCTAGAACCGGAAACCCGCTCAACCGTAAGCAGGCCAAGAGCGCGCATGCCGTCGTCGCGAAGCGCTCGCGCGGCCGCTCGCGGGTGGCGGAGTAAAGCACAAGGCCGAGACGCGATCTGGCCGCCGGTCGAGCACTTCCGTACTTCGGGGTGCGGACAGCGGCCCGACGCAGCTCCTGCTCGTCCCGAGCGGCTGTGATTTTCGGCTCCGGTCCGGCCCGCCGATCCGACCCGTTCAGTGCACGAGCGCAAGTCTTCGGAGAGCCCCACCGTCGCTTGGTCCGGCCGTCCCGGGGGAGGGCACTGCCGGCCCAGCGAGATGCCCAGTTTCGCCGGCGGCGGGATAGCCTTTCCGTCTGATCCGACACGGTGGCGGTAGGGGTTGGAGTTCCGGGTCGGGATGGTTCCTCTGCCGGGTTGGAGGTAGCGCATCGGTCCGGTGGCGCCCCAAGGCGGAGCACTTGGCTTAGTGCCGGGCGCGGAGGCGGGCGATCGTCGTCGTGGCCTTGGCGGTGCCGTTCGCGTTGGCAGCGGTCAGCGTGAACGTGGCCGACTCGTGCGCGCCGTGCGCGAGCGCGGTGAGCGCCGCGGCGGGCAGCTTGACGGTCAGGACGGTCGGCGCCGCCGCGCGCACGGAAGCGTGAGCGGATCCGAGCCGGAAGGTCTTGGTGCGCCGCTTGCCGTGCTTGGGCTTCTTGCGGACCAGTTCGGTCAGCTTGGCGCTGAGCGTCGCGCCGACGCCCTGATCGCATGTGACGCTCAGCGCGAGCGTACCCGTGCGCTTCTTCTTCTTCTTCTTCTTGTGCTTGCCGTTCGCGTGCGAGGGCAGCAGCACCCGGTTTGTCTTCCGCTTGAGCGTACAGTGGACGGGGCTGGCGGTGAACGTGGTGGCGACGGTCTGGTCGGCGCTCATCGTCACCGCACACGTGCCCGTGCCCGAACACCCGCCGCCCGACCAGCCGCTGAACGTCGAGAGGCTGGCGGCGGCCGCGGTCAGGGTGACCTGTGTTCCCGGGTCAAAGCTATGCGAGCAAGTACCGCCGCAATCGATCCCCGCCGGCTGGCTCGTCACCGCCCCCGATCCAGAACCAGCTTTTGTCACGGTGAGCGTGTCTTGAACGGCTGCGGGCGTACCAGTGCCGGCGAGAGTCACGGCTGCGGGCGTACCAGTGCCGGCGAGAGTCACGTCGGTCGGTCGGTCGCTGGCATCGTGACTGAAGTGCAAAATCGCCGATTGCGGACCGTTGCTGGTCGGATCGAATGAGACTGACACGAGGCAGGTGCCTCCGCCGGCCGCGACCGAGGCGCCGCTGCACGTGTCGGAGCCGACGACGAATTGGCCGGCGTCACCGCCCTCGAGCGTCACGCCGGAGACATTCAATGGCCCAGCCCCCTTGTTGGTGATCGTGACCGTCTGCGGCGCCGAGGGGCCAGAGCCGACGCTGCGAGCGGCGAACGACACTGCGGACGGCACCGCGCAGAACTCGGCGCCCGGCCCGAGCGCATCGACCGCGATGCCACTCAGACCCTTCGTGCTGGTGATGAAGTCCGAGGTCACGCCGGTGCCGGCGAGAGTAGCGCGGGCGATGGCGTCGAGGTCGTGGGACCAGTACACGTAGTTGGCGTCGACAGCGAGGGCCGTGATCGCGGCCGGAGTGGTCGCCGGAATGAATGCCTCGTTCTTGCCCGTGCCGTCGAGATTCGCGCGACCAATCGCGTGCGACGCGACCCAGTAGATGTGCCCGGCGTCGACCGCGAGCCGCGCAGCAGTACCTGAGAGCGGGATGAAGCTGGCGTCTGGCGCGGTCCCGTCTAGATTGGCACGCCCGATCGAATACACGCCAGCGTTGTCGTTAGCCCAATAGACATGGCTGGCATCGACCGCAACGGTCACCGGCTGGGAGCCGGTAAGGAAGCTTTCCTTGACACCGGTCCCATCGAGATTCGCGCGCCCGATAGCCGTGCCACCACTCGTCCAGTAGACATGGCTCCCGTCGACCGCGACGTCGGCCGGATCGAGGCTGGCCGGCCCGGTAACCGGGATGAACTTTGCATTCGCCCCACAGCCATCGACCGTCGCCCGGCCGATCGCCTGCGTCGCTGTCCAATACACGTAGCCGCCGCCGACCGCGAGGCCCGCGAAGCCGTTGAAGTCAGTGCCGGAGAACAGCGGGTCAACGACCCCTGTCTTGTCGAGGTTGGCGCGCGCAATCGCGTTCACTCCCGAGCGCCAGTAGATGAAGGCGGCCGCCGGCACCGGCGACAGAACCAACCAGCACCACAACCCCATCCCGAGCAACAAACCGCGAGCCACGACCCGCCGCGATCGGCCATCGCACACCCCTCGCTCCAATCCCGGCACCGCAGTCTCCTCATTCGCAAACGATGCGCCCGATGCCCACCAAGACACCAACACCCAGATGTCAGAAGCTACCACTCGCATCACTGGTAGCGACGCCGCGCTCGGGCGCGCCCGTTAGCGTCAACAGGCCCGCTCCAATTCGGCGCTGCTCGCCGCGCGCCGCTTCCGCTTTCAGTCCGATCTGCTTGCCGGAATCGTCGCGAAGCGGATGCCGGCGTGAGGCCGCGTGATGGAGAGAACCAGGGTGCGCGGTTTGCTCCCGGGTGCACCCTCGCGGTACTGCTGGCTAATGTCACTACTCACGCGCGTCAGGCGAGACGGATCGGAGACGAGACTTGCAGCTCATCGCAGTGGACTGGGCCGAGGTAACGGCGATCGCGACGTCGGTCCTGGCGATCGGGCTGGTCGGCGCGGCTGCGGCTGCTGTGCTCGCAGCACAGCAGGTGCGGGAAGCTCGCCGGAGCCGTGAGGCGCAGATGGCGGCGGAGTTCTTTCGCCGGTGGAATGAGGGTGCGCTGGTGGAGACGCGACGCCTAGTGGCGCGGTTCAAATCGGCCGAGGAGCTGCGCGACGCGTTCGTCGCCTACTCCGCTGCCGATGCCCCTGAGGCGTAGTCCTCTATCGGGAGCTCGACTACTTCGAGCAACTGGCCGCGCTCGAGCGGCTGGGCGCGTTCGACTTCGACCTCATCAAGCTCTTGCTGGGGCGCACGCTGATCGATCGCTGGGAGATGTGGAAGCCCGCGGCCGAACAGGCGCACGGCCCCGGCGTATACCCGCTCTTCGAGGAGCTCGTCGAGAAGCTGCCCCGCGCGCTAGACGAGCATGCCGATGCCGCTCACGATTGACCTCTCGCGCAAAGCCTCCCGAACGCTGCCTCAGTAATTAGCAAGTCGGCGTCGCCCACGATCGCCTCCACGCGGCGTGCGCTTGCTTTGCGTCGATCGCCGGACGCTCGCAACCAACGGCAAGGACAAGCCGCTCGTGCTTGCTCGGTTCAAGCTAAAGCGTCATAGCCGTCTTGGACGCATGGCGCTAGCCCGACCACACGGCGCTTTGACCTCCGCGACCCCTGGAGGGACCGTCAGCCTTACCGTAAACGCCACGGTGCATGACCTCACTGGCGTTTCGCAGCATCGTCGTCAGTCGATCAATCGACACGACGATTACCTCGGCCTCAAGGTGCGCCACCGCGCGGGCCCTCACGAGGCATAGCATCGCCACCACGCCGTTGCGGCACCACCGGCGCCGGCGACGAGACAGCCAGGCCGCCTGCTCGAGCACGCGCCTGAGATGACCGTCGTGGTAGGTCCTCGTCTTGGTCTCGATGACCACCGCGACTCCACTCGGCGCAATCGCTACAGAGTCGATGTCGCCCGGCCCCTGCCAAGGCAACGAGTGCCGTAGCCGCCATCCCTCCGTCCGCAGCGGCGCGAGAGCCCGTCGGACCTCATCCTCGGAGCGGGCGCCGATCCGGCTGCGTTGAGCAAGCCGAAGCCAACGGCGCGCGTAGAGCCCGAGCCCGACCGCAACGAGCGTGAGGACGCCGGCAAGTGACATTGCTCCAGCGGTTGCGAGCGCGACGGCCATCGATCCCGCAGCAGCTGACGCTGCGGCGGCTATGCCCGCTTTCGAGAGTCGCCGGTACTGCTGACGGCGCGGATAGCTGCCCACCAACGCCGGCTAATTGATCACGTGCCCGTACGGGGGCGAGCGCATGACTACGCCTCGCGTCACGACTCGAGCTCCTTCTCCGCAGCAGCGGCCGACTCGAGCAGCCATCCCGGCTGCTTGCCGGCGGGCAGCAACGTCGCCTGGCGGATCGCCTCGCGCGTGGTCGTGCCTTGCCGCCAATCGCGCGGGCCCTCGTCGCCGGGCGGGGCACTCCCACCGCCACTTGCTCCTGGGTTGGTCCGATCGCCACTGCCGACGCACCACCTCGACCGGCCCACGCGGCCTCTGGACCGTGACGGGCCGGGAGTGGTTACGGCCGAACTGCGGGCCATCAGACCGTGGGCTTCGCTGGCAGGGCCATGCGCCGATCTTCGCAGCCCAGAAGGACGGGTCGCCGCCAACCAGCGGGGTCTCAGGACTTTCGACGCGTACCTACATCTGTGGAGAACCCACGCTGCCGATGCCCGCATACGGATCCTCCTTGCCCGATCTAGATAAGAGCTCGTACGGCGATGACGCGCTTGACCGCCTGGCGGATGAGATCGCCAATCGACTCGCTGTGCGGCTCGGCGGTCTCATGCCCGTACAAGCGGAAGCGCTGATCGACGCGGCGGAGGTCGCACGCAGGTACAGGAAGACCCGCGCATGGGTGTACCAGCACGCTGGCGAGTTAGGCGCGGTCAGGCTCGGAACCGGACCGCGACCACGGCTCGGGTTCTCGCCTGCTCGAGTGGCCCAAGCCCTCGCGGCGGCCGAGCGCCTGGAGCCGCCTGCGAGGGCCGCCCCGGGCAGCCCACGGCGCAAGCGCACCCGCAGCACGGCGGACGGAGTGCCCCTCCTTCCGGTGAGGACGCGCGCGGCATAGCCGGCTAGGGCATGACGCGGTCGGTTGAACCCGAGCCATGCAACTTGCGCGCTAAGCGTTCCCGAGCCCTTGAAGGGGTGGCTACGGTTGATGTCGGCACAATCGCGGCGATGTCGGACAAGGTTCTTCATCGAGAATGCCGTCGAAGGGCGGCGACAGTCGACTCGGTCGACCGTCTCCCGGACGGCTCAGGTCCCTAATGCCACGCAAGGCCCAGGGTTATGTGCTCAAGCCTGGAGCAGGGCGACGAAGCTTCGGCGTCCGGTTCTGGGCGTATGGCAACCGGGAGACGATCAAGCTCGGCAAGCCCGAGGACGGGTGGACACTCGAGATGGCTGAGCGCGAGCTCACGATAGTCCTGCGTGACGTCGATCTCGGGATCTGGCGGCGCCCCGAGCCCGACCCGGCACCGGCGACGGACGCGGATCCCACCTTCCACGAGTTCGCCTCCACTTGGTTTGAGTCCAAGCGGCTCGAGATCGAGCGGAACACGGTGAACAGCTACCGCAACGACCTGACCAACCACCTGCTTCCGTTCTTCAAGGACCACCACCTCTCCCAGATCACGATCGCGGAGGTCGACCGCTACCGCCAGCGCAAGGTGCGCGACGCGGCGGAGATCGAGGCTGCGGCCGAGAAGGGCAAGCCGAGGATGGTGGAGATCGTCGACCGCCTCGGTCGGCGCTACTTCCGTCCCGAGCGGCCGTTCTCCCCGCGCTCGATCAACATGCACCTGTTCCTGCTCGCCCAGATCCTCGACGTGGCCGTGGACCACGGCCATCTGCCGAGCAATCCCGCGCGCGGCAAGCGGCGACGCCTGAAGGTGTCGAAGCCGCGGCCGATCCACCTCGACAGCGCCGAGCACATCGCGGTAGTGCTCGAAGCCGCGGCACAACTCGACGCGGGCGAGCGGCCGGTCGCTGTGGAGGATCGCCGCGGCCGCTCGTATCGGCGAACCGACCGACAGACATTCGGCCGGCGGGCGGCGATCGCGATGCTGCTGCTGGGGGGCGGCCGGGCCTCGGCTACGGGCGCGATGGTCTGGCGGGACGTCGATCTGGCCAACGGCCGCTTCTTGGTCGGGCGCGACAAGACCGAAGCGGGGATGCGCGAGGTGGACATGCTCCCGCTCCTCCGCGAGATCCTGACCGAGCACAAGGCCGAAACGATCAGGCTGGGCACTCCCACGGGTTCGGATGAGCCCGTGTTCGTCACCGCAACCGGGAGCGCGCGCTCACGTCACAACCTCCGCCAGGATGTCGTCGAACCGGTCATGCGGCGGGCCGACGAGCTCCAGGCCCAGCGGGGCGGGCAGCCGCTCCCCCTCGGGATCACGCCGCACAAGCTGAGGCACACCTTCGCGTCGGTGCTGATCGCGATCGGCAGGGATCCGATCTCCGTGATGGCTCAACTCGGGCACACCGACCCGGCCTTCACGCTCCGCGTCTACGCCCACATGATGCGGCGCAGCGAGCAGGAGCGCGACCGGCTCAGGACGCTCGTCGGAGAGGGCGTCGCGGCCCGTGAAAAGACACAAACGAGCCACAAAACGCCGATTGCGCGGCAGAAACGGCCCGGCCGCGACTTCTCCTAGACACGCGGAAACCCCCGCGTTAGCGGGGGCTTCATCATATCGGGGCGCCCGGATTTGAACCGGGGACCTCACCGACCCGAACGGTGCGCGCTACCAGGCTGCGCCACGCCCCGATGGGGTCAGTATTCCACACGTGCTCCGCCCAGCATCGGCGATCGGAAGAGACCCTGGTGGGTGGGCTCAGGCTGTTGCCCCGGCGGCCAGCTCGGCAACGCGCGTATGGGGGCTCAGGCGCTACCCGGGCGACTAGCGCGGAAACGCCGCTACGGGGTGCCGGTCAGCTGATTGGCTACGCCCAGGACGGTGCTCGTGACCTGAGAGCCCACGTTGTTGGCCTGCGGCAGGACCGAGGACGTGATCTGCGACACCCCGGGCGGCTGGGAAAGCGGCCCCGCAGGGCCACCTGACGTCGACGAACTGGACGTCAGCTGTCCGGTGAGCCCGGAGAGCGGCGATCGGAGGGGTCGATTTGGGGTCGGCGGCTGCTCCGCCGGTGCAGGTCGCGACTCCGGCGTGGAGGGCGCGACGCTGTCCTGCTGTGGGGCCGCCGACGCCTGATACGAGGGTGAGCTTGCAGCCCGGGAACTGCGGCTTGCGTTGGCGACATGGACGCTCTGTGTGCCGTGGCTCACGGGCCGTAGGCGGTGAGCTGACCCGGTGTGGCGTGCCACGAGCGGATTTGCGCCCACCGCAGCAATCCCCATCGGCTGCGGCCCGCTCGCAGGCTGCGTTGCCGGGAAGTCGGCAGCCCGGATGGCCGCCACGTGAGCGACCGGTGCCGGGGTACGGGGCTCCAGTGAGCTCGCGGCCCCGAGGACTCCGCCTCCCGCAACCGCTAGGGCTGCAACCGCTGCCGCTACGCGCTCGAAGTCCAAACTCTGAGACGCCGTCTCGGTCCACTGAACCGCGGCTTGAATCGAGTGGGCGGCTCGCCCGGGATGCACCGAGCCAGCCGCCAGCTTCTGCTGAGAGCCGGAACGGCGCCAGCGCAGGAACGCAGGAATCGGGAGCAGCGCCGCGATCTTTTCGACGATTCCGGTGGTGAGGCTCGACTCATCAACACCCGCGGCATACGCGTATCGCCGGCAAGGCTGGCAGTGCGACAGATGCCGCTTCACTCGCCGGCGCTCGCGAATCCCGAGCGCGGGCACCGACCCCGCGGCGCCTCCATCGACAACGCTGCGGACCTGCTCGCAGCGGCGACCGCTGGCGATTTCCTCGTACTCGGTGCTGAGCCGGCGGCGCGCTCGGAACAGCGTGCTCTCTACGACCGGGCGCGTCATTCCCAGCCGTTCGCCGATCTGCGTGTACGACAGGCCCTCCAGCTCGCGGAGCACGAGAACCTTGTGGTGGCTCTCGGACAGGCCGCCGAACGCGCCGCGGAGGTCGTCAAGTTGTTGGCGACACTCGAGCGCCAGGTCGGGCGAAGCAGCCCGCGATACCAGACGACGATCGGTCCCATCGCCGTCGTCTTCCAGCTGCAGCGGGACTTCTTGAGAGCGCCGACTACGTCGGAACTCATCGATGCAGGCGTTGCGCGCGATCTCGTAGATCCAGGGCTTGAAGGCGATCGGACGCTCCGTGACCCGCATCCGGCGTAGCGCCGAGATGAAAACGTCCTGCGTTATGTCCTCGGCGCGGGCGTGGTCGCCGACCAAGCTCGTCACGTAGGAGACGATTCGCTCGCCGTAGCGTTCGTACAGCTCGGCGAATGCTTCCTCGTCACCATGACGCACCCCCGCGACGAGGGTCTGGTCGTCGCGGCCCAGAGCTGGTTGGGGCGAGGTGAGCGCTGACATTAGGTCCCGTGTAGGCCAGGGTTCCTACCCGAAGAGCCGATAGAAAACTCTAACGTTTATTTTGAACCTGTCCAGTGGGAACCGAGATTTCTCTCAGGACGGCAGCGATTTCTCTCGCAATCTCTAGTCATCCCGCGCTAAGCCGGATTGGCGTGGCTCCGTGGCGCATGGTCGCCTGTAGCCCTTCGGCCCCCGCGACCCAATGTTGGATTACCGCTGGGAGCAGAGAAAATCCGTCGACTACGTTGAGTCCGTCCACCGCGGTCGGCATACTTCCGCCTATGTAAGCGGCAAAGGAGGAAGCGTTTTTATGGCCAATCACCTGACGCCGACGGAGCTTGCGCGAGAGTCCGGGTTGGATCGCAGGGATGTGATCGCCAAGTGCATCGAGATGGGCGTCCCGATCTTCAACGGTCGGATAGATAAGAGCTTGTTCCTCTGCAGCCTTCGTGAATCACCGGTAGCCCAGCAGCCCAAGCCGCAACCGGCTCAGGCATAAGAAGCACTCCTCCCAACTGCCAGCGGGCGCGTCCGCACCTAGCAAGGTCTTGCCGAACTAATCGGGCGACGACTGTCGCAGTAGCGCGGATGTCGTCTGCTCGAGAATCTTTCTCCAAGCGTTCGTCTGCTCGCGCTCGGCCTCAAAGTGCTGGACCACCTTCCGGACGCGGCTCGCCGAGATCTCGATGCCGTGGCGGGCGCAGATTCGCTTGTAGCGCGCGTACTCGTGCGCGAGCTTGAGGGTCACGGACTGAAAGCCGTGGCGGGCGATGTCCACCCGAGAGGTGTAATTGAGGATGCTCGTTTCGAACATCAGCTCGTCGTTGGGCTCCGGCTCGATCAGGATGATGTCCACGCCCGGATAGCGTTCCTGCCAGCGCTTGGTCATCTCGTGCAACCGCTGGTAGGCCAAAAGCTTGAAGGCCTGATAGCCGATCTGCGGGAACCCCATATCGGAGACCCGTCTGGCTCGGGGCCCAGTCAGGGTCGTGATCTGCTTGTCGAAACCGTTCACGAATGGCACCAGCGGGTTGACCACCACGACGAATTTCGCCCCGGCCTCGACAGCGATGTCGATGTTCGTGGTCGAAAGCACGCCGCCGTCGATCAGCTCACGCTCCCTGACTCTGGCCGGCTTGTAGATCATCGGCAGCGCGGTGGAAGCGCCGACAGCCGTTGAGATCGGGACGTCGTCCCAGCCTTCCGCTCCAAACACGATGCGCTCGCACGTGTCGAGATCGGTGGCCGCGATGTACAGCTCCCTCTCCAGCAGACGGAAGTCGTCGACGCGGTCCGGTCCGGACAGGATGCGCCGCACATAACGCTCGACCCCGTCGGTGGAGTACAGGCCGGAGGGCAGCGCGCCCGCCAGACCCACCGCCAGGTCGACGAGCGAAACCTGGCCCAGGTCTCCGATCAGCGCGCGCAGCAGGCCTGCCAGACGCCATGGCACGAGCAGGCTTCGGGCCAGGAACTCTCGATAATTTGGTTTGAGCAGCGACCCCAGTCGAGCGTCCGGGTACGGCGTCGGGGTCTGCTGTACGAGCACCCGCATCATCTCCTCGGGCGTCACCCCGTTGGCCACCGCCGCGGCCACGAACGCCCCAGCGCTCGTGCCGACGTACACGTCGAAGTCGTTGACCGTCCGGTTGACCGAGAGCAGATCGAGCGCACGAAGCGCGCCGATCTCATACACCCCACCGGTGAACCCGCCGCCGCCCAGAACCAGGGCCGACTTGGATCGCCTGCGCCGAGACCGCGATGTACGGGCTGCCTTCGCCCCGGCGCGCTCGGTAGCCGTGTCGAGCTTGACGACCCTGCCCACCGGGCGATTGTAGATCGACCTAAATCTTCACCCTCGGGAGCGCACCTTTCCGCCCACTCATCTGTTGCTACCGACGATGCTCCGGGTCCGCAGCCGACTGGCGGCGCTCGTCGTGGCAATTGCCGCTTTCAGCGCACCGGCAGCCGCCCTGGCTCAGGCCACACCGCAGCAGTCGCTGGCCACCTCGCTCAGCCAGGATGTGCACTCCGCGGGAGGCAGCAGCGGAGCGTATGTGGTCGACCTCACAACCGGCGGGGTTCTCTTTGCCGCCGGGGCGCAGACCGGACACCTGCCGGCGTCGCTGGAGAAGCTCTACACGACGTCCACCGCGCTGCTTCAGTTTGGCGGGGGCACGCGGCTGACGACCCAGATCCTCGGAAGCGGCACGATGACAGGGGGAACATGGGTCGGAACGCTCTACATCAAGGGCGGCGGCGACCCCACATTCGGCTCGGGCGCCTTTGACCGCTCCAATTACGGGACCGGAGCCACGATGCAGCACCTAGTCTCCAACCTGGTGCATGCCATGGGCATCAAGGCGATTCGGGGCAAGATCGTGGGCGATGGCTCCGATTTCGATCAGCTACGGGGCACCCCGGCCACCGGTTATGCGCCCTCGATCGAGGTCGAGGGAGTGCTCGACGGGATTGCCTACAACCGGGGGTGGCTGAACTCCAGCGGCACCGTCTACCAGGCTAGGCCCACGCTGTTCGCCGCCCAGGAGCTTGCCGCTGCGCTAAAGGCGGATGGTGTCAAGGTTCCGCGCCGTATCCGTATCGCCGCCGGCGTCGCGCCCAGCACGGCGAGGCAGCTCGCGGTGGTCCGTTCGCCGACGGTAGACAGCCTGATCCAGCTCACCAACACGCCCTCTGACAACTACTTCGCGGAGACGCTGCTCAAGGACATCGGCGCCCAGTTCGGCGGCCGCGGCAGCACCTCGGCAGGCGCGGCCGTGGTCGAAACGGAAATGAACAGCGTTTTCGGGATCGCCCCTCGCCTCAACGACGGCTCGGGGCTGTCTCGTTACGACTCGACCACCCCTGTCGATGTCGTCACACTGCTTACACACATGGCGGGCAACGCCAGCTTCGTGAACTCGCTTGCTGTCGCGGGCGAGAGCGGGACGCTCCAGAACGTGGACCGCGGAAACATCGCCCGGGGTAATTGTCGAGGCAAGACCGGCACACTCAGTGATACGGCCAACGTAGCCGGCTACTGCCAGGCAACGGACGGGCATACGCTCGCCTACGCGTTTCTCACCGATGGCGTTGGCAACCCGGACCACGTCCACGCCGGGCCTCAGGCCAAGATGCTGACCGCCGTCGCGGGCTACGACGGCTGATCCCGTCGGGGCGACGGATGGGGCCCGCAGCCCGGGGCGCGGCGCGCACGCTCAGGCCCGCTGCGCGCCTTCAGGCCAACGGCACGCCTCAGGCCCGCGTCAGGGCAGAAGCTCTCGCAACCCGTCCTCGTCGATCACGGGCACCCCCAGACGCTCGGCCTGGGCGAGCTTCGAACCGGGGCTCTCCCCGGCGACGACGTAGTCCGTCTTGCGCGAGACGGAACCGGTCACCTTGCCGCCGGCGCCCACGATCAGCTGGGTTGCCTCTTCGCGTGTGAGCGCCGGCAGCGTGCCGGTGAGCACGAAGGTCTTCTCGGCCAGCGGTCCCTTCCCCGGCGGTGGCCCCTCCTGCTCGAATTGAAGGCCCTGCTCTCGCAGATCGGCGATCAGCGCGCGCATCTGCGGGTCGGCCAGCTGGGCATGGATCAATTGGGCCATTTTCGGCCCCACCCCCGGCGTCTGCTCGATCTGCTCGGGTCGGGCGTCCAGAAGTGCGTCTACCGAGCGAAAGTGGTGGGCCAGCGCCCGACCAGTGACGTAGCCCACCTCCTCGATCCCCAGCGCGTACAGGACCCGCCCAAACGGCCGCTCCTTCGATAGCTCGATCGCCCCCACCAGCTTGGCCGCCGATACCTGGCCGAAGCCCGTGCGCGAGGCGATCTGGTCTGCCTCCAACCTGTAGAAGTCACCGGCGGTCCGAACCCAACCGAGCTCCATGAACAGATTGACCTGCTTCTCGCCTAGGCCATCGATGTCCATCGCCCCCACGTAGTGCTTGAGTAGCTGCCAGCGTCTGCCGGGGCAATCGCGATTGGGACATTTGGTGAAGACCGAATTCTCATCTTTGACCGTCGCCGTCCCACAAATCGGGCAGTTCTTGGGTGGCGTCGGCGGGGGCGGCCGGTCCGTGCGCTCAGCGACGTGAGGGGCGGGAGACAGCACCTGCGGGATCACGTCGCCGGCCCGCAGCACGATGACCTCCTCGCCGGGTCGGATGTCCTTGCGCGCCAGGTCCTCCTCGTTGTGGAGCGTTGCCAGCTTCACGGTCACGCCGCCCACCTGTACCGGCTCGAGCATCGCGTAGGGGTGAAGGTCGCCGAACTTGCCAGGATTCCAGCCGATCTCCCGCAGCGTGGTGACAGCGGTAGTGGGAGCGAACTTCCAGGCAATCGCCCAACGGGGCTCACGGCCGACAACGCCCAGCCGGCGCTGTAGCTCGACGTCGCCCAGCTTGACCACGACGCCATCGATCTCGAAATCCAACGACCCGCGCCGCTCCTCCCAGGAGCGGCACTGGGCCACGACATCCTCCTCGGTCTGAAGCAGCTTCACATCCGGGTGCACCGGGAACCGCTGAGCTCTCAGCCATTGCAGCGCATCCCAGTGCGAGCTGAAGCTGAGGCCGTCCGTGGCCCCGACTTGGTAGGCCCAGAACGAAAGCGGCCGCTCGGCGGCGAGTTTGGGGTCTAGCTGGCGGATCGTGCCGGCGGCGGAGTTGCGCGGATTCATGAAGGTCGACAGGCCCGCTTTGGCCCGGCGCTCGTTCAGCGCGGCGAAGTCCGGCAGCGACATGTAGACCTCGCCTCGTACCTCCACCAACGGGGGCGGATCGTCCGACTCCAACCGCAGCGGGATGGCGGGGATCGTCCGCAAGTTGTGGCTCACGTCCTCCCCGATCTCGCCGTTGCCCCTCGTGGCGCCGCGTTCGAAAACCCCGTCGCGGTAGAGCAGCGAGATCGCCAGCCCGTCGATCTTCGGCTCGGCGACGAACTCGAACGTCGAGTTGGCGATCCCCTCTCGGGCCAGAAAGTTGCGCATCCTCTGGATCCAGGCCCGGAGCTCCTCCTCTGAGCGGGCGTTGCCCAGCGAGAGCATCGCCTGTGGGTGGCGAACCTTGACCAGATCCGAGACCGGCTCGCCGCCGACGCGCTGGGTCGGCGAGTCGGGCGTTGCGAGGTCTGGGTGCTCGGCCTCCAGCGCGCGCAGCTCGTCCAGCAGCGCGTCGTACTGGTCGTCCCCGATCTCCGGGTCGTCGAGGACGTAGTAGCGGTAGCCGTGATAGTCGAGTTGCCGCCGCAGCTCGCCAGCGCGCTCGGCGGGAGCGGTCTCCTTGCGTGCAGTGCTCACAACTCCACCTCGCTGGCCGCTGGCGCGATCAGCCGCGCCAGGTCGTAGCGCTGCAGCGCGCTCATGCCGTCGCGGTCGGTGAGGTCGAAGTGGATCGGCGTCACGGCGATTTTCCCGCGTGAAACGGCGACCAGGTCGGTACCGGTTTCGTCACGCTGATAGCTGGCATCGCCGTAGATCCGGTACTGGCGCCTTCCGCCCGACCCTTCCTCGATCAGCGCCAGCTCGTCGCTGTAGATCCGTTTGCCAAGTCGGGCCACCTCAACCCCGCTCGGGTCTCCGCCTGGGACGTTGACGTTGAGCAGCGTTCCAGACGGCAGCGGTACGTTCTCGAGCTCCGCCACCAGGCGCGAGGTAAACGCGGCGGCAGCGGAGAAATCGAACCCGGATCCGGCCCGGAAGTCCAGCTCCCGCGCGCTCGATTGTTGCGACACGGCGATGCCCGGAAGTCCCAAGACGATCGCCTCGAGCGCCGCAGCCACCGTTCCCGAATAGGTGATGTCGTCGCCGAGGTTCGAGCCGTGATTGATCCCCGAGACGACAAGCTGGGCGTCGAAGCCCTCGACCAGGCCGAGCCGAGCGAGACGCACGCAATCGACGGGCGTACCGTCGGTGGCGTAGCCAACGGTGCCGTCGCCAAAGTCGACCTCCTGCACCCACAGCGGGCGGCGGGTGGTGATCGAGCGAGCCATCGCCGAGCGGTTGCCGTCGGGGGCGATCACGGCGAGCTCGATGCCCGGCAGCCCCAACAGCGCGGTGCGCAGGGTCTGGAGGCCCTCGGCCTCGATGCCGTCGTCGTTGGTCAGGAGTACGTGCATCCGGGTCGATCCTAGAGGGCAGCCCGGCCCTCACGACCCTCCCAGCGCACGGGCGATCGTCACGGCCACGGCCAGCGGTTCCTCGGTCAACTGTCGCCAGGTGACGCGGATCACGCGGTAGCCCGCGAGCACGTGCGCGGCGTCGCGCTTGCGATCGCGCTCGAAGGCCCGCCGGCTGCGGTGGAACTTGTAGCCGTCAACTTCGACGATCAGGCGCTGCTCCAGCCATGCGAAGTCGGTGGGCCATCCCGCGATCCACTCCTGCGTCTTCGGTACTGGCAACCTGGCCTCACTGATCAGACGCAGCATCCGGCGCTCGGCCTCGGATTGGGTCCACCGGGGGCCGCCTTCGCGGTCGAGCTCGGCATGCACCCTGCCGACGCCCGGCCTATATGGCGAGCGCTCGATCGCGGCCCTGAGCTCATCTCTGGTCACCAGCTCGAGCGCGTAAGCCTCGCCGATTGCGCGCTCGTACTCATCGGCGGTTGCCTGGCTCGCGAAGTCGAGCACGGTGCGGGCCGCAGAGGTGATCGGGATGCCGTCCTTCTCCGATCGGTCAGCCGGATCGAGCGACGGCACGTAATGAACGACGATTCCGGACCGCGACCGGCAGCCGCGGCTCACTGCCGTCACGTCCACGTGAGCAGCGGGATCACGCGCGAGGCCCAATAACGCGGCCGCCGCACGATGGCTGACGAAGGTGTCCTTTCCACAAGCGAGCACCGCGGCCAGCTGTCGAGCGCCCGGGGGCGATACCGAGTGCCCAGCGCCATAGACCCCTCTGTGAATTCGATGCAACCGTCCCTGCCGGACACGGACCTGGATCCCGGTTCGTGTGAGCCCGGCCAGGAGCAGCTGAGGCACCGTGACAAGGCCAAGCTGCCTGGCTGCGATCCAGGCAACAACGCGATCGCCGCCCCCGAACCGTCCCACAACGCCAAAAATCTCCGCCGGCGACACCAGTTTTGCGACATAAGCGTCCTCTACACGCTTATGTCGCCAGAGCGGCGCGCTCCCGGTCGATTTGCTGCGTTTTGTGTGTCCCGGGGACGGCATCCTGAATGTACGAGGCCCGAGCAGCCCGAAACCGCCCCCGCCGCCTCCAGAGGTCACACTCTCCAGCGCGAGGCGTCACGTCGACGTGACTGTTCGTCACGCGCGCGTGACTATCAGGGAACGCGGCCGCTGGAACGCGCCGAAGCCCCCCGCGAGCCTCGACCCCGCCTCCACACCCTCCGAGCGCCCGACCCCCCGCCGGAGCAGCGCGTACGCCAGCAGGCCGCCGAGGCTCGGGATCCAGAACGCAATCGCGTGATAGACAATGACGGCGGCGGTCGCCTGAGTGGCCGGGGCGCCGTAAGCGATCAGCGCCCCCGCCAGGCCACCTTCGAGGACGCCGAACCCGCCAGGGACCGGGATCAGATTGGCCAGATAGCCGATCAGGTAAGCGAGCACCAGCGGGGCCACCGGCAGCGCATGCCCGGTGGCCGCAAACGTTGCACCGAGCGCGGCGATGTCGAAGCCTAGGTACCCGAGCGAACCTACCAGCCGCCAGCTCGGGCGAACGAGGGAGAAGCGGGCCCCATCGATTCCGTCCACCAGGTCCATGAGCCAGCCTCTCCGCCGTGGGATGGGTGTGCGGCGGATCAGGATCGGCACTAGAAGCACGACCGCGGCCACGACGACTCCGCCCAGAGCGGGGATCGCCGCGCGCAGCAGGTCGTGCGGACCATCGATGAACCCCAGCGCAAGCAGCCCGCCGGCCGCAACCAAAGCGGCCACGTTGATCGCGCTGGTGAGGAAGAACAGGGCGCTCGAGCGCTCGATGACCTGGCGCTGCGAGACGCCCTCTCGCCGAAGGAACCACCCGCCGACGGCGAGCGCACCGACGCCTCCGCCAGGCAGGAGCGCGCCGGCCCCCTGCTCCAGCCACGCGAGCTGGCGGGCCGTGGCGGGACGCACCCGATCGAAGAAGAACCTGAAGATCACGACGAACGCGAGGCACGAGCCGAGCTCGAGCCCTACGGCGGCGATCACCCAAATGGGGTCGAGATGGGCAATCTGCCTGGAGACGCCCTGCAGTCCCGGCACGGCGAGCAGTAGCGATCCGATCGCCACGCTTAGGAGCACCACGGTCACCAGCCGCCGCACGACCCGCGCATCGGTGGAGGCCCGCACGGTCACCAGCCGCCGCACGACCGGCGCATCGGTGGAGGCCCGCACTGTGGCCAGCCGCCGCACGGCCGGCGCACCAGAAGCCAAATGTGTCGTCGAGGTGGTCATCGCTTGCTTAGACCCTCGTTTGAAGGAGGACTCATCTATGTGTCGCGCGGGCGGCGCTTTTTGTGACGAGTCCATAGGCGCACACGATGAACTCCCCGACGGTCCCCGTCGTCGGCGGGAGGGCTGATTTGCGAGTCGAACTTCCGGGGTGTATCCGGACCCCCGGACTCCACCCTCGGGGGGACACGGGCGGGAGCGCAAGCGCTGGCGCTCCCGCCCCTCAGCGGCTCACGCAGCCGCCGATCCAGCCGCGTGGCGCGGAACCTCGCACATCGCGTCCGAGCCGATGTTCAGCCCGATGTTGTTGATGTTGTAGAGGTGCTCGCTGGCGACGATCCAGACGATGTCGCAAATCTCGCGTTCCGAGTAGTGACGCGACAGCGCCTCGAACGTCTCCGGGCTCACGTGCTTGTGTTCCGTGAGCTCCGTCGCGTAGTCGAGCGCGACGCGCTCCGCGTCGCTGAACAGCCGGTTCGTGCGGTACTCGTGCAGTGCATCGAGCTTGCCGACATTGTGTGGGGCCTTGTTGGCGGCGAACCACCTGGTGGCGTCCATGCAGTACAGGCACATGTTCGTGCTCGCCACCCGCTCGCGGATCAGGATGGCGGTGTCTGCCGAAAGCTCGAGCTTCTTGTCGAGCTTCGAAACCTTCCCGTAGAAGCTCGCGAAGGCCGTCGGCATTCGCGCGCAGAACACGCTCAGGGGACCGGGCACCTTGCCGAACTGCTTGCGGGTATAGCGGTAGCCCATCTTCAAGATGAGGCCCTTGGGCTGCTCGATCGGGGCAAGATATGAGGACATCTGCTGGCTCCCTTCGGTCGTTTGCTTCTAAGACGAACGACCAGCCCCAGGATCGACACCTCCCAGGACCCGCTCACCCCCATAGCCCACTCCGACCAGATACAGCCCGTGCGCCGGCGCGGTCGGCCCCGCCTCGGAGCGCGGTCGTCCGGAGAGCAGCGCGACGAAGTCTGGCACCGACAGACGTCCGCGCGCCACCTCGAGCATCGTTCCCACGAGGACCCGATTCATGTGGCGCATGAAGGCATCGGCCTCGATCCAGAACTCGAGCAGGCCCTCCTCCAGACCTGCCCCCCAACGCCAGAAAGCCGCATACACCTCGCGCTCAAAGCGCACATGGTCGGTCTCGGTGGGGGTGAAGGCCGTGAAGTCGTGAGTGCCCACCAGAGATGCCGCGCACTCGGACAAAGCGCCGAAATCCAGTCGGTGCGGCCAGCGCAACACCCGGCCGCGCAGCAGCGCGCCGCGGCCCTGACGCACCAGGAGCCGGTAGCAGTAAGCCCGGGAGGTGGCGTCGCGCCGGGCATCGAACCCCTCCGGCGCCGGCGAGCACGCCAGCGCGGCGATGTCGTCGGGCAGCAGACCATTCAGCCCCGAGACCGGCACCGGCGGCCCGTCGTACGAAACCACCTGGCCCAGTGCATGGACGCCCGCGTCGGTCCGCCCCGCCACCGTCAAAGACACCAGCTCCGAAACGCGCAGTAGCGCTCCCAGCGCCCGCGAGACCTCATCCTCCACCGTCCGCAGCCCCGGCTGGCGCGACCAGCCGGCGAACGCCCCGCCGTCGTACTCGAGGACCAGCCGCGAAACCGCGGTCAGACCAGCTCCAGCAGCACCATCTCGGTGGAGTCAGAGCGCCGCGGCCCGAGCTTCAGGATCCGTGTATAGCCGCCGGGCCGCTCGGAGTAGCGAGGCGCGATCTCATCGAACAGCTTGTAGACCGTGAACTTGTCCTGGCCGAGCGCGGAGAGCGCTCGGCGGCGGGCGTGCAGATCGCCGCGCTTGCCGAGCGTGATCAGCTTCTCCAGCTCCGGCTTGACCGCCTTGGCCTTGGCTTCGGTGGTCTGGATCCGCTCGTGCGAGATGACCTCTTTGCAGAGGTTCATCAGCAGCGCCTTGCGGTGTGAGGCGCTACGGCTTAGCTGATAGCGCTGGCGCTGGTGGCGCACGACGTGCTCCTAATCCTCTCGCAGGTGCAGCCCGCGCGCGTTGAGGGTCTCGACCACCTCGTCGATCGACTTCTTGCCGAAGTTGGGGATCGCGTTCAGCTCGGCCTCGGTCTTTGACACCAGGTCCCCCACGGTCTGAATCCCGGCCCGCTTGAGGCAGTTGTACGACCGCACGCCGAGTTCCAGCTCCTCGATCAGGATGTCGTCCATGGCGTTGGGAGCACGGGTCGGCGCGCCCGTGGCGCCGGCGGCGAAGCCGACCTCCAGCGCGCCCGGAGCACCCGTGTCGCGAAGCTCCACCACCCGGTCGGCATCCGTGAAGATCGCCAGCTGCGAGATCAGGATCTCCGCGGCCTCGCGCAGCGCGGCCTGGGGATCGATCGACCCGTCGGTCTCGATGTCCAGCGTCAGCTTGTCGAAGTCGGTCCGCTGGCCCACGCGAGCCTGCTCCACGTTGTAGGCCACGCGGCGCACCGGCGAAAAGATCGAGTCGATCGGGATCACTCCGATCGGCTGGTCGGCCGACTTGTTCTCCTCCGCCGGGCGATAGCCACGACCGCGCCCGACCGTCAGATAGACCTCGAGCTTGGTCTTCTTCTCGAGCGTCGCGATGTGAGCGTCGGGGTTGAGGATCTCGACCCCCGAGGGCAGGTCGATGTCCTTGGCCGTGATCTCCCCCGGACCGGTGACAACCAGGGGGGCTTCGATTTCGGTGGCGTCCGAGTGCATCCGACAAACGACGCCCTTCAGGTTGAGGACGATGTCGGTGACGTCCTCCTTGACGCCCCGGATGGTCGAGAACTCGTGCGCCACGCCCTCGATCCGCACGCTCGTCACGGCCGCGCCGGCCAGCGAGGACAGCAGCACGCGGCGCAGAGAGTTGCCGAACGTGTAGCCGAAGCCCCGGTCGAGCGGCTCGATCGTGAACGAGCCCTTGTTGTCATCAACTGCCTCTGAGGAGATTCGGGGGACTTGGAAGTCGAGCATCGGGGTCCTAACGTCGTGTGTTGTAGCCGCCGCCTGGGGCGGGTTCAGATCGCCGCGCTAGACCGCTTAGGGCAACGCGGCGAGAAGCTTGGGTCACTTCGAGTACAGCTCGACGATGAGCTGTTCTTGCACCGGCGCCGCGATCTCCCGGCGCTCGGGTCGGCGCAGCACCTTGGCGGTGAGCGCGTCGTGGTCGGCCTGCAGCCAAGCCGGCACCTGGCCGGTGAGCTCGGTCGCGTCACGGATCACCTGCGTAGCCGTCGAGCTGCCGCGGATGGCGACCACGTCATCCGCCCGCAGCTGGTAGGAGGGGATGTTCACCCTCCGGCCGTTGACCGTCCAGTGACCGTGCAGGATCAACTGCCGCGCCTGCCGGCGCGAGGCGGCGAAACCGAGGCGGACGAGCACGTTGTCGAAGCGGCACTCGAGCATCCGCAGCAGGTTCTCGCCCGTGATGCCGGGCTGACGCGAGGCCTTGTTGTAGTAGATCCGGAACTGCTTCTCGAGCACGCCGTAGTAGCGCTTGGCCTTCTGCTTCTCGCGCAGCTGAAGGCGATACTCGCTCTGACGCTGGCGCCCGCGGCCGTGCTCGCCTGGCGGATACGAGCGCCGCTCGACACCGCACTTGTCGGTCAGGCACCGCTCGCCTTTGAGGAACAGCTTTTGTCCCTCCCGCCGGCACTGCTTGCACTGGGCTCCTGTGTCGCGGGCCATCAGACTCTCCTGCGCTTCCGGGGCCGGCAGCCGTTGTGGGCCTGGGGGGTGACGTCGCGCACCGCGGATACCTCGAGCCCCGCCGCCTGCAGCGAGCGGATCGCCGTCTCGCGCCCGGAGCCGGGCCCCTTGACGAACACCTCGACCCGCTGCAGCCCGTGCTCGATGCCCTTGCGCGCGGCGGCGTCCGCCGTCACCTGCGCGGCGAACGGCGTGGACTTGCGCGAGCCTTTGAAGCCGGCGCCTCCGGCCGACTCCCACGCGATCACGTTGCCCTCGCGGTCGGTCAGCGACACGATCGTGTTGTTGAACGAGGTCTTGATGTGGGCCTGGCCGACCGGAATGTTCTTCCGAACCCGGCGACGGCCGCGCTGAGGCCTACGGGGCGCGGGCATCTACTTCTTGGTCGCCTTCTTCTTGCCGGCCACCTGCATTCGCTTCGGGCCCTTGCGCGTGCGAGCGTTGGTCTTCGTGTTCTGGCCGTGCACGGGCAGGCCGCGACGGTGGCGCTGGCCGCGATAGGAGCCGATCTCCTGAAGCCGCTTGACGTTCTGCTGGCGGTCGCGGCGCAAATCGCCCTCCACCATCAGCCGGCCATCGATCAGCTCGCGCAGCTTGATGACGTCTTCCTCGGTGAGGTCGCGCACCTTGCGGTCGGGCTCGATTCCCGCCTCGGCCAGGAGCTCGTTGGCGGTCGAGCGCCCGATGCCGTAGATGTAGGTCAGCCCGACCTCCGCGCGCTTGTTCAAAGGGATGTTGATTCCTGAAATTCGGGCCATCAGTGCGCTAACCCTGCCGCTGCTTGTGTCGCGGGTTCGAGCAGATCACGAGGACCCGTCCCTCACGACGGATGACCTTGCACTTCTCGCACATTGGCTTGACCGAGGGTCGTACCTTCACACTCGTTTCCTTCGCTATGAGCAGATCTCGAAAATGTTCCAGCGGCGTCAGCTCTGGCGACCGCTTCAGGTCGCCGCTACCGCGCCGAGGTCGGCGGGCAACGCAAAAAAGGCGCTGCAAGCCCAACGCGCGATATTAGCAGGGCCGAATTTCCGGGCTTCGACCGCGGCCGGCTCGCTGCCGGGCTATTCCCCGCCCTGTCCGGGGCCGTGCCGCTCCGGCGCGAGGCTCCGGCCCGGGCTCTCAGATCTAGGTATTTCGTCCGCCGTCAGGGTCCTGCAGATCACGCTCGTTGCCAATCGCCCCGCCCCGGCGCCAACCGTGGCGCAGATCGCCGACGTTCCCGATGAGGAGCGCTAGCGCAGCGGCGCCGAACAAGGCCGACAGAGCGTACTTCCAGTACTGGTGGCCCAGTCGCACGAACACCACGACGGCCGCAACCGTCGCCACCAGCAGCAGGGTGCTGGCTATGAAGGACAAAAAGCGGCGGCGGGCCAACGCTTCCACCCCGATGAACAGCATCGCGAGCGCGACGAGCGTGGTGATCCATGTAAGCGGTCGCGCAAGAAGGATGACGGGCACGAGGCCCAGCAGCAGGGGCGTGCTGATCGCTGCCCAGAAGCGCAAGAAGCGGGTGCGCCTTTGCTGTTCTTCGCTGTATGGCCTATGTGGCTTGTTGATATGCGCCTGCGGGTCTTCAGTAGCCAGCGGGCGGTGAAGCGTGTCGACGTGCAGGCGAAGCTCATCGGCCAGCCGAGCCCGATCGGCGATCGATTTATCGAGGCTGGCCTCGAGCTCTGCTACCTCCGCGCGCCGCCTGGCGGCCAGCGACGGGGCGTAGTCGTGGGCATCGAGCGAGCGCAGCTCAGCCCCCTGCTCGCGCAGCGTAGTGCGCCGCGCCGTGATCGTCTCGGTCAGCTCAGCGATCTGTCGCTCCAGAGCAGCGACGCGATCGCCCAACAGCCCTTTCTCTTGCTGCTCGTCTGGCGCCACCTTGAGCAGACCCGCCCACCCGAGCGGGTTGGCCCAGGCCGACCGGATCGATCCATCGCGTTCGTACCGTGGGCCGGCCGGAGCTCGCTCACCGCCGAAATGATCCTCGGTGTCGAGCCCCCAGAGCCCGCGGTAGTCGCGTACCCACGGCGTCTCGTCATCAATCGGCACGGCTGTCCACCGGGCTCGCTGGCCGGGACCGATCGTCTTCCCGTCACCCCGCGCATAGTCGATGAACGGGATCCCGAACCCCGATGCCGGACGCGTATCGTCGCGCCAGGGGGCGAGCAGGCGCTGAACCCGCCGGGCGACCGCCACCACTTTCCGCAGCTGCGGTGGATCGACTGAGATCACATAGTCGCCGGGGACGAACGCTCCCGAGTGCGAACCGGCGCCGGGGAAAACCACCGGATGGTCTCCTTCCCGGCGCAACTCCGGATCGTCCCAGCGGCGGCGCAGGTCGTCACCGTGGTGGTCGTGGGAGGAGAGCGCGACCCAGGCCGGAGACGGCGGCCCTTCCGCCTGCTCGGCGAGATACACGGTTGCCATCTCCCAGTCGGCCTCGTGATCATTCACGCCGCGGAACGTGGAGCGCCAGTCGTTCATGGCATAGAAGAACCAGTACTGCAGGCAGATAAAGCCTCCGGTTCGCGCCACCCTCCCGTAGTAGGTAAACCGGTCAGGCTCCAGCTGCTCGCGGTAAGCGATTTCAGCCGCCGCCGCGAGTCCGGACGCCACCGTCCCCCGAAGCAACAGCGTGGCCCGGAAGCCCGCCTCGGCCAGGCGGCCAAACATGCCCGTGGTGGTGAAGCGCGCCGTTCCCACAAGATGCTCACGCGGGACACGTCGCCAGCGACGATAGTCGCTCCGACTGAGCGGCGCCCGCACGAACCGCAGCGAGAATGAGCGGTCCCGATGGTGTGCGGCTACTTCGCATAGGCGATCTATCGTGAGCTCGCCGGCCGGGATGACGCAGACCGGCTTACCTTCGTCATCCCCCGCCCAGAGGCTGCAACGCGCTACGAAAGGACCGACCCCCGTGGGGAAGAACAATTCCCCCCTTGTGAATCGCATGATCGGCTCGTAAGCCCGCAGCAGGCTGAGATCGTCCTCAGCCGCTCGCGCGCCAGGCGACTGCACGTCCGCGCGAGAGTCCGACCGCCTCTCGAGGTCCACGATACTGCGATCGGCCGTACTCATGTCCCTCCTTGACGTGCCGGGCGCATCGTGTCACCGCGCGGTCGCTCAGTCAACCGCCCGGGGCGGGCAGCCCAACGGAGGCGCTCGGCGCCCAACGAGCCGGTGTCGTCTCAGCCGGTGCCGAGCTATTGCCTGCCGGCGGGGCGCACGAAACCGCCCGGCATCTTGCCAATCTCGTAGCTCGCGGTCCCCGTCGTGACCACCGGATCGTCCGCCGCGAAGGCACGCAGCTCCTGTTCGTCCTCGGCCTCGACCACAGCCAGGCCGAAGGAGCCCCCGTCCACGAGGACCGGGCCGAAGACCACCATCCGTCCCGAGTCGAGATACGGCTGCCAGTGGGCCGCGTGGCGACCCATGATCTCGCGCTCCTCGTCGGTCATGTCGAGCGCGAACGTCGGCCGGGGCGCGATCAGCCGCAGAACGAACGTGCTCACGCCGCCGCGCGCCCGTCCCCGGCTTCGTGCCAGGGGGTCAGGATCCGCGGCCCGTCGGCAGTTATGGCCACGGTGAACTCGAAGTGCGCCGACAGCGAGCCGTCCTGCGTGTAGATCGCCCAGTGATCCTCGCCCTGGCGGACGCCGTGACGCCCTGCGGTGACCATCGGCTCCACGGCCAGAACCATGCCCTCCTCGAGCGGCACGCCTGTGCCGGGATTGCCGTAGTTGGGGATCTGGGGATCCTCGTGCATTTCGCGGCCGACGCCGTGTCCCACCAGCGTGCGCACGATCGACAGCCCAGCCGCCTCGACATGCTGCTGGACGGCGTGCGAGACATCCCCCAACCGGTTGCCAGTCCGGCACTGCTCCACCGCCGCGAACAGGGATTCCTCCGTGACCCGAAGCAGCTTGCGTGCGATCGGCGTGACCGGGCCGATGGCGAAGGTGCGGGCCGCGTCGGCCACCCAACCATCGTGGATCACGCCGATGTCGATCGAGAGGATGTCGCCCCGCTCCAGCTGGTAGGCCCCTGGGATGCCGTGGACGATCATCGAGTTGGGCGAGGCGCAGATCGAGCCCGGAAAGCCGCGGTAGCCCTTGAACGCGGGCTCCGCCCCCTGGGAGCGGATGAACTTCTCCGCGGCAGCGTCGAGCTCTCCGGTGCTTACGCCGGGCCTGACCTTGCCCGCCAGGAGGTTCATCGTCCTGACCAGAATCACGCCGGCTCGTGCCATGCGCTCGATCTCGGCCGGGCTCTTCTTGATGATCATGAGCGCCCGCCGGCGGCCACTAGACGTCGTCTTCCATGCGCAGCGTGGCGATCACCGCCCGGATGTGATCGTGGACCTCCTCCGGGCTGCGCGTGCCGTCGATGCGCCTCATCAGCCCCTGCTTGTCGTAGTAGTCGATCAGCGGCTCTGTCTGCTTGTGGTAGACGTCGAGGCGGTTGCGGATGACCTCGGGCTTGTCGTCGTCGCGCTGGATCAGGCGCGACCCGTCTTGGTCACACACACCCTCGCGCTTCGGTGGATCGAACTCCACGTGATAGTTGTGCCCAGACTTGACGCACACCCGCCGGCCCGACAGCCGCCGGACCACCTCTTCGTCCGGAACCTCGATGCAGATGGCCGCGGTCACCCGGCGCTTGAGCTCGGATAGCTGCTTGTCGAGCGCCTCGGCCTGCTCGATCGTGCGGGGGAAGCCGTCGAGGATGAAGCCATCCTGGGCGTCGGCCTCATCCAAGCGGTCGGCGGCCATCTTGACGATCACATCGTCGGGGACCAGGTCGCCCGCGTCCATGTACTTCTTGGCCTCCTTGCCCAGGTCGGTCTCGTCCTTGACGTTGGCGCGGAGCATGTCGCCGGTGGAGATGAACGGCAGCCGGAAGTCGATACGCAGCCGGTCCGCCTGCGTTCCCTTGCCGGCGCCGGGGGGACCGAACAGGATCAGGTTGAGCTCCGGCATACGACCGTCAGCTTATTCATTGGAAGCCTGGCGCGCATGCGCGCCAGGCCCGGGCCGATCATGATCGGCCCGGCGGGTCGGCACATGTGCCGACCCGGACATCTTTATTTCAAGAAGCCTTCGTAGTTGCGCATCATCAGCTGCGCCTCGAGCTGCTTCATCGTGTCCAGCGCGACGCCGATCACGATCAGGATCGAGGTGCCGCCGAAGGCGAAGTTGGCGTTGGTCTGGCTGATGAGAATCGTTGGTAAGGCCGCGATTGCGGCCAGGAATAACGCTCCTGGAAAAGTCAGGCGAGCCAGGATGCGGTCGAGAAACTCGGCCGTGGGCCTACCTGGTCGAACCCCGGGGATGAAACCCCCGTACTTCTTCAGGTTGTCGGCCTGGTCGACGGGGTTGAAGGTCACCGCCGTATAGAAGTAGGTGAACAAGATGATGAAGATGCACTCGCCGAAGACGTAGTGCCAGCCGCCGGGACTGAAGAAGACCGACAGCTGATAGGCGAAGCCGTGGGTCTGGTTCTTGGCGAACAGCTGGCCCACGGTGGGAGGGATGGCCATCACGCTGGCCGCGAAGATCACCGGGATGACGCCCGCCATGTTCACGCGCAGCGGCAGGTAGGTCTGACCACCCTGGGTCATGCGCCGTCCGATCACGCGCTTGGCGTACTGGATCGGGATGCGCCGCTGGCCCTCCTGGACGAAGACCACGGCCGCCACCACGCCGAGGGCGATGAACGGCATCGCCACCTTGAACGTCGCATTCGGGTTGTTCCACCAGGACTGAACGCCGCTGGGGATGCGGGCCACGATCGAGGCGAAGATCATCAGCGAGATGCCATTGCCGATCCCTCGCTGCGTGATCAGCTCGCCCATCCACATCACGAGCACCGTCCCCGCCGTGAGCGAGATCGCGATCAACAGCACCTTGCCCAGGTTGAAGTTGGTGATCAGCGTCACGCCGGCCTGCGACTCGAGGCTCTTGAACAGGAACACGTAGCCAATCGACTGGGCGAACGCCAGCCCCACCGTCAAATAGCGCGTGTACTGGGTGATCCGGGCCTGACCGACCTCGCCCTCCTTCTGCAGCTTCTCCAACGAGGGCACGACGACCGTCAGCAGCTGCAGGATGATCGAGGCCGTGATGTAGGGCATGATCCCCAGGGCGAAGATCGCTACCCGGGTCAGCGCGCCGCCCGAGAACAGATTGAGCAGGCCGAGGATCCCGTTGCCGCCGAGGTTCTTGCCAATCTGGTTGGCGGCGCTGGCGCTGATGCCCGGCGCCAGGATGTGGGTGCCCAGGCGGTAGAGGCCCAGCATCAGCGCCGTGAACAGCAGCTTGTTGCGGATCTCGCGGATCCTGAAAGAGCCCATGATGGTGGTGATCATGCGCGGGCCCTCCCGGTCATCAAGGCTCGATCGTCTGGCAGCTGCCGCCGGCGGCTTCGATCCGCTCGCGTGCGGCCTTGCTGAAAGCGTGGGCCTCGACGGTGAGGGGCTTCGATAGCTCGCCCTTGGCCAGCACCTTGACTGGCACGCCCTTGCGCGTGGCCAGGCCCTTGGCGGCCATGGCCTCGAGGGTCACCGAGTCGCCTGACTCGAAGCGCTGCTCGAGCGCGGTCAGGTTGACGGGCTGCGTGTGCGTCCTGAACGGCTCGAACGGCATCGACTTCTTCATGTGCGGCCCGCGCAGCTTGCGCATCCGCATGTGGATCGGATTCTGGCCGCCCTCGAACCGGTGACGCCGCTTGGCTCCGGAGCGCGCGCCCCAGCCCTTCTGGCCGCGGCCGGCGGTCTTTCCGGTGCCCGAGCCCTCGCCACGACCGACGCGCTTACGGGCCTTGCGCGAGCCCGGCGCAGGCTTCAGGTTGTGAAGGCCGATGCGCTCTGCAGGCTCGGGGCTCACGACTCCTGTACCTCCACCAGGTGACGGACCTTGTGCAGCATCCCCCGGATCTGCGGGGAGTCTGAGACCTCGACGGTGTGACCGATCCTGCGCAAGCCGAGCGAGCGAAGGGTCTCGCGCTGGCGCTTGTCGCTGCCGTTCAGCGAGCGTCGCTGCGTGACCTTCACCGTGCTCACGGTGAAGCCTCCTCGGCCTCGTCGGCGGGCTGCTCCGCAGCCGCGCCGGCACCGTTGCCGCCGCTCAATCCCAAGACCTGGTTGATCGAGAGGCCACGAAGCTCGGCGACCTCATCGGGGGTCCGTAGCGACTCGAGGCCGGCCATCGTCGCCTTGACTAGGTTGATCGGGTTCTGGGAGCCGAGGCTCTTGGAGAGGATGTCGTTGATGCCCGCCAGCTCCAGCACGGCGCGCACGCCGCCACCGGCGATCACCCCGGTCCCGGGGGAGGCGGGCTTCAAGAGCACGCGGCCGGAACCGAACACGCCGGTCACCTGATGGGTGATCGTGGAGCCATGCTTAGGCACCCGGTAGAGGTTCTTCTTCGCCCGCTCGACACCCTTCTGGATCGCCACCGGAACCTCGTTGGCCTTGCCGTAGCCGATACCCACCACCTCGCGCTCGTCGCCGACCACCACGAGCGCCGTGAATGAGAAGCGCCGGCCTCCCTTGACGACCTTGGCCACGCGGTTGATCTCGACCACGCGCTCTTGGAGGTCGAGTCCTGCGCCTGAGACTGTGCGTTCACGGGCCATGAGCTGATCCAGGGTAGCGGTCTTAGAAGGTCAGCCCGCCGTCACGGGCTCCCTCGGCAAAAGCCTTGACGCGGCCGTGATAACGGTAGCCCCCGCGGTCAAACACCGCCCGGTCCAGCCCCTGCTGCTTTGCGCGCTCGGCCAGTGTGGAGCCGGCGCGGCGGGCCTGGTCCAGCCGCGGCAGCGACTTCAGTTCGGATTCGGTCCAGGTGACGGCCGCCAGCGTGCGGCCGGCGTCGTCGTCGACCAGCTGGGCGAAGATTCCACGGTTCGAGCGAAACACCGAGATCCGCGGGCGTTCGGCGCTGCCGCGGATCTTCGCCCGGACGCGGCGGCGGCGCTTGAGGCGCCGCTGGGGCTTGGTGCTCACGGACATGGCCGCCGCTCGCCATCCGGGCTCGCCTGAAAGTCGGCCCCGTGAGTCATCCGGCTGGTCATGCCCGCTTACCAACCTTGCGCTGCACGTACTCGCCCTCGTAGCGGATCCCCTTGCCCTTGTAAGGCTCTGGTTTGCGCTGCTTGCGGATGTACGCAGCCACCTCGCCGACACGCTGCTTGGAGATGCCCCTGACCACGATCCGCGTCGGCTGGGGGACCTCGAAGTCGATGCCGTCCGGCGCCTTGACCGACACGGGATGGGAGTAGCCGAGCGCCAGCTCCAGGTCGCGGCCTCGCAGTTGCGCGCGGTAGCCCACGCCTTGAATCTCGAGGCGCTTCTCGAAGCCGTCAGTCACCCCTTGGACCATGTTGGCGACCAGCGATCGCGTCAACCCGTGAAGCGCACGATGCTCGCCGCGGTCGGTGGGGCGGATCACGAGGATTTCGCCGTCGTTCTGCTCGACGGTGATGTCGCGCGGAACACGCTCGGCCAGCTCGCCCTTGGGGCCGTTGACCGTCACGCGGCCAGGCTCGATCGCCACCGTTACGCCGGCAGGAACTGGGATGGGTTGCTTTCCGATACGGGACATCAGTAGAAGTGGTCTCGGGTGATCGCTACCAGACCTTAGCCACGACCTCGCCGCCGATTCCCTCGCGACGGGCGTCGTGACCGGTCATCACCCCCCGGGAGGTAGAGATGATCGCCGTCCCCATGCCGCCCTGCACGCGCGGGATGCTGGCGTGGTCGACGTACGTGCGCCGGCCGGGACGCGAGACGCGCTCCAATCCACTGATCACGGGCGCGCGCTCGCTGGTGTACTTGAGCGTGACGCGCAACTCGCCACCGGGGCTGCCGGGGGAGGACGGAAGCTGCTCGTAGGACTCGATGTAGCCCTGCTCGGCGAGGATCCGAGCGAGCTCGCGCTTCAGCCGCGAGTACGGGATCGCAACATCTTGGTGCTGCGCGGCCGCGGCGTTTCGCAGGCGCGTCAGGAAATCGGATACGGGATCAGTCATCGACATGGTCAGACTCCTACCAGCTCGACTTCGTCATCCCCGGGACGTAGCCGTTGTGGGCCAGCTCCCGGAGGCAGATGCGACAGACGCCGAACTTGCGGTAGACGGAGCGCGAGCGTCCGCAGCGCCGGCAGCGCGAGTAGGCCCGCGTCTTGTACTTGGGGGTCCGCTTGGCGCGGATTACCTGTGAGGTCTTGGCCATCGGCTCCTTCTAGGTGTCAAGTTTGGCCGCCGTCGCGGCGCTCTCGGGAAAACGGCATCCCGAGCGCCTCGAGCAGCGCGAACGACTCCTCATCGCTGCCGGCGGTGGTCGTAATCGTGATGTCCAGGCCGCGGATCTGGTCGATCCGGTCGTAGTCGATCTCCGGAAAGATGATCTGCTCGCGGACGCCGAGCGAATAGTTGCCGCGTCCGTCGAAGGCGCGCGGGTTCAGTCCCCGGAAGTCGCGGATCCGGGGGATGGCCACCGACATCAGCCGGTCAAGGAACTCGTAGGAGCGCTCGCCGCGAAGCGTCACGGCTACGCCGACGGGCATCCCTTCGCGAACCTTGAACTGGGCGATCGATTTTCTCGCCCGGCGGACGTTGGGCTTCTGGCCCGTGATCGTGGCTAGCTGCTGGGTGGCTGCGTCGAGCACGTTTGAGTCCTGCTTGGCGTCGCCGACGCCCATGTTCACCGTGACCTTCTCGATCCGCGGTGCCTGCATCGGCGTGGAGTAGCCGAAGCGCTCGATCAACTGAGGCCGGATGTCCTCCAGGTAGCGTTGCTTGAGGCGTGCGGTGGGCATCAGTCGAGCCTAGTTCCGCTGCGCCTGGCGATCCGGTAGCGCTTGCCGTCGGCAAGTTCGAACCCGATCCGGGTCGGCTTGCCGTCCTTTGGGTCGAGCACCATCACGTTGGAGACGTGGATCGGGCCTTCCTTCTCGATCACGCCGCCGACTTGCTCGGCACGCTGAGCACCAGCCACCTGCTGGGGACGCTGGTGGCGCTTGATCATGTTGAGTCCCTCGACGTACAGCCGATCGCGTCGGGGATCGACGCGCAGTACGCGGCCGCGCTTGCCGCGATCCTTGCCCCCGGTGACAATCACCTCGTCGCCGGTCTTGATCTTGGCCACTAGAGCACCTCCGGCGCCAGGGAGACGATCTTCATGAAGTTGCGCTCGCGCAGCTCACGGGCCACGGGGCCGAAGATGCGCGTGCCGCGCGGATTGTTCTGGTTGTCGATCAGCACCGCCGCGTTCTCGTCGAACGCGATATACGTGCCGTCATTGCGGCCGTGCGACTTCTTGGTCCGGACGACCACGGCGGTGACCACCTCACCCTTGCGCACCGACCCCTGCGGGTTGGCCTGCTTGACGGTCGCGGTGACGACGTCTCCGATCCCCGCATAGCGACGGCGTGATCCGCCTTTGACGCGGATCACGAGGATCTCGCGCGCGCCGCTGTTGTCCGCCACGCGCAGCCGGGTCTCGTTCTGGATCATTATTTCTGCTACTCAGCCTTCTCAATTACCCGCACCAGGCGCCAGCGCTTGGTCCTCGACAGCGGCCGCGCTTCGCGCACGATCACCGTGTCGCCGATTCCCGCCTCGCCTTGCTCGTCGTGTGCGTGGAGCGTGCGCGAAGTGCGCACGATCTTCTCGTAGCGCCGGTGACGCCGGCTGGTGTCGATCCTGACCGTGATCGTCTTCTCGGCCCGGTCGGAGACCACTACCCCTTGGCGCGTCTTTTGCTTGCCAGGGACGTGCTCGCGAGGCGGCGTCTCCTGCCTGTCGCGGGCCCGGGCGCGAGCTTTTTCACGCGCCCGCACGCGCGTCGCGCGCCGGATCTCCCGCTTGCGCCGGCGCTCTCCGGTCCGCTCGGCCTGTCGCTCTTCGGCGCTGCGCGGCGGTCGCGTCGGCTGGGCGGCGGCCTTCTCGGCGCGGCTGCGACTACGGCGTTGCTTGGGGGTCAGAGCCTCGGCCGGCTCAGCGGGTGCCGGGGCGGCGTCGGGCGCCTGCTCGGTCTCCGGCTCCTGCGGCGCGGCCTCGGCTTCAGGCTCGGTTGTCTCGGGGGTCTCTTCGTCAGCCATGGATGTCAACTCCTCGTTCCCGCGCGACGGTCAGCGCCCGTGCCACCTCGCGCTTGGCGTGACCCAGTGAGGACGTGTTGTCGAGCTCGCCGGTGGCGTGCTGAAAGCGCAGGCCGAATAGCTCGCGTCGCGCCGTGCTGATGTGCTCCACGAGCTCGGTGTCGCTCAGGTCGCGTAGATCGCTGGCCTTCACAGCTCCTCCCGCATCACGAACTTGGTGCGCACCGGCAGCTTGTGGCCCGCCAGGCGCATCGCCTCCCGCGCCAGGGGCTCGGGGACTCCGGCCAGCTCGAACATCACCCGACCGGGCTTGACGACCGCGACCCAGCCCTCGGGCGAACCCTTGCCGGAGCCCATCCGGGTCTCTGCGGGCTTCTTCGTAAACGGCTTGTCTGGATAGACGTTGATCCACACCTTGCCGCCGCGCTTGATCTTGCGGGTCATAGCGATCCGGGCGGCCTCGATCTGGCGATTGGTGAGCCAGCCGTTGTCGAGCGCCTTGAGGCCATACTCGCCGAACTGGACCTTAACTTGGCCGCGAGAGAGCCCGCCGCGCCGTCCCCGGTGCTGTTTTCGGTGCTTGACGCGCTTCGGAGAGAGCATCAGCTACCAGCCTCGGGAGCAGGGCTGGGGGGTGCTTCTGGTGCGGGGCCGGGCTGCGGCGCCGGTCGCTGCTCCTGGGCGGGACCCTGACCCGCGCCACGGCCGCCGCCACGCGGCCCACGTCCGCCCTGGCCACCTCGGCCGCCAGCTCCGCCCGAGCCGCCTCGACCGCGCCCCCGACCAGTGCCGGGGCCGCCTCCACTACCGCCTGGGCCGCCACGACCGCCGCCACTGCCGCCTGGGCCGCCACGACCGCCACCACTGCCGCCTGGGCCGCCACGACCGCCGCCACTGCCGCCTGGGCCGCCACGACCGCCGCCACTGCCGCCTGGGCCGCCACGACCGCCGCCTGGGCCGCCACGACCGCCGCCGGGGCCGCCACGACCGCCGCCGGGCCCACCGCCGCGTCCGCGGCCGTCACGGCCGCCACCAGGGCCACCGCGCCCGCGCCCGTCGCGTCCACCTCGCTCGGGAGCCTGGGGAGCGGGCTCGTCCATGCTCGTCAGCTCGGCTCCGGTGTAACCCTCGGGCATGATCTCGCCCTTGTTGATCCAGCACTTGACGCCGATGCGACCAAAGGTGGTGCGAGCCTCGTAGAAGCCGTAGTCGATGTCCGCGCGCAGCGTGTGCAGCGGCACCCGGCCATCCGAGTACCCCTCGGTGCGGGCCATCTCCGCGCCCCCCAGGCGGCCGGAGACCTGGACTCTCACGCCCTTGGCGCCCGAGCGCATGGCACTGGTCAGCGCGCGCTTCATCGCCCGGCGGAAAGCGACGCGATTCTGCAGCTGCTCGGCGATCGACTGCGCTACGAGTCTGGCGTCGAGCTCGGGACGCTTGATCTCGAGGATGTTGACCTTGACCTGCTTGCCGGTGATGCGGTGCAGGTCACGCCGCAGCTGGTCGACCTCGGAGCCCGATTTCCCGATCACGATCCCGGGCCGCGCCGTGTGGATGTTGATCTCCACCTCGGTGGCGTTCTTACGGATCGTGATGTCCGATAGCCCGGC
Organism: uncultured Actinomycetes bacterium; assembly: GCA_963756555.1. Classification (GTDB taxonomy): domain Bacteria; phylum Actinomycetota; class Thermoleophilia; order Solirubrobacterales; family Solirubrobacteraceae; genus Palsa-465. Next base: position 43,322 of record CAVWOC010000001.1, read on the forward strand.
GTGCGATAGACGGCGGACGATGTGGCCGCGGATCTGGACGTCTTCGTCGAGGTAGTCGGCGAAATGGCGCTCGTTGAACCAGTTCGACTTCCAATCGTGGATGTAGCCCACGCGGAGCGATTCGGGATGAACTTTCTGACCCATGGGCTAGTCCTTTGGTGTAAGCAAGATCGTCAAATGGCTGGTGCGCTTGCGGATCCGCGTCGCACGTCCTAGGGCACGCGGCCTGTAGCGCTTGATCGTCGGACCCTCGTCGGCCTGGACCGCCTTGACGTACAGGTCCTCGCCGACGAGCTCGTGGTTGTGCTCCGCGTTGGCGACCGCAGACTCGAGCAGCTTGCTCCAATCCCGCGCAACCGCACGCGGCGCATGGGCGAGGATAGCTCGTGCGTCCTCCACGCTCTTTCCGCGAATGTGGTCGCACACGAGCCGCGCCTTGCGCGCCGACGATCGCACGTATTTGGCCTGCGCCCGCACGACCACCGGCGGACCCGGCACGGGCTCGGGCCGGTCACGCCTGCGGGTGGGGGCAGCGCGTCGGCGGCGACGGGGGGCCGCGGCGGGCTCAGGCTCGGATGCGGCCTCGGGCTCCTCGGCCTCGGAGGCCGCTTCGGGCTCTTGCCCTTCCTCCTCGGCAGCGGAGGCGGGCTCAGGCTCGGGTGCCTCGGAGGTGGGGGGCTCGGCCTCCGCGTCGGGAGCCTGAGCCTCGGGGGTCACGTCGTCCTCCGAGGCAGTCGAGGCCGTTTCCTCGGAGGGCGATGTGACCTCCGAGACTTCTTCGTCGGCCTTCCGGCGTCTACGCCGACGCTTGGGCTTCTCTTCTGGCTTATCCGGCGTCTCTTCAGCCATTACCGCCTCCGGCCCGTCCCAGCGTGCCCCCTATATAGCCGCGTGGGAGCGAACTCGCCCAGCTTGTGGCCCACCATCGACTCGGAGATGAACACCGGCACGTGCTTGCGCCCGTCGTGGACGGCGATGGTGTGACCCACCATCTCGGGGAAGATCGTCGACGCTCGCGACCACGTCCTGAGCATCCGCTTCTCGCCCGAGGTGTTCATGGCCTCGATCCGTGCCATCAGCCGCTCCTCCACGAACGGTCCCTTCTTGCTCGAGCGACTCACAGCTTCCTACCTCTCTTCCCGCTCACCGCTTCTTCCCTCGTCTGCGACCACGAACGATGTAGCGATCTGAGCCCTTGCCCTTGGTCCGCGTGCGATAGCCGAGCGTCGGCACTCCCCAGGGGGTGACCGGGTGCCGGCCGGGGGTGGTCGAACCCTCACCGCCGCCGTGCGGATGATCGACGGGATTCATCGCGGTTCCGCGCGTCTGGGGCCGGACGCCCAGATGACGCTTGCGGCCCGCCTTTCCGATCTTGACGTTCTGGTGGTCGGCGTTGCCGATCACGCCGACGGTGGCCCGGCAGTCGGCGCGCACCATCCGCATCTCGCCCGACGGCAACCGGAGCGTCACGTAGTCGCCTTCCTTGGCCAGCAGCTGGACTCCCGCGCCGGCGGCGCGCGCCATCTGGCCGCCGCGGCCCGGAATCAGCTCGACGTTGTGCACCACGGTGCCCGCGGGCATGTTCCGCAGCGGCAGTGAGTTGCCCACCCGGATGTCGACGTTCGTCCCGGACTCCACGGTGGCTCCCACGCGGAGCCGTTGGGGCGCCAGGATGTAGCGCTTCTCGCCGTCGGCATAGTGCAGCAGCGCGATGTAGGCCGAGCGGTTGGGGTCGTACTCGATGTGAGCCACCTTGGCCGGCACGCCGTCCTTGCGACGCTTGAAGTCGATCTTGCGGTACAAGCGCTTGGCGCCGCCGCCGCGGTGACGCGAGGTCTTCCGCCCGTGGACGTTGCGTCCGCCCGATTTCTTGAGACCCTCGGTCAGCGACTTCTCGGGCTCCGAGCGCGTCAGCTCGGCGAAATCCGGATAGCTGGCGAAGCGCCGACCGGGGGAGGTGGGCTTTGGCTTGCGGATCGGCATCAGCGGGTCCTAGGGATAGAACTGTCGCTACACGACATCAAACTTCCCGAGGCACTCATTCGCCGGCCTCCAGCGCCGTCCCGAAGATCGGGATCGTCTGGCCTGCTCTGACCTCCACGATCGCCTTCTTCCATTGCCGAGTGCGGCCGTAGGTGTATGCGCGGCGCTTGGGCTTACGCTTGACCGACGCTGTGCGGACGTCGATGACGTTGACATCGAACAGCTGCTCGATCGCTTGGCGGATCTGAGTCTTGTGCGCCCGCTCGTGCACGCGGAACGTGTACTTCCCGGCCTCGGCCAAGGCATAGGTCTTCTCGGATACGACGGGACGGATGATCACCTGACTCGGCTCCATCAGGCGGCCTCCTCGTTCCCGCGCCCCGCCGCCCGCGCCACAAGCGAGTCGAGTGCCGACTGGGAGATGAGCAGCGAAGCAGCCGCGACGATGTCCGCCACGCCGGCGTCCTCTACCGGCATCGCGTTCACCCGGGCTATGTTGCGGAAGGACTTTCCGGCTGCCGCCTCATCATCCGATAGAACCACCAACGTGGGTGTAGCTGCGCTCCAGTCGGCGAGCAGCTGCGCAGCCTGCGCCGTCGAGGGCTCGGAGAACGTCGAGGCGTCGAACAGGGCCAGCGACTCGCGCTCGGCGTGCGCCGAGAGCGCGCTGCGCAGCGCCCCGCGTCGCGCCTTGCGATTGACCTTGACCGTGTAGCGCCGTGGGCGTGGGCCCGAACACCGATGCCGCCGCCGGCCCACAGCGGCGAGCGGTTGGAGCCCGCGCGAGCGCGGCCCGTACCCTTCTGGCGCCAGGGCTTGGCGCCGCCGCCGCGGACCTTCGCCACGGGTACAGGGTGGAGGCCGTTCCCCGCCGGCGAGCGTTCAGCTCGGCACGCACCGCCTCGTGCACCAGCGGCATGTTGAAGCGCGACTCGAACGCCGCCGGGTCGAGCGACACGCTGCTGCCGCCGAGCACGGGGGCCTTTCTAGCCATCGCTGCGTACCTCCACGACGCCGCCGCGCGGTCCGGGAACAGCGCCGCGGACCAGCAGCAAATTCTCCGGGCCACGCACGTCGACCACCGTCAGCCCCCGCTGCGTGATACGGCCCCCACCCATGCGACCGGGGCCGCGCAACCCTTTAGGTACGCGCGAGGGCGTGGCCGAGGCGCCGATCGAGCCCGGCGCGCGGACGTTGTGCGAGCCGTGGGAGGCCGGACCCCGCTTGAAGTTGTGGCGCTTGATCGTGCCCTGAAAGCCCTTGCCCTTGGAGGCGCCGGAGATCTTCACCCGATCACCCGCCGAGAAGGCCTCGCCGGCCGTCACCGTCTGGCCCACACGGAGCTCGCCCGCTTCATCCCTGAACTCACGCACCACGCGGTGCGCTGAGGCGCTGGCCTTGCGCAGATGGCCGAGCTCGCCGCGGCTCAACGACTTCTCCTTGCAGCGGTCGAACGCCAGCTGCACGGCCTCATAGCCGTCACGGTCGTTGGTGCGGATCGCGGTGACCGGACAGGGACCGGCCTCCAGGACGGTCACTCGCTCCACGCGGCCATCGTCACCGAACCGCTGCGTCATACCGACCTTTCGCGCCAGGATCGCCGCCATCACGACGCCAGGCGGATCTCGATGTCCACGCCCGCCGGAAGATGGTCCAGTCGCTGCAGCGAGTCGACAGTCTTCGGCGTCGGCTGGTGGATATCGATCAGTCGCTTGTGGGTGCGGATCTCGAAGTGCTCGCGCGAGTCCTTGTCCTTGAACGGCGAGCGGATCACGCAATAGACGTTCTTCTCAGTGGGCAGGGGCACTGGCCCCGAGACGCTGGCGCCGGTGCGCGTCGCCGTCTCGACGATCTCCTTGGCGGCCGTCTCGATGGCCGAGTGGTCATAGGACTTGAGCCGTATGCGGATTTTGTTCTGGGCGATCGTTGCCATTGCTCACGTAACGAGGGCGAACCCCTTACTTCGGGGCCCGCCCCAAGAAGGTCGTATCTGGTTTACAAGAAAGGCGGCGTGGCAGTGAAGGGCGACGCCGCCTCGTTAATCACTTGACGACTTCGCTGACGACCCCCGAGCCGACCGTACGGCCGCCCTCGCGGATCGCGAACCGCAGACCCTGGTCCATGGCGATCGGCTGGATCAGCTCGATCTCCATCTGGACATTGTCACCCGGCATGACCATCTCGGTGCCCTCGGGCAGCCTGGCAACACCGGTGACGTCGGTCGTGCGGAAGTAGAACTGCGGCCGGTAGCCACTGAAGAACGGGGTGTGACGGCCACCCTCTTCCTTCTTCAGCACGTAGACCTCGGCCTTGAACTGGGTATGGGGCGTGATCGAGCCAGGCTTGCAGAGCACCTGCCCGCGCTCGATGTCCTCGCGCTTGGTCCCGCGCAGAAGACAACCGACGTTGTCGCCCGCGCGCCCCTCGTCGAGGATCTTCTTGAACATCTCGACGCCGGTCACAACCGTCGAGGTGGTGTCCTTGATACCGACGATCTCAACCTGCTCGCCGGTCTTGATGATCCCCTGCTCGATCCTCCCGGTGGCCACCGTGCCGCGGCCGGTGATCGAGAAGACGTCCTCGACCGGCATCAGGTAGGGCTTGTCCAGGTCACGGACCGGCTCGGGGATGTACGTGTCGAGTGCCTCGGCGAGCTCGAGGATCTTGCCCTCCTGCTCCTCGTCGCCCTCCAGCGCCTTGAGCGCCGATCCTGTGACGAACGGGATGTCGTCGCCGGGGAACTCGTACTCGGACAGAAGGTCACGGATCTCGACCTCCACGAGCTCGAGCAGCTCGGGGTCGTCGACCATGTCCGCCTTGTTGAGCCACACCACGATGTACGGCACGCCGACCTGGCGGGCGAGCAGGATGTGCTCGCGCGTCTGGGGCATCGCGCCATCGGCCGCGGAGACGACCAGGATCGCGCCGTCCATCTGCGCGGCGCCGGTGATCATGTTCTTGACGTAGTCGGCGTGGCCCGGGCAGTCAACGTGCGCGTAGTGCCGGTTGGGGGTCTGGTACTCGACGTGTGATGTCGCGATCGTGATTCCCCGCGCCTTCTCCTCAGGAGCGTTGTCGATCGATTCGAACGACCGCACCTCCGTGCCGCCGTACTTCTCGTTCAGCACCTTGGTGATGGCAGCGGTCAGCGTCGTCTTGCCATGGTCGATGTGACCGATGGTCCCGACGTTGACATGGGGCTTGTCGCGCTCGAACTTGGCTTTCGCCACTTGGTTTCGCTCCTTCTATTTCAGGGTTTCGCCCGCCACGGGGGCGAACTTTTCAAATATAACTTCCGTCCGCTGCATGTGCTATGCGGGCTGCAGCTCGCCCACGACCTTCTCCACGATGTTCGCCGGCACCTCGTCGTAGCGCTCGAACTGCATCGTGTAGGTGGCGCGCCCCTGGGTCGTTGACCGTAGGTCGGTGGCGTAGCCGAACATCTCCGACAGCGGCACAAATGCGCTCACAACCTGGGCGTTGCCACGCGGCTCCATGCCCTGGACGTGGCCGCGGCGGCGGTTCAGGTCGCCGATCACGTCGCCCATGAACTCCTCGGGGGTGACGACCTCGACGGCGAAGATCGGCTCCAGCAGCACGGGCTTGGCGCGGCGAGCGGCCTCCTTCAGCGCCAGTGAGCCGGCGACCTTGAAGGCGATCTCGCTCGAGTCGGTGTCGTGGTACTTGCCGTCCTCGAGCGTGACGCGGACATCGACCATCGGATAGCCGGCGCGCGGTCCGTTCTCCATCGCCTCCTCCACGCCCTTCTCCACGGCGGGGATGAACTCGGTGGGGATCGCGCCCCCCTTGACCTTGTTGACGAAATCGAAGCCTTCGCCGGGGGCCGGCTCGACGTCGATGTAGACGATGCCGTATTGGCCGGCGCCGCCCGTCTGGCGCACGAAGCGACCCTCGACGTTCTCGGCATGGCCCTTGATCGTCTCCCGGTATGAGACCTGGGGGCGGCCGACATTGGCTCCCACCTTGAACTCGCGCAGCATGCGGTCGACCAGCACCTCGAGGTGCAGCTCGCCCATGCCCGAGATCTCGGTCTGGCCGGTCTCGTCGTTGGTCCGGACCTGGAACGTGGGGTCCTCCTCGGCCAGTCGGCCCAGCGCCGTGGCCATCTTCTCCTGGTCGGCCTTGGTCCGGGGCTCGATCGCCACTTTGATCACCGGTTCCGGCCACTCGATCGTCTCCAGCTTGATCGGGCGGTCGGGGGCGGCGAGCGTGTCGCCGGTAGTGACCTGCTTGATGCCCACCGCGGCGGCGATATCGCCGGCGTAGACCTCCTTGACCTCCTCGCGGTCGTTGGCGTGCATCATCAGGATGCGCCCGATCCGCTCGGTACGGCCGGTGTTGACGTTCAGCACGCGAGAACCCGCCTCGAGCTTGCCCGAATACACGCGGAAGTAGGTGAGCTTGCCGACATAGGGGTCGGCCATGATCTTGAAGGCCAGCGCCGCGAATGGCTCGTCGTCTGAGGCGTGGCGGACCGCCGGCTGCTCGTCGCCGTTGCTCGAGCCCTTGGCCGGCTCGACCCCCTGCACCGGGGGAACGTCGAGCGGGCTGGGCAGGTAGTCGAGGACCGCGTCGAGTAGCGGCTGCACGCCCTTGTTCTTGAACGAGGAGCCGCACAGCACGGGGGTCATCTGAATGGCCAGGGTGGCCTTGCGGATCGCAGCCTTGAGCTTCTCGTGCGGGATCTCCTGCTCGTCGAGGATCATCTCCACCAGCTCATCGTCGTAGTGGGAGACCTCCTCCAGCAGGTGCTCGCGCGCCGCATGGGCCCGCTCGGCGTAGTCGGCGGGGATGTCGATGATGTCCTGATCCTTGCCGAGCTCGTCCTTGTAGATGATGGCCTTCATCCCGATCAGATCGATGATCCCTTCGAAACCGGCCTCGGAGCCGATCGGCAGCTGCACCGGCACCGGATGGGCGCCGAGGCGCTCGACCATCGTCTCCACCGAGCGCTCGAAGTCGGCGCCGATGCGGTCCATCTTGTTGATGTACGCAATCCGCGGCACGCGGTAGTGGTCGGCCTGGCGCCAGACGGTCTCCGACTGAGGCTCCACGCCGGCCACGGCGTCGAAGATCGCGATCGAGCCGTCGAGCACGCGCAGCGAACGCTCCACCTCGACCGTGAAGTCGACGTGGCCCGGCGTGTCGAGGATGTTGATCCGATAGTCCTTCCACTGGGCGGTGGTGGCCGCGGAGGTGATGGTGATGCCGCGCTCCTGCTCTTGGGCCATCCAGTCCATGACGGCCGCACCCTCGTGAACCTCCCCCATCTTGTAGGTCCGCCCTGTGTAATAGAGGATGCGCTCAGTCGTCGTCGTCTTTCCGGCGTCGATGTGCGCCATGATCCCGATGTTGCGAATCTTCTCTAGTTCAAAAGTGCGTGGCATGAGCTTCGGTTCAGTTGGGGCCTTCCGCGGGCACAAAAAAGGGCCCAGCGGGCCCGTTCACGACACACGTGTCGGCTCCGGGCGATTGTCTAGTTCGTCGGCGTCTCCATTGCTTGGATATTCCGCGCCCGGGGGCGAGCACACGTGAGCGGTACGCCGCCCGAGGCGAGAATCCAATATAGCAGAGCACCTATCCGCTCCCCAGGGGCTTCGGAGCCTTCCGGGCGGCGACGAAACGGGGGCGGAAGCGGGCCCAACCTCCCGTGGTCGCGGGCTCTCAGCGCGGGTCTCATAGCGGGGGTCGGGGTGGCGGCGCTGCTCCTGGTCATCGCCGAGTTCACCACGCTCTACGTGGTCGCGACAACAGCCGGCAACAAGCACGTGACCACGGTCAGCACCGGCTCCCACGACGCCTACGCGTTGATCCCGATCGCTCTAGTGGCGATGGCACTCGGCTACGCGGCGGCGGTGCGTGGAAGCCGACCGGCGCTTCTGGCGCTGGGCGCGCTGGGCCTGGCCACGCTGCTCATCGCACTGATCGGTGATCTGCCCGACGCTCAGGCCACCGGAGTCGTCGGCAACTCCACCATCCACTTCCAAAGCGCCGCCGCAAAGCCCCACGTCGGCCTGTATCTCGAGACCCTGGCCGCGATCCTGCTGATCGGCACCAGCGGTTGCGGGTTGCTGCTGGGCCCAGGCTTACGGGCTCAGCGACCGGCTTCGGCGCGCTTATGAGGAGCCTCCGGTCCGGATCCTGACAGCCCTTGCGCGGGCGACGTCAAATCCAGATTGAGTGGCTAGGCTACGGGGGCGAGGGTTGACCTGCCGCAGCCCCCGGTCCCGTGCGGTGGGCGGCCCTCGCTCCTTGCGACCCTCATGCCCACGGGGCCCTCGCTCCCAGAGGGTTCGCTAGGCGCTCGGACGCCCGCGCCGTCAGGCGGAATAGCGCGGTGGCGCTCTACCAGCGGTAGTGGGCGAAGGCGCGGTTGGCGACGGCCATGCGGTAGACGTCGTCCTTGCGCTTGTACGCGTTGCCCTGCTGCTGCACGGCGTCCAGCAGCTCGTGCGCCAAACGCTGGGCCATCGTCTTCTCCCGCCGCTGACGGGCGAACTGGACGAGCCAGCGCACGGCCAGGGTCCGGGCCCGGGGCGCGGGGACCTCCACGGGCACTTGGTAGGTGGCCCCGCCGACCCGCCGGGAGCGGACCTCGAGCGTCGGCGTCAGCGCCTTGATCCCCTCCTCGAGCTGCTGGACGGGATCGGATCCTGTGCGCTCCGCCAAGATCGCCAGGGCGTCGTAGACGATCTTCTCGGCCACCGACTTCTTGCCGTCCAGCATGACCTTGTTGATCACCTGCTGGACCAGCCGGTTGCGGTGGACCGCGTCCGGCTCGATCTTGCGGACCTGCGCTGCTGCCCGGCGCGGCATCTAGTGCCCCTGGTACGAGCTTCTAGCCACGCTAGCGGGCCTTGACCCCGTACTGCGAACGCGACTTCTTGCGGTCGGAGACGCCCGCAGCGTCGAGCGCGCCGCGGATGACCTTGTAGCGGTAGCCGGGCAGGTCCTTGACGCGGCCGCCCCGGACTAGAACCACCGAGTGCTCCTGGAGGTTGTGGCCCTCGCCGGGAATGTAAGCGTTGACCTCCATGCCGTTGGTCAGCCGCACGCGGGCGACCTTGCGCAGCGCCGAGTTCGGCTTCTTGGGCGTGGTCGTCTGGACGCGTGTGCAGACGCCTCGCCGCTGAGGGGCGGCGACCTTCTTCTTGCGGCCCTTGCCCGACTTGAGGCCCGGTGTGTCGAGCTTCTTCTTGGGGGTCGTTCGGCCCTTGCGGATCAGCTGGCTGGTGGTCGGCATGCGGGCGCTAGCGTAGCAGGGGCCAGAATCTGGACCGCCATGCCGACCGAGCCCCCGAGCGGGTCTAATCCGCCCCCGAACGGGCCGACCGAGCCCCCGAACGGCGCCCCGCCGCCCGACCACGAACCCCGGACAGGACGCGGTCGCAGACCCCCATTTGCGCTGCTGCTGGTGGTGATTGCCGCCGCATTGGGCGCGGTGCTGCTGCTGGCGAGCGGAGGTCAGGGAGGGTCGGGCGCCGCGGGCGGCCCACAAACGGCTCCCTCGACCGTGTTTGGATCCGGGGCCGCCACGGTCTGCGTCACCTCGCAGGCGGCGGCCACCGCAACGGCAGACTCGGTTGTCCGGGCGGCGGCCAGCGGCTCGGCGCCGGTGGTCGTGAGCGAGCGGGCCTCCGTCGGCGGAGCGGCGGTCACGGCCCGGCTGTCCGAGACCGTTTCCGAGCAGTCGGTCGTGGCGCGGCCGGTGGCGGTCCGCCGCACGGCGGTCGCGGCTCGGCGGGGTTGTGCGCGGGCGAGCACGGCGGACGCCGCCCGCGGACGGGCGCTGACCCGGGCCTATGCCAGCGCGCGTACGGCGGCGCGCTCGCTGGCCCGCTCCCAGGCGGCGAGCGAGGTCAAGGCGCTGGTGGCCAAGCTCACGCCCTCGACGCTTGCCCAGGCGCGGCACCTGGCCGCATCGAGGGCCCAGGCGGCGGCAGCCGCGGCGCGGCCGGCGCTGGCGCAGCGGGCGCTCGCGGAGGCCCGGGGCAGGGCGTCCGCCGGCGGGTGAGGCCCGAATCGGACGCGACTTTTCGTGCACCGCCGGGCGGGATCCTCCATTTTTCTTGTGCCGGCAGGGATTCGTGGGCCAAACGGACAAATAATCGACCGACTTGGACGCCTGGCTTGTAAGCTGCTTGGCGCAAGGCGTTCCCGTCGGCTGGCGCGAGCGCTGGGGCATCGTGGGCAATCGGATTCCAAATCCGGAGAGAGGAGCACCGTCGTGACATATCCCGTCACGTTTGAGGCTGACTATTCCGAGCGGCGAGACCGGCTGACAGCCTTCTTCCGATTGATTCTGGCCATCCCGCTATTCATCTATCTGGGCGTCTTCGGCATCGTGGCCTACTTCGCGACCGTGATCGCGTGGTTTGCGATCGTGATCACCGGTCGTTATCCAATCGGCCTGTACAACTTCCTCGCCGGCTTCAACCGGGTGACGGCCCGGGCGACGGCCTACACGGTCCTGCTGTGCGACCGGTATCCACCGTTCGCCCTGGAGGATGATTCTTCCTACCCCGTGCGAATGCAGTTCGCCGGGCCGCTTCCCCAGTACAACCGGCTGAAGACCTTCTTCCGGTTCATCCTGGCGATCCCGATCCTCATCGTGCGCTACGTGATCAACGCGCTACTCGAGATTGGTGCGATCTTTGCCTGGTTCGTGATCGTGATCACCGGCAGGCTGCCGCGGGATCTGTTTGACCTGATGGTGCTCGCCAATTCGTACACCGCGCGGTCAGACTCCTATCTGCTGCTGCTGACCGAGACCTACCCGCCGTTTCAGGATCAGCAGACGCGGACGGCTGGTGTCGGGAGCGAGGCCTCCCAAGGCCCGCTGCCGGGAACGTAGATCGGACATCAGGCCGAGGCGGCAGCGGAACCTCCTGCTCCGCGGCGGCGGCGCGCGCTGAAGTAGCAGAGCGCGCCGTCGCGCCAGTTCTCGACGTCGGTCAAGTCGGACTCAGCGAGCCACGATCTGAGCTCGGCGACCGTGACCCCGGGTCCGAACACGCCCGCCAGCTGAGCGGCGCGGATCAGCGCGTCCTGGCGTGATCCCGCTCGCCTGACGACAGTCGTGCCGCGCAGCTCGCCGCCGGGTCGCACCACGCGGCCCAACTCGTGCAGCGCGGCCGCAGGGTCGGGAAAGCGCCGCAGCGTAGTCGGCGGCCGCCGCGGCGGCGCTCGCGGGGCCCCGACCCCAACCTCCTCGCCCGTCCCGATCGGGACCTACGCCCCCGCCCGCACCCCTCCCAGCGCCTCGTCCACGGGCACGCAAGGGGCTCCAACGGCCGAGGCCACGCCGGCGTAGGTGACCTGTCCGGCCGCGACGTTCACCCCCAGCTTCAGCCCCGGGTCCTGGGTGATGGCCTCCAAGACCCCGTCCGAGGCCAGGTGCAGCACGTAGGGCATCGTTGCGTTGGTCAGCGCGTAGGTGGAGGTGATCGGCACGGCACCGGGCATGTTCGTGACGCAGTAGTGGGTGATGCCGTCGACCTCGTAGACCGGATCCGAGTGGGTGGTGGGCCGCGAGGTCTCAAAGCACCCGCCCTGATCGATCGAGACATCGACCAGCACCGCCTGGCGCTTCATCAGCCGAAGCTGGGCCTGCGAAATGACGCGGGGCGCTCGGGCGCCGTGGACGAGCACGGCGCCGATGACCAGGTCCACGTCCGGCAGCCGTTCCTCGATCGACAGGGTGGTGGCAAAGCAGGTGTCCGCGCGGCCGCCGAACGCGATGTCGAGCTCGCGCAGGCGGTCGATGCTGCGGTCGTAGACATAGACGGTGGCCTCCATCCCCAGGGCAATGAACGCCGCGTTCATCCCCACCACTCCGCCGCCGATGATCATCACGTTGGCCGCCGCCACGCCCGGCACCCCGCCGAGCAGGATGCCGCGTCCACCAAGCGGCTTCTCGAGCATGAAAGCTCCCGCTTGGGTGGCGATCTTGCCCGCCACCTCCGACATCGGCGCCAGCAGCGGCAGCCGCCCCCGGTCATCCTCGACGGTCTCATAGGCGATGCAGGTGGCGCCCGAGTCCATCAGCCCGTGGGTCAACTCTGGGTCGGCCGCCAGGTGCAGGTAAGTGAACAGCGTGTTCGTGGGCGCAAGCAGCTCCACTTCGCCGGGCTGCGGCTCCTTGACCTTGACGATCAGCTCGGCGCTCCCGAACACCTCCGAAGCGTCCGGCACGATCGTCGCTCCCTGCGCCGCATAAGCATCGTCGGCGATCGCCGACCCTGCTCCGGCGCCGCTCTGAACGAGCACCCGATGCCCGGCGTCGCTGAGCTCGCGGACGCCGGCGGGCGTCAACGCAACCCGATACTCGTCGGGCTTGACCTCGGTGGGAACGCCGACGATCACGAGACGCGCTCGGGCTCCAACGGACTCTTGCCCAGCGGCGGCGAGGGCTGATACCCAAGCGCCGCCGGAGGCGGCCCCACCAGCTCACGCCCGCGCAGCGCGAGCCAGAACTCGATCCGGTCACGCGCGCTCTGGAGGCTTCGACCGGTCAGCGACTCCACCCGCCGGATCCGGTAGCGCAGCGTATGCCGATGGCAGTAGAGCCGCTTCGCCGCTCGCTCCCACTGCCCGTTCTCCTCGATAAAGGCCTCGAGCGAGCGCATCAGCTCGCCTCCATAGCGGCCCTCGCTCGACTCCACAGGACCCAGGATCGAGTCGCAGAACAAACGCAGCGCCTCCTCATCCTGCAGCGAGAGCAACAGCTGGAAGGAGCCGAGCTGCTTGTAGGTGGCGACGCCGACGGTGGGAATGCCGTCGCCGGCGACATTGCCGTCGGCGGAGCCGGCAGTCAGCCCTGGGACTCCCAGCCCCAGCGACAGCGCCTCCAACGCGCAGCGGGCTTCGTGGAAGCTGCGGCGGGCCTTGCCACTGGCGACGGCGCGCCCGGCGCCCACCTGAACCGCCGCCCCCGTCGCATCCGCCAACCGCTGACGCACGCGGTGAGCCAGCGCAAACAGCTCGTCTTCGAGCATCCCTGGCACCAGCGAGCAGATCAGCCCGTCCGTCGATGCGACTAGTGCGGGCACGGCCTCGTCCCGCAGGGCCTCGCCGAGCGACGCGTCAAGCGGGGCCGATCCGCCATCGGCGCCGCCCTGAGCAGCCACGATCGTCGCCACCCGCTCGCCGATCCCGAACGGCTCCAGTCGGCGTGCCAGTTCCTGGCCGCTGAGCTCGCCGCTCACCAGCGCCCGCAGTACGTCTCCCGCCAGGCGGCGCTCGGTCTCGCCGGCCACCCGGCCGCGCAATAGCTCGAGCGCGACGATCGTCACCGCCTGGTGCAGCGTGAGCCTGTCGAAGTCGGTCAGCGACCCGGTGTCCTTGAGCGCCACCAGCCAGGCCTGCGGGGCCCGTCCCGACATGTGGGTCCTAGGCGCCCCGTCGGCGGTGACGGGAAGCGCCAGCCCATTGCCGGCGTCTGTCCCCGCCGCCGGGACGAACGCTCGTCCGTCGCGGCGTCTGGCGTGCTCGCGCAGTTCGCTGCGCAGCGCCGTCAGCGTTTCGTCCTCGAGCGAGCGGCGGAAGGCTCGCTGGACCCGCAGCTCGCCGCGCCCGTCGAACACCAGCACCGTACCGCCGACAAGTGAGGCCAGCGCGCTACCAAGCGCGTCCAGCCCCCGCTCGGAGAGGACGATCCGCTCGAGCCGCTCGTGGGCGGCAATGGCCCGCCGGAGGACGGCGTACTGCTCGTTGACCAGCTCGGTGAACGCGGCTTCCGTGATGGCGATGAACGGCACCTGGTAAGGGACCTCGAACACTGGAAACTCGCGCTCGGCCGCCACCTCGAGCATCGCGGCGGGCACCCGCCCGTGCCGGAATCCGGTCCCGACCCCCAGCCCGGCGAGCTGATGGTCCGCCAGCCGGGCGACGAACTCGCGCTGGCGGTCGGGAGTGTCCAGCTGCATGCCGGTGGTCAGCAACAGCTCGCCGCCGGACAGCCACTCGGTTGGGTCGATCAGCTCCGAGATGTGCACCCAGCGAACGGGAAGGTCAAGGCCGCCCTCACCGGCCAGCACAGGAAGCTCGAGGCTGGCGATCAGGTCCCTGACGCTAAGCAAGGGCTACTCCGCGTCTACGTCCATGCGCTCCGCCGCCTCCGTCAGCAGCGGCCGCAGCACGGACTCGATCTCGGCGAACTGCTCCGGCCCGGCGATCAGCGGCGGCGACAGCTGGATCACCGGATCGCCGCGGTCATCGGCCCGGCAGATGAGGCCGCGGCGATAGAGCTCGCCGGACAAGAAGCCGCGCAGCAGGTTCTCAGACTCCTCGTCCGAGAACGACTCCTTGGTCGCCTGGTTCTTGACCAGCTCGATCGCCTGGAAGTAGCCCGCTCCGCGGACGTCGCCCACGATCGGGACGTCCCGCAGAGACTCGAGCGTGGCGCGCAGGTCGCCCTCGTGGCGGCGCACGTTCTCCAGGATCTCCTCCCGCTCGAACGCGTCGAGGTTGGCGATCGCCATGGCAGCGCAGACGGGATGGCCGCCGAACGTGAAGCCATGGGTGAAGCTTGTGGCGCCCTGCAGGAACGGAGCGGCCACCCTGTCGGAGGCGATCACGGCGCCCATCGGCGCGTAGGCGCTCGTCAGTCCCTTGGCGGTCGTCACCAGATCAGGCTGGTAGTCATAGCGCCGGCAGCCGAACCACTCGCCGAGCCGCCCCCAGGAGCAGATCACCTCGTCTGAGATCAGCAGCACGTCATAGGCGTCGCAGATCTCGCGCACCAGCTGGAAATAGCCCTCCGGGGGCGTGAAGCAGCCCCCAGCATTCTGGACCGGCTCGAGGATCACGGCGGCCACGGTGTCGGGCCCTTCGAACTCGATCCGCTCGGCGATCGCCTCCGCGAACCAGTCCTCGCTCAGGCCCTCACGCAGCCGGTAGCTGTTGGTGGCCGGGACGTGGCAATCACCGGGCGCGAGCGGCTCGAATGGCTGGCGCAGCGCCGTGATCCCGGTAGCGGACAATGCGCCCAGCGAGGTGCCGTGGTAGGCGATCTCGCGCGAGATCAGCTTGGTCTTGTTGGGCTTGCCGGTGACCTTGAAGTACTGCCTGGCGAGCTTCAGCGCGGACTCCACCGCCTCCGAGCCGCCGCTGGTGAAGAACACCCGGTTCAAGTCGCCGGGCGCCAGGGAGGCGATCCTGGCTGCCAGCTCAATCGCTCGCGGATGGGCGTAGGACCAGTTGGTGAAGAATCCGAGCTCGGCGGCCTGGTCCGCGCCGGCCTGGGCGATGTCGGCCCGGCCGTGGCCGATGTTCACGCAGAACAAAGCCGAGAGGCCGTCGAGATAGCGCTTTCCGTGCTCGTCGTAGACGTAGCACCCTTCGCCGCGGACGATCACCGGCACTTCCTGCTCCGCGTAGGACGACATCCGGGTGAAGTGCAGCCACAGGTGGCGCTTGGCCAGCTCCTGAAGGCTCGCTTGGACGCTGGGTGCTGCGGTCTCGGTACTTGCCATCTCGTTCCCTCGCGGCGGCTTGGACGTTTCGTACAAACGCTACACACGCGGTGGGAGCGGATGCATTTGCCGCTGCGTACAAACTTAGCTCAACTTGTGGCCGGTGTCGATGTCCTGCCCACCAGCTGGCCTGCGGATAGAGTCCGGCCGGCGATGGAGCTCAACTACCACCGCGCCGGTACCGGAGAGCCGCTCGTGCTGCTCCATGGGATCGGCAGCCGCTGGCAGGTGTGGGAGCCGGTGATCGGGGCGCTGGCCGGCGAACGCGAGGTGATCGCGCTCGACCTCCCCGGCTTCGGCGCCTCGCCGATGCCTCCCGCCGGGACGCCGGCCGGGATCGGTTCGCTGACGCAGCTGGTCAGCGAGTTCATGGACCAGATCGGCCTGCAGCGCCCCCACGTGGCTGGCAACTCGCTGGGCGGCTGGCTGGCGCTGGAGCTGGCCAAGCGGGGAAATGCGCGCTCGGCCACGGCGCTATCGCCGGGTGGCTTTTTCAACCGCCGTGAGTCGGCATATGCCCGCGCGTCGCTGAAGCTCACGGCTCGCGTGGCGCGGGTCCTGGCGCCATCCGCCGACCGCCTGATGCGGTCCAACTTCGCCCGGGCCCTCGCCTGGGGCCAGGTCGTCGCCAAACCCCGTCGGGTGCCCCCCTACGACGCCGCCGAGAGCGCCCGCGCGCTTGCAAACGCACCGTGGTTCGACGACACCCTGGAGGCAATCACCTACCCCGATCGGTTCGTGGGCGGCGAGCAGATCTCGGTGCCGGTGACGATCGGCTGGGGCGAGCGCGACCGGCTGCTCATACCCCGGCAGGCCCGTCGCGCCAAGCGTGCCATCCCGTCGGCCAACCTGGTGATGCTCCCCGGCTGCGGCCACGTGCCCATGTATGACGACCCCGAGCAGGTGGTAACTGTGCTGCTCGCGGGAAGCAGCGTGGCCTGAGCGGTCGCACCGCCAAAACGACTGAGCGCTCGCACGCCAAACGCCTGAGCGGTCGCACCGCCAAAACGCCTGAGCGGTCGCACCGCCAAAACGTAGAAAAACAACCTGCTGTTAGGCGTACGTGTAGCGGTTTGCGCGCTATAGGCGGCGTACTGCAACACGTCCCGGACGCGGGCGGGCGCTTTTCGACGTTGTGGCGGTCGAACTGAGCCCTGCCCCGGCGGCCGGCCTCTTACCTGTGCCCTCACTCGCCTCGTGCCACAGGGCGCGACGGATCCGTGATCCACTCGCTCCACGAACCCACGTACAGCGCCGCCGGAACCCCGGCCAGCTCCAGGGCCAGCACCTGCTGGGCGGCCGCTAGGCCGGATCCGCAGTAGGCCCCCACCGGCACGTCGTGCTTGACGCCCAGCGCCGCGAACTCGTGCCGCAATTGCTCGCCATCGGAGAACCTCCCAGCAGCCCCCAGGTTCTCGTCGCTCGGCCGGTTGCGCGCCCCAGGGATGTGACCCGCCACTCGGTCGACCGGCTCCGCCTCACCCCGGAAGCGCTCGGGGGCGCGCGCATCGAGCAGCGCTCCGGACTGAGCCATCTCGGCCGCGCCCGCAGCGTCCAGCAACGGCATCCCTCCGGGCCGCGCCTCGAAGTCTCCCGTGACGTCGGGCCCTTCGCCCGACTCGAGCGGCGCGCCGGCCGCGACCCACGCCTCGAGCCCTCCGTTAAGCACCGCGACGTCCGAGTGTCCGAAGTAGCGCAACAGCCACCACGCCCGAGCGGCCGCGAGCGAGCTGCCGGCGTCGTAGACCACGACGGGTCGGTCGTGAAAGACACCTGCGCCGCGCATGCTCGCCTCGAACGCTCCGGGAGAGGGCAGCGGATGACGGCCGCCCGGCCCCGGGGGGGCCGCCAGCTCGGAGTCCAGGTCGACGAACGTCGCGCCCGGGATGTGTCCGGCGTCGAACTCCGCGCGCTGGGCGGGCTTGCCGAGCTCCCAGCGGACGTCGAGGAGCGTGGTCGGAGCATCAGCGTTGAGCAACTGCGCGAGCCGCTCGACTTCGATCAGCGGCATCAGCCCTCGAACGCGCCGTGGCGCCCCGCGCCCGCCCGGAACCGATCCAGACCCGAAGCGACATCGGCCAGTGAGCGCAGGCCGTGGCGGAGCTCGCCCGCCATGGCCTCAGTCTCCTCCAACCCGGACGACTCGAGCAGCGACAGCCGGTCCTCCCGCATGCAGGTCTGGGGGAATTGGGCCAGCTCCCGAGACAGCTCCTCGGCCGTCTCGCGAGCGGCCCCCACCGCCACCACCCGGTTGACGAGCCCGATCTGAAGCGCTTCCTCGGCGCCCACTGCCCGTCCAGTGAGGATCATGTCCATCGCCCGCCCCAGACCGACCACCCGCGGGAGCCTGACCGTACCGCCGTCGATCAGCGGCACCCCCCAGCGGCGGCAGAAGACGCCGAACACCGCTGTCTCATCGGCCACCCGCAGATCGCACCACAGCGCGAGCTCCAGCCCACCGGCCACCGCGTACCCCTCGACCGCCGCGATCACCGGCTTCGCCAGCCGCATCCGCGTGGGACCCATCGGCCCGTCCCCGTCGGCGTCGACGCGGTTGCCCTCCGCAGTCCCCACGGCGTGGAGATCGGCCCCCGCACAGAACACTCCGCCCACACCGTGCAGAACCGCCACTCGGGCGTCGTCGTCGGCGTCGAACTCCCGGAACGCATCGGCCAGCGCCGTGGCCGTGGCGCCGTCCACCGCGTTGCGCCGCTCCGGCCGCGACAACAGCACCGTCGTCACGGGCCCCCGGCGCTCGACCCTGACCGCCGCGCTCATGCCGCCACGACCGGCTCGCCCGCCCCCACCGCGCGGTGGACGAACGCTCGTATCGCTTCCAGCACATCGCTCACCCGTGGCTCCGGCCGGGCGGGCGCCAGCGGCCCGACCAGCGCCTCACCGCAGCCGCCCACCAGCGCCGCGGCGGTCAGCTCCACGTCCTGGTCGGGGAGCTGGCCGGCGGCGATCGCCTCACGCAAGACGTCTGCCACGAGCGCTGCGTAGCGCCGGCGGTAGGTGAGCCGCTCGGCGTCGACCAGCGGATCGACTGGCTCGGCCAAGAGCGCCCACGCCAGCCGGCGGCGGCGCAGGGCACGCTCGGCGAACGTGACGAACACGGTCTGAAGGCGCTCCACCTGCGGCGCGTCCGCTGGCATCGTCACCGCAGCCGTCCGCATGGCCTGCACCTCGCGGTCGCAGACGGAGCGGAAGACCTCCACGAACAGCTCCTGCTTTGAGCCGAAGTGCCTGTAGAGAGTGCCTGCCGCCAGCCCCGCCCGAGAGGCGATCGCGATCACCGACGCAGCTGCGTAGCCGCCTTCTTCGATCAGCTCGGTGGCGGCGCGCAGCAGTCGCCCACGCGTGCCGTTCATCGCCCGTGGTCTCCGAACGGCTGATCGCGCTGGCGTACGGCCTCGCGAAACCCCTCGCGCAACGCCAGCCCCTGGAAGGCATAACCCTCGCGGGTGTGCCGTGCGATGCCGTCGAACACCGTGCCGACCAGCTGCGTGGCCTGGAGCCCCTGTGAATAGAGCGACTGGTTGACGAGCAGCTTCATCATCTGTAGCTGGTTCAGCGGTACCAGCGCGATCCGCTCCACCAGCTCCTCTACGCGCTCGTTGAGCTCCGCGGCCGGGGTCGCCTCGAGCGCCAGCCCCCATTCGGCCGCCTGAGCTCCGGTCAGCGAGTCGCCCGTGAACAGCAGCCGCTTGGCGCGCTGCGGCCCCAGCCGGTAGGCCCACATCGCGGTCGTGGGCGAGCCCCACGCGCGCGCCGGCGGGTATCCGATCTTGGCGTCCTCGGCTACCACCAGCAGGTCGGAGCACAGCGCCAGGTCGGTCCCGCCGGCCACGCAGAAGCCGTGCACCTTGCAGACCACGGGCTTGGTGCAGTGGAACAGCGACATGAATGCCCTGACGTTGCGGCTCATCATCGCGTAGTCGACCAGCGGGTCCCATGGCTCACGGGGGTCGTGGTTTTTCATCATGGTTTCGGGGTCAAGCGGGGACCCGGCCATCGCCCCCCGTTCCGTCGCTCCACGCTTGCCTTCAGCCGACTCCACCAGGTCGTAGCCACCGCAGAACCCCTTGCCGCTCCCGGCCAGCAGCAGCACCCTGACCGCCGGGTCAAGGTCGGCCTGCTCCACCGCCTGCTGGAGCGCCTCGAGCAGCGCCCGGGTCAGCCCGTTGCCGCGCTCGGGCCGGTTGAGAGTGATGCTGGCGACGCGGCCGGAGACCTCGTACTCGATGACGCTCACGCCGGCAGGGCCCGCTCGATGATCGCCTGGGCGTCGACCGAGACAGGCAGCGTTCCGTAGACACGACCGCCCTCCCCGTTCAACCGTGCGGCGCAGAAGGCATCTGCCACTGCGCCCGGGGCGTGGCGCACGAGCAGCGAGGCCTGGAGCGCGACAGCCAGGTCCTCGACCGTCCGCCGGGCCTCGAACTGGGGGTCGTGTGACGCGGGCAGCGCCTCGACCTTCTGGCGCACGCCCGCCAGGTGCACGTCGAGGCGGCGATCGGCGCCCGCAGCGAGCTCGCACTCGGCCAGGAATGCCGTCAGCCCCTCCGGCTCTCGGACCATCGCTCGCAGCACGTCCAGCGCGGCCACGTTGCCCGAGCCCTCCCAGATCGAGCCGAGCGGGGCATCGCGGTACAGCAGCGGCATGCCCGAGTCCTCGACGAAGCCGTTCCCTCCCAGGCACTCCAGCGCCTCCGCCGCGTGCGCCGGCGCTCGCTTGCAGGCCCAGTACTTCATGACCGCGGTGGCGAATCGGCGGAACGCGGCCTCATCCTCGCGGTCGTAGCTGCCGGCGATCCGCATCGCCGCCGCCGTCGTGGCCTCGGACTCGATCGCCAGATCGGCGAGTACGTTGCGCATCGCCGGCTGCTCGGCCAGCCTGGCGCCGAACGCCTCCCGGTGCCGGGCGTGGTGAATCGCCTCCACCGTTCCCCGCCGGATCCCGGTCGTAGCTCCCAGCAGGCAGTCGAGCCGGGTGTGGTTGACCATCCGGATGATGGCCCGCACGCCGCGGCCCTCCTCGCCAACGAGCCGCCCGTGGGCGCCGTGAAACTCCACCTCGCTCGAGGGCAACGAGCGGGTCCCGAGCTTGTCCTTGAGCCGCTGGAACTCCATCCCGGCCCCGCGCTCGACCAAGAAGCACGACAGCCCGCCGGGCGCCTGCGCGAGCACCAGGAACACGTCGCACGGCGGGTAGGAGCAAAACCACTTGTGACCGTGGAGCTCGTAGCGCTCGCCAGAGAGAGGCTCCCCGCGCCCCCCATCGACGGGCTCAGCGCGCGTGATGTTGGCCCGGACGTCGGAGCCGCCCTGGCGCTCGGTCATGGCCATGCCGGCGAGCGCCCCGCGTTCGTAGTCGGGCAGCGTCAGCCGGGGCTCCCACTCCGCCGCCAGCTCGGGGGCCGCGCCCCGCAGTGCGGGGATGACGGCATAGGTCATCGAGACGGGGCACATGACGCCGTCGTTGGCGTTGCCCCACAGGGTGAACAGCGCCGCGCGCACCACGTGCCGGGCGGCCGGCCCCTCTGCTCAGGCGAGCGCCACGGCAAGCCGTGCAGCTCGCGCTCGATCGCCCCGCGAAGCAGCCAGTGCCACGAGGGATCGAGCTCCACCTGGTCGATCCGGTTGCCAAAGCGGTCGTGAGTGCGCAGGACCGGCAGATTGCGCTCTGCCCGGCGCGAGTGCTCGAGCGCCTCGACGCTCCCGGCGGCCGCCCCCGCCTCGCGGGCACGATCGACGCCCCAGCCGCCGCCCTCGCGCGCGAGCGCCTCCTGCAGCGCCAGGTCGATCTCGAACAGGTTGACCGGCTGCAGCGGCGGTGGCTGGTTGAGCACCGTCCGGGCGGGGTCGAGGACGTCGAGCGTGGTCATGCTGGCTCCTTCTAGGCGTGTCCCCGGGCGGCCGCAGGACCCAGTGGGGCGGCTCAACCCCGAGGATATGAATCGGGATTCACGAAGCTTAGTGAATCCCGATTCACAGTGCAAGCGGCGGAACGTCGGTACGCTCCCGCAATTGGCATCGAGACAGCAGTTTTGGACAGAGCATCAGCCCGGCTTCCGGTTTACGAGCGAGCCGGTCGGCACGGAGGGGTTCTTCGCCGCTGTTGAGCGGCATCGCTACTCACTGGAGCCGCACATCCCCGAGAAGGCGAGGTTCGCCGACTGGTCGAACAAAGACGTGCTCGAAGCCGGCTGCGGCATCGCTACCGACGGCATCAACTTCGCGCGTCATGGAGCGCGATACACCGGTATCGACTTCTCCGACTCGGCCGTTGAACTAGCGCGACGACGGTTTGCGCTTGAAGGCCTGCCGGGACAGATCATCCAGGCGTCCGTGACGGAGCTGCCAGTTGCAGACGAGAGCCAGGACCTTGTCTACAGCAACGGAGTCATACATCACTTCCCAGAGACCCAGCGAGCAATCGACGAGATACACCGCGTGCTGCGCCCTGGAGGTCACGCGCTGGTGATGGTCTACCACCGAGCGTCGCTCAACTACCACGTAAACATCATGTTCATCCGCCGGGTACTCACACTGACGCTCATGGTTCCCGGCTTCGCCGCGGTTGTGTCACGGGCCACACATGAGGATCCCTCAGTCATTGAGGGACATCGTCGGCTGTTGCGGGAGCACGGTCTGCGCTATCTGACCGACCGACAGCTCTTCCTTAACAACAACACCGACGGCCCGGACAACCCGCTGTCAAAGGTCACTTCGCGCGCTGAGGCTCAGCGGCTGTTCGCCCGCTTCTCGCGGCTGCAGATCGACACGCGCTACCTGAACCTGCGGCTGTATCCCGGAGGCCAGCGGCTTGCCGCCACCCGACTCGCGCGAGCGCTTGAGCGCCGATACGGCTGGCATCTGTGGATCGAGGCGACGCGCTAGCAATATTCAAGTCAGCCCAAATCACCGTGAGCGATCGCGGCGACTGCCTCCCTGAATGAGGCGTCACCAAGGCGGGCGCGGCGCAAACTAAGCGGTTGCGATCAGGTGTGAAAGCGCTAGGAGCATCGGCGCCTCCACCCAGCGCGGATGTGGCGTTGTGTTTAGCCATAGGCGCTCACGTTGAAAGGCGAACGCACCGTCGCGCCGAGCGAACTTCGTTAAGGCGTAGCTCAACACCTTCCAGCGACGAGCCGCAATCTGAGGCTCGATCGGTGCTGCCATCGACAAGGTCTGAATCGCTTGCGCCACGCACTGCCCATCGACGGGGTAGCGCGCCTCCGGCGTGTAACGAGGAGTCCCATCCGGTTCGATGAGCGCCTCCGCGTAGAAGCCGAGGCCGCGGTGCCATGCCTCGTCGGCCCGCTCATGCGCGACTCCAGCCCCGGCGCAAGCGCGCAGCGCGTCGAGGACATAGCCGGTGTGGAATCCGTCAACCCACTGAAGATGGGGCAGCTCCCCATACGGCCAGGAGCCATCAGGGCGCTGCCGCGCCGCCGTGTACTCGATTCCCTTGGCTGCGCGATCGCGAAGATCCTCGTTGCCCAGTGTGGCGAACAGGCGGGCGAGCAGCGCGCTAACGAGCATGTTGGCATTGTGGATCGGCGTCGAGTCCCCCGGCAGGTAACCGAAGTAAGCCCCCCGCCCGGTGTCGGTCTGGGGCACGTGACGCATGAAGAACTCTCCTGCCCCGACCGCGAGCTCCAGTGCTCGCTCATTGCCGCAGTACTCGTAAGCGTCGAGCAATCCGAGCCCCGCAAAGGCCGTCGCGATCGTGTTTGGAACGGTCCGCGGATAGAAGAACACTCGCGTCTGAACATCGAAGTGGTAACCCCAGCAGGGTTCGTGGAATGCGGCGCATCGCAGGCCCTCGAGCTCCGTCATGCAGTGCGCGAGACGCTCCTCCCGCCACGAGGAATCCAGAAAGCCGTTCCGCGCGTATGCAGAGATGAGGACGCCGAGGGTCGCAGCGCTCAGACCGGGCCGGATACCGAGGGCCGGTCGTATGTCCACAGGTGAGCGCTTCACTGCCTGTGTCAGGATGCGGCGCGCCATCGGCGAGCGTCTCAGCGCGGACGCAAGCCTCGTCGCGTTCAGAGCATCGTAAGGGTCGGGTCCCTGCCAGCCGCGCGAATGACCCCACTCCTCCAGCGTGCGCGCGGCAGAGACTGCGTCATGGAGGCCCTGAGAGTTCGCGCGTTGGCTCGGGGGGGTCGCGGAGAGCGTCGCGGTGACAAAAGCTTGCTCGATCGCAGCCGACCGTTCGCGAAGCACGCTGGGCTTTACTGGCTCGACCGGTCGCGGACCGAGCCCGGATAGCGGATCGGGGTCGGTGAGTCGGCACAGACGCCCTTGCCGCTCGAGCCATCTGTCGACCGCCGGCGGGGTTCCGGCGAACATGGTCCAGGTCGGTACGCCCATCAGCGCAGCTTCGCGGGTCATCGTTCCCCCGGCTCCAATCATCGCGTCGGCCACGTACATCAGCGAGCGTGAGTCGACCGCCTTCTCCGGAACGATGCAGTTCGGGAGCGCCATGGCCTTGACACCCTTAACCTGCTCGGGATGGCGGGCAAGCACCACGCAGCCGACGTCATGCCCGGCACAGATCGCGCGCAGCGCAGCCTCAAACATGGGGTTGCCGAACGAGTGGTAGAGCGCCCGGCTTGGAGGCGTGCGCACCACGACGAGCACGCGCGGTCGCTTGGCCAGCCCTAACTTCGCGAGGATCTCGTCGTCAGGTACAAAGTCACCGATGTAGAGTTCCTCTTTAAGGCCCGGATACGGTCGAACCTTGCTCGCTTTGACACCCTGACGTTGGAGCGCGTGCCGCGGCAGTACGTCGGGCAGCAGAATGGTGCTCGCCAGCCGAAACGCGAGGCCATTCGCGGGCTGATGCTCGAAGTCCATCGCGGTCACGATCGGGATTCGCAGACTGCTGGCCGCAACAATTTGCGCGTACGAGTTGTGTGACAGGGCAACATCGGGGCGGGCGCGGGTGGCCCACCGCCGCAGGTCGAATACACGCCGTGCGATCGTCCGGGCTTTCGCCGTTCTGCCCCCGGGGCTTGACCCGCCGATCACATCGACGTCCGGCCAGTGTGTACGTGCGAGCTCGACTGTCTGGGCGTTATCTCGGGCCGTCACTAGGACAGCATGACCCTCCGACTCGAGCCGACGCACAACCGGCGCAAACAGCAGCGGATGCGGGGAGTTCGACAGATCGATCCAAATCCTCATCCCGCCTGCCTCGATCCGATGCTGCTTCCTTATCTAGACGCCGCCCGCTTTGCTTGGCCCAGCCCCCCAAGGTCTCGAGACGATAGCGGGGCGAGGCAAATCGAGTATGCTGGTCGCCCAGTCATCTTCGGCTTCTTAGAAGCTTGGCATGGGGTATGTCGGGCCGTCTGCGGGGGCATTCGCGCGAGCCGTTAGGACCTGCACTCCCGAGAACAAGAGCTGTGATCGAGCGACCTGAGCCAGCAGTTGTGGAACGTCCGCTGGCGTATGATCAGGCGAGTTCGAAGGCGTCGCCCCCGGTCCGAACCGCGCGGTCAGTGTGGGGCGCCTCGACGGTTCTAACAGACTTCGTAGCCATCGCTGGCGGCCGTCTCGCCTACGCGCTCCTGGCGTTCGGGATCGTGTTCGTAACGACCCGGATCCTCACCCCGGCGGCCTATGGAACGGTCGCCACCGCGACTGTGGTGGCCAATCTCATCTTCATGGCCAGCTCCGGATGGAGTGGCGCGGCTGTGCGACGGTATGGCCGCGAGGAGATCGAGCAACGAGGAACCATGGGTCAGGTGACCTGGAACCGGGCGCTCATTTCGACCCCCCTCATGACGGTCGCAATCGTCCTCACGGTTGCCGCAAGGGCACTGGGATTCCTTCCGCCAGAGCTGACCTGGACGGTGGTCGCTCTGATCGTGCTTACGGCGCTTGGCCAGCTCGTGACTGACCACTGGGTCTGCCTGCTCGAAACAAGCGGGAGGATGATGATGTCGGCGACCAGCCAAGTGCTCCGACAGGCGGTCAACCTCGTTGCCCTCATGGCACTCTACTTCGTGAGCTTCACGGGTTCGGCTGCACTCGTGCTGGGAGTCTCAGCGGCCGCAAACCTGCTGCTTGCCGTCGGTCTGTTGCCCATCGTCTGGAAAGTCGGGCTAAGGCCATTTGCCATTGACAGGGCGTTGGGCCGACGGATGCTGATGTTCGCCATCCCCGTGATCGGGTTCATCGTCAGCCAGTACGTGATCGCCTCTGTGGATCTGGTCGTGTTGCGTGCGTTCCGGTCGCGTTCGGAGGTGGGAATCTATGCGGTCGCTTACCAGGCCTACAGCGTTCTTGCTTCGGCGCCAATGGCCACGATTTCGGTCTTTCTGCCGCTGTTTGTCTCGCTACGAATGGCAGGCCACGGCGATGTAATCGTCCAGTACGTGCGACGAGCAGTGCCGCAGCTCATGCTGATCGCCTCCACCGTCGTAGGGTTGGCCATCGCCGTACTCCCTGTGGTCGTGCCGATCGTCTTAGGGCATCGGTTCGCCGGTTCGGCTCAGCCACTGGCGTTTCTCTGCGTAGCGCTGATCCTGCTGTTTGGCGCCTACCTGATGGCACCCATCCTCCTCCTTCAGGAGCAGACGCGTGCAGTAGCTCTTGTTAGCACCGCCGCGGCGGTCCTCAACGTGGCGGGAGATTTGCTGATGGTCGGCGTGTTGCACATCGGAGTCGACGGTCCAGCGATCGCCACCGCAGTCGCATTCGGAGCGTCGTTCGCGCTGTATTACATGCTCGTCCGCCGCCAGATCGATACGGGCGGACGTTTGGACCCCACGACGTTGGCTCCGATCGGCGCGGCACTCACCGCCAACCTTCTCCTGCCACGCTATTCAGCTGGTGTCGTCGGCATTGCCGCCACGCTGGCGACGGCGGGACTGGTGTTAGTTTGGAGGCGCCCGTTCGCACTCGAGGACGTTGAGCTGCTGAACCGACTAGACGTGCCCGTATCTGTGAAGCGGATGGCACAAAGGGCGATCGAGATCGCCGCCGCTGGGTCCCGCCGCTGACCGCGCTAGCGGCAGGCCGTGTTGCTGGATGCCGGCACGGTAGCTCTGGCTTTCAGCGTCTCAGGCCGCCGGCGCCAGCGATGCGTCGGTCACTGAGGTCCGTCGTCCGTTCGCCTCGCCAGCCGGGCGCGCAGCGACGTACTCATTGCAGCCCGATCCCGGCGTGGTGTGCATCAAGCTCATCTCGAAGCCCCGAGCCTGCAGAAATGTGAATACCTCGCCCGGACTCGCCACCTCAAACGGGTAACCACCGACCCAATCAACCCAGTCATGCCATACGCTCATCCCACGAGTCCGTGCGCCCTTACGATAACGCGCGAACGGGCTCTTCCCATTCGCTCGGTCTGCCATCGCTGTACTCGGTATCCAGCGTGCCATTACCGCAACAACAAGCATGGGGCGCAGTCGCGGCGGTATCTCGTTGTAGAGACGCTTGACCAGTCGCCAGTAACGGCTTGCCCTTCCCTGATCGTTGTAAAGGGCCACGGCGAGTAACCCTCCGGGCGCCACCCTGTCACACGATAGCTCAAGCGCCTGCCACATCCGACCGGTGTGGTGCAACACGCCCCACGAGTAAACGATGTCGAATTGCCCGAGAGAGCGCATGAAGGTTTCATCCGTCGCGGACCCAGACGAGATTCTCCAGTCCGCATCGTCCGGCCGATATCGTCGGCGCAGCTCTTCCGTGCACCACACCGACGACCGGTCATAGTCGAACGAGAACACCTTGGCGCCGAGGTTCCGTGCGGCGAGACTGAATAGGCCGCTGCCAGAACCGATATCGAGAAACGAGCAGTCCGCGGGATCGCCCACTAACCTGCGCACCGACTCCTCGGCCGCAGCAATACCGGCACCATCGACGTGCTCTAGAAACGCTCGCCAATTCTGTCCAAACGCAAACCGCTCGCCGCGGTCGGATGATCGCCTACCCCGTGCGATGTCGGTACATATATCAAACAGACTCCGAAGTGTGGCCTGCGCTACCTTATTGGTCGATGGGTGTCAGTTCACAGCAGGGCCCCGCCGGCTGGCGCCAGGCGGACACCCACGAGGTTGATCTCAGATGTCCCCTCTGTCGTGGCACCGAAGCGCAACGCGTCGCCACCTACGAGTACAGCGCGATCTGGCGCAGCCTCGAAGAGGTTTGGCGCGCTCGGTTCTCCCGCGACGTGATCGAGCGTCACTCTCCGGCACAGGCCACGCTTCTCTTCGAATGCGACCGCTGCAAACTCCAATACTTTGCTCTCAGCGTGGCCGGCGATGCTCACTTCTATGCCGAGCTCATGAGTTCAGTGGACTACGTGGAGCAACGCTGGGAGTTTGAGAGGCTGCAGGAGCGGCTCGGCGGGGCACAAAGCATGATTGACCTCGGCTGCGGCGACGGAGCGCACCTCCGCGGCATCAGAGAACTTGCCCCGCACGCCAGAATAGTGGGGGTCGATCACAACAGTGACGCGATCGCCCGGCTCCGCGCCGACGGGATCGAAGCATACGCCGCGAACGCCACCCATCTGTCCAGCATGCGGCTCGGCCTGTTTGACGTCGTGTGCGCTTTCCAGATCCTCGAACATATGGCAGACCCCGCCGCACTCGTCTCCGCCGCTCGTGACTTGCTCGCGCCGAAGGGACGCCTCTTCATCGCAGTGCCAAATCGCAACCGCGCCGGGAGAGAGTCACTCGAACCGTTCGATTGTCCCCCTCACCATATGACGCGCTGGTCGGCCGATCAATTCGAGTACCTCGCTCGTGCTCACAACCTGACTTTAGTTTCGGTGACATATCAAGAGCCGGCAGCCTGGAGTGTTCGCCGCTCGCACCGCCAGGCGGCCGAGAGGATCCTTGCTCCGCTGGGGCCCCGGACAGCCTCATATGCCGGCCAGGTGTACGGTAGGCTCCGTGTGCTGACGCTCTGGCACAATCACCGAGTGCGCGGCGGCACGTACGTCGGGCGGTCACATTTCGGCCATACGATGCTCGCGGAGCTTCGCCGTGCGAGTTGACGTGCAGCATGTCAACCTGAAGCAGCGCATACAGGTTTTCGTTTCGTACATCATTTTTCAATGAGTGACACTTATAACGGAGCACGCTGGCGGAGTGGCGGCTTGCGCAAGTTGGCCAGCGCGCTCTATAGACGACGGTTCGGGGACGAAGCCAGACGCGCGCAGGCGCGTTACGACCTTCTCGATCAGGTGCGCCACTACGTCATGCCCGAGTACACGCTGACGGAATTCGGCAAGTCATGGTGGGAGGACGCCAACTACTTCTCAACATACCGGCGCCTGGACGGGGACCAGACGCAGGCCGCAGATCGCCGGTTTTTCCTGCGCGAGCTTTTGAAGCTTGTCGAGGGCCTCGAGGGGGACACCGCCGAGGCCGGTACGTTTCGCGGCACCTCCTCGTGGTTCATCTGTGACGCGCGAAAGCCTGCGAGCTCAACCCATTGGGCGTTCGACAGCTTTGAGGGTCTATCGGCCCCCGGTGAAGCGGACGGCCGCTATTGGCGCGGCGGCGATCTGCGCACCGGAGCGGAAATAGCCGCGAGGGTTCTCGAGGATTTCGATGCACGAGTTTTCCAGGGCTGGATTCCAGCGGTGTTCGGCCAGGCCGAGATCGAAAAGCTCGTCTTTGCGCACATCGACGTGGACCTGTACGAGCCAACCCTGGCTTCCTTGGAATTCTTTTACCCCCTGACGGTGTCAGGCGGGCTGATCGTATGCGATGACTACGGCTTCACGACCTGCCCAGGTGCGCGACAAGCATTTGACGAGTTCATGGTGAGTCGGCCTGAGCGGATTATCCATTGTCCAACCGGTCAGGGCTTCATCATCAAGCAGTAGCTCTTGAGAGGGCGCACCTGGTCATCGTGCTGGTAATGCCTCCGTCGGCTCAGCAGCACAAAGCGGTGCTTCGACCACCTCTCGATGCCACAACTCCAGCTGGAGCAGCACCCACAGTCGGGCCGAATGATCGAACGCGCCGCTGTGATGTCCCGCGATCAGCCGCGCGATGGCGTCTGGACGAACGTAGGCGTGAACCCTGGAATCCGCTCCCATCAGCAGCTCGCGAGGGAGCTCGCGCAAATCGTCACGGAACCATCGGCACAGCGGTACCCCGAAACCCATCTTGGAACGATCGAGTATCTCGTCGGGTACGACGCCACGCAGCGCCAGCTTCAACAACCGCTTTGAGCTCCTTCCCCGAAGTTTGAGGGCCGGGGGAAGTGCCGCCGCGAACTCCATCAGCTGGTGATCGAGAAACGGGGAGCGACCCTCGACCGAGTGGGCCATGGTCGCGATGTCCATCTTTGCGAGCAGGTCGCCAGGCAGATAGGTGTTGACGTCTGTATCGAGCATGCGATCGACGCCGGAGCTGGCGCGCGACGCGTCCCACGCGCCACGCACTACGTCCTCCGGACACCAGTCACCAGTGCTGGCGAGGAATTCCGGCTGCAAAATCTCGGCACGTACCGCCTGCGGAAATGCCGACATCCAATGTGTGTAACGGCCAGCCGCGTCCATGTTCAGCAGCGGGGACAGACGCCGGATCCGGGAGCGGATGTCGTTGCCGTTCGTGTCCTCGTTAAGAGACCCCGCCAGCCGTGACGCGAGCTCCCGCAACACGCTTGGAAGTGCATCGATTCTTGCCGCCCTCTGGTTCTGGATATATCGCTGGTATCCCGCAAAGCTTTCATCGCCCCCGTCGCCGTTGAGAGCCACGGTGACGTGCCGCGAAGTCATCTCAGCCAGGTAGAAGCTCGGGATCGCCGAGGCATCGGCGAACGGCTCGCCAAAGTGACGGACGAGTTTGGGCATGATCTCCAACGCGTCCGGTTCGACGACAAACTCGTGGTGATCGGTCGCATATCGCTGCGCGACCATGCGGGCAAACCGAAGTTCGTCAAACGCCGCGTCGGAAAAGCCGATCGAGAACGTCCTAACCGGCTCGCTTGTCTGGTCAGCCATAGCCGCCACGACGGCGCTGGAATCGATGCCACCTGAAAGAAACGCTCCCAGTGGAACCTCGCTGAGCAGCCGGACGCGAGTGGCTTCCCAAATCAGAGAACGAAGGCGCCCGGCGAGCTCCTTCGGATCGGCTCGATCCTCTTTCGTCTCGAAGTCGAGGTCCCAGTAGCGCCGGGTGCGCGTCTGGTCTGAGGAAATGAGCATCGTGGAGGCGGGCGGCAGCTTCTCCACCCCCTCGAACGCGCTCATTGGATGCGGCACGTACTTGTAAGCGAGATAGGCTGCGATTGCAGCCGGGTTCGGTGTCCGGTCGATGTCGGGATCCTGGAGCAACGCCATGAGCTCCGAGGCAAACCAAACCTTCGACCCACGGCGCGCGACGTATAGCGGCTTCTTTCCTACTCGATCACGGGCGAGAAGCAGCCTCCTGCGGCGGACATCCCAGATCGCGAAGGCGAACATTCCGCGCAGCCGTTCGACCAGCCGCTCGCCGCATTCCTCGTACAAATGTACGAGCACCTCGGTGTCCGAGCGCGTCTTGAACTCGTGACCTTTCCCGACCAGCTCGCGGCGTAGCTCCTGGAAGTTGTAGATCTCGCCATTCATGACAACGGCGACCGAGCGATCCTCGTTGAAGATTGGCTGGTCGCCACCAGCCACGTCGATGATCGCGAGACGTTGCATCCCCAAGCTGGCACCCTCCACACTCCAGACCCCTCGAGAGTCGGGCCCGCGATGCTCGATCGCGGCACACATCCGGTGGATCAGATCGGGGTCGATCCAACCCTCGAAGTCGATCTTGCCGGCTATCCCACACACGTCGACTCCCGCATCACAGCTCGCTTTGGATCTGACTCGAACAGGGCGCCGGACAGCACTTGGTGCCATCGCGAGACAACGACGTCCGGAGCGTGGTGCTGCTCGATATAGGCACGGCACCTTTCGGAGACCTCATGGCGTCGGTCGCGCGTGCTCCATTGCTGCCGCGCCAAGGCGACGAAGTTGTCAAAGGAACCGTGGGCAAACGCCCCGAGCCCGTAGGCTGTCACCACTCCGCCTGGGTCGTGCCCGAGCACGAGGGCAGGCACCCCCCGGCTCCAGGCCTCCAGGAGAACATTGGGCATTCCTTCAAACTCTGAGGTGTTCACGGATGCGACGGCGCGCGAGAGCAACTGGGCGACCCCCTCCCGAGAACGTGCCGGTAGCAGCTCCAGGTTTGGAACGCTCTCCGCCTCCGCCAGCAGCCTTTTCCCCAGCGTTTGGTCGGCGAAACGGCGCGATCGCGGCACGGCGATCATCCAGAAACGGGCTTCCGGAACCGCACGAGCCAGGGCCACGTAGTCGAGCGGGCGTTTGTACTCGTGAATCCGGCCGACCCACAGAAACGCCTCTGGGACAACGTCGCTCCTCTCTGCCGGCTCGGCGATGCTGTGAATCAGCGCTGGAGTCCGCTTGACTCTTCGCTCGCACAACTCAACCTGGTCCGCTGTCTGGACCACGATGACGTCAGCCAGTCGCATGCCCAGCTCAAACATGGAAGCCGCCAGCCGGTTGGTGTACAGGCGCTCGACGTTGAAATCAGTTGCACTAGCGCTCGAATAAACGAGCCGGCGGCCCGCCAGCCGGGCGTAGGCCGCAAGCAGACCAAGCTCGAACCCCACTCCGCGGTAGACGATCGTCCGTGAGGGTGCGCGCCACAGCGAGCGCCCGATTCTGAGTACCTCGAGAAGCTTCTCGGGAATCGAATCGGGTTTCTTGTAAGGCGAGCGTCCTATGATCCTCACGCCATCAACTTCCGCAGGCAATTGCGGGCTACTGAAGGCGATCACGGCGACACGCAAACCCCGTCTGGCGAGCTCCTTGGCCAACATCAGCATCTGATTCTCCGTGCCCCCAGGCGGCAACGCTTCGCTGGTCGTCAGGATCGCCCCGATCCAGGGTGTATAGAAGACGACGTCGTGACGACATCTCCGCGCCGAGCCCCAGCGCTTTATCACTTTGATCGAGCTCGACTTGATGACATGCGATCTTCCCCGGACGCCTCCGTCCCCCGTCCCGGCTGTCCCGGATACCCGGGCGAAGCAATGATGACTAAGTCTACTGTCTGCGTTGAAAGGACACCTGTCCTCTCGAGGAAGCGCTCGGCTTCACCTCACGGAGCGGGGCGCGGCGAGCGGTCGCGTCCTTGGCGTTGTGACTAGACTGAGTGGCACGTGAGGCAAGAGCACCTCGGTTTCTTACGCTGCCCGCGGTGTCAGGGCGTACTTGCGTTGGAGGACGCACATCGTGCAGACAGTGGACGTGTGGAGCGCGGCACGCTCCGCTGCCAGAGCTGCGCCACCACCTGCCCCATTAGAGGTTTCATACCCCGCTTCGTCCCCGACGACGGCTATGCCGAAGGGTTCGGGCTGGAGTGGAATATGCATCGCCGCACGCAGTACGACGAAAAGAGTGGAGTGCCGTTGAGCCGGCAACGATTCTTCGATGAGACAGGCTGGCCTGACCATCTCGATGGAGAGGTTGTGATCGAGGCTGGTAGTGGCTCCGGGCGGTTCACACATCACGCCCTCAGCACTGGGGCGACGGTGCTCTCGCTTGATTACTCGAGTGCCGTGGACGCAAATTACGCCTCCAACGGCCACGCGGAGAATCTGCTGCTTGTCCAGGGGGACATATTTCAAATGCCGTTTGCGCCGGAGGCCGCCGATCGCCTTTTTTGCTTCGGAGTGCTCCAGCACACTCCCGATCCGGAGGCTGCTTTTCGATCGCTTGTGAGGCACGTGCGCCCCGGTGGCCACATGGCCGTAGACGCATACATCAAGACGGTCGTGAGATACAACCTCAACACCAAGTATTGGGTACGTCCGATTACCCGCCGTATTCCGCCTCGGACCCTCTATAAGGCGACCTCCCGTTATGTGGAGCTCATGTGGCCCGTCGCCCGGCGAGTCCGGCGGATACCCAAAATTGGCAAGGCATTAAATTGGCGTCTATTAATCGGCGATTACAGCGATGTAATCACCGACGATGAGGTTCTACGGGACTGGGCTCAGTTGGATACGTTCGACATGCTCTCGCCCATGTACGACCAACCGATTCGCATCTCGACCGCTCGTCGCTGGTGTGAGGAGACCGGACTTGTCGCAGTTCGCGTGCAGCGCAGATACGGTCGGGTCGAGATCCACGCGCGCCGCGCGCCAGCCTGACTGCACGTGAGCGGTCCACATCTGGCGGCGACGGGCGAGCGGACCCGTCGGAGGCAATCGGGAGTCGCTCGGAAGGATCAAAGCTTTCTGTGCTTCATCCACATCGAGCGTGCAGGCGGCACGACCCTCCATCACATCCTCCGCAACAATTTCCCGAGCTTCCTGACACTGCCCCCGTCACTGTGGACGAACGAGCCGGATGCGACCTTCACCTCAGAAGAACTGCACACGTTTCTCCGTCTACTGCCGTTTACGCGTGGGATCGGCGGTCACACGACGCGGGTAAGCGCTGGGTATGAGACTGCCGCGAGCGCGCCGATTGCCTACTTCACGTATTTGCGACCGCCGCTCGAGCGCTACGTGTCGCATTTCCGCTACCAGGTCGCGCGCATGGACATTCCGTGGTCGTTCGAGGCGTTCCTTGCCGAACCGCGTTTCGCCAACTTCATGACGACCCGAATTGCGGGCCGACCGGACATAGAGCTCGCAAAGCGGTTGCTGCGGGAGCGGTTCGCATTCGTGGGGCTCACCGACCGGTTCGACGAGTCGCTGCTCCTGATGCGCCGCGCGCTGGGGCTCGCTGATTTCGACATTCGCTACGAGCGCCAGAATGCTGCGCCCGCCTCGGGTCCGGCGGCGAGCGGCGCCGAACCGCTCGATGACCCCGCCATCCTGAGCCAAGTGAAGGAACAGAACAAGCTGGATCTGGCGCTGTACGAGTTCGCCCGGACGACGCTTTATCCGGAATACATCCGCCAGTACGGTTCTGCCCTGAGCGGCGACCTGGAGCGCTTCCGCGCCGAGAACAGGGGCTTCCGGTTCAGTCGTCGCAAGCAGTACGTCTGGTCCGCGTACAGAAAGCTGGTCTACGAGCCGCTGTCAACGGCGGTGGGGCGCGGGCATCGGCGATCGCGCGCTTAGACGTTGACGGCCGCGGGGGCATCCACGAACTGCTGCTGCCACAACTCGAGCGTCAGCAGTGCCCACAATCGCAGGGCGTTGTCCTCGGTCCCGGCGGCGTTTGCAGAAATCAGGCGTTGAACCTCCTCGGGCCGGAACAGGCCGCGCGACTTGACAGCGTCGACAGACAGAAGGTCGTCGACCATCGGGCGCAAATCGCCCACCAGCCACGAGCGCAGAGGGGCGCCAAAGCCCGCTTTAGGGCGCCAGATGACGTCGGGCGGCAGCAGCGGCTCCATGCTGCGCTTGAGGATGTACTTCCGGGTCAGGCGCCGCAGCTTGAGGCGCGGAGGAATCCGCCCGGAAAGCTCTACGAGCCAATCGTCGAGGAGCGGAACGCGGACCTCCGTCGAGGCGGCCATGCTCATCTTGTCCGTGTAGGCGAGGTTCAGGCACGGCAGGAACGTCTTGAGGTCGACATACAGAATCTGGTTCAGCCACTGCTCCGCGTCGGCGGCACGGGCGTAGCCGAGGTGGCGATCAAGGACGTGGTCAGCCGAGGGGTACTGCTCCCGCTGGAGCAACTCGGTCAGCTCCGCGGGCTTGAAGTAAGACGAATACGTCAGATAACGCTCGACCGGCGGCGCGTCAATACCCCGCATGAGCTTCATCAGGTTCCGCCGTGGGCCTCGTAGGCGTCCAGGCGGGCCGAGCGTGAGCCTGCCGTCCAGTCCGGTGCGCAAAGCGGCGCGCGCCGGCGACGGAATGAAATCCAGTGCTCGGGCGATCTGAGCCGCGAGGTGCCGCGGATACCCTGCGAATACCTCGTCCCCGCCCATCCCGCTGAGGATCACCGTCAGTCGTTCGCGCGCCGCCGCGCAGATCAAGTAGGTGGAGATGCAGGCCGGATCGGCGATCGGCTCATCCATGTGCCAGATCAGCTTCGGCAGCAGGTCCACCACCTTTGGCTTCAGCATCTCCTCGTGATAGTCGGTTTCGAACCGCCGACCGACAGAGCGGGCGTACCGCAAGTCGTCCGGGACGATGTCGTAAGCAAGATCCTCCGCGCTGAAACCGACCGTGTACGTCGTCACTCGCTCAACGACCCGGGTCATGAGAGCAACGATCGCGCTCGAGTCGATCCCTCCGCTCAGAAAGCTTCCGAGCGGCACATCCGAAACCATTTGCCGCTCCACCGCGCTCGCGACCGCGTCGCGTACGATCTCGGCCCACTCGCCCTCGCTGCGCTCCTCGGGGGCAAAACGCATGTCCCACCACTGACTGATCGACACCCGGCCGTCTCGAAAGGTCGCAAAGTGACCGGGCTCCAGCTTGTTGACTCCCTCGAATAGCGTGTCGCTTCCCGGAACCCACAGAAAGGTCAAGTAATCGGGGACCAGTTCCGTACGCATGCGCGGCGGTGGGAGCACTGGCAGCAGTGCTTTGACCTCGGAGGCGAAGGACAACTCATCGCCGTGTTTGGCCCAATACAGCGGCTTGATTCCCAGCCGGTCACGGGCGAGGAAGAGCTCCTGCTTCTCGACGTCCCAGATCGCGAACGCGAACATGCCGTTCAGGCGAGGCAACATCGCGGCTCCGTAGCGCGCATACATCGCCAGCAACACCTCGGTGTCGGTCCCAGTCGCAAACCGCAACCCTTCGCTCTCCAGGTCGCGCTTCAGCTCGCGGAAGTTGTACAGCTCGCCGTTATAGGTAACCCAGTAGCGGCCGTCCGCATACGACATCGGCTGGGCGCCGCGCGGGGAGGGATCGATGATCGCCAGACGCCGATGGCCCAGAGCGACCGGGACGCGGCCGTCACGGGTCGGCAAAAACCGGGTTCCGGCGCCATCCGGGCCACGGTGGGCCAGTCGATCCGTCATCTTCTCGATCGACGCCGGGTCGTCGCGCCCGGCATACCCACAGATGCCGCACATCGGCTAGCCCGGCGACCCGGGGAAGCAAGCGGTCAGTGCTTGGACGTCCCGGCTAGTGAGCTCGATCATCGCCGTTCACAATCTCGGTGACCGCTGCTATGTACTGCCTTGCGACCGACTCGGGTTCGAAATCCGCGAGCTTCCGGACGTTTGCGACCGACATTCGCCGACGGAGAGCATCGTCGGCCAGGATCCGGTCCACGGCGATGGTGAGACCGCGCGCGTCGCGAGGTTCCACGAAGAGCGCATGTACCCCTTCGCAGAGATGGTCAGCCATTCCGCGAGTTCTGGTGGTAATAACCGGGAGGCCAGCCGCCAGCGCTTCCGTGATAGCCGTCGGAAAGCCCTCGCGGTAACTCGGCAACACAAACACATCTGCCGACCCATAGGCCTCGTGCAAGGACTCGCCACTCAAGAGTCCTCTCAACTCAACCCGGTCCGCGAGACCGAGCCGCACGACGCTGCGTTCGACATCAGCTGAATCGGGACCGTCTCCCACGACCACAAGCCGGCAATCTCGATTCTTGCTCACTGACGCAAAGGCAGTGAGCATCTCGAAGATTCCCTTCTCGGTTATCAGTCGCCCGACGAACAGGAGCGTCAGCGGATGCTGGCCGCGACCATTCCGGTCCGGCCCAGAATGATCCTCGACACTCGAGGGCACGTACGGATTGGAAACTACCCGGAACTGTCCCTGAGACCAGAATCGTTGAGATTCGCGCGCCTCTTCGGATGACAGCACGAGGACACCGTCGCACAGTCGAAACAGCGCTTTGGAGGCCGCCTTGAAGGCCAGCTGGCGTTGCGACACGAGGAGATCCGATCGACCACCGTGGAACTGGACGATGATCTTGGGAACCAGCCTCCTCGTCGCCAGAAGCATCGGGAGCGCCCGGACAAGCGAACGTCCTTCGTGTGATGTCTTGACGACCATCACATCGAATCCCTCGCCTCTCAGTTGTCGCCTCACACGGGACACGTCCCCCAGACCGCGGACCAACTTGTCCACAAGAGACTCGTCATCGCGGTGGCGACCCCACGGCTCCATAGTCACCTGGCAGCCGAGCGACCGCATCGCCTCGACGAGTACGGGGGTGTGCCTCGGTATGGGACCCCGAACGGCAGGGTGCGGGGAGAGCATCAGGACTCGCATTTCAGTCGAGCGCCTCCCGGCACCAGAGCTCGAACATCAGCAGCACCCAAATCAGGGTCCCGAGATTCTGGGCGCCCTCGCGGTGCCCGCGAAGCAGCTTCTCGACCCCTTTCGTGTCGAGGAAGCCCCGGCGCTCGACTTCCGGAGATACAAGGATGTCTCGCGCAAACTCATCGAGGTCACCACGGAACCACCCTGCAAGTGGCACGACGAAACCGCGTTTGGGGGCCTTGCGAATCTCAGCAGGTAGGTCGTCCGCCAGCGCGTCTCTCAGCAGGCCCTTTAGGCGCCAGCCCGGCATTCGTCGATCAACCGGGATCG
Organism: uncultured Actinomycetes bacterium; assembly: GCA_963756555.1. Taxonomy (GTDB): domain Bacteria; phylum Actinomycetota; class Thermoleophilia; order Solirubrobacterales; family Solirubrobacteraceae; genus Palsa-465. The sequence goes on from CAVWOC010000001.1 coordinate 81,301, forward strand.
TTGAAACGTACTCGGCCAGCACGTGGTCCAGAAAAGGCACACGCACCTCAATCGAGTTGGCCATGCTCATCCGATCGACCTTTACGAGCATGTCACCGGCCAGAGAGGTCTGAAATCCGGTGTACACGAACCTCTCGAGCGGATGCCCGCCATTTGTCGAGCGGTAATGGCTAAGCCATCGGTCAAGGACCTCAAACGGGCTTCGCCCTCCTAGTTCCCTAGCCAGCGCAGGGGAGAGCACCGGATTCACCGCCTCGAGTCCCGGCGCCGAAACCTTCCGTTTGAAGGCCAGCTCCGGCTCGAGCATCGTATCGGCGGCTCGCTTTAGGAGAACTCCCAACCGATCGTTCACTGCTGCGCTTCCGGTCCGCGGCAGCAGCTGCGGCAACGCGGCAACCGCGCGGCGCAGTCCCTCCGGGAGCGCTTGGGCCCGTGCCGCGAGCTTCAGGCCACGGAACAGCGTGTAGCCGAGAAATAGTTCGTCGCCCCCGTCCCCCGAGAGCACCACTTTCACATGCTCCCGTGCGAGCTTCGAAACGTGATAAGTGGGCAGAGCCGAGGAGTCGCCAAAAGGTTCGTCAAAGTGGGCCGCTAGCTTCGGAACTAGATCGACGCTGGCGGGTTCGAGGACGAGCTCTTGGTGCTGGGTGCCGTATCGCTGTGCAACGAGCTTGGCCTTGTCCAGCTCGCTGTAGCGACGGTCCGCAAACCCGATCGAAAACGTCCGGACCGGCTCTGAACTGCTCTTGCTCATCAGCGCCACGATCGCGCTCGAGTCCATTCCGCCACTGAGAAACGCGCCCACCGGGACATCGCTCACCAGATGCGACCTCACACTAGCTTCTAGCGCGCCTCGCAGCTGGGATCGGGTGTCGGCCAGGGTGCGTGTGTGGTCGAACCGGTCGCGAGGTGATTCCCAGTACTGGGTCAGCTTCGTGCGCCCGTCGCGGGACCGTTCGAGCATCTCTCCTGGTGCCAGCTTGCGCACGGCGGAAAAAATCGTCCCCGGCGGTGGGATGTAGCTGAACGTGAAGTACTGGCCCAGGGCATCAAGGTCGAGCTCACGGCTGACCGTCCCGGCGCGCATCAGGCATTTGAGCTCCGACCCGAAGGTGATGCCCGAGCTGCCGGAGGCGTAGTAGAGCGGCTTGATGCCGAATCGGTCAACGGCCAGCACGAGAGTTTCACGGCATTCGTCCCATACGGCGAGCGCAAACATGCCGCGCAAGCGGCCCAGGAACTCGCCGCCATACTGCTCATAGGCATGCACCACTACCTCGGTGTCGGAGGACGTTGCGAAGACATGCCCTGCGCGCTCTAAGTCTCGGCGGAGCTCGCGGTAGTTGTAGATCTCCCCGTTGTAGACAACCCGGACCGTGCCGTCCTCATTACCGATCGGCTGTTTCCCGCCCTCAAGGTCAATGATCGAGAGCCGCCGCATCCCAAGTCCGATGCCCCGGCCGAAGAAGTAGCCATCGTCATCGGGGCCTCGGTGACTGATCGCATCTGTCATCCGGTGCACGACGTCCTGCTCGACGCCATGCGCTCCGTCGGCGTGCAGGATCCCGCAGATCCCGCACATCAGCCGTTCCAGGGCACGCGCTACCGGACCCCTACCCGATCCTGGCCCCACCGTTCGGCAATCCATGCCACCGTCCGCTTCAGGCCGTCAACGAACTCTACGCTTGGTCGATAGCCAAGGAGCTCGCGAGCGAGGCTTACGTCAGCGTGACTTTCGGGAACATCACCGGGCCGTGGAGGTCCATACGTTGGCACCGCCGTGACATCCAGCAGCTCTGTCAGTGTCGAAAACAGTTTGTTGAGCGTGAAGCTCGTACCCATAGCGACGTTCAGTACGCGCCCGACTGGTCGTTTTGCCGACGCTGCTAACAGATTTGCATGCACGACATTCTCAACGTAGGTGAAGTCTCGAGAAGTCGTGCCATCGCCATTGATCGTAACCATCTCATTGGTTAACAACTGGCGAATGAACTTAGGAATCACAGCTGCGTATCCGGATAGCGGATCCTGGTGCTCCCCGAATACGTTGAAGTAGCGGAGCGCCACTGTTTCCAAGCCATAAACGCGATTGGCGGCCACGCTGTACTGCTCAGCCGCAAGTTTCGAGACTGCGTAGGGCGACAGCGGCTGAAGCCGTTGAGCCTCCGTACGCGGCATCCCAGGGGCGTCGCCATAAACGGAGCTCGACGACGCCAGCACCACGCGGCGGACACCGTAGTCACGCGCCGCAAGGAGGACGTTGAGAGTGCCTCCGACGTTGACCTCGCTAGTCGTGATCGGGTCCTGCACCGATCGCGGAACCGATGGAAGCGCCCCTTGATGGAAGACAACCTCAACTCCGCGCGTCGCTGTGGCTACCCGCTCGTACGAGCGTAGATCACCCTCGACCAACTCGATATCCAGCTCCGAGATATTGCCGCGATGCCCGGTCGAGAAATTGTCGAGGACACGAACCTCATGGCCTTCGAGCAACAACGCTCGGACTAGGTTCGAGCCAATGAATCCCGATCCACCCGTCACAAGCGCTTTCACTGCGGTCCTCCTATGGGAGCTGAGCGTCGAATCAGAAGCGACATGGCGGTTGAACGCAGCGAGGGCAACTCATGAGGCGTTCGCGTAACTGGTCCTAACCGATTCGAATGCACGTAGGGTCACCTCCATCGTGTCCAGCGGGCTCGGGTCCGACGGTGCGTCGCCGTCAAGCGCCCGACGAAACGCGACGAATTGAGCGGCGTGGCCCTTATCGCCGGCCCCGTTGCGCGTCTTCTTGACGCCCCCCTTGCCATAGCGCTCAAGTGTGCGGAAGTCATCGAGGCGGCCCGACCGGCCTCCTGAGTGTGCCTCTACGAGCTCTTTTCTGACTCGGGAAGCCGACTCGGAGCCGTAGAGAATTGTCGCCAGCGATCCATTCGGGAACGTCAAGGTGATCGCAAATCGCTGGCTGCGGGAAAGCTGGCCGGAAACCGAGGGGACGCTTGCGGATATCTGATCGGGAAGCCCGCCGATGAACCAGCAGGCGAAATCAACAAAATGACAACCCTCTCCGAGAAAACGCCCGCCGCCATCATCAGGATCGTTTAGCCAATGGTCGCCTCCAAGCCTTCCGGCGGCGACGCGGTACAGCAGCTCGACGGGGTCCTGGCCCGGCGCGACGTGATCCCGCAGGGCGACCGCCAACGGCGCGAAGCGGCGGTTGAATCCGACTTGGAGCAGACTCCCAACGGAGGCATCGCGGAGCCGACGAACGTCACCGAATGTCAGCGCAGGGGGCTTCTCGACAAACACATCTTTGCCCTGCTGCAGCGCAGCGACGGCGTATTGAGCATGGGATCCATGCCGAGAAGCAATCGCTACGACGTCGAGGTCGGCGGTATCGATCAGCTCGTCGGGCAATACGGCCGCGCCGAACTGGAACCGCCGAGCCGCATCGGCCGCAGACAAGCCATTAGCGCTCGCGATCATCGACATTTCAAAGCCTGCGGCGCGCAGACCCGGGATCAGAAAGCGTCGCGAGAAGCTGCCAGCTCCTATGACGCCGACGGCGGGAGCCGCACTGGACCGAGCCTTCCGGCTTGGTGTCGCCCTTTCCTGAGACCGCGGCTCGGTCTCGGCTGGCTCGTAGGTCAATACGAATCCCAGAGGTGAACTTTCGCTTTCGAGTAGACGGTCGTAAGCGCGCGCGGCTTCGTCGACGGGTACCCGTTCGGTGACCAGATCGTCCACCGCGATGCGTCCGCACGCCAGTAAGTCGACGAATGCCGCCATGTTGCGCCGCTCGGTCCAGCGAACAAACCCGATCGGATAATCGATTCCTCGCTCCTCGTACTCACGGTCGTACCGGCCGGGACCGTACGAACGCGACAGTCGCACTTCGAGCTCCTTGCCGTAGTAGACCGGGCGAGGGAGGGTCATGCCAACAGCTCCCACGATGACCACGCGTGCCCGATCTCGTGCAAGCGCTCCCGCCAGCTGGACAGGGTCATCAGAAGCGGCCGAGGCGGTTACGATCACCGCATCGCAGTCACTCGCGCTGGCTGGTAGGGATGCCGGATCGAGCTCGCCGCGACTGTACGCCTCGACGCCCGCAGACCGGGCGTGCTGCACCAACTCATCGACGAGATCGATACCCACTGCGTAACAACCCGCCGCCGCGAGTAGGCGGCACGTCAGCTGTCCGACAAGCCCCAGTCCGATGACGCCCACTCGCTCGCCAAGGCTCGGGTGAGCCTGGCGTACGCCGTGCATGGCGATGCTGCCGATGGTCACGAACGCGCCAGCCTCAAACGGAACCTCGTCGGGCAAGCGGACGCAAAGGTTGCCCGGAACGTAATTCAGCTCGGCGTGAACCGCATGTCCCCCGCCGGCACACGCGACGCGATCGCCGGGTCGAAGATCGGACACGCGGTCGCCGACCTCGAGCAAGACCCCGGAGCTCGAGTACCCGAGCCCTGTCGGCGTATCGAGTTTGTGGCGCACGGCCTCGATTGTCGAACGGACGCCCTCGCGCCTAGCCCGATCGAATGCCTCGCGAGCCTGATCCGGCCGTGCTCTCGCCTTGCCAACCAGACCCTGACGGGCGGCCTGAACCGTGCTTCGCTCCGTGCCTGGACTCACGAGACTGGCACGGACGTCGACGAGCACACCGTCAGGCAGGACGGTTGGTCCAGGCACGTCCATGACCTCGAGGCGACCATTCCGTAACCGCTGAGTTACTTGCTTCATCCTGTCGGTGCTCCGCGACACAATGCGCCGATCATTCGCATGACGCCCTGACCATCCTCCGCTTTAGTGTGGCATCACCAGGCAGCGGGACGCTCCCTTCCCGCCGTGGATAAGGATCGATGTCTATCACAGCTGGTTCGAGGCCGATTTCCTCCAAATCGGACGTGCGCGTCAGACTCTCCCCAACCGCCAGCGACGATGCTTGGATCTGGCAGGCGGAGGCTCCGGGACTTTGGTTCCGGCGATGATCGCAGCCGGGGCTGTGGCCGTCAGCCACTCAAACCGCTCGTCACCAACCTCCCCGCGGAGCGCTCCCGCCACACGGGAAACGTTGGTCACTGGGCGCCAGGACTCGGCGCGGTGCCCGTCCGACGCCAGAGCGTGGGCGAGACCTCGGCGGCACAGCTCGCGGCCTAGCCGGCTCGCGGGTTGGCGGCGCCCGTCCTCGAGCAGCGAGGCAGCATTCACTTGGAGCAGAACGCCCTGCCCGGTTATCCTCTCGAGCATCCCTGGGTCGCGCTGAAACGCTGGGCTCCGCTCGGGGTGTGCGAGCGTGATGCGGAAGCCTTGCACTCCCAGCTCGTGCAACATCGCACCCAGCCCGGACACGCTCACCTCGGGGCTTTCGATCAGGAGATCCATGCCCCGTCCGCCGTAGCTGGCGAGCACCAGCTCATCAGGCGCCGCCTCCAGCGCCCACACCAGCGAGACTTCGGCACCCGACACGAGCTCGAGGTCTATTCCAGCGAGGGCGATCGCGCGGCGGAGTGCCTCGCACCGTTCGGCGAGCTCATGTATGTGGACATCGGGAAAATCGGATCGCAGATGGGGGGTCGCGGCAAGCACACGTGTTCCCGCATCGCTCGCTGCCCGAGCCATGTCAAGCGCTCCGGCGACGTCGGGCGGCCCGTCGTCGATCCCCGGCAAGACGTGGCTATGGATGTCCACAAAGCCGCGCACGGCCTGATTGTGCCGCGAGACCTCTGGCGCTGCCTGGGGGCGCCCACGGGGGGCCCCCAGCTCGCAATCGCGGCCGGGTCTTCCGGGGATCGGCCTCCCGGTCTCTGCCATCAGCCGATTTCTAGGCTGCGATCATCACGGTCCCCTAAATGCTCCGCACGCCTCTATCACCGCGCTGGTGGACCGCGACGATAGTCGCCATTCTGATCGTCGGTACAGGCTTGGTCCTGTCGATCGTCCTCCCGCCCTCACGCAGACACTCGCTTCCGTTCCCCAACACAACGAGCGGCATCCACCTCGCGTTGCCGTTCGACTATTGGGTGGACCAAGGGCTTCCTTCCGGCACCCATCGCAACCTGAACGGGGTCGTCGATTACATCTGGGGCGCGTCTCAGCCTCATGGTCACGGTCCTCGCGCTGCGCTGACCTCCGTCCACCTCGATAGGTACATGCCCTTCGATTTCGATTATGCCTCCCAAGCCGCCTCGGGTCACAGCTTGGGTTGGTTCCAGTCATACCATCCAAGTTGGGTGGCTTATCGCTGCGACCGCTATACGCCAGCCTATTTCGGGCTCGGCACCCCGGCGTTCGTAAACAACGTGCCGCTCGACTTCACCAACCCGGCGGTCCGGGCGTATCAGGTTCGTTACGCGCTCAGCCAACTCGCCCGGGGCTACGATGGCATCGCCTGGGACGACTATCAGTTTTACAACTTTGGCTTTAGATGCGGCACATGTAAGGTCGCCTCATCGGCAGCTCAGCCCTGCCCGGACGTCGACTGGCGAGCGTCTGGTTACCCTGCGGGTTCCGGCAGCGCAAAGCTCACGAAAGACATGCTGACATGGCTGCTAGACATTCGGGCTCGGCTCAAGGCAGCCCAACCAACCAAGACCATAGAAGTCAATTTCAGCGTCACCTATTCTGGACAGCAGGCCCTCAGGCAGATCTTGCCGTACGTTGACGGTGTGTTTGACGAGGTAGGGTTTACGAACGGTGGGGCCCTAGGCGACCTTCAGTTACTGGCGAGGTCTTGGCAAGAGGTCGTGTACGAAGCGGAAAGGGTCGCAGCGGCTGGTAAGGCCTTTGTGGTGAACGCCTATGCTCCGCTTCCGTTTCACGAAAGCGCTGCGGAGCAGGATCAGGTGATCAATTGGGCGCTAGCGAACTATCTGCTGATCAAGGGATCCCATACATACACCTACGTGAGCCATCTTGAGCCAGGCTTGGATGACCTCCCTCAGTACAAGATTCCGATTGGTCACCCCACCTCTGTTTCCCCCCCGCTGTCCGGCCCCGATCACGTGTATGCGCGAAACTACACCGGTGGCATGGCTTTGGTGAATCCGTCGGCCACGATGAGCTTTACGGTTAACCTGGGCCGTGCGTATCACGACATGGAGGGTGGAAGCCTGACCAGGGTCACGTTGCCTCCGGTCAGCGGAGTCGTGTTGCTGAAGCCCGGAGCCTGACGAAGGCGCCGTCGTCACGTGCCGGGGGTCGTCTGTGGCGGGAGTCGGGGTGCGGTGCCAGTGATTGAAGCCGATCCGCAGAGGACGTCACCGATGCGCTGAGCAGCGCGTCCGTCCCACCCGGGCAAGGCCGCGCGGACAGCACCGTTGCCACCCGCGATGGCTGGGAGGATGTCTGCGATCGACCCCGGATCCAATCCCAGCACCGTATTGGTGCCCAGTCGAACGGTGACCGGGCGCTCGGTGTTGTCGCGCAGCGTAAAGCATGGAACGCCCAGGTAGGTGGTTTCTTCCTGGACTCCGCCTGAATCGGTCAAGACAGCAGCCGCGTCGGCCTCCAGCGAGAGGAACTCGAGGTATCCGATCGGGTCAAGAAAGCGAATGCCCGGCTGGGTCGCCATGCCGGCCATCATCTTTCGGGTCCGCGGATGGACAGGAAACACCACCGGGAGCTCGGTTGCGAGGGCGCCGAGCTCGGCGAGCACGTCGACCAGCAGCGGACCGTCGACGAGCGCCGGGCGATGGAGCGTCACCAGAAGATACTCTCGGCAAGCGACACCAAGATGAGCAGCCGTGTTTAGCTCCCGAAAGCGGGACTCCATCTGCACGAGCGTGTCGATCATCGTGTTGCCTACGAAGTGGATTCGCTCCTCGGCGATGCCCTCAGCTCGCAGGTTCTCACGCGCATCGTCGCAATGAATGAAGAGGTGATTGGAGAATTCGTCGGCGACGATTCGATTTATCTCCTCTGGCATCGAGCGGTCGAAGCTCCGTAGCCCGGCCTCGACATGTGCCAGCGGGATGCCAAGCTTCGCCGCCACCAGGGTGACCGCGAGCGTGGAGTTGACGTCTCCGGGGACGATCACAAGGTCTGGCCGCTCGCTCTCAAGGACTGGCTCGATCCTCTCCATCACCCGAGCCGTCTGTACGGCGTGGGTGGCGGAACCTACGCCAAGTACGTGGTCAGGCGCCGGCACGCCCAACTCGTCCACAAAGACATCGGACATCCTCTGGTCGTAGTGCTGGCCGGTGTGCACGATCACATGCCGTGCATCGGGCACGCGAGCCCGCAGTTCGGCGATGACGGGCGCCATCTTGACGAAGTTCGGTCGCGCGCCCATGGCGTAAAGCAGACCCGCCAAAGCGCGAGGAACGATAGCGCGGAGCCTCCGAGGGCTACGCCGCTCGTGACGTCAGGAGGGCGGGGCGCTCCGACGACCCGCGAGGTTCCGTTACAGGCAGCGTCTCGCGTGCTGCGGCCACCCCAATTCCCAGCAACATCCAAAAGACGACGACAACAGGTGGTAACGAAAAGACCGTGTCCTCGAGTGCAGCGATGAGGACTACTACGATTATTCCGGGTAGAGCCAGCAACAACGCCAGATCGGTGGGGTCGCGGGAGAATGACCGTGCTCCTCGCCAAGCCGCTGCCGAAATCACCCAGAGCAAACTGAACAACGCGAGCACCCCCAGTACCCCCGTCTCCACGAGCATGCGCGGGATCCACACGCTGTTTGTCTCCTGAGCGGGGGTGAGCAAAAGATCCGCCTGCTGGGCGAATGGCGATAGACGCCCGGTGAGCTTGATGTTGGTGGCGCCCGGCCCGCGACCGAGCAGCGCCGTCAGAGGACTCGAGCTTGCGGCGAGGCTGACGGCCGTGCTGACGGCCACGCCTCGACCCGGAATCGGGCCCTGCGCACCACCTGCCCTCGCGTTGACGTACTTGAGAATTCCTGTCGGACTCGAGAGGACAGATGCTGTGCTCGGGTAGATCACGGCCTCCACGATCACGAAGGCTGGGAGGGCGACGGCGGCAATCGCGATCAGGGTCCTCGCGCGTCGTCGGACCGCGGGATTCGGCCTCGCGATGAACGCACCAACCCCCACGATGAGCAGGCCCACGGGAAGCATGAACTCTGCGGCCTTGACGGCCCCGAGCACTGGAATCGAAAACAACACAGCGCTTGCCGCCAAAAACAGACGAGGCCGACTGACACCCACGAGAACCATTGCGACCAGCAAAACCCCGCAAACGACCTCAATGTCTCCGAGTGACTTACTGTTGAGGAGGAGTCCATACACACGGTCGGCATAGACACCGGTGCTCCCGGGATGGGCGAGCACTCGTGCGCCGGCCACAAAGGCGAACGGGAGCTGTGCGAGGCAGCCTCCGATCAGGAACAAGAGGAATAGCCGCCGTACTCGGCGCGTTGAGGCCACAAGTGCAGTCGCCCCCGCCAACAGGGGCGGAGCAATGTATTTGGCGAGTGAAACGACGTCGGTCCCGCCGGGCCCCGCATGTAGCACCGCTATGAAGAACACCAACGCGTAAGCCACAAACGGCACGGCGACGGAGAGCGATTGGCCGGCCATCATTGCCTGCACGAATGCCAGCAGAGTCACGAGGCCGAGAAGAGTCATAAATGGTGTGTTGCCGACGTAGCGGGGAAGAAGCAGCGCAACGACGACCAGCGCCGCGAACGCGGCTTCGAGCCGGATCACACCGATGGCAAAGACCAAGACACCGGCGGCAACGGCGATTCCGTAATGGTGTGACTTAGCGGCGAGCACACCGGCGGCGAGGGCGATCAACATCACCGTTGCGACCGGGGCGATCCTCCGGATCAGGCTCCCCAGCGCGCTCCCAACCGAGGACTGTCCAGCGAACCGAGCGCCGACCGCTGCGGTGCGCCCGAAGCTCACCTGACTACTGGCTTCCGCGCTCGGCGCGACGGCTCGCGGAGACCTTTCTACGCAACGCGCGAACCGCCATGACCGCGCGAGTGCCATACCTCACGTCGTCATGCGGCGTGCCGATCCCCTGCTCCGTAGGGCTCCGGCTCAGCGCAGCGTTCGCGGTCCGCTCGCCGTTACCCCCGTGCCCGCGCTGCGTCGGGCTCGCGCTCAGCCCAGCGGAACGCTTACCGTTACCCCCGTGCTCGCCCTCGCTCACTACCGCAACGGTTTGCTCCAGCGACGCGCCGTCCTGCACACGTCCGTTGGCGGCTGCTCCATCTCCGGATCGATAGGGGTAGTAGCCATAGCCATAACCGCGTCCTGCGCGAGCGCCGTTGACTACTACGCCGAGCACCGGCGCGCTTAGGTTCTGGAGATGCGTCCGGAGGTGAAGGGTCGGTGGGCGGGTGGTGCGCTCGAGCCGGCAGACGACGAGCACGCCGTCGACGTGAGAGAGAATCGGGATCGCGTCCGGCACGATCGCAGTCGGTGGCGTATCGACAAGCACCAGGTCATATCGGGAGGCCACCTCGCGCAGGAGGCCGCCGAGCTTGTCGGATTCGACGAGATCAACGGGGTTCGGCGGAACCGTGCCGGCCAGCAGAACATCCATCGTCAGCTCGGAGTCGCCGCCGGAGCCGGACACCTTCACCGATTTGATCGCCGCCTCCAGCGGGACGGAATCGGTCAGCACGTCCACAAGCCCATGCGGATGTTCGAACTCGCCCGCAATGTGCTCTCGCAGCGTTGGACGGCGCAGATCGGCCTCCAGGATGAGCACGCTCTGGCCGGCCCTGGCTACGGCAACGCCCAGGTTCCATACCACCGTGCTCTTGCCGTCGCCTGGAAGCGGCGAGGTGACCAGGACCGACCGGCGTGGACCCGACAGGTTGAAGTACCTCAGGTTCGCCCGCAGCATGTAGAAGGCCTCAGAGGCACGAGCGGGATTCCCGGACCCGTTGACCGAGAAGGCGCGCTCGTACGGAATCGTGGCGAGAAGCGGCCGACCGAAGATCTCGGCCGCCTGCTCGGGGTAGTGGAGGCGTCGGTCCAGCCGGTGCCTCAGCGCAGCCGCAGCCAGCGCGAGGATGATCCCGACGAGCAAGCCGAACACAACGTTGCTACGCGTATCTGGTGAGGATGCACTAGTGGGCACTTGAGCAGTTTGCACCAGCTCTGCGCCGCCGGTCTGCAGCGCCGCGGCGATCTGCAGTTGACTGTCCGCACCACTCAGCTGGCTGGCGCGTGTGCTCTTGGCGCCGTTTGGCCCCAGGTGGCCGAGAGCGCCTCCGATCAACGATTGCGAGGCCGTGATCTTGGCGATGTCGGCATCACGACGGAACTTGATGTATTGACGCGCGTACGTGTTAGCGAGCGCGGCCGCCCGGGAGGGGCTCGGGTCGGTCGCTTGCACCGCCACGGCATCGGTGTCGCCCGCTCCCGCGCCGATGGTGATCTCTGACTTCACGTGAGCGGACGAAACGTGCAACTTGCGGGCGGTTGCGTCAATGACTGACGGAAGCGAAATCAGCTGGACGTTCGTTGCCACTACGCGAGCAGGGTCGGTATCGAACTCGGTTGGAGTTTGAGTGGCCGAGGTGTTTTGGCTGGTGGCCTGACTCTCCCGGAACAGGAGCGTCGCGGTTGCCGAGTACTCCTTCGTCTCGTGCAGGGAGTACGCGAGGGCCGCGGCCGGCGCGAGCACGATGAAGCAGAGCATCAGCAGCCAGTGCCGCCGGAAGATCTGCAGCATGCCGCGCAGATCGAGTCCGCGAGCGAGCCCGGAAGCCTGGTGTCCCAGATCCTGTTCGATGCTCACAAACAAACTCCCGATAGCCGAGGACGATCCGCCATCCGCGCCCCGAAACCGACGCCTCCCGTGCTCCTTGGGTCGCGTTGATCGCACTCGATGACCGTGCGCACTATGAAACCCGTCTGCTTTATGGAAATCTCCATTGGCATTAGTAGCCCCCTTCCGCCCGCATGGTACTCATGCCTGCGAGCAGTTTGCACTACACCCGCTTTGCGCCACGGGCAGCGTCCTCAGCAGCAGGCGCACGTCCTCCCAAACCGACCAGTTCGTCACGTGTAGGTAGTCGAGCTTGATCATCTCCTGGGAAGGGATGCGGGTGCGTCCCAGGCCTCCGGAAGCGCCGATACCCCAGCGTCCAGTCTAGGCGACCACGGCCCCAGTCCGTCACTCGCTTGTCCGCCGGCGGGGCGGCGACCGCCAGCAGACGCGGCGGCCGCTCATGAAGAGTCGGCCCATTTTGCCGCAACCGTGACCAAGGATGGGGATCGAGCAGATCCATCGCCACGCCTCACCAGCGCCCGGACGGCGTCCGCGACCCGCTCGAGCTCCATTACGGTCATCGTCGCGAAGATCGGCAGCGAGAGCTCACGGCTCGCCCAGTCCTTGGCCTCCGGCACAGGCTGGTCTCGAGGCAGGCCTTGCAGCGCGGGCGCGTCTGCAAGCGAAACGGGGTAATGCACGCCGGTTGCGATATTCCGGTCCGCGAGCCCAGCGCCAAGCGCATCGCGCGCGGGAACGCGGATTGGGAACAAGTGATACGAACACGGCGAGTCCGGAGACTCGGCGAGCAACTCTACAGCGTCCGCAAGCCACTCGCGATAGCGCGCGGCGAGCGCCTGCCGGGACTCGTTCCACGCATCGAGATGGGGCAGCTTGACTCGCAGCATCGCCGCCTGGAGGCCGTCGAGCCGCTCGTTGTGGCCGGCGAGCGCATGAACCCCGTCGCCGTCGCGGCCGAGATCGCGCAGCCGCCGGGCCTTCGCGGCTAATCCCGCGTCGGCAGTGCAGATCGCCCCGGCGTCCCCGAACGCGCCCAGGTTCTTGCTCGGATAGAAGCTGAACGCGGCGGCGTCGCCCAGCGCTCCGCAACGCGCTCCCCGCCAGGTCGACCCGTGAGCCTGGGCGGCGTCCTCCAGCAGCAGTAGTCCGTGGCTGCCAGCCAGATCGCGTAGCTGGTCCATCGCACAGGCCTGCCCGTACAGGTGAACGGCGAGAATCGCGGCTGTTCGGGAGCCGAGTGCCGCGCGCACGGCGCCGGCATCGATCAGGCCGTCGCCTGCCTGGACCTCGACGGGAACGGGGATGGCACCCGCATGGACGACCGCCAGCGCGGTGGCGACGAAAGTGTGTGCCGGGACGATCACCTCGTCGCCGCGGCCGACGCCCGCTGCCTCGAGCATGATCTGAAGGGCGGCGGTCCCCGACGCGACCCCAACGCAGTGGGCAGCCCCGCAGTAGGCGGCAAACTCGGCCTCAAAGCGCTCTACCTCCTCACCGAGGATGAAGGCGCTCGCCCCCAGCACACGGTCGAAGGCACTACGCAGCTCACCGGCGAGCGGCGCGTGGTCCCGACCAAGGTCCACGAACGGCACGGGTTGTCTGCTGCGACGGGCGGCCATGTGTTTGTGCCTACTTCCGTTAGTGCCCTACGGGCGCCCCCCTTGGCGCGGCACGGATAGCCTAGCCATTCGTCGGGCGCAGTGCGGCCTGCCTCCTATGAGCGGAGTCTGGCTGCGTCCCGTTCCGCGGCTTCGCTCGTGGTCGCCGCGTCTCGAGCTGAGTCGGCGCTCTGGCCAATTTCGTGGCGTACGCTTATTTTGGTGCGAAACCCGTCTGATCGTTCGACCGCGCTGCCCGTAAGGCTGGCTATCTCCTGGTTGACTAACGCACTCGTCTTGGGCATTGTCGCCGCACTTCTGCACGGCGTGCATACCAAGAACGTGGGATCGCTGCTCGCCGCGGCCGCCGTTTTCGGGGTTCTCAACACGCTGCTCAAGCCGTTTCTGAGGCTTGTGACGCTCCCGCTGGCGATACTCACGTTGGGGATCGCCTGGTTCTTCGTTTCGCTGCTGATGCTGGTGCTCACCAAGGACCTGGTCAGCGGCTTCCAGATACACGGTTTCTGGACTTTCGTCGCGGCGACGCTGATCGTCTGGGTGGTCAACATGCTGCTCGAGGTCACGCCTGGCCCCTGGCAGCTCACCGGAAAGCGGCGCAGGCTCAGGCAGTCGCAGGAAGCCCGAGGCCGCTAGGAGATAGTCGGGCTTGGCCTACGACGAGGAGCTCGCCAACCGGGTCAGGGAGGTCCTGGCAGATGAGGACGGCCTCCACGAGCAGCGCATGTTCGGCGGGCTGGCGTTCCTGATCGGAGGCCACATGGCGGTCAGCGCCAGCGGACGCGGGGGTCTGCTGTTGCGCTGCGATCCGGCCGAGACCGAGACCCTCGTCCAGAGGCAGCACGCCGACCGCTTCGAGATGCGCGGCCGGGCGATGGATGGTTGGCTGCGGATTGACCCCGAGGGCATTCGCACCAAGCGCGACCTTCAGCGCTGGGTCGCCCGCGGCGTGGCCTACGCGCGCTCGCTGCCGCCGAAGCGGTAGGCCTACCCGCTCACCGCAGGCGGCCGCGGACGCCAGCTCCTCGAGCGCTTCGTTCAGCGTTTGGCTGGAGCGCATGGCGTCATTGGCCTTCTCGCCGTCCGGGTGGTAATAGCCGTCGATCTCTACCGATGAGCCTTGGGCCTCGTTGAGCTCGGAGACGATCTTCTCCTCGTCCGCGGCCAGGCGCTCGGCGAGGGGCTGGAGGCGCTCGGCGAGCTCTGCGTCGTCGTCCTGAGAGGCCAGCTCCTGGGCCCAGTAGAGGGCGAGATAGAAGTGGCTTCCGCGGTTGTCGAGCTCGCCAGCTTTGCGCGACGGGGATCGATCTTCCTCGAGCACTCTGCCGGTGGCCCGATCGAGCGCCTCGGCCAGCACCTTGGCCCTGGAGTTGTCCTCCTTGTCGGCGAACAGCTCGAGCGAGGGGCCGAGCGCCAAGAACTCTCCGAGCGAGTCCCAGCGCAGGTGGTTCTCCTCGAGGAACTGCTGCATGTGCCGCGGCGCCGAGCCGCCGGCCCCGGTCTCGAACAGTCCGCCACCGTTTATCAGCGGCACGATCGAGAGCATCTTGGCGCTCGTACCGAGCTCCAGGATCGGGAACAGGTCGGTCAGGTAGTCACGTAGCACGTTGCCGGTCACGGTGATCGTGTTTTCGCCGGCCCGGGCTCGCTCCAGCGTGTAGCGGGTGGCCTCAGCGACGTCCTTGACCTCGATCTCGAGTCCGTCTGTTTCGAGCTCCTCGAGGGCCGGCTTCACCTTGTCCAGGATCTGCTGGTCGTGGGGCCGGCCGTCGTCGAGCCAGAAGGCGGCCGGCGCGCCCGTCTCGCGCGCTCTGCGCACGGCCAGGCGGATCCAATCCTGGATCGCCTCGTCCGTGGTCCGGCACATGCGCCAGATGTCGCCCTCCTGCACCTCGTGCTCAAGCAACGTCTGGTCCTGGTCATCGATCACCCGCACCGTTCCGGACGTTTCGATCAGGAACGTCTTGTCGTGCGAGCCGTACTCCTCGGCGGCCTGGGCCATCAGCCCGACGTTGGACGTGGAGCCCATCGTCGCGGGATCGAACGCACCGTGCTCTTGGCAGTGCTTGACCGTCTCGGCGTACAGCGCCGCGTAGGAGTGGTCGGGGATCACGAACTTGGCGTCCTGCTGGTCGCCGTCGGCGTTCCACATCTGTCCTGAGCTGCGGATCGCCGCTGGCATCGAGGCGTCGATGATCACATCGCTCGGGACGTGCAGGTTGCTGATCCCGCGGTCGGAATCGACCATCGCCAGCGGCGCCCCGCTCTCATACGCATTGTGGATCGCCTGCTCGATCTGTTCACGACGCTGCTGGTCGTCCAGCTTCTCGAGCTCTCGCTCGAGCGCGGCGATCCCGTCGTTTGGATCCCAGCCTGTCTCCGCCAGGGCGTCTCCGTGCTGCTCGAACAGCTCTTTGAAATAGGCCCGGATCACGCGCCCGAAGATGATTGGGTCCGACACACGCATCATCGTGGCCTTGAGGTGGACCGAAAACAGCACGCCCTTGTCCTTGGCGTCTTTGATCTGAGCGCCGAGGAACTCGTCGAGCGCGGCACGGTGCATGACGGCGGCATCGAGCACGTCGCCCGCCTGCACCTCAATCCCCTCCTGGAGGACCTCCCCGTCGCCGTCCCCCTCGCCGGAGACCAGCTCGATCCGCACGCTGCCCTCACGCTCGACGGTCACCGATTGCTCGGTGGAGCGAAAGTCGCCGTCGTCCATGGTGGAGACGTGCGAGCGCGAGTCGCTCGACCAGTCGCCCATCGAGTGCGGGTGCTTGCGCGCGTACTCCTTGACGGAGGCCGCCGAGCGGCGGTCGGAGTTGCCCTGCCTGAGCACGGGGTTGACCGCGCTGCCCTTCACCTTGTCGTAGCGGGCACGCGCGTCGCGCTGCTCCTCGTCGCTGGGGTCCTCCGGATAGTCGGGGATCGAGTATCCCTGGCCCTGAAGCTCCTCGATCGCGTTCTTGAGCTGGGGCACTGACGCGCTGATATTGGGCAGCTTGATGATGTTGGCTTCGGGCGTCTTGGCAAGCTCGCCGAGCTCCGACAGGGCATCGGCCATGCGCTGGGACTCCTCGAGTTGATCCGGGAACTGGGCCAGAATCCGCCCTGCCAGCGAGATGTCGCGGTCCTCGATCTCGATGCCCGCCGCTCCGGCGAAGGCCCTGATGATCGGCAACAGCGATCTCGTCGCCAGCGCCGGCGCCTCGTCGGTCAGGGTGTAGACGATTTTCATCGGCATGGGGTCTATCTCCTCCGTCCGGTCTGGCGGGCGCGGCCGTACACCGCTATCGGCCGAACACGCGCACGAACTCGTGGGCCTGTTCCGGTAGCCCGTCGATCAGCTGACGGACCTCGCTCAGGCCCGAGCGGAGCTCGGGATCGCCGACCTCCACCGGCATCAGCGAGTCCTGTAGCGCCACCAGCTCGCCCTCCGCGCTTTCGACGGCGTCGACCGCGTTGTCCACGTAGCCCCTGACGCCGGTGGAGGGTGCCTCGGGCACGGGTGTGGAGAACGAGCGGCGTGGTAGGCCGTGGCGGTCGGCGAACGCCGTGTAAGTGCGCTGGGCCCGGCCGTAGGCTCGCTGTACCGGGAGGAACAGCTGCTCTTCGAGCCGCTCGCCCTGCTGGTCGTCGAGCTGCTCGTAGGCCGCGCTCAGCGAAGCCAGCGCCCGGGCCAGGTGGTCTGTGGCCACTGCGAGCGCGTCCAGTAGCCGCTGTCTGGCTTCGACATTGGTGTAGGACATCTCAACGAAGCTTATTTACCCGTCTAAGGTCGATCTCATCGCCGACGTGACCAGAACCGACAAGCTCCAGGTGGCCACACCCCACGGGCCGGCGCGCGTACAATTGCTGGGCGCGGCTGAGCCGGTCGCGGCTCTGGCGCTGGGCCACGGTGCCGGTGGCGGAGTGGGGGCGCCTGATCTCGTCGCCACCGCTGACGCGGCCTGTGCCTGTGGCTTGAGCGTGGCCCTCGTAGAGCAGCCCTACCGGGTCGCGGGGCGGCGCTCCCCTGCCCCGGCGCCTCAGCTCGATGCGGCCTGGGTCGCAGTCCTCTCACAGCTGCGAGAGAACTCGCTGGCAGACCTGGCGCTGGTGGCCGGTGGGCGCTCGGCGGGCGCGCGAGTGGCGTGCCGCACGGCAGCGGCCACCGATGCAGTGGCCGTCCTGTGCCTGGCGTTTCCTGTGCACCCGCCGGGACGGGCTGCTGACCCCTCGAAGAGCAGGCTGTCAGAGCTCGAGATGGTCGCCGTGCCGACGCTCGTGGTTCAGGGAGAGCGAGATCCATTCGGGATGCCGCCGCCCGCCCGGAACCGACAAGTTGTTGCGGTGCCCGGCGATCATTCGCTGCGCAGCACCGGGGCGGTTCGAGATGCGGTCGCTGATTGGCTGCCGAGGGTCATCGCCTCTCACCAGAGCTCCCCCTCGCGCCAGTCGCAGGTCAGCTCCGCGCGGCCGTCGAGCGGCTCGTCGACCTCGAGCACGTAGATGTTGCCATCCTCCCCCTCGGTCCGGATCCGTCCGTTCGGCGTCAGCGCCCACGTAGCTCCCTGCCATCTTTTCCACCCGCGGGAGGCGTACAGCCGCGCGCCCGCGTCGGTGGCGCCCAGCGATCCGAGTTCGTAGGCGGCCTGGATGACTCCCTCGAGCGCCGCCATCACCGCGTCGCCGTAGCCGCGCCGGCGCCGGTCAGGGCGGACCGCCACGGCCTCCACGTGGCCGGCGCGCAGGGCGCGAGAGCCGTAGATGAGCCTGCGCTGAATGACGGACCCGTGGCCGACCAGGACGCCGTCCTCCCAAGCTAGGGCATGCATGCCTCCCAGCGCGTGATCCCACGCGTCTTCGGTCATCTCGGAGGCGAACACTGCATCGAGCAACGCGCGCGCCTGGCGCAACTTCCGCGGCGCCAGCGTGGCCGTGTGCGCCAGCTGCACCTCCAAAGTACTCAAGGCAGCCGACGCCGCTCGCCCCGCAACCGCTCCAGGCGCCGCGGTGCTCGCGCCGGTCGCTCGCGCGGGCGCTGCTCTCGCTCCCCGGCCCGAGCCTCACGCTCACGCTCTCGGTCCTCGCTCAACCCCACCTCCATGAAGATCAGGCCGGTGATAGCGACGAGCCCCAGCCCGCCAAGCACGGTGGCCAGAAGGCCCCCGGCTTCGCCCCCGATCGCCGCACCGCAGACCACGCCCGCGATCACCAGTAGCACGGCCGGGCCGTAGCTCATGATCCGCCGGCGCGGGTTCACGGCACCTCATCCATAGGGGTCATAGGTACCAAATGACCACGCGTTGCCCTCCAGGTCGCGGGCGCCGTAGAGGTCGCGGTACATCAGCGGAGCCAGACGGGGTCGGGCGCCCTCGTGGCGTAGGTCCAAGAGCCGCGGTCGCTCACGCGTCGCATGACCTTCGTTTTCTGCATCCCTAAGCGCGGCGGCTAGCGCTGCCCGGCCCCGAGCTGCGGAGACGGGTGCCGGCCCCGTGCGAGCCGGACCGTTTGATGAGACGGCCCCCGGCGCCAGTCGTCGTTGACTTTGGCTGCGCCGCGGGAGCGATCGGGGAGCATCGCGCGACAGCCTAACGCCGCGACTACGATCTGGCACAGATGAGCGCAGCATCGCCGCCAACCCCCGACGGCGAGCGCCTGACCACGAGCTACGTCTCGAGCAACGGCGCCACATCCGCCGTCAGGGCCCGCGGCATCCCGAGAATCCTCGTGCTGGGGTATATCTTGGCCTTCGCGGTGCCGGTGATCGGGCTGATTATGGGGATCGTGATGGTCGCTCGCCCGCGGACGGTGAAACGCCGACACGGCGCCGCGATCATCGTGATCGCCGTGATCGCTTGCGTTATCTGGGTGCTGGTCCTGAGCTCCGGAGCCCTTACCTCCACAAGCTCCGATCTCAACTACTGATTCCCCGGCGCGAAAGACGGGCCGCCGGCGGCCACAACGGGCCGCCCACTCTGAGTGAGCGGGCGGCCTCAGACGTGGATTCGCTCAGCTCTCGTCCAGGCCCGACCCGTCGCCATCGCCGACGGTCGGCACATCGAGATCCTCGAGCTCTTCGATGTAACCCGAGGAGGAGCCACGGCGGCCGATGTCCTCGAGGTCTGAGAGGTCAGGCTCGACGCCGCTGAAGCCGGCCAGCGACTCGCCATCGGTCAGACCCAGCTCGGCTGCCAGGTCGTCGTGGTCCAGAAGACCGGTCTCATCGATACCGCGCGGGAGCGGCTCGGCGGGCTCGATCTCGATCCGCCGGTAGCGCTTGAGCCCCGTGGCGGCCGGGATCAGCTTGCCGATGATCACGTTCTCCTTGAGGCCGTTGAGGCGGTCGATCTTGCCCTCGAGCGCGGCGTCGGTGAGAACCTTGGTTGTCTCCTGGAAGGAGGCCGCCGACAGGAATGAGTCAGTGTTCAGCGATGCCTTGGTGATCCCGAGGATGATCTCCTCGGCCTGCGCAGGCTCGCCGCCCTGATCGATCACGGCGTCGTTGACGCGCTTGTAGTCGAAGCGGTCCACGAACTGGCCGGGAAGCAGGGTCGTGTCGCCCTTCTGGTCGACCCGCACCTTCTTCATCATCTGGCGCACGATCAGCTCGATGTGCTTGTCGTTGATGTCGACGCCCTGGGACTTGTAGACCTCCTGCACCTCGCGCACGAGGTACAGCTCGGTATTTGTTCGCCGCTCGATCGAGGTCTTTCCGCTGTGGGCTAGCACGTCGTGGGGGTACAGCGAGCCCTCGTTGAGCTGCTGGCCCATCGCGACCTTCTGGCCCGACTGGACGAACAGAAGCGTCCGGCGCGGAAACGTCTCACGATGCTCCTCTCCGGCGTCGTCGGTGATCACGACGGTGATCGCCTTGTCGGACTCCTCGATTGCGACTTTCCCGTCGACGGGCGCCATCTTTGCCAGGCCCTTGGGCTTGCGGGCCTCGAACAGCTCCACCACGCGCGGAAGGCCGTGCGTGATGTCGGCGCCCGCGACGCCGCCCGTGTGGAAGGTGCGCATCGTCAGCTGCGTTCCGGGCTCGCCGATCGACTGCGCGGCGATGATGCCCACCGCGTCGCCGATCTCGGCCAGCTTGCCGGTGGCCAGCGAGCGGCCGTAGCAGGCCTGGCAGACACCGGTCTGGGCCTGGCACTTGAGCACCGAGCGCACTGGAATCGTGATCACCTGACCCTTGTCGGTGTCATCGGCCCAGGCCGCGACGATGTCGGCCAGCTCTGCGCGGTCGATCTCCTGGCCCTTCTCCACCATCACCCGGCCGCGCTTGGTCGTGACTTCGACCGCCGCGATCCGCCCGATCAGGTTGTCGTTGGGCTCGCCCGTAGGACGCAGCTTGCGGGTATCGGGGTCGACCTCGAGCTTGGATACCGGCATGTCGATGTAGTCCTCGGTGCCGCAGTCCTCCTGGCGGATGATCACGTCCTGGGAGACATCGACCAGCCGGCGGGTGAGGTAGCCGGAGTCCGCCGTGCGAAGTGCCGTGTCGGCCAGGCCCTTACGGGCGCCGTGGGTGGAGATGAAGTACTCCAGGACCGTCAATCCCTCCTGAAAGGAGGCCTTGATCGGACGCTCGATGATCTCCCCTTTCGGGTTGGCCATCAACCCGCGCATCCCGGCCAGCTGGCGGATCTGCGAGAACGAGCCGCGGGCGCCGGAGTTGGCCATCATGTAGATCGGGTTGAGCTCGTCGAGATAGTCGTTGAGCGCCTGGCCGACCTCGTTGGTGGCGTCGTCCCACAGCTTGGTGACGGCCTCGTGGCGTTCCTCCTGGTTGATCTCGCCGTTCTCGTACTGGGCCTCGATGGTGGCCAGCTCCGACTCATACCGGGCGAGGATCTCCGCCTTTTTGGGCGGGGTCTGGACGTCGTTCTTGGAGATCGTCACACCGGCCTGGGTGGCGTAATGGAAGCCGATGTCCTTGAACGCGTCGAGCACCTGGGAGATGGTCGGCGCCCCGTAGGCCTGCACCAGGCTGTCGATGAGCTTGGTGGTGTCCCGCTTCTTCATCGAGTAGTTGATGAACTCGAACGTGGTGGGGTCGAATTCATCACCGAGCGCTGACTGCAGCGCCCGCTCGATCTTCTCGTTCCACAGGATCCGGCCGACCGTGGTCAGGACGTGGCCACCCTCGCGGCCCAACGGCCTGAACTCGGCCAGGTCGTGGAGCATCACCACGCCGTGCTCGTATGACCACTCCGCCTCCTGGGCGGTGCGGAACACGTGCGGGCGCGGGTCGTGCGTAGCCGGGTCGATCCGCTTGAGCTCGGCGGGCTCTGGGCCGTAGGTCAGGTAGTAGGCGCCCAGCACCATGTCCTGGGTGGGCGTGGCCAGCGGCGAGCCGTGGGCCGGCGAGAGGATGTTGTTGGCCGAGAGCATCAGGATCCGGGCCTCGGCCTGGGCCTCCGCCGACAGCGGCAGGTGAACCGCCATCTGGTCGCCGTCGAAATCGGCGTTGAACGCGTGGCAGACCAGCGGGTGTACCTGGATCGCCTTACCCTCCACCAGCACCGGCTCGAACGCCTGGATCCCCAGCCGGTGGAGCGTCGGCGCGCGGTTCAGCAGCACCGGGTGCTCGTGGATGACCTCCTCGAGCACGTCCCACACCTCGGGGATCATCGAGTCGACCATCTTCTTGGCGGCCTTGATGTTCTGGGCTGACTTGCGCTCGACGAGCCGGGCCATGATGAACGGCTTGAACAGCTCGAGCGCCATCAGCTTCGGCAGCCCCGCCTGGTGGAGCTTCAGCGACGGTCCGGACACGATCACCGAGCGGCCCGAGTAGTCGACGCGCTTTCCAAGCAGGTTCTGGCGGAAGCGGCCCTGCTTGCCCTTGAGCATGTCTGACAGCGACTTCAGCGGTCGGTTGCCGGGACCGGTGACCGGGCGCCCGCGACGGCCGTTGTCGAACAGGGCGTCGACAGCCTCCTGGAGCATCCGCTTCTCGTTGTTGACGATGATCTCCGGCGCACCGAGGTCCAGCAGCCGCTTGAGGCGGTTGTTGCGGTTGATCACGCGCCGGTAGAGGTCGTTGAGGTCCGAGGTGGCGAACCGCCCGCCGTCCAGCTGGACCATCGGCCGCAGCTCGGGCGGGATCACGGGCACTGCCTCCAGGATCATCATCTCCGGCTTGTTGCCCGAGTTGATGAATGCCGAGACGACCTTCAGCCGCTTGACCGCGCGGGCCTGCTTCTGGCCCTTGGCGGTCTTGACCTGCTCCTGCAGATCGGCTGCCTCTGCGTCGAGGTCGACCTGCGCCAGCAGGTCACGAACCGCCTCCGCGCCCATGCCGCCCTGGAAGTACTCGCCGAACCCGTAGGGGGAGCCGAAGCGGTCCTTGAGCTCGCGGAACAGCGTCTCGTCGTTGACGATGTCCTTGGGCTTCATCGTCTTGAACAGCTCCCACACCTGGCGCATGCGCTCGGCCGCGTCCTCGATGTAGGCCTCGGTGTCGTCGATGTCGGCCTGGAAGGACTTGCGCAGCTCTTTGAGCAGCTTCTGGCGCTCATCGTCGGAGAGCTTGGCGACGTTGACCTCGAGCGTCTCTGACCACAGGTGGTCCTCATCGGAGAAGTCGCGGCCCGCCCGCCCGGTCTCCAGGTACTGCTCGCGCCGCGCCTGTGACTCCTTGAGCTCGAGGATCCGCTCCTCCTTCTCGGCCGCGTAGGCGTCGAGAACCTTATTGACCTCGCCCTCCAGCGATTCGGTGTCGCGCTCGCGGGCCTCATCGTCGACCGCGGTGACCATCGAGGCCGCGAAGTAGAGGACCTTCTCCAGCTCCTTGGGCGCCATGTCCAGCAGGTAGCCGATCCGGCTGGGCACGCCCTTGAAGAACCAGATGTGGCTGACGGGCGCCGCCAGGTCGATATGGCCCATGCGCTCCCGGCGGACCTTGGAGCGCGTCACTTCGACGCCACAGCGCTCGCAGACGATGCCCTTGTAGCGGACGCGCTTGTACTTGCCGCAGTAGCACTCCCAGTCCTTGGTGGGACCGAAGATGCGCTCGCAGAACAGCCCATCCTTCTCGGGCTTGAGCGTGCGGTAGTTGATCGTCTCGGGCTTGGTCACCTCGCCCGAGCTCCAGGAACGGATCTGCTTGGAGGAGGCGAGGCCGATCTCGATAGCGTCGAAATTGTTGATGTCGATCAATGTGGTTCCTTTTTCTTCAAATAGTCAGTGCCTCTGGGACTTGCTTGGAACGGCCGCGAGCCGTCGCATCACGCTTCGGCTTCGTCCTCCTCCAGCACCCCTTCGGCGTCACCCTCCGGGATGTCGGCTTCGAGCATCGGGTCGCCGTCGCTCGAGAAGTCCTCCTGCTCGAGCTCCTCGCCGGGCTCCAGATCCGGGTCCTCGGTCTCGGTCTCCTCCTCGGATGCCTCAACCGTCTCCCCTTCGTGCTCGGTCTGCTCGTCGGCGCCGGCGCCGTCCCCGGCTCGTACGCCTGAGAGGTCGATGCCCAGCTCTTCGGCGGCCCGCAGCAGGTCGTCGTCCTCCTCGCGCATCTCGGCGCGCTCGCCCTCCTCGGAGACCACGTTGACGTCGAGCGCCAGCGACTGCATCTCCTTGAGCAGGACCTTGAACGACTCCGGGATCGAGGGCTCGGCGATGTTCTCGCCCTTGACGATCGACTCGTAGGCCTTGACCCGCCCGACCGTGTCGTCGGACTTGATCGTCAGCATCTCCTGCAGCGTGTAGGCGGCGCCGTAGGCCTCGAGCGCCCAGACCTCCATCTCGCCGAAGCGCTGGCCGCCGAATTGCGCCTTGCCGCCCAGCGGCTGCTGGGTGACCAGGGAGTAGGGACCGGTGGAGCGGGCATGGATCTTGTCGTCCACCAGGTGCAGCAGCTTGAGGATGTACATGTGACCGACCGTCACCTGCTCCTCGAACGGCTCGCCGCTGCGACCGTTGAACAGCCTCACCTTGCCCGACGCCTGCTCGCCGGGTCGGCGGCTCTGGTCGACGTCCATCTTGATCTGGCCGGTGTGCTGCTCCTGCCAGCGGACGAGCGCCTCGTCGACGTCCGCCACGGTGGCGCCGTCGAACACCGGCGTGGCCACGTAGACCTTGCCGTTGCCGTCGGACTTGCCGTGGCCGTCGGAGCCGCCCTGGTACCAGCCGTTCGCCGCGACCCAGCCCAGATGCGTCTCCAGGATCTGGCCCAGGTTCATCCGGCTCGGCACTCCGAGCGGGTTGAGGATCACGTCGACCGGCGTCCCGTCTTCCAGGAACGGCATGTCCTCGACGTCGACGATCTTTGAGATCACGCCCTTGTTGCCGTGACGGCCGGCGAGCTTGTCGCCCTCGGCGATCTTGCGCTTCTTGGCCACGAACACGCGCACCAGGTCGTTGACCCCGGGTGGCAGGTCGTCGCCCTCGTCCCGACTGAAGGTCTTGACGTCGATAACCACACCGCCTTCGCCGTGCGGGACCTTGAGCGAGGTGTCGCGGACCTCGCGCGCCTTCTCCTTGAAGATCGCGCGGATCAGCTTCTCCTCGGCGGTCAGCTCGGTCTCGCCCTTGGGCGTGACCTTGCCGACGAGCAGATCGCCCGAGGCGACCTCGGCGCCGATGCGCACGATCCCGCGGTCGTCGAGATTGCGAAGCGACTCCTCCGAGCGGTTCGGGATGTCGCGCGTGATCTCCTCGTCGCCCAGCTTCGTCGTGCGGGCGTCGATCTCGTACTCCTCGATGTGGATCGAGGACAGCTCGTCGTCGGAGACGAGCCGCTTGGAGATGATGATCGCGTCCTCGAAGTTGTAGCCCTCCCAGGACATGAACGCCACCAGCAGGTTCTTGCCCAGCGCCATCTCGCCCTGGTCGGTGGCCGAACCGTCGGCCAGCACGTCGCCGGTCTTGATAGCCCCGCCCACATCGACGATCGGCTTGTTGTGAATCAGCGTGCCCTGGTTTGAGCGCATGAACTTCTGCAGCAGGTACTCCTCCTGGCCGCCGCCCTTGTTGTCGACCACGATCTGCTCGGCGTCGACGTAGGAGACGGTCCCCGGCGCGGTGGCCAGCACGACGTCGCCGGTGTCGATCGCCGCCCGGCGCTCCATCCCGGTGCCGATCAGCGGCGCGTCGGTCGAGAGCAGCGGAACCGCCTGGGCCTGCATGTTCGAGCCCATCAGAGCGCGGTTGGCGTCGTCGTGCTCGAGGAACGGGATCATCGCCGTGGTCACCGACCAGATCTGCTCCGGGGAGACGTCGATCAGATCGACCTCCTCGGGCGTGGCGTTGACGTACAGCCCAGCCTGGGTCCGACATAGGATCTCGTCGCCGGTCAGCCTCCCGTTCTCGTCGATCGGGGTGTTGGCCTGCGCGATCAGCTGCTCCTCCTCCTGGGTAGCGTCGAGATGGAGCACCTTGTCGGTGACCTTCCCGTCCTTGACCACTCGATACGGCGTCGTCACGAAGCCGTGCTCCGAGATCTCGGCGTAGGAAGACAGCGACCCGATCAGTCCGATGTTCGGACCCTCGGGCGTCTCGATCGGGCACATGCGGCCGTAGTGCGTGGGGTGCACATCGCGCACTTCGATCGGGGCGCGCTCCCGAGTGAGACCGCCGGCACCGAGCGCCGACAAGCGGCGCCGGTGCCTAAGACCGGAAAGGGAATTCGTCTGGTCCATGAACTGCGACAGCTGGCTCGACCCGAAGAACTCCTTCAGGGCCGCTACGACGGGGCGGATATTGACGATCGTCTGCGGGGTGATCGTGTCGGCGTCCTCGGTCGTCAGGCGCTCGCGCACCACGCGCTCCATGCGGTACAGACCGATGCGGAAGGCCTCCTGGATCAGCTCCCCGACCGTGCGCAGACGGCGGTTGCCGAAGTGCTCGTACTCGTCGAGGTGGTCCTGGATTGGATCCCGGCTGAGGACCGCGGCCTCGGCGGCGAAGTCCTTGACCTCCTCGCCCGGATCCTCGGGGATGCCCATGCGCCGGGGCAGCGACACCAGCTCCTTGACCAGAGCGATGATGTCGTCGTGGGTCAGGGTGCGGGTCTCGAGGTCCACGCCGAGCCCCAGGCGCGAGTTCAGCTTGTAGCGGCCAACCCGAGTTAGGTCGTAGCGCTTGGGATCGAAGAACAGCTGGTTGAGCAGCGCCTTGGCGGCGTCGACCGAGGGCGGCTCGCCCGGCCGCTGCTTCTTGAACAGCTCGATCAGCGACCCCTCCTCGGTGCGCACCATCTCGGGATCGGCCTCGAGCGTCAGGCGGATGTAGAGCGAGTCGTCGAACGCCTTGAGGATCTCGTCGTCGGAGTAGCTCATGGCGCGCATGAGAACCGTGATCGGCAGCTTGCGCTTACGGTCGATGCGGACGTAGACGCGGCCCTTCTTGTCGATCTCGAGCTCCAGCCAGCTTCCACGGGCCGGCATCAGGTTGGCGATGAAGACCTGCTTCTCGCGGTCCTTGGGCTCCATCACGTAGGCGCCCGGCGAGCGGACCAGCTGCGTGACCACGACGCGCTCGGTGCCGTTGATGATGAATGTGCCCCGGTCGGTCATCCACGGAAAGTCGCCCATGAACACCGACTGCTCGCGAATCTCGCCGGTCTCGCGATTGATGAACGCGACCGTGACGGTCAGCGGCCGCGAGTAGGTGAGATCCTTCTCGCGGCACTGCTCGAGGTTGGCGATCGGCTCGTCGAAGGTGAACTCGCCGAACTGCACGGCCAGGTTGCCGGTGTAGTCCTCGATCGGCGAGATGTCGTCGATCGTCTCGCGCAGCCCGCCCTTCTGGGGGTCGGTCAGCCAGGCGAATGACTTGCGCTGGATATCGATCAGGTTGGGGACTTCAAGGACCTTTTGCAGGCGCGCGAAGCTCTGGCGCGTCCGCGGTGCGTGAGCGGTTGCCAAGGTGGCGACTCCTCGGGCGGTTGAGAGGCGAGCAGAGATGCGCTCTTGGAGCGGCGAGTTGTCCCCGGTCGGAGGTCTTCCCAACCCTCCCGGAGCGCGACCACCAAAGATAGCACACGGCAATACTGCCCTGTGCAGGACCGTCAGCTCTCACGGACCCCGCCCCTCGGCAACCGCGTATGTGGCGCGGCGCCGCCTGATTCGGGACGGCTACGGCTATTGGCCGACGGGAGGAGTGTAGGGGGAAATGCCTGCTAGGGCAAGTGTGCCGAGTTTCCCGGCGACTCGGGCGAGGGCCCGCGAGGCCTCTTGCGCATCGGGCAGGGCCCGGGCACCCCTCGCGCTACCCCCACGCCCCTCATGCCCATAACGCCAAAAATCGCGGGCACCAGCGCGCCCCTCACGTGCATAACGCCAAAAAATCGCCGGCGCCAGCGCGCCCTGCGCGAGATAAGCGTCTCCAGGACGCTTATCTCGCAAGACCTGCCGGGACGCGTCGGATTTTCTGCGAAATGTGAGCCGCGGGAGGACAACCCTCGCGCGGCCGGCGCGGCCGGCGCGGCCGGCGCGGCTGGCCTCGGCGGCCGAGGCCGACCGGACGGCCAGCGGGCAGCCGAGGCGGCCGCCCCCTACTTCAGCTCGACTGTAGCTCCGGCCTCTTCCAGATCGGCCTTCAGCTTGTCCGCCTCTTCGCGCTCCACGCCCTCCTTGACCGCCTTCGGCGCATCGTCCACGAGTGCCTTGGCCTCCTTGAGGCCCAAGCCGGTCGCGGCGCGGACGACCTTGATCACCTGGATCTTCTTGTCGCCTGCAGCTTGAAGGAGGACGTCGAACGCGCTCTGCTCCTCGGCTGCCTCGCCGGCACCGTCGGTCGGCGCGGCAGCCGCGGGAGCGGCGGCGGCGACAGCCGTGGCGGAAACGCCGAACGTATCCTCGAGCGCCTTGATGCGCTCCGAGAGCTCGAGCACGGAGATGCTCTTGAGCTCATCGATCCACTCCTGGGTGGTGGTCATGCTTCCTCCTGCGGTTCGTCAGGTTCTGTGTCAGCTTCAGTTTGTCCGGGTTGCGCTGAGGCCTCGGTGGATGCTTCGGGCGCCGCTGCGTCCGCGTCCGAGGCCGGTGGCGCAGCCTGGGCCTCGTCTTCGGCCTCGGCGCCGCTGCCCCCCGCCTCGGGCGTGGGCGAATCCTCCGCTCTCTGCTCGGCGACCTGCTGGAGCTGGATCGCCAGCCCGCCGATCAGTGCGTTCAGCGTCCTCACCAGGCCCGACAGCGGCGCGGCGATCGTGCCCACCAGCTGGCCGTGGAGCACTTCGCGCGAGGGCAGGCGGGCAATCGAGCGGACCTCGTCGGCGCTCAGCGCGTTGCCGTTCATTAGCCCGCCCTTGAACTCGAGCAGGTTCAGCGTGCGAGCCGTGTCGTTGAGCGCCTTGGCCGCCACAGCCGGGTCGCCGGCGACCACCGTCAGCGCGGTGGGCCCGTCGAGCAGCTCCTTGAGCTGGGCCGTGCCGGCTTGGTCGGCGGCCCGCTCGGTGAGCGAATTCTTGACGATGCGGAAGACGGCATCCGCCTCGCGCAGACGGGCGCGAAGCTCGGCCACTTGGGATACGGAGATGCCCCGGTAGTCGACGGCGAACACCGCCTCAGCGCTCTGCAGCTGCCCGGCGATCTCTTCTACGACTTGAGCTTTTTGGTCTCGGTTCATGTCCTCTCGACTCCAAGTGCAGGCGGGCGCCGAGAGGCGAGCACGGCTCGCGTCGTACATCCGCCTGCTCCGGACTTACACCCTGACGGCGGCCGAAGGTCTTCGGCAGGTCCTTTTAGTCTACGCGGCCGCGGGCTCCTCGACGATGTCGCGGGTCCTGCTGGGGTCGACCTTGACGCCGGGGCCCATCGTCGATGCGAACGTAACCGAACGGATGTAGCGCCCCTTGGCCGCCGACGGCTTGGCGCGGATCAGCTCCTCGATTACGGCCGCATAGTTCTCGAGCAGACGGCGCTCGTCGAAGTCGGTCTTGCCGATCACCATGTGCACGATCGCGTTGCGGTCGGTGCGGTACTCGACCTTCCCCGCCTTGGACTCCTCGACCGCCTTGGCCACGTCCATCGTCACCGTGCCCACCTTGGGATTGGGCATCTTGCCCGCCGGCCCGAGGATGCGCCCCAGGCGCCCGACCACGGGCATCATGTCGGGCGTGGCGACGGCCACATCGAAATCGTCGAAGCCGCCCTGGACACGCTCGGCCAGGTCCTCGGCGCCGACGACGTCCGCTCCGGCCTCCTCGGCCTCGCGGGCCTTGTCGCCCCGAGCGAACACCGCGATCTTCACGTCCTTGCCCAGGCCATTGGGCAGGGCAATCGTGCCGCGCAGCTGCTCGTCGGCGTGGCGCACGTTCAGCCCCGTGCGGACGTGCACCTCCACGGACTCGTCGAACTTCGCCCGCTTCAGCTGCTTGATGAGCGCCATCGCCTCGGACGGCGCGTACTCGCGCTCGCGGTCGAAGCGCTGGCGGGCATCGATATAGGTCTTTCCATGCGCTGCCATCAGCTGCTCCTCATCTCCTAGACGACATCCACGCCCATCGAGCGCGCCGTGCCGGCGATGATGTTCGCCGCGGCGTCCAGATCGTTGGCGTTCAGGTCCTTCATCTTTTTTTCGGCGATCTCCCGCAGCTGGGCCTGGGTGATCTGCGCAACCTTCTCGCGGTGCGGCTCGGGGGAGCCCTTCTCCACCGACACCGCCTGCTTGATCAGCACAGCCGCCGGCGGGCTCTTGGTGACGAACGTGAACGAGCGGTCCTCGTAGACCGTGATCACGACCGGAATCACCGTCCCGGCGTCGCTCTGCGTCTGGGCGTTGAAGGCCTTGACGAACTCCATGATGTTCACCCCGTGCTGACCCAGGGCGGGGCCCACGGGCGGAGCCGGGCTGGCCTGTCCGCCAACCGCTTGCAGCTTGATCTCGGTGAGAACCTTCCTCGCCATCTCGCGCCGCCTCTAGTCTCCTCCGCGGGGCCTCCGGCCCCGCTTTCTGACAGGAAGGCTCGGCCTCCGGACTCGCTTACCCAGATATGAGCGAACTTGATCGCTCATATCTTCTTCACCTGCTCGAAGCCCACCTCGACCGGGGTCTCGCGGCCGAAGATCGACACCAGCACCTTCAGCCGCTGCGCGTCCTCGTTGACCTCGGATATCTCGCCGGAGAAGTCCGACAGGGGACCGGAGATGACCTTGACCGACTCGCCTATAGCGAACTGAGCGCGGTGGCGGGGCCGGGCCTCTACCTCGCGGTGGAGGAGCCGATTGACCTCGTCCTGCGTCAACGGCACCGGCTCGTTGGAGGCGCCGACGAAGCCGGTCACGCCGGGGGTGCCCTTGACCAGAGACCAGGAGTCCTCGTTGAGATCCATGTTGACCAGCACGTAGCCGGGCATCGTCCGCTTCTCGACGGTCACCTTCTGGTTGTCCTTCATCTCGGACACGGTCTCGGTCGGCACGACGATCTGGCGCACGGCACGCTGCTGCCCGAGCGACACCACGCGGTGCTCGAGATTGTGCTTGACCTTCTGCTCGTGGCCTGAATAGGTGTTGACGACGTACCAGCGGAACATTTAGTCCTCCGCGGGCCGTCCGGGCCCGCGTTTTGAAAATATCGCTCGGCCTCCCGCCTCGCTTAACCGTTCGTGCTTCGCACTACTCTAGAAGTGACCGTTGATGATCAAAGACACGACTTTCCCGGCGACCCAGTCTGACACCCCGAGGAAAACGCCGGCCACGATCACGAATCCGATGACCACCCCCGTGGCCTGCATCACCTGACGGCGGTCGGGCCACTGTACCCGCTGAAGCTCGCGCCAGCTGCCCTGAAGAAAGCCGACGAGCCGGTTGCTCGGCAGCTCACGACGATGAGCCTCGGCGCGAGTGGACACCTCCAGCTCACCACTTGAAGGCGCCTCACTCTCGTCTTCGATGTCGGCTTCGGTGGGCTCGAGCTCGTCCTGGGACGGGGCCTGCTCGTCCTCCAGCTGATCGAGTCCGCCCAGCTCGAGCCGGGCCTCGGCGATCTCCGCATCGGGAGCGGCGTGCTCGATCGGGGACGGCGCCTCGTAGTCGCCATGCACGGCATCGGACGCCTCGACCTCGAACGCCTGGTCCGCCATGGCATCGGACGCCACGGCCTCGGACGCCCCGTCCTCGACGGCTCCGTCCTCCACGGGCTCGGCCGTGAGGCGCTCGTCCTCTACCGGCTCGAGCGCTTCGGGGGCTTCGTGGTCGCGCTCCAGTCGCTCGGGCATGCCGCCCCGAGCCGCCGCCTCACGGCCATGGCTGGCGACGGGCTGAGGCCGCCGAGCGCGGCGCTCCTTGGCGCGTTTGCGGTTGCGAGCCACTGCTCCAGCTACGGCGCGTCAGCGCGTCTCGCGATGCGCCGTGTGACGCCGGCACCAGCGGCAGTACTTGCGCATCTGAAGGCGATCGGGGTTGTTCCGCTTGCTCTTGTTTGTCTGATAATTCCGGCGCTTGCAGTCTTCGCAGGCGAGCGTCACTGCGATCCGGACGTCTCCACGGGCCATGGCGCTTGCAGTCTCGTCGTATCGATACGTGTGGCATCCGGCCGCGGGCGCGTCGTGACACGCCCACCGGCGCCGCGAACGAGTGTAGCCCGTCTCCAGACCCTGCGCGGGAGAGCTCTGGCGGCGCCCCGGCCGCCGGCGGACGACCTAATCCCGCAGCTCCTCGGGGGTGGCCAGCAGCTCCAGGAAGCGCCCGCCGCGTAGGACGCGGATCCGAAGCGGTCTTCCGATCACGGCATCGGTCATGACCCGCTGCACATCGTCGACCCGCAGTACGGCCAAGTCGTCGAGCTCCACGATCAGATCTTCCGAGCGCAGCCCAGCCCGTTCGGCGGGGCTTCCCGGGGCCACCTCCACGACCTCCACGCCGCTCTGGCGGCCGACCTGGCTCCGGGCGTGCGGCGGCAGCGGTCGCGGACCGCCCGCGATCCCGAGATACGCCCGCCGGACTCGACCGTGGCGCATCAGGGCACCGACGATCTGCCTCGTGGCAGCGTTGATCGGGACCGCAAGCCCCAGGCCGACGCCGGCGACCGCCGTGTTGATGCCGACCACGCGTGCGGAGCTGTCCACGAGGGCGCCCCCGGAGTTGCCTGGGTTCAGCGCCGCGTCGGTCTGGATGACGTTGTCGATGAAACGGAGGTTTCTTCCCGCGCGCGCGGGAAGGGAACGTCCGAGGGCCGAGACGACGCCGGCGGTCACTGAGCCTGCAAAGCCGTTGGGGTTGCCGATGGCGACCACCAGCTGTCCCACGCGCAGTTGCTCTGCCTCCCCCAGCGTGGCCGGCGTGAGGCCGTCGCCGTCGGCGCGCAGCACGGCCAGATCGGAAAGCCGGTCGACGCCCACGATCCGAAAGCTGAGCTCGCGGCCGTCGACGAACGCAGCCCGCCCACGCCGTCCGGGTCCCGCCACCACGTGCGCCGAGGTCAGCAGGAACCCGTCGGGCGTGAGCACCACGGCACTGCCCGCTCCGGCTGGAACCTGCCCACTGCGGCCGCGTCGCATGACTCGCAGGTTGGCGACGCTCGGCGCCAGCCGTTCAGCCACCTCCACGACGATCCGTGAATAGGCGTCGAGCGCCTCCATCTCGTCGTCGTGGATCTGACGGGGATCGGTGTCGGTGGCGCTCATCAGAAGCTGACGGTGACGGTGCGCTCGTCGTTCCCGCGGAGCACGCTCAACTCGAGCTGGCCGTCGGCTCGTGCGGCGTCGAGTGCTTCATACAGCCCATCGATGCGCTCGATCTCCCGTCCGCCCGCGGCGACGATCAAATCGCCGCGCTCGATGCCCGCGCGCTCCGCCGCGCCCTCATCCTCGACCGCGCGTACCAGCACGCCGTCGCGCTCCGACAGCCCGACAGCCCGTCGCAGGCGCCGGGCGACGCGCGGGGGCGCCACCGCCACTCCGAGTCGTACGCGCGCCGGAGCTTGACCGCGCGCCAGGAGCTCGACGCGCTCCCGCAACGCTGCGTCTCCGGCGATCGCGAGGATCAGGCCACCGTCTGCACGCACCGCGTTGACCCCCAGCAGCCGGCCGCCGAGGTCCAGCAGCGGTCCGCCGGAGGAGCCACCGGGCAGCGGCGCAGTGTGCTCGATCGCCCCGCGAATGCGCCTGCCCCTCGGCCCGCGGAAACTGCGGGCGACCGAGGAAACGAAACCGAGCGTGACGCGCAGGCCACGGCCGCCGGGGTTGCCGAACGCTAGGACCGGGCGCCCGATCGACAGCTCCTCGACCTCGTCCGACCACTGCAGAGGACCGATGTCGCCGGTGTCCACGTCGATCACCGCAATGTCCAGATCGGCGTCCGATCCAGCCACGCGGCCATTCGCGCGGCGGCCGTCGGCGAACGAGACGGTGACCTCTTCGTGGCGCAGGTTGTGGGCATTGGTGAGCACCCGATCGCGGGCGACCACGATCCCGGAACCGACTCCCCAGCCACGCCCCAGCCCGACCACCGCCGGGCCCAGCCGGCTGGCCGCGTCGGCGATCGTGGTTTGTGTTTCTTCAAGCAAAGCCATGTTCTCTCTTCCTGCTCAGTAGTTACTTGCAATATGCAAGTCGCTATCGTAGCAAGCGCGATGGCTACGATCGACCGGCCGATGCCAGGACCGCCAGACCGAACATCAGACGCCGAGCCGAGCGCCAGCACGAGCGCGGAGCCCTCGGCGTCCGCTTTGGCGGATGCCCTCACTGCCGTCGGCGACCGCTGGACCCTGTTGGTGGTAGCCGCCCTGCTGGACGCGCCGCGACGGTTCGGAGAACTGCAGCGAGAGGTAGCCGGAATCGCCCCCAATGTCCTCGCCCAGCGCCTACGACAGCTCGAGCGCAGCGCGCTGGTCGTGGCACGCCCCTACTCCGAGCGCCCGCCCCGCTTCGTTTATGAGCTCAGCGCCTCGGGCCGCGAGCTGGCCGGGGCCTTGCGGCTATTGGCGGGGTGGGGCGCGCGCAATGCAGAGGGCGCCTCCGCCCCGCGCCACGTCGCCTGCGGAACGCCGATGGAGGCCCGCTGGTGGTGTCCGACCTGCGAGCGTCCGGTCTCGGACGACGAGGGCGAGGAGCTCCACTTCGCGTGACGGCCGCGCGCATGCGGCCCGCGCGCCGTTTCGGGGAAGAATTGAGACATGCTGCGGCTGATGGCGCTCGTGATCTCGATCGGGTTAGCGGACTCCGTGAATCCGACGACGATCGGCCCCGCGCTGTATCTGGCCGGGGGGAGGCACGCTCGGACCCACGTGATTCAGTTCACGCTCGGGGTGTTCGCGGTCTATCTGCTGGGCGGACTGCTGCTGGCGCTGGGGCCCGGACAGCTGCTGCTGTCGCTCGTACCACATCCCGACCACGAGGATCGTTACGTGCTCGAGACGATCGCCGGCGCGGTGATCCTCGCGGGCGGCGTGTTCCTGCTGAGCTACCGCCGTCGCCTGTCGAGCTTCGCGGTCCCGACGCCGAAGGCCCAGGGGAGATCGAGCGCGATTCTCGGGGCGACGATCACCGCAGTCGAGCTGCCGACGGCGTTCCCCTATTTCGCGGCGATCGCGGCCGTCGTGGGGTCAGGCTTCGATCCGGCGCGGCAGACGGTGCTGATCGTGCTGTTCAACATCTGCTTTGTGCTGCCGCTGGTGGCGATCGCCGTGGTGCTGACGTTTGCCGGCGAGCGCTCGACGATGGTGCTCGCTTCGGCACGGGCATGGCTCGACCGCCGCTGGCCACTCGTGCTGGCGACGCTGGCGCTGCTCGCCGGCGCCTTCGTCACGATGCTCGGAGCGACTGGCCTGGCAGGTCTCGGCCACGGGCATTTCGGCAACTTCGCCCGCCATTTCCGCCGCTTCATCCGCCCCTGAGAGCTTGCGGCACCAGCTCCTCTCGCGATGGCTCGCGCTCCAGCTCGAACGCCAGGCGGGTGAGCAGGGCCGCGAGGTCGTCGTAGCGCTCGGGCGACCAGCCGTCGAGCAGCCGGACGAGGCTCGCGCGGCGCTCGGCCATGAGCCGCTGCACCAATTCGTCCGATCGAGCGTCGAGCTCGCGGACGCCGTCTGACATGTGCACCAGTCCTCGGGTCTCGAGCTCTCCCAGCGCCCGCTCCGAGACCTCGACCGGGACGGCGAAACGCTCGCACAGCGCCCGGAGGTCGGCGTCGGGCTTCTCGTGCAGGCGCACAAGCAACCAGGCCGCCGCCGGCGAGAGGTCTACCCCTGCCCGGACGGTCACCCCAGCCACGAAGCGCCGGCGTCCCTCGCGCCCTACCAGCAGGCTCAGCGCGCGCGAGATCTCCGCCAGCGAGTCTGGATGCTTAGGCATCGCAAAGCTCTCGCCGACGCCAGCGCCGGCGGCGACGCTGTCCCGCAGCGGCCGCTGCTCGAGCGCCCAGCTGAGCACGAACGCCAGGGCGGCCACCGCGGCCGCGACCTCGAACACGGTGCTCAGCGAGTTCGTGAACGCGTGCACGTAGCCCGTGTGGATCGGAGCCGGCAGCTTCTTCAGCGCCGCGGGGTTCGCGCTGAGGTTGCTCTTCTCGGCCGTAGCGGCGGCGCTGGCAGGCAGCGTGTGTCTGAGCTCAATCGCCAGCCGGCTGGAGAACACGGACCCCAACACGGCGGTGCCTACCGAGCCGCCGATCGAGCGAAACAGCGTGGCCCCCGACGTGGCGACGCCAAGGTCGTGGTACTCGACGGCGTTCTGGACGGCCAGCACCAGCACCTGCATCACCAAGCCGAGCCCCAGACCCAGCACGAACATGTAAGCGGAGGAGGCCAGGCGGCCGGTGGAGGCGCTCATGCCCGCGAGCAGCAACAGCCCGGCGACCATCACCGCCGTGCCGGCGATCGGATACGGCTTGTAGCGGCCAGTGCGCGAAATGATCTGGCCTGAGCCGATCGAGGTGATCAGCAGGCCGGCCATCAGCGGCAGCAGCTGAAGACCCGAGCCCGTGGGCGAAGCGCCGTTGACCACCTGCAGAAACAACGGCAGGTAGGTGATCGAGCCGAACATGGCGAAGCCGACGATGAGGCCTATCGCGCTGGTGACCGAGAACACGCGATTGGCGAACAAGCGCAGCGGGAGCACGGCCTCCGCCGCCCGCCGCTCGGTGAGGATGAAAGCTCCGATCAGGATCAGTGCCCCTAACCCGAGGGCGATCGTGAACGTCGAGCCCCACTTGTAGGTCGTACCGCCCAGCGTGCACACGAGCACCACGGCACTGACCGCAGCCGCCAGGAGCCCTGTCCCCAGATAATCGATCTTGTGGTGGACGCGCTCGGTCTGGGAGGGCAGCCCCGCCGCCAGCACGACGAAGCCCAACACCCCGATCGGCAAGTTGACGTAGAAGATCCAGCGCCAACTCAGGTTGGAGGTCAAGAAGCCACCCAGCAGCGGGCCAATCACGCTGGCCATCCCGAACGCAGCGCCGAACAGGCCCTGATAGCGGCCGCGTTCGCGTGGCGAGACCACGTCGCCAATCGCCGCCTGCGCGCTGACGATCAAGCCGCCGCCGCCCAGACCCTGAAGGGCGCGGAAGGCGATCAGCTCGGTGAGGCTCTGCGATGCGCCACAAAGCGCCGACCCGGCCAGAAACACGACCAGCCCCACCTGCAACAGGACCTTGCGCCCGTAGAGGTCGCCGAGCTTTCCGTACAGCGGCGTGACCGCAGTCTGCGCCAACAGATAGGCCGTCACCACCCACGAGATGTGGTTGAGGCCCCCCAAGTCGCCGACGATCGTCGGGAGTGCTGTGGAGACGATCGTCTGATCGAGCGCGGCCATCAACACCACCAGCATCAGGCCAGCGAACACCACAGTCACAGAGCGCTTGCTGTCGCCTCGGTCCGCGACCGAGGCGGCGGTCGAGCTCGAACCTCGTGCCCCGAGCGACACGAGCCGATCATATGCTTCGGCGATGGTGGCCACGACCGAGTTCGACCCGGGCGCGCTCCAGCGGCTGCTCGACGGTCGCTACGCCGACCTTCGTCACCAGGTCATGGAGGTGCTGAGCCGGCCGGAGTTCGAGCCGCCGATCGGCGTGGGACGAGAGCAGTACCGCCGGCGCGTGCTCGAGTGGGCTCAGACGCTCGCCGGCGAGGGGCTGACCGCGCCGGGGTTTCCGGAGGAGTTCGGAGGTCAGGGCGATCCCGGCGCCAACGTCGCCGCGTTCGAGGCGCTGGCCTTCGGCGACTTGTCGCTGCTGGTCAAGTTCGGGGTTCAGTTCGGCCTGTGGGGCGGCGCCGTGCAGCAGCTCGGCACGCGCTCCCATCACCAGCGCTACCTACGCCGGATCGCCAGCCTCGAGCTCCCGGGCGCTTTCGCCATGACCGAGGCGTCGCACGGCTCAAACGTGCAGCACCTGGAGACGACCGCCACCTACGACGCCGAGCGGCAGGAGTTCGTGATCGACACTCCCAGCGAGGGGGCGAGCAAGGAGTACATCGGCAACGCCGCGCGCGATGGCCGGATGGCGGCGGTGTTCGCGCAACTGATCGTGGGCGGCGAGTCGCACGGCGTGCACACCTTCGTGGTGCCGTTGCGCGACGACGACGGACGGGTCAAGGAGGGCGTGAAGATCGAGGACGACGGCGAGAAGCTCGGCCTGGGCGGCGTAGATAACGGCCGGATCACGTTCCACCACGTCCGCGTGGGGCGCGATGCACTGCTGAACCGCTATGGCGACGTCAGCGCGGAGGGTGTCTACTCGAGCCCGATCGACAACGTAAACAAGCGCTTCTTCACGATGCTGGGAACGCTCGTGCAGGGTCGGGTGTGCGTGTCGGGGGCGTCGATCAGCGCCGCAAAAACCGCGCTTACGATCGCCATCCGCTACGGCCTGCGCCGCCGTCAGTTCGGCCCTCCCGATGGCGAGGAGGTGCCAGTCCTCGACTACCGCACGCACCAGCGGCGGCTGATGCCGCTACTGGCCAAGACCTACGCGCTGCACTTCGCCCAGGCGGCGCTGCTGGAGCGGTTCCATGAGGCGTTCTCTGGCGGGATCGACGACACACCTGACCGTGAGCGTCGCGAGCTCGAGTCGCTAGCGGCGGGAATGAAAGCCACCTCCAGCTGGCATGCCACCGCGACGATCCAGACCTGCCGCGAGTGCTGCGGCGGCGCGGGCTACATGGCCGTGAACCGGTTCGCGGCGCTCAAGGCCGACACGGATATCTTCACCACCTTCGAGGGCGATAACACGGTGCTGATGTTGCTCGCGGCCCGCGGGCTTTTGACCAACTTCTCGGAGCAGTTCGGGGGCCTCAACCCGGCGGAGATGGTGACGTTCGTCGCCGGGCAGGTGGTGGAAACGGTCGTGGAGCGGTTGTTCGCCCGCAAGATCGTCCAGGTCATCGCTGACGCCGTGCCCACCCGCGACGAGCACGCCAACCTGCTCGATCGCGACTACCAGCTCGACTTGTTTCGCTGGCGCGAGGGTCACATCGTGGCCTCGGTGGCCAACCGCTTCAGGCGCGGGCTGAGCGAGGGCTACGAGCCGTTCGAGGTGTTCCGCGCCGTGCAGGACCACGCCGCCGACGCCGCCCGCGCACACATGCACACGATCACGCTCGAGGCATTCGCAGCGGCGATCGACGCCATCGAAGATCAGGCGAGCCGCGAAGCGCTTGGCCTGCTCTGCGATCTCTACGCCCTGTGGAATCTGGAATCGGACAAGGGCTTCTTTCAGGAGCACGGGCGGCTGGCCTCCCCCCGTTGCAAGCAGATCACGCGCGAGGTCAACCGCTTATGCAACGAGGCGCGGGGCAGCGCGGGGCCGCTGGTGGACGCGCTTGGAATCCCCGACGCCGTCCTGCGCGCGCCGATCGGGCTGAAGCAGACCAGCGGCTGAGCGCCCACGAGACCGGGCCCCGATGCGCCCCGCCAGGCTGTCCCCCGATCAGTTCGTGAACATGCCGTGAAACCCGAACGGGATGTGGTGCGGCACCTCAGCGCGGGCCAGCTCGCGTAGCGAGTGGGCGTCGAGGATCAGCAGGAACGAGCCGCCCGTGGGCGCGAGCACAACCGACAGCAGCACGCCGTCGTCCTCGGTCTCGGCACCGGGCGCCGCGACGAACACCGGCTCGCCCGGGAAGCAGCCGTCCTCTTGCCAGGTGACCGTGCTGCGTTTTTCTAGATCCGCCTTGACGATCCGGTCGAGCCATCCGTTCCCGATGCCGACGCCCCACACGTAGCGATAGGGCCGCTCGTTGCAGCGTCCGTAGTTGATCCGGGTCAGCTCAAGCGGCTCCTCGATCAAGCGCTCGGCGGTGACGCCGTTGCTCGTGGGCGCTATGCGGAAGCGCTCGAGGTGGGCAGGGGCGACCGGCTTGCCCTGGCGCAGGCGCTCGAGGTACAGGTCCTGGACGATTCCCGCATCGGGATATGTGCAGATGTCGGCGACGACTTGATCGCCCTCCTCGTAGGCGTTCACGTGGTGAAAGCCGAATCGAGCGTCGGTCTCGAACGGTCCCCGATAGTCGCCGCTTCGCCGGTCGAAAAGGTGAAAGCGCGTTCCGCGTTCGGGCTTCCAGCGGTAGTTCTCGATGTACGGCCGGCCGCTTCTCGCAAGCTGCAGAGGGTTGACCACGAATGGGAACTCCGCCAGCACGAGCCAGCGCTCGGTCAGCCCGAACGAATGCACGTACGCCGGCTCGCTGACGGCGCGCGAGCCGATCACCCGGGGCGAGTCGCTGTCGGGCGCGAGGTGAAAGAAGCGGTAGGAGCTGCGCACGCCGAGCTTGGCGGCGTAGTTGAGCACCCCGTTGGTCGACCGGTCAAGATGGGGATGGGCGGTGGTGAGCTGTCCCGGGGGCTTGTACGGAACACCTGCCGCGGCCAGCGTCGCCTGGTCGAACTGGACCGGAATCGGTGTCTCGGTCATGGCGACGAACCGCTCGCCGAGCTTGACGAGGTTGACGTTCACGTTGTCCGTCAGCTGCGGCGAGAACATCGCGGTAACGCGCTGGAACAGCGAACGGCAGGGGTCCGTAGCGAACTCCGAGTATGCGATCTGGCCCTGATCACGGGCTGCCCGCCAGGCGCGCGTTTCGAGGAAACGGTTGGCGTAGGACACCTCGCCGTCGGCGAAGGCGAAGCGGTGCAGCATCGCCAAGCCGTCGAACCAGTGGTTCATCGTCCGCTTTCCCACCTCCCACTTCGCGGGGCCGGTGCGGATCAACGAGCCCGTCAACCACGGCGGGGGTGCGCCCTCCACCGGGAGGTGGTCGAGATGGGTCTCTTGTTCGAGCGACTCGAACCCCTTCGCTGCAGTCGCCTGCTGCATCACAGCACCCATGATGCTTCCTTCCGGATCGTTTAGTTCGTACCGTGCTGATCGTACTGTAGAA
Source organism: uncultured Actinomycetes bacterium (assembly GCA_963756555.1). Classification (GTDB taxonomy): domain Bacteria; phylum Actinomycetota; class Thermoleophilia; order Solirubrobacterales; family Solirubrobacteraceae; genus Palsa-465. The sequence goes on from CAVWOC010000001.1 coordinate 121,881, forward strand.
TCCAAGCCCTGTCAACGCCACGCCTCACCACCACGTCCTTCGCAGTGCTCGGCTTGGTCGAATTGCTCCAGCCGGCGACGCCGTATCAGCTGAAGCGACTGGCGCAGATCAGCCTCCTGCACTTCTGGTCGATCCCCCACACGCAGATCTACACGGAGTGCACGCGGCTGGCCGACGCCGGGCTGCTATCGGAGCGGCGCGAGCAGACCGGCCGCCGGCGCCGGGAGTACCGGCTGACTGCGGCGGGGCGCAAAACGCTCGACGCGTGGCGGGCTGACCCCGACACCGAGCTGTACGAGCTCCGCGATCCGGGAATTCTGAAGCTGTTCTGCGGCGCCCAGCCCGAGGTCATCGCTGAGGGCCAGCTCGAGCGCCATCGCGAGCGCCTGCGCTTCTATGAGCAGCTGCGCGCCCAGGGCGACATGACCGAGGGCGTGCGGCTTACGCTCGAGGCCGGGATCGGCCACGAGCGCGAGTACATCCGGTTCTGGACGGAGGTCGCCAAGACGCACGGCGCCGAATGACCGCCGAGTTCCTCAGCTCCGCGGCTTCGCCATGTGATCGAGGGCGTAGCCCAGCCACAGTGGCGCCCACTGCTCCCAGAGGGAGGTCGAGTGCCCACCGGGATAGATCGCGAATTGATGCGCGATGTGGTGGGCGGTGAGCGTCTCGTTCAGCTGGACGTTCGCGTTCAAGAACGTACTGTCCTGATTGCCGACGTAGAAGCCGACGAACGTCGGCCGGGCGGACAGGTTCCGCTTCAGCCGGCTACCGAGCGGCACGCGCGCTCGCCGGTTGGCCTTTCTCGAGCCCAGATCTAGCTGCACCAACCCGCTGGAATCGGTGGCCGCGAAGTAACCGCTCCAGGACTCGAGCGCGGAGAACGTTCCCAGGTTGCGCATGCCGATGTTGAACGCTCCGTAGCCGCCGGCGGAGATCCCGACCAACGCGCGTCCCCTGCGGTCTGCGATCGTCCGGAAGCGCGAGTCGATGCAGTGCGTGAGATCGTTTGCGATCGCCGACGGCCAGTCTTCGTCGGGACGCCAATCCAGATACTCGCGATCGGAGCCTCGGGCCCGGGCGCCCTGTGACGCAACGACGATCGCCCTATGACCGCCGGCGGCGACGGCCGTGGCCACGAACGAGTTCGACGTGTACTCGTCGGGATCCGCGGGCAGTCCGTGCAGGAAGTAGACGACCGGAAAGCGCGTGGAGCTGTGGGAATAGCCGACCGGTAGGTAGACCAGGGCCGGCAGCTTGCCCCCGAGCGAATGCGCGCTACAGCTCACGGTCTCGGTCCGTGCAGGAGACCCGGGACCTGAGGCCGATGATGTGGCGCTGGTGCCCAGCGTGACCCCACCAGCAGCCGACGTCGCAGCTGCCGCGCACAGAGCGGCGAGCAGTCTGCGACGTCTCCGCCGGGCCGCAGAGACTGGCCTTGCTTCCATATGGTCCGTGACGGTAGGGATGCGTCGTAAGCTTTCTGTCAGCTGGCTCGCAGGACTCAGCCGGTGGATCACCGCGCTCGGCACCGGCGCTGCCTTCATCGTCACCGTTCTGGCAACGATGCTCTCGGGCTTCGGCTGGCTGTATGCGCTGCGCGGCCTGGGCTGGCTTTCCGGCGGGCTGGCGATCCGCGACGCCCTGCCGTTGCTCCAGCTCGCGGCGCGTGACACTCAGCCGCTGGCGCGGGTGGCCGTTGCCTGGCTGGCCGCCGGCGTCACCGCCGGACTGCTGCTCGCCCGGCTTCCGCGCATGCGGCGCGTGGCCCCTACCGCTGCGCTGGCGCTAGTGCTGTTGTTGGTCGCCTCGCAGAGCCGCCTACGCACTGACCCGCAACGAACGCTTGAGCCACGTGCTGCTATCTCGCCGGCCGGGGATAGGACCATGGCTCGAGGCCGCGCTGTTCGCCGTCGGTTGCGCGCTGCCGGGCGCCTTCGGCGGGCTCGAGGCTGTCCGCCAGCTCGGTTTGCGCGGCGGCCAGCACAGGGACGCAGGCTAGGACGATCGCTAGCGCCAGCACATGCCCGACGGTCGCATCGACGCTGCGTCCGAGCGATTCCCGAAAAGCCAATAGACCGGCGGCCAGCGCCGCCAGAGCCGCCAGGGAGTTCATCAGCGATATTGCCGCCACGGCGCTCCCGCGTCGCAGCGCGCTCTGGAAGCAGAGAAAGCCGGCGAACGTGGCCAGCCCGGCGAGCAGCGTCCAGCCAGAGTCAAGCGCGCCCAGACCCCGCGCCGCCCAGCTGACGGAGATGGCCTTGATGGCGGCGTCAGCGACGCCGTAGAACAGGCCGGCGGCGATCGCCCGCGCCGCCGGTGACTCCGTGGGGACGAATATGAGCGCGAGCGCCAGCAGCCCAGCCGTGGCGATCGCCAGCCCGCCAGCTTGAATGTGCTCAGCGCGCGCCACCAGGCCGATCGACAGCGCAGCGAGGGCCATGGCCACGAGCGCCACCGTCAGCCGCTGGCGGCGCGATATCCGATGCCCGAATAGGCCAGCGGCGAGCGGCACCGACAACGCCAGTCCGCCGGCGGCAAACGCCTGCACCAGCGCCAACGGCGCGATCGAGACAGCCACGATCTGCGCCGCGAAGCCGATCCAGCCAAGCGCCTGACCGCCAAGCCAGGAGCGGTCTTGCAACATCGCGAGCGCAAGCGCCCGCTTCGAGTCCCGCAGCGAACGGGTTGCGCTGAGCCCCCGGTGCTGGAGCAGGAATCCGAGGTTGATTGCCGCGGCGGAGACAAGTGCCAGCAACAGTCCGGCGAGGACGACGAGCGGGCTGGGCTGATGCGGCCTCAAAGCGGCGTCCGGCCTGGCGCTCAAAACCGGAAGCGCCCTGGGGCGAACGACTGGAAGCCCTCCGGGCGGTGGCGCCACGGCCCGAGGCGCGAGCGGCAGCTGTACGTCTCGGCCGGCCAGCACCAGCATGCTGTCCATATGGGCGTTCCACAGCTGCCAGTCGTGTCCGCCGCGATATGTCGTCCATTTGGCGTAGGCGCCGCCCGCCGCGAGCTCCGCGGACATCGGCCCGAACAGGACCTTGGTCGGGTCGCGCCGTCCGACGTACATGAACACGCGCAGCGGCAGCCGCCGCAGCCGGCGCGAGATTCGCGGCACGTAGTCGGTGGGGCTGTTGTACGCCAGGGTGGCGGCGGTCGCGTAGCGAAACGTCCCCGACCGGTCCGGCTGGTCGAAGTAGCCCGACCAGACCTGGACCGAGCCAAACACCGCCAGATGGTGAAGGGCGATGTTCAGAGCGCCGTAGCCGCCCTCGGAGTAGCCGCCGATCACCCTGTCCTGGCGGTTAGGGCTGGCCGCGAAGCGCTTCTCCACATCGCGCACAACATCGAGTACGTAGTCCTCATAGCGGCCGTAGAGCCCGTTGGCCCATTCGGAGTCAGAGAACAAGCTGCGGTGCACGCGGCGGCCGTCTGGGAAGACGAGAATCATCGGCGGCACCCTTCGCTTCTTGATCAGGTTCTCCAGCCGGACATCGACGTTGGCGACGTCGATGAACACCTGCGGGCGACCGGGTGACCCGTGTAGCAGGTAGAAGGTGGGGTAATGGCCGGCGGGGTCGTAGCCCGGCGGCAGGTAAACCAGGTAGTCGCCCTCCCGCTGCAGCGCGGAGGAGTAGAAGTGAACCGTCTGCAGGCGTCCCGTCCGTGCTTCGGGGAGCCGCCCGGGGCGGATGAACCCACGGTGCTGGTAGTAGGCCTCCCAATAGCTGGCGGCGCCGACGAGGCCTGCCCCCAGGAGCCCCAGCAGGGCGGCCCCGAGCACCAGCCTGCGAAACAGTTGGGGGCGGCCCCCGCGACGCTCAGCGAAGCGCATCGGCCCGCAAGCCACGCGGCAAGCGTGAGCGTCCCAGCGACCGCCCTGCTAGCGGCTTTCGCCGCGGGAGATACCCCTCGACTTGAAGCACCCTCAGAATCGTGCGGGGAAGGCCCAAGCGCGACTCGTAGACGAGGTAGCGCGGCCGCCATTCGGGCGAGAACTTCTCGTTGAAGCGGACCAGACGGTCCATCTGAAAGCGGCTCTTGAGGATGCGAAGCACGAACCGGTTGATCGCGCGCGGCCGCTTGCCGCGGCTGCCGAGATCGCGGGCCAGATGGGCTAGACCTGCGTAATTGAGGCTCACTTCGCGGACCCCTCGCTCGCTGGCCACCTGCAGTGCCCTACAGACCAGCGCCTCATTGAGCCCGTTGGGCGTGTCATCGAGGCGACGCATGGTGTCGAGCGACAGCTTGCCGTCGTGGGTCACGAACCGCATCGCCGCGCGCAGCTGGCCGGTCGGTGAGCGCGCCAGGAAGTAGAGATCGTCCGGCCGCAGGTCGGCCTCGCACGGACCGGTGCCCATCGCGAAGCCGAGCACGCGCCGCTTGGTCTTGCGCCACGCGGCATCGAGGTCCTCGATCTCCCGGGCCAGCGGCTCGTTCAACTCACGGCCGTCGAGAGCGTTGACAGTCCAACCGCGGCGTTGGACGCGGTGCACGGACTGGCGAAGCTTGCGCACCGGCCTCCCCTCGAGCGTGAACGAGGCGGGGGCCACAAACGCCTCTTCGCCCGCCTGTAGCGCGTGCAGACCGAGCGCCCGGTAGGCGTCGAGATTGCGTCGCGACGCACCCCACAGCGCCAGGCCCCAGCCCTGGCTGCGGGCGTGTTCACGAAAACTGTGCAGCACGGCCCCGGCCTCCCCCTGCGGAGCGACTGGATCGCCGGAGATCACCGCGGTCCCACCGATCACGCGGTAGGCCAGCACGCCGTCGCCGTGGAAGTGAAAGCTCTTGTCCGAGCGCAGGATGAACGGTGAGAGCGAGTCCTCGCCGTAGCGCTCCACCGCAGCCCTGGCGTTGCGGTACTCCCGGTCGCTGTGCGCTGCCTGCAGGGTCGCGGGGCGAAGCAGGGAGCGCAGCGCGAGCAGCGAAGTGGCGACGGCACAGGCGATCAGCAGCTCAACGAGCAGGACCCAGGCGTCGCTCAGCCGCTGCGGGGCGTGCAGGACATGTCCCAGCGCCTGGTGAAGGGCGCCCCTGATCGACCTGCCATGCACCGCCATCAGAGGGTCGGCCAGGAACGCCAGGTAGGCCAGCCCCCACGCGGCACTGGCGCCCAAGACCAGGGCAGGGTGCGCTCGGGCACGGGCACGCAACGGAAACTCTCGCCAGCCGAAGGCGAGGGCCGCGACCAAGCCGATCCCCACCGCGCCGGCGCCGACGGCCACTGGAGCAACGCCGTCAAGGAGCGAGATCAGGCCCAGTGCTCCGATCGCCAGCGGGACCGCAAGGCGTCTGCCACGGAGGATGTTCGGCGCCAGCACGAGCAGCGCCAGCCCGGCGACCAGCACCAAGACGTGCGCCCCCGAAGGCGGCGCCGTCGGATCGAGCCGCGAGATCAGGCGCCCGGGGGTGGGGTCAGCGGCGGCGAGCGTCGATAGGACGCTCGTCAACCCGACCACTGCTACTCCTAACCCAGCGGCCTGCCGGACCGTCAGAGAACCAAATGTGCGCACAGACCCTCTGTTTTCTCGGCTATACGCCCGCCAGTATGCGCCGCGAAATTAAAGCCCAGGCAATCGATATAGGGTCCGCATCAGTTAGCTAACGGTGCGCTAACGGTTCTGGTTCACGGCCACCGTGTCGTGCCATCGGGCGAGCCGGTCTCGAGCAGCTGTACATTCCTGCGTCGATGAACGACGGCCAGCCTTCCAACCCCTCAGCACTCGAAGCGGGGCTCGAGGCCGCCAACGAATTCGAGGTCGAGGGCCAGCTCCTGACTGACGTCGCCGGCACGCTGAGTGCAGCGGTCCTCTCCACCCCGGCGATGATCGCCATGATGGAACGCACGGCCTCGATGCTGGTCTATCCGCTGCTGCCGCCCGGCAAGGCGACCGTCGGCTTCGAGGTCTGCGTGAGGCATGTCCGCTCGGCGCCGGAAGGTTCGACGTGCACCGCCAAGGCGCGGCTGGAGGAGCTGAGCGACGGACGCAAGCTCCGCTTCAGCGTCGAGGTGCTTGACGCCGAGGGAAACACCGTTGGCGTCGGCACCCACGAGCGGCGGATGGTCGACGTCAGCTCCTAGGCCGCGCCGGGACCGGGCCCGGGCGAGGCTCGGGGGCGCCTGCGGCCCGCGATCGCCGGCCCCGAACCGCTCCCATAACGCCAAAAATCTCCGCCGGCGAGCCCGGTCTTGCGACATAAGCGTCCTCTACACGCTTATGTCGCGAGAGCGCCGCGCCGACGGCGGATTTGCTGCGTTTTACGTGTCCCCAGGACGGCATCCTGCATGTACGCCGCGCCGCGCCGCGCCGCCTCGGCCGGGCCGCCAGGCCAGCCCGCGGCGACCCGGCCTGAACCCGGGCTCACGCTCCCGCCCCCACGGCCGGCTCGGGCAGACGGGCGATCAGCCCGGCGCGGCGCTTGGCCGCCCGGACCTCCTGGGTCAGCGTGTCGATGTCGTAGACGCCGTAGTGGCGCCGGCCGTTGATGAAGAAGGTCGGGGTGCCGGAGACGCCGCTCTCATCGGCGCTGGCCACATCCTCGCTCACGCGGCCCGCGTATTCGCGACGGCGAAGCTCATCCAAGAACCGCTTGCGGTCGAGCCCCAGCTCTTCGGCGTGGCGGACGAGGTCGCGCGGGCCGAGCTCGTCCTGATGGCTCAGCAGCAGGTCGTACATATCCCAGAACCGGCCCTGAGCGGCCGCCGCCTCGGACGCCTCGGACGCCAGCTGCGCGCTGGGATGCACGTCGTTCAGCGGCAGGTGGCGCCAGACATATCGAACGTCTGACCCCAAATCGGCGAGCAGCTCCCGAATCACCCGCTCGGCCTGACCGCAATAGGTGCACTCGAAGTCTCCGTACTCCACGAGTGTCACCGGCGCGTCGTCCGGTCCGCGGATGTGGTCCCGCGCCGGGTCGATCTCCTCGGCCAGGTCGAGGATCGGCTCGGCAGTCGAGCCGATCGCGCGTGCGTGAACCTCGGCTGGAAGCCGCCACACAACCTTGAGCACCGCCCACGTCAGCAGCGGCGCCAGCACGACGGTCGCCAGCGTCCCCAGCTTCGCCTGCTCGAGTCGCTCGCCGCTGAAGCTGAGGGTCGAGATCAGCAGCGAGACGGTGAAACCCACGCCGGCACAGGCGCCGCCGGCAACACGAAGCAGTCCGCCCACGGGCGAGCGGGGGGTGTGCAGGCGGGGGCGGAGCGCGAGCCACGAGCCAGCGGTGACTCCCACCGGCTTGCCAATCAGATAGCCGAACAGGATGCCGAGCGTGATCGGCGATGTGACCGCGTCTGAGAGCAGCTTGCCGGTGATGTGAATGCCGGCGTTGGCCAGCGCGAACAGCGGCACGATGATGTAGCTCGTCCAGGGGTGCAGGTCGTACTGGAGCCGCTCATTCGGCGAGATCGCGGAAACCAGGCCCTGCTGAGCCGAGCGAGCGAGCTCGGGCGTCGGCTGCTCGCGGAACTCGCGCGTCAGCGCGCTCGCGCGCTCGAGATCGACCCGCGAGGGCGTGTACGCGCTGGTGGCCAGGCCGATGGCCAGGCCGGAGATCACGGGATCGACCCCCGATTTGAACATCGCCGCCCACACGCCGATTCCGGCCGCTACCGAGAGCGGCGTCCGCCACCTCGGCACATAGCGCAGCGCCAGCAGGACCGCGAACAACGCGGCCGCCACGGCCAGGGCGAAGTAGGACAGATGTCCGGTGTAGGCGACGGTGATCACGAGGAGCCCGGCCAGGTCGTCGACGATCGCCACCGTCAGCAGAAATACCCGCAGACGGGTCGACGAGGGCGCCAGCAGTCCCAGCGTTCCGAGCGCGAACGCGGTGTCGGTCGACATCGCCGCGCCCCAGCCGCGGGCGCCCGCGCCGCCGGCGTTGAATGCCAGATACACGGCGATCGGCACGACGACGCCGCTCAGGCCGGCGACCACGGGGACCGCGAGACGGCGACGGTCACGGAGCTCTCCCAGGTCGAGCTCCCGTTTGGCTTCGAGCCCGACCACCAAGAAGAAGAACGTCATCAACCCCTCGTTCACCCAATGGCGCAGGCTGCCGGAGAGCTCATCCCCTCCCACGCGGATGGCCAGCGTCGTTCGCCATACCGACTCATATGAGTGCCACCCGGGCGAGTTGGCCCACGCCAAGGCGATGATCGCCGCTCCCAACATCGCCACGGCGCCGGCGGTTTCGGTGGAAAGGAAGTCGCGTACGGGCGCCGCGAGGTTGCGGGCCCACGCGGTTCGGCCGGACAGCGAGACAGGAAGGCTTTCGGTGGCGCTCACTTCACGTTGATTATGGAGGCGACGGCGACCGGCTCACTGAGTCGACCGGCGACCGCGCCGTACGGGAGCCCGCGCGCGCGTAAACCAAGACGGGGGAGCGCGCTAGCGCGCTCCCCCGCTCGCGACGCTGACTACTTGATCATGTCTCGGGCCGCGGAGGTCCAGGCCGAGGTCACGTCGCGAATGAACTTGGCCTGCGCGTTAGCCAGGTGCGAGATCCATTCCACGTCGCTGCTTCCCGGACCCCGCTCGACCGCACTGGCGATCGCCTTGAGCGCCTTCTCGTAGTTCTGAAGCGTCGTCTCGCCGGCATCGCGGCCGGCGGTGATGATCCGCTCGTTCAGCCGCCGGATGCGCTGCGCCACCGCGTCCGCCTGGGCCTCGGCGCCGCTAGCCGCCTTGGCGGCCGACGAGCGGCCGCCGGCCGAGCTCGCGCGCTGGCCTCTGCTGGCGGTGGAACGCGAAGAACGCCCAGATCCGCCCGACGAACCACTCGTCGACCGACCAGACGACGACCGACCACTCGACGACGACCGACCACCTGACCTCGAACTCGAACCACCTCGTCTTGCCTGCGGCATCCGTCTCCCTCCTTTGACCCGTACCAGTAGCGAGATGTCCACCCTACCGCGTACGCACCGCGGCGTCGCGTCTGGAGTCTGGATGCGCCAGCTGCTGCGTGTCCACCGCCTCGAAGTCCTGACCGGTCAGCGTGTTGAGCAGGTGCAGTGCGGCGTTGTTCCAGTGCTTGTCGGGAACGCCGGAGATGAACCACGGAGAGCCGTTGTCCGCCAGGATCATGCCGTAGCGCTTAAGGGCCTCAGCGACCACGCGCGCCTGATACGGCAAGCCGGCGATGTCGACGTTGGCTTTCAGCCTGACGCGCAGGCCCATGGGCGGGTAGACCCCCGAACCACAGCTGGGTGCGTAGTGGCGGGCTGGGTACACATAGCTGGCGGCGGTGCAAGGGGCGGTGAAGCGCAAGGCGTGGTCGATCGCTCCGTGCGCCACTTCGTCGTAGCGCGCGAGACCCGGCAGGATCGGCAGGCCGGCGGCGTCGGCCGATGTCCAGCCCGCGGGACGCAGGTGATTTGAACGGAGGTTGAAGATGGCCCCCGAACCGGCGGTCCAGTAGCGGCCGCCGGCGTGTGGGTAGGCGGCGAACAGCTCGTAGTCGGTGCAGCTTTTCCGCGCGACCACGATCACATGCCGATCCCCGCTGGAGCGACTACCGCCCTCGATCGGAACGTTGGGAGGCAGCGGATAGAGCCGCCCATCGGACTGCGCGGCGTAAGTGAAGCCCACCGCCACTCGGCGGGTACGGGCGCCGACCACCGCGTAGGGAATGCCGATCGGCTCGCCGTTATAGAGCCCCGAGCCGAAGTCCGGGTGAACGGGTGAGCTCAACCCGATGCTGGCGATCAGCTGCTGCGAGTTGGTGGCCACCGGCAGGCTGTCGACCCGCTGGTTCCACGGGTTGTCGGCCGGGAAGACGGGACACCTCGGTGCGCCCGGCAGCGAATTGTCGACCGCCGCCGGGCCGCGTGCCGATACGGCGGCAGCGCCCGCGGCAGAACGGCACCAGTAAAACGAGCACTGCGCCCAGGCGTCGCACCGTAGGGCGATCATATGCCTCCGGGCGCATGCGCCTGTGGGGCCACTGCCCACGAACTCCCGTCCGTATCTTGAGCCGGTGCGACGGCGCGACGATCCCGCTTCCCAGCGCGGGTGAGCGCAACTGCAGTGCAATTCCTGAGCGTTGGCTTGACCACCGCTTCGACGGCGCGTACGGTGACCGACCGAGCCTGACGTGGGACCTTGGGTCCGAGGACCCGCTGCAGGATCAGGGGTGACGATGACGATCGAGCTAGAGCGCCACACGAGGCCGCCTCGTGCACAGCGCACGCGCCGGCTGGCAAGCGTGGTGCTGCTGTTAGCGGCTACCGCGAGCATTCTGGTCGGCGGGGTCACGCTCTACGCGCGTCAGGAGATCATCAACTCCCCAGCTTTCGCCCAGCGGGCGGTCGACGCCGTGCACCAGCCGACCGTTCAGCGGGTGCTCACACGCGAGCTGGCCGTGCAGGTGATCGAGCCTGCGGTGCCCGACGCCCTGGCGGTGCGGCCGGCCATCTCCACCGCGCTCCGAGCGCTCATCACCTCGAGCGCCTTCACCCCGCTGATCCGTCTTGCGGCCGAACAGGGACACCGGCTGTTGTTTGTGAGGGGTGGCGGGAACGCGGTATTCGACATCGCCGACGCCGGGAAGGTGGTGTCGTCGGCGCTCAAGACGCTGGCCCCCAAAGTCGCGGCGCGGATCCCTGCACAGACCGAGGCCGTGCTGGCGACGTTGAAAAAGCGGAGCTTTGCCGATACCACGCTGCGCATCGCCGATGCAGTGCGGGTCCTCGGTTTGATCCTGCCGGGCGTCGCGGTCGTCCTGTTCTCCCTCGGGCTGCTCGTCGATCGCAGGCGCAGGCGGGCGCTGACCACGGGTGCGCTGATGGTGACGGTGGCCGGGATCGCGTTCGCGATCGCGCTGGAGCTGTTCAGGCGTTACGTCATCGCGCATGTGTACGGATCTCAGGAGCTGACGAACGCCGACGTCCGAGGCGCCGTGGGCGAAGTGTGGGGTGCCTATCTCGGCGATCTTGTGACCTGGACCCTGGTCATGACGGCCGCGGCCTTGCTCGTCGTCGCCGCCTCTGCACCGCTGATCGAGCCCTATTCCTGGCGGGAGGGGATGCGCTGGGCGCGGGCCCGCGGCGCACGAGTCGCCCTGGGATTTGTCCCGCTCCTCGACGCTGGGCGGGTGCGCGCCGCCGGCGGTTGCCTGCTGCTGGCGCTCGGAGGTTTCGCGATCGTGGATCCGACGCTCGCCGAGCGCCTGGTCGCCGTGCTACTCGGATGCGCGCTGATCTACGTAGGCGGCAGCGAGCTGCTGTCGGCCACGGCTCCGGAGCCTGCGTACGTCTGGCGGCCTCGGCTGCCACCTCTGAGACAAGCCCTTTCCTATGGCGCTTTGGCCTCGACGGCGCTCGACAGGACTCCTGGTCGCCGTGGTGCTGACCGGCGGCGCCAAGAGCGCCCGTGCCGGCACCGTCATGGCCTGCAACGGGTATCCGCAGCTGTGCGGAAGGCGCCTGGATCAGGTGGCATTCGCCGGCACCCACAACTCGATGTCGGCCGCCGACTCGCCCGGGTGGCTGATCGCCAACCAGGACCGCCCGGTGGCGCAGCAGCTGGACGACGGGATCAGGGCGTTCAAGATCTCCACGCACTACGCCACGGCCGACTCGTCGGGCTTCGTGCACACCGACATCGCCGCGGAGGGCCAGATGCTGAACCGTGTGGCGAAGAAGCTGGACGCTTCGGCCCGGAGGGCCCTCCAGCGCCTGAGTAGTTCTGTGGCCCCGGGGTCGCTCGCGGGTCGCAAACGAGACATATGGCTGTGTCACACCATGTGCGAGCTGGGTGCCACCAAGATGGTCGATTACCTCTCGACGATCCGCCGCTTCCTGCAGCTCAACCCGGACCAGGTAATCGTCCTCTTCGACGAGGACTACATCTCAGAGCGAGACCTGCGAAGCGCGTTCGTGCGCTCAGGCCTGTTTCCCTACTTGGCGAGGTTACAACGGGGGCAGCCGCTGCCAACGCTGGCGCAGCTGATCGATGCCAAGCACAACGTGGTCGTGTTCGCCCAGAATGGGACCAGCGGTCGCTATCCGTGGAACGCTGATGCGTTCAGCTGGATCCAGGACACGCCGCTCGGAGCAAAAAAGGCCTCGCAGTTCACGTGCGGAGCCAGCCGCGGCGGACCCAACGACCCCCTTTTGATGGTGAACAACTGGGCCGACGTGTTTCCGCCGTTGCTCAGCCCCAACCTCCCGCTGGTCAAGAAGTCATTCATTCTCGATCGGGCGCGTCAATGCCTGAACCAGCGAGGAATGATGCCCAACCTGATCCTCACCGACTTCTATGACCGCGGCGATGTCGTCGGTGCCGTGGCGACCCTCAACGGCGTGGACGGCCAGAAGCCGGCTTCGATCCGACCAGTCGACTGAGCGCCCAAAAAGAGTCCGGCCCCCCGCGCCGTGATCGCCCCGCTACCGTGCGAGCCGGTGCGAATCGCGACCTGGAACGTCAACTCGATCAAGCAACGGTTGCCGCGATTATTGCCTTGGCTTGACGAGCGCCAGCCAGACGTGGTGTGCCTCCAGGAGACCAAGCTCGCCGACGATGCCTTCATGGAGCTGGTGGGCGATGCCCTCTCCGAGCGCCGCTATGAGGTCGCGGCCCACGGCGAGCCGACATGGAACGGGGTGGCGATCCTCTCCCGTGCCGGGCTCGAGGACGTCATCAGCGGCATCCCCGGCGGACCAGGGTTTCCGAACCCAGAGGCCCGCGCGGTATCGGCCACCTGCGGTGGTGTGCGCGTGGTCTCCGCCTATGTTCCCAACGGAAGGGTCCCTGGCTCCGAGCACTACAAGTACAAACTGGCCTGGCTGGCGGCGCTGCGCGACATGGTCGCCGGCGATCCCGAGACGACGGTCGTGTGCGGCGATATGAACATCGCGCCCTCAGACGAGGATGTCTTCAATCCGGCAGCCTACGCCGGTCACACCCACGTCACTGCGCCCGAGCGCGCCGCACTCGCGGACCTGGTGTCGCTCGGCCTGCACGACGTCGTCCGCGATCGCTGGCCCGGTGAGCGCGTGTTCAGCTACTGGGACTACCGGGCAGGCATGTTTCATCAGGACCTCGGCATGCGGATCGACCTGATCCTGGCCGGAGCGCCGATCGCGGACCGGGTCCGGGCCGCATGGGTCGACCGCCAGGCCCGCAAGGGCAGCGGACCCAGCGACCACGCGCCGGTGATCGTCGACCTGGACGAAGCGCCAGATGGCGACATCGGTCCGGTCGTGCCACCGCCATCGGCGCCTGCCCCCCGGAGCTCCTCGCCGAAGCTGCCGCAATCCGAGCTGACGCCGGGCGGGGCTTGAGCGGCCGCTTAGGCGCCCCTATGCGACCGAGGCCGGTCGCGGTCGCGCGAGGGCTGAACGCGTTTCGGTTCCCCCGGCATCTTGGGATAATCAGGCGGATAGGGCATGTCGCCACCGCGGCCCTCGGCGACGTCTTCCTCGTATAGGTCCAGCAGAGGCTGCAGCGAATGTGCCACGTCGTCGATCGCCGCGTGAAGGTCGCCCTGCTCGGCGAAGCGGGCGGGCGTCGTGGCCACGGTGAACTGTTCGGGGGCCACCTCGGGCAATTCATCCCAGGCCACGGGCGCTGATACCGGAGCTCCCGGCCGCGGACGGATGCTGTAGGCGGAAGCGATCGTGCGATCGCGCGCGTTCTGGTTGTAGTCGAGGAAGATGCGCTCGCCGCGCTCCTCCTTCCACCACTTGGTTGTCACCCGGTCGGGCAGTCGCCGCTCGAGCTCACGTCCGAAGGCGATCGCCGCGTGACGGACGTCGGTGAAGCTCCAGCGGGGCTCGATCCGCACATAGATGTGCACTCCCCGTCCGCCTGAGGTCTTCGGGAACCCCCTGTAGCCCAGCTCGCCGAGCAGCGTGCGGGCCTCGCCGGCGACCTGCACGGCGTCGACGAAATCGGTGCCGGGCTGGGGATCGAGGTCGATCCGCAGCTCGTCCGGATGATCGACGTCTTCGCGTCGCACCGGCCAGGGATGGAAGGTGAGGGTCCCCATCTGCGCGGCCCAGCCGACCACGGCGACCTCGGTGGGACAGACCTCGTCCGCGGTGCGGCCCGAGGGGAATTCGATCGTCGCCGTCTGGACGTAGTCGGGCGCGCCCCGCGGAATCCGCTTCTGAAAGAAGGCATCGCCGCCGCCTTTGTCGCGCGTCGACAGGACGATGCCCGGAAAGACGCCTTTCGGCCAGCGCTCCAGCGTCGTCGGTCGCCGCCGCAGCGCCCGCATGATGCCGTCGTCGACTGCCAGGTAGTAGTTGACGATGTCGAGCTTCGTAACAGCGGCCGAGCGTTCGGTGCTGGGGAAGATCTCGCGGTCAGGATTCGACACCCGCAGCTCGCGCCGGCCGGCTTCGATCACCGTGGCTTCGGAGGCAGCCATCACATCGAAAGACCGCTGCCCGGGACGAAACTCATCGGAGCCGCGGCCGGGGCCCGGGAATTACGCCGCCAACATCGGAGAGGGAGGGATGCGGGTGTGGCCCTTGATCTCCGGGATCAGCATCGCCAGCTCGTCGGGAAAGCACCAGCTCCAGTCCTCTCCCCGCTCGAGCGAGCGGATCAGCGGGTGGCCGGACTCGTGGTAGTGGGCGCTCGCGTGCCGGTTGGGCGAGTCGTCGCAGCAGCCGACGTGGCCGCAGGCCAGGCAGATGCGCAGGTGCAGCCAGACAGCGCCCTCGCGCAGGCAGTCTTCGCAGCCGGAGACGCTCTCGGGTAGCTGCAGAAGCTTGATCGTGTCGAGGTGAGTGCATGTCGTCATGCTGGAGCCTCCTTGTGTTGACCGATGCTCCGCTCGAGCAGTTCCCGGAGCTCGCGGAAGTGACGCTCGCGGGCGGACTCATCGAAGACCGGCGAGTCGGCCATCGTGTAACCATGACGGGCGCCGTCGTAGACCTCAGACCTGAAGCTGGCGCCGGCCTCTTCCAGCGCACGCTCGAAGGTTGCGATCTGCTCCGCCGTCATGTTCTGGTCCTGGTCGGCGAAGCCGAAGTACAGCTCGGCCTCCACCTTGTCCGCGGCGAGGTGCGGGCTGTCCGGTCCGTCGGTGACGAGACCGGCGGTGTGAAACGCGCCCACCGCGGCCACGCGACCCGGATGTGATGCGGCGATCCACCAGCCCAGTCGCCCACCCATGCAATAGCCCGTGATCGCCACCGGACCGGCCGAGGCGACCGCCCCAAGGTAGTCCAGGTAGGCGCCGCTGTCGGACGCGATCCGCTCGGGAGTCAGCTCCTCCATCAACGGCCGAAGCGCTTGGAAGAAGCTGGTGCGCTGGTCGGGATCGCTCAAATCCGGCAGCGGCGGCAGCGGCGAGCGGCCCGCCCGGTAGAAGACGTTCGGCGCGAGCACGGCGTAGCCGTCGGCCGCGATTCGGTCTGCCATCTCTTCGATCGTCGGTCGCACTCCGAAGGCGTCCATGATGAACAGGACGCCGGGATGGGACCCCTCTTCAGGCCGGGTTAGATAGGCGTTGGCGACGCCGTCCGGAGTCGTGATGTCGACAGTTGCGCTGTTCATCGGGCGGCCGCCCTTTCACGCGAGCTCAGACCATGCAGCGCGGCGGCGATCGCATCCGCATCGATGCCGGCTTCGTGCATCAGCTCGTCGGGCGTGCCCGACATGGGCATGCCCGTCACCGCGAGGTGGGTGACAGGCGGGCGCTCAGGCGCTTGCGCCAGCGCGCTCAGCACAGCTTCGCCCAGCCCGCCTTCGGGCCAGTGGTCCTCCACCGTCACGATCGCTCGTGTCTCGCGGGCCGCGCGCAGCAGCGTTTCCTCGTCGATCGGCTTGACCGAATAGCAATCGATGACGCGCACGTACAGGTCATCTTGCTCCAGCTGCTCGGCCGCCTTATCGGCCTCCCCTACCGTGGCACCGGTGGCGACGACTGTGAGCTCGTCCCGATCGCTTGCACGTACCAGTCGGCTGCCGCCGATCCGGATCGCCTCCCCCGGATCGGTGCGGACCAGCGTCTTGCCGCGCAACGTCCGCATGTAGGAGATCCCCGCGCGAGCGGCCATCTGCTCCACCAGCGGGGGCACCTGGTTGGCGTCAGAGGGATGCAGGACGGCGCTGCCGTGCACGGCGCGCATCGCCGCGAAGTCCTCTAGCGCCATCTGGGAGGGACCGTCCTCGCCGATCGACACCCCGGCGTGAGATCCGACCAAGCGCAGATTCGCACGCGAGATGGCAGCCATCCGGACGAAGTCATACGCCCGGGAGAGGAAGGCAGCGAACGTCGAGGCGAACGGCACCCAGTCGCGGACCTGCATCCCCACCGCGGCCGCGATCATCTGCTGCTCGGCGATGAACATCTCGAAGTAGCGATCCGGATGCGCCTTCGCGAACAGCTCCGAGTGCGTCGAGTTCGAGACCTCGCCGTCGAGCGCGACCACGTCGCCGCGCTGTCCACCGAGCGCCGCCAGCGCCTCGCCGTAGGCCTGGCGGGTGGCGGCTTCGTCGCCAACCTTCCAGCGCGGGGGCTCGGTGGCCGTGGTGGCGAAACGGTGCGGCCCCCCGGTGTCCGTGGGCGAGCCGGGGGTTACACGCACGTCGTGCTCGCCGCCCAGTTCGGAGATCGCCTCCTCCGGGTCAGGCAGCGGCTTGCCGTGGTGGCCGTTCTGGTTCTCGACCGCCTTCACTCCCTTGCCCTTCAGCGTGCGCGCCAAGATCGCCGTGGGCTTGCCCTCGGTCCGCAGCGCCTCTCGATAGGCGGCGTCGATCGCGTCCAAATCGTGACCGTCGATCTCGATCGCGTGCCAGCCGAACGATTCAGCGCGGGCGCCGTAGGTGGCCAGGTCCCAGCCCAGCATCGTCTCGCGCGTCTGTCCAAGGCGGTTCACATCGATGATCGCGGTCAGGTTGTTAAGTCCCGCCCACCCGGCCTGCTCGAAGGCCTCCCAGATCGATCCTTCGGCCAGCTCTGAATCTCCGCATAGGACCCACACGTGGTACGGCAGCCGATCGAGGCGCTTACCAGTGAGAGCAAGGCCGACGCCGACCGGGAGCCCCTGGCCGAGCGAACCGGTGGCCACGTCGGTGGGCGGGATGCGAGGAGTGGGATGGCCCTCCAGCCGGCTCCCGAATGTGCGGAACGTCAGGAGCTCCTGGTCATCGATCGCCCCCACCGCGCGGAGCATCGAGTAGTAGAGCGGCGATGCGTGGCCCTTGGAGAAGATCAGATGATCCCGGCGCGGATCTTTGGGCATCGAGAAATCGAGCTTCAGATATCCGTCCAGCAGGACGGCCATCAGGTCAGCGGCCGACATCGAAGACGTGGGATGGCCGGAGCCGGCGGCGGCGCTGGAGCGCACCGAGTCGACCCTCAGGCGCTGCGCCAACGCGTGCCGAAAGCTCGCGTCGCCGGCGCGTTCGGCTACCTGCTGCGTGACTTCCATACGAGGCTCCTTTGCTTGGCCGGGCTTCTCATGACTCATTCTCCGCTTCTAGCAGGATCGCCGCCGTCCGCAACGGCCAAACGGGCTAAGCGGCGCCCGTCGACCCGCGGATGACCAGCGTCGGCGAGAGCAGTTGCCGAGCACGCGGTGCTCCATCTTCGGCGGCGTGCAGCGCGTGCTCCACCGCCTGGATGACCTCCGGGAAGAACGGGCGGCGGCCACATCGCGCATCGTGACGTGCGGCGATCGCCGGTTGCCCTCCCGCCTCCCTTCAGCCGGTAGCCGGTCTCGGTCTCCTGCGCGAGGATCGCTCACGCGCCAGTCGTACCGGAGGATGAGATGGCCGCGGAGCGCAGGACGCGCGGCCGCGGCTACTTGACCAGGACGCGCTCCCTTCGGCCTGGCTCGCCTAGCCGAGTCCCAGCGTCTTCATCGTCTGCGCCGCCATGTTCGCTTCACCCAGCGCGTTGGGGTGGACGATCACGGGATTGGTCCCCGTCAGCACAGGCTCGATCCACCGGATGCCTATCGGCTGGCAGGCGTCGTGACCGTTCGAGACCGTGCTGAAGTTGACGTAGGTGGTGCCGGTCGCAGCGGCGGCGCGTTTGACGGCGCTGTTGAGCGTCGCCTGGATGTTGCGGACGTACGGGACGTCGCCCGTGGCCACGGGCATCCTCGGGAAGCACCCGCCGGTCGGAGGCATGATCCAGGGATAGCCGAGGATCGCCACCTTCGCGTTCGGCGCCTTGGCGTGGACCGCCTTCAGCGCGTTGACCAGGTTCGGGTACGTGGAGCTGTTGATCGTGTTGTCGAACGAGGAGCCGTAGCGGTCCTTGCAGGGGCTGCCCTGGCCGAGGGTCGAGAGGCCTGCGCTTCCGCAATCGACGATCGCATCGATGAACACGTTGTTGTCGTTGCCGCCGATCGTCATCGTCACGAGCTGTGTCTGGCTGGAGAGAGCGTTTAGCTGCGGGGCCACACCCCGATATTGCGAGTTGAAGTAGTCGCTCGTGTCGGCGCCGCCGCAAGTCACATCGGTCAGCTGAGCGCCGAGCTTGCCCGCGATGTCGTGCGGATAGTTGAGAAGCGAGCGAATGCATTCCGGAGGCGCCGTGGGATCAGGCGGCACGACGCCCGAGGCGGCGCTGTAGGAGTCGCCGAGCGCGACGTAGTTCAGCGGCGCTGCTTGGGCCGCCTGGCTCGCCACCCCGCCGAGCGCAGTCGCGACGCAGACCAGGGCGAGAAGGAGCCGGCGGATACGACTCACATGGCGGGGGCGTGTGGGCATGTCGTCTCTCCTCCGGAGATCGAAAACAATGCGGTTTCTGAACGGTACGCTAATGTTTCTGAAAATGCAAGCGCCGTACCGATCAAAGGTCTCGGACTTCCGCGGAGAGCTCGATGTTCCCTCTGGTCCGCTGCCGCCCGGTCGTCATTCCTTTACCCGCGAGGTGGTGCTCGCTTCGCAGCGCGGACGTCTGCTCGATGCAATGGCCCAGACCGTTGCGGAGCGCGGTTATGGAGCGACCACGGTGGCCCACGTTGTCGGCAGGGCCGGCGTCTCTCGCAAGACCTTCTACGAGCACTTCAGCGACAAAGAGGACTGCTTCCTCGCCGTCTACGACACGGGCATCGCGTATGTGCTCGGGCGGATCGTGGAGACGCTCGGGGAGGAGAGCCCGGCTTCGGACGCCCATTCCCGGATCGCCGCAGGGTTGCAGGCGTTCCTGTCGGTACTGGCCGAGGAGCCCGCGTTCAGCCGCGCGATCATCCTCGAAGTCCACGCAGCTGGCCCCAGTGCGATGAGCCGGCGGCGGGCGACGCTGGAAGCCTTCGCCCGGCGCTACATGAGCATCAACGAACAGGCCCGTGAGACACAACCCGCTATCCCCAAGCTCTCGCGCGAGATCGCGCTCGCCCTTGTGGGGGCGATCCTGGAACTGGTCGCGGTCCGGATCGAGGACGGCGCCGTGCAACAGCTGACCGAGCTCACCCAGCCGCTGACCGAATTCGTCGAGCGCCAGGTCGCCCCGGCGCGCGTATAGCACTGCCGGGTCCGGCGCTGCACTGACTGCCGGGCGTTCCGGATCCGGCTAGGGGATCAGGACGATCTTTCCGAGCGTGTGGCGCTGCTCGAGCTCGCGGTAGGCGTCGCGAACCTGCTCGAGCGCGTACGTGCGCGCGATCGGGATCTCCAGCTTCCCGTCGGCGATCGACTGCGCAAGCTCCGCGAGCACGGAGGCGCTTGCGCCCACGGCGCTGCCGTCGGTCTTGGCGCCGTGCCGAGCCGCGGCCTCGTAGTCGATGATCGTGTCGATCCGTTCCGGCGCAATCCCCAGCTCGACCGCCAGGTCGACGTAGCCCGAGCCGAACGTGTCGATCATGGCGTCCAGTCTTCCGCCGGCCGCGTCTGCGATGCGCTCCTCAACGCCGGCACCGTAGCCGATGGGGATGGCGCCGTGGTCGCGCAGCCAGACGTGGTGGGGCTCGCTGGCCAGCCCGATCACGGTCCCGCCGGCGTTCCGTGCAAGCTGCACGGCGAGGGTGCCGACTCCGCCGGCAGCCCCCGACACCACGATCGTGTCGCCGTCTGAGGCGCCGACGGCGCGCACGGCCGCCCAGGCGGTCGCGCCGGCGACAAAGAGCGCCCCGGCAGCCTCCCAGGGCACGGCCCCAGGCCGCGCTGTCAGCTTCTCGGCGTCGACGACCACCAGCTCGGCGTGGCTCGCGCGAGCTTCGGTAAAACCGATGACTTCATCCCCGGTCTGCCATCGGTCGGCGGCGCGTCCGACCTGCTCCACAACCCCGGCGAGATCGCTGCCTTCACCCGAGGGAAACGTCGCCGGCCAGCGCTCGTGAAGCAAGCCCTTCCGGATCGAAGCTTCTCCCGGATTGATACCGGCCGCCTTCACCCGTACGAGGACCTCCCCCTCTCCCGCGACCGGGTCCGGGACCTCGACGACGTTCAAGACATCGATGTCGCCGTAGCCGTCGAATCGAACCGCCTTCATCTGGTCTCCTTGTGGTCAGGCTCCCACCCGGTAGCCCAGATGCACCACGTCGCCGGTGAAGCGGCGTGCGTCCAGCAGCTCGAGCCGTGAATGGAAACCATCCGGCAGCGCAGGCTTCCCGCCGCCGACGGCGATCGGCGTGAAAAACAGATGGCACTCATCGACCAGCCCAGCCTCGAGCGCCTGAGCGGCGAGCTCGGGACCACCGACTGTGATGTCGCGGCTCGCGGATTCTTTGAGCTGACGGACGTCCCGAACGTCGAACTGGCGCTCAATCCGGGTCCTGGCGCTCGACGGCGTCTCCAACGTCCGCGAGTAAACGACCTTGTCGGCGCCCCGCCAGATCGCAGCGAAGTCCCGGATCACGGCCGGCTGATCGGCGCCGGTGCTCATCGTCTCCCAGGGCAGCAGGGTCTCGTACATCCGTCGGCCGTAGAGGTGGGTGCCGATCGGACGCACGAGGTCGTTGACGAATGCGTGCACCTCCTCGTCGGGCGCCGCCCAATCGAAGCTGCCCTGCTGGTCGGAGACATATCCGTCGAGCGAGGTGATCGCCGAGTAGATGAGCTTCGCCATCACAACGTCTTCCCGCCTCGGGCCTTGTCAACCGCCAAACTCGTGGCCGCGCCATGGAATTCAAGCGGGAACTGCTGACGGCCGAGTTGCTCCAGCCACAGACTGGTGAGCGCATTCGCTCCCCGGTTGAGGTGCGGATTGATCCGATCACGGGCCACAGCTCACGAATAGTGCCCGACCGCGGCCTGATGCCCGTCAGCGACCTCGATCTGGCCGCGTTTGCACGAGACGAACGAGCCCGGTTGCCCGTTCTGCGCCGAGCGGCTCGAGTCGTCCACGCCGAGGCTTGGGGCAGACATTCATCCCGATGGGCGGATCGTCCGTGGTGAAGCGGTTCTGTTCCCGAACCTGCACGCCTACTCCTCGCACAGCTGTGTGTCCGTTTACTCCCCACGGCTGCACTACCTGCCGTTGGGGCAGATGACGGAGCAGCTCCTGGCCGACAACCTCTGCACCCAGGTGGCCCATGCCAGGGCCGCGATTGCGACCGATCCACAGTCGCGATGGGCGTCGATCAACGCCAATCACATGCTGCCCTCGGGCAGCTCGCTGTTTCATCCGCATCTGCAAGGACTCGTCGACCCGCACCCGACGACGATGCAGCGGATGCTCGCCGCGGTGCCGGCGCAACGGTTTGATGACTATCTCGCCGCTGAGCGGCGCATCGGTGAGCGGTTCCTCGGCGACACCGGGCGTGTCCGGTGGTTGGCGAGCTTCGCCCCGATCGCGCCGGCGGAGTTGCGGGCCTTCATCCCTGGCGTGTCATCACCAATCGAGCTGGACGAGGACTTGGTCGGCGAGCTGGCGCACGGCCTGACACGGGCACTCAGCGCCTATGCCGAGATGGGGTTTGAGAGCTTCAACTTGGCCGTCTACGGCGCGCCGCCGGCAACGGCGGGATATCCGCTGAACCTCAGGCTCGCAGCGCGGTCGAATCTGAAAGCGTTCTACCGGTCTGACTCGACGTTCCTGGAGCGCCTGCATTGGGAGGGCGCGATTGACCAGACGCCGGAGACCGTCGCCGAGCGATTGGCTGCCCGCTTCCGGCAGTGAGGGTCCGTGGAGGCAAGCGCCGCTGGCCGGCCCCGTTGCAAACCGGATACGGTTCCGCCGGATGCCGACCATTTTCAGCCGCATCATCGCTCGAGAAATCCCGGCGCAAATCTTGCGCGAGGACGACGAGTTTCTAGCGTTTCTCGACGTGCGCCCGATACGCCAGGGTCACACACTTGTGATCCCGAAGACCGAGGTGGACGACGTGTTCGACCTGTCCGAGGAGTTGCTGCCGGGCCTCCTTCCGTTCGCGAAGCCTGTGGCGCACGCGATCAAGCAAGTGACGGGAGCTCAGCGCGTCGGAATGGCGGTCATCGGGCTGGAGGTGCCCCACGCCCACGTCCACCTCGTGCCAATCGACGAGCTCTACGACCTGGACTTTCGCCGAGCGAGCCCAGCCGAGGACGACGAGCTCGCGGCGACGGCGGAGCGTATTCGCGCGGCGCTCGGGGACTGAAGCGATCGAGCATTCGGCGCGGTCGACCATGACTGATCCCTCGTTGACCGGTGGCTGCCTTTGCGGCGGGGTGCGTTTCCAGCTCACCGAGCCCGCGCAGGCCGCCGGTTACTGCCACTGCACTCGTTGCCAGCGGCGCACGGGGACCGCTGCATCGCCGCAGGCGCGCATCGACGGTCGCACGTTCACGTTGCTTTCAGGGAAGGAGTTGGTCAAGGCCTGGCGGCACCCCGAGGGCGGGTTCGAGAAGTGCTTCTGTCGCGAATGCGGATCGCACCTCTTCAGCCGTAACCCCGATGACCCAACGCAGATGAGCGTGCGGTTGGGAGCTTTCGATGGCGACCCGGGCGTGCGGCCCAGCTGGCGTACCTATGTGGCCTACGCCGCCACGTGGGAGGCTATCCCCGACGATGGGCTGGAGCGCTTCCCGGAGGGGAAACCGCGGGCCTAGGAACTAGCGCCGCTAGAACACGATTACTACGCGGCCCCTGAGACCACCGGCGTCCATCGCCTGCTGAGCCTCGGCCGCTCGTTCGGGCGGATATTCGCCGACCACGCGCAGCTGGATGCGCCCGTCGCCTGCGAGGAGACGGAGATCCTCGAGCCAGTCGGTCCGCTCCAGCACCTCGAACACCATCACCGGATGCATCTGGATTCCACGCTCGGCCTCGCTCCCATCCCAACCGCGCACGACGACCATGCCTCCACCGTCCTTGATCGCATCGAACGCATCGCGCCCGAGGAGCGCGGTGTCATACAGGCCGTCGACACCGGCGGGCGCGGTCTCGCGGACAGCGGCGGCGAAGCCATCTCCGCGGGGCAGCACGACGTCGGCGCCGAAGCTGCGCACCAGTTCCTCGTCCTCGGGCTTGGCGTCTGCGATCACTTGCAACCCGTCGCGCTTGGCCAGCGGGATCACGTAGGAGCCGAGCAGCCCTGCGCCGCCGGTGACTGCGATCGTCGCTCCTGACTGCAAGGCGAGCATCTCCAGGCCCCGCTCGGCGGTGAGGCCGTTCATCGGAAGCGTCGCTGCCTGTGCCAGCGTTGCGCCCTGCGGAATCGGGACCACCGACGCCGCAGGGACAACGATCAGCTCCGCCTGAGCTCCGCCCTCAGGGCGCCGTGGCGCGACCGCCGCCATTACCTGATCCCCCACCGACAGCCGATCGACGCCGTCCCCCACCGACTCGACCACTCCGGCCGCATCCATTCCCGGCGTCCACGGTGCAGGCAGCTGATCGCCTCCCCCGTGCTCGCGCACGCCGATGTCGGTCGGATTGACCGCCGCGGCCTTGACGGAGATCCGCACCTCCCCGGGGCCTGGCGCTCTCACCTGACGGTCGACTACCTCCAGAACTTCTGGCCCTCCCGGACGGGTGATCCCAACGGCGCGCATGCTCATTCCTTTCCCAAAGCCTCAACCGGCCAATCCGGGAGCTGAGTGATTCTCGCCGCCTCAGGCCGGCTTCAGGCCACCACCAACATCGACGGTCATCGCCAGCCTGAAGCGCGCCCTCAAGAAAGCAGGCCCCCGCCCCGGGCTCCGGCCGCCGAGACCCCAGCCGAGTCACGATCCTAAGCGCCGCCGCGAGTGCAGCCATGTTCCTGCTTTCGAGTACCGTCCCTCCCGCGTGCGCGTTCTAATTCCCCTGCCTGACCGGGATTTCGACGTGACCGAGGTTGCCGTGCCGTGGCGCACGTTGAGCGATGCGGGACACGATGCGGTGTTCGCGACCGAGCGCGGACACGAAGCACCGAGGGCCGATCCCCGTCTGCTCGACGGGGTGCTGTTCGGCAAGCTCGGAGCCTACGACGAGCCGAAACGGTTCTACCGAGAGCTCACCGAGACCGGCAGCTTCCGCGCGCCGATCGCCTGGACTGATCTGCGGCCTGCCGACTTCGACGCTCTGCTGCTGCCTGGGGGCCACGCGCCCGGCATGCGCCAGTATCTCTCCTCGGTAGCGCTGCAGAGCAAGGTGGCTGAGTTCTGGAGTCTCGGCCGGCCGGTCGGCGCTATCTGCCACGGCGTCCTCGTTCTGGCACGGACCAACGCCCAGGTGACCGGCAGAAGCGTGCTCGCGGACCGGCGGACGACCTGCCTGCCGAAATACATGGAGCAGGGCGCCTACTTCCTCACAGCCTGGCGCCTCGGTCGCTATTACCGGACCTACCCCGCATACGTCGAGGACGAGGTGAGGGCCGCACTGGCCGACCCGGCCCAGTTCGTTCGCGGCCCGCGCACGAGCCGCCGCGGAACCGCCACCGATCACACCCACGCGTTCGTGGTCCAGGACGGCCGGTACCTCTCGGCGCGATGGCCCGGCGACGCCTACCTCTTCGCCGAGCGATTTTGCGCAATGATCGAGGAGCCAGGACTGATCCGCCGCGGTACCGAGCCGCGGCTCGCGAGCTAGCGCATAAGCGGCAGCTCACGGTCTCCGGATAGCCCGCGAAACTCCGGTCCACCGACCGTGTTCCTACACCACGTGCCGCACGGGGGATTGGGTGCGCGCGAGTCGGGAGCGCGAGCTGCGCGTGAATGTCTGATTCAGGTGAGGTCTTGAAACTCAATCCCATTCGTCCTTGGCTGGTGAGCACCCGCGCGGTGGCGGTAGCTGTGCTGGCCACCACCGCTGTCGTGGCGCTGGCGCTGATTGGTCCGAGTGCGGCCGCCGCCGCGTCCGCGCGAACCGCTTCTTCAAGCGACGCGGTCACGGTCCAGAGCGGCCACCTGCTGCGGGGCGGCGCGCCGTGGATCCCGCGCGGGGTACAGATCGTCGGGCTGGTGGCGCCTGACGGTTCGCTGAGCGGACGGTATGTCGACGCCAATACGCACTTCGGCGCGACGGAGCTGCAGGCCGCTCGGGCTGACCACGCCGACACGGTGCGCTTTCAGGTCAGCGAGTACGGGCTCGATCCCATCAGCCCGCTCTACTCAACCCGTTACGTGCAGCAGGTGAGCAGCGGCATCCAGCTGGCGCGCAGCATCGGCCTGAACGTGATCGTTTCCCTCCAGGCCCAGTCTCCGGCGGGCCAGGGCCCCAACTGTCCATTGCCGGACACCGGGGCCGAGCGAGCCTGGAACGAACTCGCGCCGATGTTCGCCAGCGATCCGGGCGTGCTGTTCGAGCTCTACAACGAGCCGGCCCTCGCGGTCTCCTACACGAACTGGCAGCTGTGGCAAAACGGCGGTTTTGTAGCGGAGCAGGACGGGACCGTCTGCCAGGAGGTGGGGATGCAGACGCTGATCGACGACATCCGCCAGGACGGCGCCGGCAACGTGATCATCGTCCCCGGGTTGGGCGCCGAGTCCTCGCTCGCCGGGATGCCCGTCCTGACGGATCCGGGCAACCCGACAAACCCGCAGTTCGCCTACGGCGTCCACTACCCCTCGATGAGCGGCAGCGTGGGCGCGTGGGACGGCGAGTTCGGGAAAATGAGCGCGGCCGAGCCCGTAATCGTCACGGAGTGGTACGCGAGCTCGACGCACAACTGCGTGGCTCGCGAGCCCGGGGTTGCGGCTGAGCTGCTGGCGTATCTCGCCAGTAAGCAGGTCGGCATCGTCGGTTATGCCTTCGACGTCCCCGGCACGATCGTGTCCGACTGGTCATATGACCCCACGACCTACGACAACTTCTCGTGCGGCGTGGCGGGCGCCGGTCCCGGGCAGCTCCTGTTCAACGAGTTCGCAGGCCTGGACCAGGCCGACGGTCCGTATGTCAACGACCCCCCGGGGTGGATTGTCACCTACAGCGAACTACAGCGCCTGCTGGCACAGGCGCCCGGCCTGGCGCGCCACTTCTTCGACTCACCACGCGCCTTCGTCGTCGGCGCGAGCGCACCGACACTGCAGGGACTCGGCCTGGGGGCGGCGATCCCCACAGCGAGCTTCACCAGCGAGGCCGCCCTGGCAAGGGCGGTAAACCGACACCAGCTGCGCTCTGGGACGCTTGTGGTGCTGTACGCGCCCCAGCACTCATCGTCCCTGACGCCCCGGGCGGAGCAGCTCCATCCGGCCCAGTACGCCGCTCGCGCTGCTAGCGCCGCGCACGGCCAAGGCCTGCTGCTGGTCGCTGCCCCCGCCCCCAACCTCGTCGCGGCGAGCGCTCCGCGGACCCCGCCACGCGCGTTCTACTCCCAGTTCCTCAAGCTTCGGATCGCCGCCGGGGTGGCGCGCTACGCCGACTCCTATGCGATCCAGGCGGACGGGCTCGAGTCCAACCGATCGGCGTACCTGGGGTTCGTGCAGGCTGTGACGACGCAGGCTGAGGAGTTCCATAGCGACGTGGAGTTGCTGAGCGGCGTCAGCGGCTCATCGCTACGCAAAAGGCAGGCGGCGCAAGCGCTCGTGAACGCGGCTCTCTCGGTGGGGACCGTCGTCGCTGGATACTGGCTGCACGACCCGAACCAGGTGCGGGCATGCCCCAGGTGCACGTCGGCGGCCGCCACGCTCTTGCGCGGCATGCATGCGCAAGGGTTCTAGCGTTCAGGAATTTGTCGCATCCGCAAAGCGCTCGTCGAGCTCTCGGATCTCTGGCATCCCGATGAAATCGAGGAATTCGTTGAACGGCAGCAGCGACGGGAGCAGGTTGATCGGCGTACCGTCGCGCTTGATCCGCTCCAGCGCCGAGCGCATCGCTGCGGTGGCGACCAGCAGCGTGCTGATCGGGAAGATCACCAGCTTGAAACCGAGCCGGCGCAGGAATTCGTGGCTCACCGGGGGCGTCTTACCGCCCTCGGCGTAGTTGAAGAGCAGGGGCACATCGGGGAACGCTTGGGCCACCACCTCGATCTCCCGCTGTGACTGCGGCGCTTCGACGAACAGGATGTCGGCACCTGCTTCCCGGTAGCTCCGCGCCCGCTCCACCGCCGCCCGCAGCCCTTCGACCGCGCGGGCGTCGGTGCGGGCGATGATCAGGAAGTCCGGCGAGTTGCGGGCGGCGACGGCCGCGGAGACCTTGGCGGCCATCTCGGCCGCCGGGATCACGTGCTTTCCCTCCATGTGGCCGCACTTCTTGGGCATCACCTGGTCCTCGATATGAATCGCGGCTACACCGGCGGCCTCGTATTCGCGGACGGTCCGGATCACGTTGACGGGGTTGCCATAGCCGGTGTCGGCGTCCGCGATCACCGGGACCGCGACGGCCTGGGCGATCCGGCGGGCGTTGTCGACCATCTCCGGAAGGGCCATCAGGCCCACATCGGGCCTGCCGAGCCGCGAGGCCGAACTGCCGAAGCCGGTCATGTACACCGCGGGAAACCCAGCCTCCTCGATGAGCCGGGCACCGAGCGCGTCATAGCAGCCCGGGGCCAGAACTATCTCCCCTGTACCGAGCAGCTCCCGCAGGGCGGACCGCGGAGCCGGTCCTTCGCTCAGCAGCTCCGCCATCGGGCAACGATCAGATCTGGGAGATCCTGGTGGCTGATGGACACGACGTCAATACCGTAGTCGCTGGCGGTCCGACCGTCCTTTCCGGTCAGGAGGGTGAGGAACAGCGGAGTGTTGCTGGCGGTCTCGACGGTTTTGCGGCCAGGCCGAGCGCCGCGTACAGGCACGAGTGGACACGTCGCATTCCTGCCCGCCTTCGAACCCGGCCAGTCGAGCGTCAATGCCGGCGCCTACCACCCTGCCCCGTCGCGTGCCTCTGGCTGCTTGTCTTCTGGGCTAGGACCGGTGGGTAAGTGCTTGTAGCGCCCAGCCGTTTCCGTCCGGGTCCGCGAAGAAGACGAAGCTCCCCCACGGGAACACCTGAACGTCGCTGACATCGACGCCGCGCTCGGCGAGCTCTTTGCGGCTCGCTTCCGCGTCGTCGACGACCATCTGGATCCCCTCGATCGAGCCGGGCTTCATTTGGTGGGCGCCCGTGGTGAGCGCGATCGAGCAGGCAGATCCTGGAGGAGTGAGCTGGACGAACCGAAGCTCATCGCTGACCTGGTGGTCGTGGTCGAGGGTGAAGCCGACCTTCTCGACATAGAAAGTCTTCGCACGCTCGACGTCGGACACCGGAACCTGTACCAGCTCAAGCCGCATATCGCGCGCCATCGCGATCTCCTTTCGGTCAGCCCGACCAGCTACGCTGCCGATCGTGGCAGTTTCATGTCCTAAATATTTTAGCAACTAAAGTACACGTTGTCCGTGAGGAAACCGAAGCGCGAGCTGATCGATGACCTGATCCGGGAGTTCAGGGTCAGCGGCAATCAGGACAACGCCTTCGACAAGCTGGCGGCGGACCGGCTGGGAATCAACGAGACCGATCTGCACTGCCTGAACATCATCGAGAACAGCGGCGGTCTCACCGCAGGCGAGCTAGCCGCTCAGGCGGCGGTGACCAACGGCGCCATCACCGGGGTACTCGACCGGCTAGAGACGGCCGGCTTCGCCACGCGTGCGGCCGATCCCGCAGACCGTCGCCGCGTCAACGTACAGGTGACGCCTGCGTTCTACAGGCAGGCCCGGCGGATCTGGGGGCCGATGGCAGCGGACTGGCAAACGACGCTCGAGAAGCGCTTCAGCACCCGGGAGCTCGAGCGGATCGCCGACTTTCTACACGCAACCGTCGAGGTAGGTCGCCGGCAACTGGACCGGCTCCGCGAAACCCGCTGAGCTCGCGGGTGGGGAGTGGCACCTCAGCAGTGCGTGGGACTGTCGTTCGCGGTCGCTGAGGGCCGGCCGAACCCAGCCTCCGGCTGCCGATAACCGCCCGGAGCGCTTTGCTCCCCCGGACGGTTGTAGGGTCCTGGATCTTGAGTTCAGTTCAGGACTACGAGCTGAAGCAATGAGATTCTCGGCTCTGGCGATGGGACCGCTGGTGCTGGCAGCGCTGTGTGCGCTGGCGCTTCTGGTCAGCGGCGGCGCGAGCGGGAGCGTGTCGTTTCAGTGGCGTGAGGTTGCGATCGCCCAGCGGCATGCGTGCCTGCCGGTCGCTTTCACGCTCGCCGCCCAGGAGCGAGGTCTACAGGGAGTGAAGCGCGTGGTCCGTCCGATGGTATTCGCCTACTCGCCGCCGGCCACGCCGGCGTTTTGGATGAACGACACTCCCGCCGCGTTGACCGGGGTGTGGGTTGGGAGTTCAGATCGCGTGATCGGCTACTGGCATGGGCGGCCGGAGTCGACCGATCTTCATCCGGCGCCAGCGCCCGTCCGAGCGGTCATCGAGTACCCCGCCAGCGCACCTGTTCCGTCTGTCGGCTCGCGGTTTCGGATCGACGCTACATGTGAACCGAAACACAGGCGGCTGTGAATTTGCTGCAGCCGCCGCCATGTCGCGGCAACATCCACCTGGACTGACCCGTCTGACTCGAGCTCGCGTGCAGCCGGGAGTCGCCTCGGTGCACTCAGCCTTCGATTCTGAAGGCGACGGTTTGTGCGCTTCCGCCCGAAGCCGTGGCGGTTAGCTGGTACGTGCCGGGGTGCAGTTTGTGGCCGCTGATCCGCCCGTTGAAGCTGAAGCTGTTTGAGTCTTGAGCGCCGTTGTTGGTGAGGCTGCCGCGCACGGCGACCAGCCGGGTGCATCGGCGACGCCTGCGGTTCCGGTGGTTGAGCGCTACGCAACGGCCTTTGCTGATGCGTCCGGGCAGCACACGCTTCATGGTGATCGTGACCCCCGCCGGGAAGTCCAGGTGATAGCTGACGCTCAGCTTCACAGGCCGAGTGCAAGGCCGGCGAGTGCGGTTCTTGCGGGTCTGCTTGACGCACCGGCCGTTTACCCGCCGGCCAGCTAGCCCGAATGTCCTCGGGGAGACGCTCAGGTTTGAGAGCACCGATGCGGTGCTTACGAGCAGTCCCTGCTCGTGGCCAGAGCTGTCTGTGTAGCTACCGACGGCGGTGCAATAGCTGCCTCCCGGCACGCACGACACCGACTGGAGATTGGGATTCGAGCCGGCGTTTCCGGGTAGGGTCGCCTCGACCCCGGTCGCCCACTTCCCCCCGGTTTCGCTCAGCAGCAGCCCGTGGATGTAGTTGCCCACGGGGATGGTGCGGTCCTCGTATGAGCCGACCGCACTGCAGTCGCCCGCCGAGGAGCACGACACGGAGCCGAGGGAGACAGCGGTGATCGAGTTGGGGTCCAGGTTCGCGGGCAGGGGCGCTTCGGTACCCGTCGCCCACGCGCCCCCGGTTTCGCTCACCAACAGCCCCTGAGAGTCGCTGACGTGGTACGCAAAGACGCCGTAGGAGCCGACGGCGCTGCAGTTGCCCACCGACGGGCACGACACGGACCCGAAGTATGAGGTTGCGTTTCCAGGAACGCCCGGCTCGACCGCCGGCTCCCACGTCCCGTTGGTCTCATTCAGCAAAACTCCCTGTAGGTAGTACGGCGTCTCCTGACAGCACAACATCGGGCCGGATTCCGTGCCGACAGCGCTGCAATCGCCCGCCGACGCACACGACACCGAACGAAGGGACACGGTGAGGTTCGAGCCGGCGTTCGCGGGTGGGGCCGCCTCTACCCCCGCTGCCCACGTCCCGCCGGACTCGGTAAGTAAAAGCCCCTGCTGATTGCGCGAGTTGTCGGTGTATCTGCCAACGGCGCCGCAATTGCCCGCCGACGCGCACGACACCGAGGTGAGGCTGACCTCGGGCAGCGGGCCAGCGTTGGCAGGTGGGGCCGCGTCGATCCCCGTCGCCCACGTGCCTCCGGTTTCGCTCACTAACAGTCCGCGCGTGTTGCCTGAGATGTCCTCGTAGGAGCCGACGGCGCTGCAGTCGCCCGCCGAGGGACACGACACCGAGTTGAGGTAGACGCCGAAATTCGATCCGGCGCTCGCGGGCAGGGTGGCCTCCATCCCCGCCGCCCACGTCCCGTTGGTCTCGCTTAGCAAGAGCCCCTGCTGGTGGCCCGAGTTGTCGGCATAGGAGCCGACGGCGCTGCAGTCGCCGGCCGAAGGACACGACAGGGAGCTAAGGGTGACGTTGGGGTTGGAGCCGGCGTTCGCGGGCAGGGCGGGCTCGACACCGGGTGACCAGGCTCCATTTGACTCGGTGAGCAACAAGCCGTCCTGGCGGCCCGAGCCTTCGGTGAATTGGCCAACGGCGGTGCAATCGCCCGCCGAGGCACAGGACACCGAGCTGAGGCTGGCGCGGGAAGACGAGCTACCGGCCGCGGGCAAGGTTGCCTCGACTCCAGGCGCCCAGGACGCTGCGAACGCCTGCGACGACTGCACCGCCAACGCCAACAGGACGCCACACAACACGCACAGCACGCCACACATCAACCGCGACCGTCCCTCACGAAGACACTCGCCCACGCCGAACCCCCTCACCATGACCACTTAACGTTGTGCGCGCACAACAAGTTGCGAACCAAGGGCTGCGGGATCGTCGGCATTAGCCTGCTCGACGTGCGGAAGCTGCTCGTGACCGGCATGTCCGGAACCGGTAAGGGTCGCGAACCGTTCGTTCCTCGTAGACCACGAGCAACTCCGATCCCATCGCGATCAACTCCGATCTCAACCCGAGCCTTCAGGTCCCCGGACGGGCTCGTAGGTGAGCAAAGCGAGACCGTCGCCAATCGTCCGGCAGCCATCTCTGCCGTCTCTGATCGCACCTGAACGTGGATTTGCGCACACAACTGGGTAGATCCAGATCGCCATGGTGGGTGTGGGCCCCAGCCTGGAGCGCTACCGCGTCATTTCCCTGCTCGGGAGGGGCGGGATGTCGACAGTCGAGCTGGCAGATGACACGCTGCTCGGGCGCCAGGTTGCGCTCAAGCGGGTGCACAGATCGGATGACGTGCGCCACCACTCACGGCTGCGGCGTGAGGCTCTCGTCGGCGCTTCGCTGACACACCCCAACCTCGTCTCGGTGTTCGACATTGTCACCACCGAGAGCGGCGAGGACGTGATCGTCATGGAGTACGTCGAGGGTCAGACTCTGCGCGACGCTCTACGCGACGGAAAGCTTGATCCCGCCCGGGCGGTAACGATCCTCAGCGGAGTCAGCGCCGCGCTCGATGCGATCCACGCGCAGCGGATCGTGCACCGGGATGTCAAACCGGGCAACATCCTCCTCGGCAACACCGGCAGCGTGAAGCTCGCTGATCTCGGGATCGCCGCCGTCCAAGACCGAACTCGGATCACCTCGGACGGCGCCGTGCTCGGAACCTTCAGCTACATGGCGCCCGAACAGCTGGAGGGAACCGTGGCGACCCCGGCAGTCGATGTCTACGCCCTCGCGGCCGTGGCGTATGAGGCGCTGTCGGGAGTCAAGGCCAGACAAGAGCCGAACCCGGTGGCGCTCGCGCACGCCCTCTCCACGCAGCCGCCGCCCGACGTCCGTGCAGTTTGGCCCGACGCTCCGCCGGGGGTTTCGGAGCTGCTTATCCGCAGCATGTCGCGTGACCGACGCGAGCGGCCGCGCTCGGCCGGTGAGCTGACCGCGCGACTGAAGGCGGCCGTGGAGCCTGAGCCGACCGTGCAGGTGCAGGAGCCGAAACCAGCCAGACGCCCCGCGCCGGATCGACGCTCGAGTGCGCCGGCGGCGCCGAGGCACCGTCCGGCGGAGGCGGCCGCGGCGGCGGCCGCAGTCGAAGCTGCGGCTGCAGCCCCCGCGCCAGCCTCGCGTCAGGCACCCGCGACGACGCCGGCGTCTGCGGAGGGGCCGCCGTCCCGCAGGGCCCGATTTGCGACGCCGGCAGCCGGTGAGGGTCCGCCATCATCTCCGGGCGGCCAGCGCGAGCGAGTGCCCCGGCCGGTTGCCCGACGCGACCGGCCTTCCAGGCGGGGCGTGATCGTCGGCACCGGCTTGGTGCTTGCTGCCGTGGTTGCCGCGGTGATCGTCCTCGTGAGCGGCTCGGGCTCGAATCAGTCGAGCTCGTCTCATTCGACATCTTCGGCCGCTGGCGCCAAGCGCTCCGGCGCGGCGAGCTCGGGAACGACCGGAGCCTCCAATGGTTCCTCGGCCACCGGCGTCTCCGGAGCCGGAAGCCCCGCTGCTGCCGTCGAATCCTTCTATCACCTGGCGGCCGCCCACCAGTACTCGAATGCATGGGCCTTGGCAGACCCCGCATTCCGCGATCAGCTCGGCGGCTATGCAAGCTTTCAGTCAGGCCAGGCGGGAGACCGATCGATCACCTTCAACAGTGCGGACGTCGAAAGCCAGTCCAGCGACGCCGCGACGGTGGCGATCAGCACTACGTCCGTTCGCAGTGATGGCACGAAGAACTGCTCCGGAACGGTCGACCTCGTCAAAAGCGGCTCGGCCCAGTGGTTGCTACATCAGATCCACATCAACTGCGTCTAGCAGCTTAGCCACCGAAGCGATCGGACCTGAACGTAGGAGGGCTCGCCACCCTCCGATTCACGTACAGTCCCGGTGCGATGCGAGCCGTTGTGATCACGGAGCACGGGGGACCCGCGGTTCTCCAGGTCCAGGAGCGGCCCGACCCACCGGTGGGACCCGGCGAGCTGCGTATCGCGGTCAAGGCGGCGGGCGTCAACTTTGCCGACACGCTTGCCCGAACGGGGCTGTATCCGGACGCGCCGAAGCTGCCCTGTGTTGTGGGCTACGAGGTGGCGGGTGAGGTGGAGTCGGTAGGAGACGGAGTGGAATCGATCAAGGCGGGCGATCGGGTGCTCGCCGGTACCCGCTTCAACGGCCAGGCAGAGCTGGTCACCGTGCCGCAGAACATGGCTTACACCCTGCCGGAGCAGCTTTCTTTCGAGGAGGGTGCGGCCTTTCCCGTCAATTACGCCACCGCCCAGGCAGGGCTTGTCGTGATGGGAGGCCTCAAGCCTGGAGAGCGGGTCCTGATCCACGCTGCGGCTGGCGGAGTCGGGATTTCGGCGACGCAGATCGCCAAGCGCGTGGGCGCGGAGGTCTTCGGAACCGCTTCGGCTTCAAAACACGACGCGATCCGCCAGCAGGGAGTGGACCACGCGATCGACTACCGCACCCAGGACTTCGCCGAGGAGGTGCGCCGACTCACACGGGGAGAGGGCATAGACGTCGCCTTCGACGCCCTCGGCCCGTCAAGCTTCCGCAAGGACTATCAGCTGCTGCGCCAAGGCGGGCGGCTGATCATGTACGGGGCTTCGCAGGTACAGACCGGGGAGAAGCGCAGCGTACCGACGGCTCTCCGCGCGCTCGCCCAGAGCCCGTTCTCGTCGATGCCCTGGTGGAAAGGGCTAGGGGTGATGAATGAGAACAAAGGTGTCTTCGGCCTCAACATGCTTTCGTGGTGGGACGCCGAGGGAAGCCTCGATCGGGTGATTGAGCCCTTGCTCCCGGCGGTTCAACAGGGAGCGCTAAAGCCGATCGTCGCCGCCAGCTTCTCCTTCGACCAAGCGCCGGATGCACACCGCTTCATCGCCGAGCGGCGCAACGTCGGGAAAGTCGTTCTCGTTCCCTGATCGCCGAGCTCGGCGCCGCGAACGTGGGCGCTGTCACCTGCCGGCGACCGCACACGACATAGACCGCGCCCTCGAGGCGCTCACCGGGGTGCCATAGGATTGCGACGTGCCGTTCACGCTCAGGAACCTGAAGGAGGATGTGGAGGACATCGGCTCTAGGTTCGACGGCGCGCCGGACCTCGAGTTCCGCTTAGCGACCCGGGAGCTTGAGCTTGAGAAATCCGGCCTGGGCTACCAGCGCGTCCCGCCGGGGTATCGCTTCCCGTACGGCCACACGCACAAGGAGCAGGAGGAGGTGTACGTGATCCTGCGTGGGAGCGGGCGGATGAAGCTCGATGACGAGATCGTCGAGCTCAAGGAGTCGGACGCGGTGCGCGTCCCGCCAGGTACGTGGCGAGGCTACGAGGCGGGGCCGGAGGGTCTCGAGTTTCTCGTCATCGGCGCGCCCAATCTCGGCGAGGCTCCACGCGAAGACGTTGATGGCCGGCGCGACTGGTGGGCTGACTAGCGCCAGGGGCTCGTGAATCGTCGATCGACGACGTTGTCTGCGTCTCACAGCGCTATCGAGCTGAGCGCCTCGACCGCTCGTGTGTAGTGGAGCGACTCGAGCCGGATGTGGGACTGCTGCGACATGGAGCGCGCTGCGACGCCGATCGCCTCGACGGGCGGAGCGAGATCGAGATCTGGCACGACTAGTAGCGGCTCGACGGCGATCCGCCACGGCCAACGTGAGTGCTCTACTCGGTAGGCCTCCCCAACCGCCACCACCACGCCGAAGATTCGTCGCCACACACTCGCGTAGAGCACGAGACGGTCATCCTCGCTCACGCGTGGGCGCCGCGGGAACCCCCCCTCCCGCAGAACACTCGTCCGCCCCTCTTCGATCCAGCGCGCGGGTAGCGGGCCACGCGCGTGTCCGACGGCCTTCAGCCAGTGACCGTGCATCATCGGATCGTCGCACCCGCTTCCTTCCGCACGATGTCTGGGTGCGGTCGTCCACGAAAAGCGAAAGGGGGTGAGATGAGGCGAGTCGTCTTGATCGCGATGGCATCGGTCGTGCTGCTCAGCGGGGCAGCGGAGGTAGACGCAGCGAACACGGTCTGGTTCGAGGGTGCCATCACCAGCTTCCGCCATGTGAAGCCGTCAAACGTCGCGCTCAGCGCCGATGGGACGCTGTGGGTCTCGCGCGTGAAGTGGTCTGCATGGGGCGGTCGCACTGCGACTGGCCGCGGCCTTGGAGAGAAACACGGCTGCACGCCCAGCTGTGCACAAGCGCCGGTCCAGACGGCCCAAGTGAGAGTCAGGCTCTCCGACGTCGTGCAGTGCGGCAGCCACGCCTACTACAACAAAGCGACCCTCTACCGACTCAACGGCCGCGTCTTCGCCCGATCCCGCATCAATTGGGCGCCGTGCAAAGCGGCGTAGGCAGACCTACGACACGGCGGATACGTATATGGCGTCGAACGGCGTAGCCATCCGTCGATTGTGGACGCTCGCTAGCGGCTAGCGCACCCAGCTCAGCGGCACGTCTCGGTGCTTTGTCGCGATGATCGCCACATAGTCCAGCGGCTCTCCGGAGACCGATATCCGGTGGGTGTAACAAGTGCGGGCACGCTGCTCGATAACGCCCTCGGCAAGCATCCGCTTGATAAGCGCACCGAAGCCGGCGGGATCGTCATCGGAGAGGAAACGCTGGCGCAGATTAAACGCTAGCCAGCCAGATGAGGCGACCAGATTGAACGCTTCGGCGAACGCCGCCGGCGGCACGTCACCGAAACCCAGCGCGGCGACGCAAACCAGGCAATCAAAGCCGTGTCGCTCGAGCTCGGCGCGCTCGGCAGCGCCTAGCGCATTGAGGTCGAGGACCCGGTAGTCATCGTAGGTTGTGGGGCGGTCGCGCAGCGCGGCCGCGTGCGCCTCGGGCAGTAGGTCGATGCCCACGATGGTCCCAAGCCCGATCCGCGAGAGCCGCTCGCCGACCATGCCGTTGCCAGCGCCGAAGTCGAGCGCCGTCAGCGTGCCCGGATCGGCGCCGACCCGATCGAGCTCCTGGCTCAACAGATCGCAGACGACGTCGGGCGAGCAGCATTCCAGCAGCTCGGAGAAGAGCTGCTCATAGAGTCCAGGGACCTCGTAGATCGAGGCGTAGTCGTGAAACCGAATCCGGCGCCGCTCGCCGTCGATCTCGACCTCGCACCACTCCTCGTCCTGGTCCAGTGCTTGCCCCTCGCGTGGGGGCGGCAGATGCAGTTCAAATTGACGCGGGTCCAGCGTGGTCATTCGGATCCTTTCGTCGGTCGCTGCAGGCGACTGGCGTCGGGCGCCTGCCCGGTTAACCCGAAAATCTTTCACAATCCGCCTCACGAGGGCCCGCCGGGTCCTGCTTCTTCGGGCTAATGACTGGTCGGTCGCCATCGAAGTCGTCCGGTCTGAGAACACTCAGATCGTGAAGCACTCGCCCGGGAGCCTCCAATACCGGAGTCCCCGGACGACGCCCCCGCACGCAGCGGTGCGCGATCGCCCGGGTCGGACCCCTCCCGGACTCGTTGCGTCGGGGGCAGCGAAATGCTCGCGGCGGGCAGGCTCCCGCCGGGCGGCTAGATTGGGCACATGGCCGTTCAACGGATGGATAATGTGGGCATTGTCGTCGCCGACCTGCCGGCGACGATCGCGTTCTTTCGCGAGCTCGGCCTCGAGCTAGAAGGCCAAGCCACGATCGAAGGAGATTGGGCAGAGCGCGTCACTGGACTGCGCGGCATGCGCGTCAAGATCGCCATGATGCGCACGCCGGACGGCCACAGCCGGCTCGAGATCTCGCAGTTTCTCACGCCTCCCGCGGTCGCCGATCACCGGAACGCCCCAGTGAACGCCCTCGGCTATCTACGCGTGATGTTCGCCGTGGACGACATCGACGAGACGCTTGCCCACCTCCGTGATCACGGCGCGGAGCTTGTCAGCAACGAAGTGGTCCAGTTCGAAGACGCGTATCGGCTCTGCTACATCCGCGGGCCCGAAGGACTTCTCATAGGGCTCGCTCAAGAACTCGGCTGAGCGCCGCGCCTGTTTCACCTAGTGGTCGGATCGAGCAGCGGCCGTGCCTGACCTACAAGGCCGACGGCTCGCCGGCCGCTCGCCGTAGATCACTTCGGGCCGTAGAGCGGCGACGTCATCGTCGCCAGCACCCCGAGCGAGCTTGTGGGTCTAGGGTCTCCAGCGTGGTGAACCAGCCAGGTTTAGGTGATGCTCGATCGGGCGTCTCCCGGTTCGCTCAGCTTGTCGCCGCTAGCTCGCAGCTGGCGAACAAGCGCGGGTTTTAC
The DNA here is from genome assembly GCA_963756555.1 of uncultured Actinomycetes bacterium. Taxonomy (GTDB): domain Bacteria; phylum Actinomycetota; class Thermoleophilia; order Solirubrobacterales; family Solirubrobacteraceae; genus Palsa-465. The sequence goes on from CAVWOC010000001.1 coordinate 160,041, forward strand.
CTCGGACGGCGCTCAACAAAGATCCACGTCGCTGTTTACCGGTGGACAAGCGGCAAGATCGGCGGCCATGTTCCCGGTTGGCCCGGTGCTCGCATACTCCTGCTCGATCACGTGGGCGCGAAGAGCGGGCTAAGGAGGACATCGCCCGTCATCTACGTGGCTGGGGACGTCCTTGCGATCGCGGCATCCAAGGCGGGACAGCCCTCCCATCCGGCCTGGTTTCACAACCTCAACGCAAACCCCGAGACCACTGTGCAGATCGGCCCCGCGGTGCGAAGAGTCCGCGCACGTGTCGCGACCGACCACGAGCGCGAGAAGTGCTGGACGAAGTTCTTGTTGAGCTTCCCTAGCTACGCCTTCTACGAGCGCAACGCTAAGGGGCGCAAGATCCCGGTGATGATCCTCGACCCTCGCGAATAGGACCGATAAGTCCAAGCCAGACGTAGCGCGACTAATCGGACTGCGCCGCCCGATCGACTCCCGCCTGCAGGGCGTCGGCCGTGTTCGGCTCCACGCGGAATGACAGCGTTGGGCCATCTTCGATCCATACTTCGACGGTGCCCTTGCGGTGGTGGCGTACTGTCGCGCCGAGGATGTCCTGGAAGGGAACCGAGTACAGCGTCACGCGGTCATAACGGTCGCTGAGCGCGTGTGACGCGGTCCAGCAGAGGGCGTCCTTCGTGCATACGACGAAACCGCGAGGCGAGCTGTCCCGGGCCGGTGACCCACCGCGGCGCGGAAATTGGCCGGCGCTCTCCGCAAACGTGTACTGCCCGCTAAAGGAGATGTTGTGGTAGGTCACGCACAGGCTGATCTCTGCAGCGGGTGGCAGGAGCTCGGCCAGTACCTCGACCGCCGGGTTCTCCGCAGTAGCGTCATCGGGAGCAATGAACCCAGCGTGCACGAGCGCGGTGGCGATCGCAGCACGGTGGGCGGCGGCCTCGCCAGAGTCCGTGGGGGCCCGAGCGCGATCTGTGCTGGCGGGCGGTGATTTGCTTGCGTCACGTCGGGCGGTTTCAGCCAGCGCGACCTCGTCATTAGCGCCCCCCAGGCCGGTCCGGATGAGCGCCGCGCCGGCCAGCATCGCCACCCCCGCCGCTAGGGCGACCCAGATGCCTACGCCGGTCTTTGCCTTTGTGCCGGCGGCGGCGGACGCGAGCTGGATGATGGGCGGATGGTTGATGAGGTTCTCGACCACGATCACCACCGTGCTGAGGCTGGAGACCCACAGCCACCCATCCGGCCGCCGCGGTACCAACCCCAATCGACCGACGACCACGACCAGCACTAACACTGCTAGAGCGGCGAGCACCAGATCCCACACCTCGAACGAGTTCCAGCCGCTCACGCCCCCGAACCAGGGCAACCACAAGCTGACGAGAAGTGCTGCGGCGCCAATAGCAGCGAGGGCGGTCCCGGGGTCTCGCTGCAAGTCCTCGGGCGCAACCTGAGCGCTGCCGGCCATCCTATGCCGCCCTCCCTGCCAGGCCACCCTCCCCCTGCCGGCAGCCAGCCACCACCAGCGGCGCGATCGCGGGGAGCGCCGCGGCGACGTACCGGATCGGTGATCGGGGGGGTGCGATGCTCACGGGGCTGCTCGCTGGATACAGGAGAAGGTGAATGCCCCGTGCGCTTCGCCAGCGGGACCCTTCACGATGCCCGCCCGAAGGGGACGCGGCGATAGCGCGACCCAGGTGTGCCCGTGTCGTCGTTCTGTTGCATCGCGTTGCAGGACTCGTGGGGCGGGCTCAGTCGGCCCGGCGGCGCGGCCTAGATCCTGCTGCCTGTGCGGGCTCGGGGCGGCGGTGGGCGGGAATCGGTTCCGCATATTCTTACGTCGTTGCCATTGTTCCGTCGATCAGAGGACGCTCCTGGAACCTCCTCTCCTGCTGCTGCCTTCGCGCTGTGTTGAGTCACACGAAGAGCAGAACTGCGCTGCTAGCTGTCGAACACAGCTCCCTCAGGCAAGCTCGCCACTCCGGGCTCTCGGGAGACTGGCCTCCAGGATTGGGGATGCCTTGAAGCCCTTGACGATCGGGTAGATGCCGAGCGACAGCTCCCAGAAGAACTCCGGGATGGTGGCGATGGTCTGTGCCGTGCCGCCCCTGTTAGTTACGTCGAGCACCACCCCGAGCCCCGAAATGCAGATGAGCGCGCCGCCGATCATCCCCACTATCGCTAAGCCTCGCGGCACCAGGCCGGACTGGTACATCAGGTAGCCAAGGATCAATCCGTTCCCGACGCCGACCACGAAGCCGGGACCGAGGACGAACGTCCAGTTGCGAACCGCGACAAGCGATTTTGCGTCCGTGAGCAGCGCAGCGCCGGCGTCGTGGCGCAACGTCACCACCGCAAGGAGGCTGACGATGCCGATGGCAATGAACGTGCACTCGACAAGGCGCGCGGTCACGTATCCGACTGACAGGATTTCGTTCTGCCGCCTGAGAACCGGGAACACCACGACGGCCGTGCCGATGTTCGCGATGATGAGAAGCACCTCACAGAACAGCCCCAGGCGCACCCGCGTGGCACCTCCGGTGCCGACCATGAACTTAGCGGGGTGCAGTACTGGGCTATAGAGGGCCAGTCCTCCGATAGAGAACACGAACGTGGCGAGGAAAAGCACGCCAAAAATCAGCGCGATCCTCCGAGTTGAACTCATGCGGGCTCCCTTCTTGCGGAGGCGCGCTGACACACCGGTGCCTCAGCGATAGGGCGCTCAGATTCCAGCGTCCGTGCTCGACCAACGACCAGCACGACTCCACCCTATTCATCGGGCGACCAGCCATGTCGAATATCCAGAAACACAGACCTCGACCCACCACATCCCACGCCGCTACTCGCTCGCGTGGGGCAGAGAGGGTGTCCGTCTAACTGTGTAGGCGTCAATCGGGTAGACGGTCTCCGAAGTGGATTTTGAACGCCAGGAGGGCTTTCGTCCAGCCGGCGACCCGTGTCCATTTTGGGGTGGCGTTGATGATGGATAGGTAGATCAGTTTCTTGGCGGCCTCTTCGTTGGGAAAGTGTCCTTTGGTCTTGATCGCTTTGCGCAGCTGCCGGTTGAGCGCCTCGATCGGGTTGGTGGTGTAGACCACGCGCCTGACGTCCGGCGGGAAGGCCATGAACGGGATCACGTACTCCCAGCTCTCCCGCCAGGCCTTGACCACGGGTGGCAGCTGAGCGCCCCATTTGTGGTCGAACCGCTCGAGCGCCTCTTGCGCCGAGTCGACGTCGCTGGCTGTATAGATCGGCTTTAGATCCTTGGTCACCTGGTCGTATTGCCGGCGGGGCACGTACTTCAGGCTGTGGCGGATCAGATGCACGATGCAGGTCTGAACCACCGTCTGGGGGAACACCGCCTCGATCGCCTCGGGGAAGCCTTTGAGGCCGTCGACGCAGCAGATCAGGATGTCTTGCACGCCTCGCTGCCTTAGGTCCGTGAGGACCTGCATCCAGAACTTGGCGCCCTCGGTCTGCTGGAACCACATGCCAAGCACTTCGCGCTGGCCGTCCAAGGTGATCGCCAGCGCGAGGTAGCAGGCCTTGCGCTGCACACTCCCGCCGTCGCGGATCTTGAGCACGAACGCGTCGAGGAATAGGACTGGGTAGAGATAATCCAACGGACGCTGCTGCCAGGCCTTGGCATCCTCGAGGATCGCGTCCGTGATCCGGCTGATCAGATCCCGCCCCACGCTCACGCCATAGAGCTCGCGCAAATGAGCCTCGATATCGCGGGTCGACATGCCCCGCGCGTAGAGCGCCAGGATCTTGTCGTCGAACCCCTCAAAGCGCCGCTGGCGCTTGCGCACCAGCCTCGGCTCAAAGCTCCCCTCGCGATCCCTGGGCGTGTCGATCCCCACCGGTCCGTGCTCGGTCTGCAGCGTCTTCGGCGTCGACCCGTTGCGCGTGTTCCCCGCACCGCCGGGCGGCTCGTGGTGGTGCTCGTAGCCAGGTGGTCGGTCAGCTCGACCTCGAGCGCCCGCTCCACCAGCCGCTTGGTCAACTGCGAAAGCAACCCGCCCGGCCCGACGATCTCCTCCTCACTCCTCGCCCCGGCCAGTAGCTCATCCACGACCTCGTCAGGCAACTGGCGGCGCACGTCGTCCGACACGCTCTCCAGGATCCCAGGCGGGGGCCCGACTCGCCTGACGGCTCGCCGGCGCCATCCGGTATTGAGCTAGTCGCTCGAACTACAGAATCAACTTCTGGTGTTGAAGGCATGACGCTCCTGTTCCCGAGCGAGACTCTTTATTTGGGCTACTACGTTGAGGGCTTCGATGAGGCCTGGCATCAAGTCGTGGCGACGTGGAAGACGCATCAGGGTCGTTGCCCGGGCGACACCGACCGCTGGTACGTCGAGTCGCACATCGCCGGCCACAGAGACGTGCTCATAACTGATGACCGCGCGCTTCAGATCATGTGCGATCACCTCCTAACGGAGCACAGGCTCCCCGTGCACTCTGAGGGGTTGAGCACATACATAGCGCGCCGCGGTCAACCCGGCGACTAGCACACTTTCACGACGCATCGCGTGCTCGCATTGGGTGATCTTGACTACCAGCCGACCCCACCCCTGCGATCCCTTTTCACACGTCCGGCTGCCCCGGTCGCGCTTTCGCTTCGGCGACGATGAGGCGCTGCCGGGTTGGGCCCAGTGGACGCTTTGCGGGCGACCATCGGCCGTACTCGCCAGCCGAGTGTTGGTCGAAGTCCCGCGACGTCGCGCGCGTCGCTGTTTGGGATATAGCTCGGCTACGGGGCGGTCCGATGGCGTCGGAGATGATCTGGCGCTCGCACTAAATGAGGTCGGTGTGGGCGAGCACCGTGATCGTTGCGGACCGGCGCGCGGAGAAGCCGAGATCCTCGTAGAGGGCGATCGCGGGAGTGTTCGATGTCATTACGTGAAGGAAGGGCCGCTCGTGGCGAGCGTGGATCCGGGCGATCAGGTCGCCCACGAGCCGTGACGCGAATCGCTGACCGCGAAACGCGGGGAGCGTGCAGACGGCGCTGATCTCGGTCCAGCCGTCCACGCGAATGCGCTCGCCGGCCATCGCCACGAGTCTGCCCTCTCGGCGCGCCCCAAGGTAGGTGCCTAGCTCGATCGTGCGCTCGCCGAACGGGCCCGGCTGGGTCGCCGCGACGAGCTCGAGCATCTCCGGGACGTCGGTGGAGGCGAGAATGACCGCTTCGGGATCCGGCCTGCCGATCGCGTCGGGGCCGATCATCTGCGTCACGCCGAACCGACGTACCTCCGACCAGCCGTCAGGCGCCGCGCCGTCACGGACGATCCCGGCAACGCCGCCGGGGCCAATCAGTTCAGCGGCATCGCGCCAATCCTCAGCGGTCGGGTGCGGTGGCAGCGCGAGGAACGGCGCGACATCGGGCGGGTAGCGGCGGGCGCGGCCGCGCACCTCGGCGAGTTCTGCCTGTTGAGTGGTGAGCGCCGCGTAGGCGGGATTGTCGAGTGCGTGAGCGATCGGCACCGTAGGATCTTCTCCGTGACCGTCGTCAAGATCAACGCGATCACCGTTCCGCACGAGCGTTTCGATGAGTTTGCGGACAGGTTCGCCTCGCGGGCCGGCAAGGTTGAGCAGTCCGCGGGATTCGAGGGATTCGAGCTGCTGCGGCCCAACGACGACCGCGAGGTTTGCCTCGTCCTCACGCGCTGGCGCTCCGAGCAAGACTTCCAGGCCTGGATGCAGAGCCGCGACTTCGCGGCCGGGCACTCCCAGCACCGCGAACACGGACCCGTCGGCACCTCAAGCGAGCTCTGGTCCTTCGACGTGCTCGAGCGGATCTAAGGACTCACCGCACCTCCCACGTGGAGCGGGCTCCCGACCCATCAGGGATAGCCCCTCTCTGACGGGTCACCAAAAATAAGCGCCGGACCTGACGATCGCATCAGCACCGGCGCCTCGCGATGGCGGGCCATCGCATCGGCGACGAGGAGATGTGGTGCATGGGTGGCCTTGCCGGCCAGCCGTGCGATCGCTTTGCTGGAGCGATCGCACGGCGTCGGCTTCGGGGCTTGGGTTCGGCTGTCAGGGGTTGGGTGTGAGCCTGGCTGTGGCCGGGATCATGGGTGCCGGTCGTTCGTGCACGGCATGGATGACCTCCGTGTTGTCGATCCCGCGTAGGTACGCGGACGTGATCCCGAGATCGGCGTGTCCGAGCTGGCGCTGGATGACCAGAAGAGGGACCCCCTCCCGCGACATCTCGACGGCGTGCGCGTGTCGGAGTTGATGAGGCGCGAACCGACGGCGAACCCCAGCTGCCTGCGCGGTGCGGCGTAGCTGAGCGCGGATCCCGGCGGGTGCGCATGGCCGCCCGCGCGTCGGTCCGCGCAGGACACAAACAACGAGCCGACCGGGAGCGTCGCGCGGTGCGCCAGCCACGGTTCGAGTTGTCCCCAGGCCCATCGATCCATGCCGACCTCGCGGCGTTTGCCGCCTTTGCCACGACGGATCGTGATCGCGCCGCGTAGCTGATCGAAGTCAGTCTCGACGAGCGCGAGCGCCTCGCTGATACGCAGGCCTGCACAGCACGACGATCAGCCCGCGGAGGCGCAGACCGTCCGGAGCATGACCCGCAGCGCTCATCACGGCGATGATCTCCTCGACGGTCGGCGGGTCCGCCGGATAGCGAAGCCCCTTGTTGCGTGGCGGGCGACCTGCGTGAAAGCTGGCGAGAGTAGCTGGCGATCGACGCCGGCCAGCGCAGTCGACCAGTGGTACGGATTACACGACGTCCTCCTTTGGATGGTGATCGATCACCTGATCCTCGCCGCTGCCGCGAGGCTGGCAGACGTCACCGCGGAAAGGGTGGCCCGCGTACTGCCGGAGCGCCCTGACAGCCGTGGCGGGACGAGACCGCCGCTGCGTTTGCCATCGTCAGATGACCATGAGCCCGACCGTCTTCCGCGATGGCCCGTTTCGATTCTTCTTCTTTTCGCGCGAGGAGGAGCGGCTTCATATCCACGTCCAGTCGGCCGACGGCGAAGCGAAGATCTGGATTGAGCCCGCGATCGAGCTTGCGCGGAACTACGCGCTAAGCGACCAGGACTTGAGCCGCGTCCTACAGTTGGTGACAGATCACGAGCAAGAGATCCGCAATGCCTGGCACCGGCACTTCGACAGCTGAGATCACGAACATTTCAAAGCACGGCTTCTGGCTGCTGCTTGACGGCCGCGAGATGTTTCTGTGGTTCGAGCATTTCCCGTGGTTCAAACAGGCCGCGGTGGACGCGATCCTGAATCTCGAGCGGCCGGCGCCAGAGCATCTGCGTTGGCCCGACCTGGACGTCGACCTAGCCGTCGAGTCGATCGAACACCCCGAGCGCTACCCGCTCAAGTCCAGCCTCTGATCGACCACCGGCTGCCTCGTCCACCGCTGCGCCGCTGCACGCCAAACTGCGCGCCCGACGCGACCCGAACGTCGCCGATGGGATCGCCCGAGCTCAAGCCGGCGAAGGAGGAAAGCGATCATCCCGGAGGGCCGCGGCCCGCGCCCGAGAATGGGCGAAGGCATGCGTCTCTGTCGAGTTCGCCAAAGCACGCGTCGTAGGACTGCTCCTTCGGGCGCGAGCCGTCTGCTCCCCCTGCCACCCTGCCGTCATCGAAGATAGGAAGCCCCTCTCCGGCGACAAGCTGCGGATGTGGCTGAACGACAGGCGCAACAAAGACGTGATCCTGAGCGTTGACCTGGACCACTCCCCTGGCTGGCTGCCGCTGCTGAATGGGAGGGCCACGCTGGGCCACTCCTCTGACTCCTTCGAGCTGAAGTTCGTACAGGAAAACGCCGACCTCGCCAGCATGTATCCCGTGGGCCCCTTTGTGCTCAGCGTGGACGAGCTAGACCGGTTCCGACCCCTACTCGTGACCACGTCCGAGTACGACCAGGAGTTCGTGGAGGTGGAGGTATGCGAGTCGGTAAGGCTGACGATCGGCGACCCGCTCTGACCCTGGGAAACGCGGTTGCAATCGTCCGGGCACCTCACCACCGCCGGGACGGGCTGGTCTTTGGCAGGCCCTCCACACAAGGGCAAGGAATCGCGGCCCTCTCCCGGCGGCGGTCGAGGCAACCAGAGGATGTCCTATGAGGAGTCGTCCGGCCTGGCGCTGCCGGGACGACGGATGCAAGTGTCCGCAGCGGGCCCGCATTCCGCGCCGCACTTTCGAGATGACGGCTCTATCCGGGCACGACGTCTCGACCGAACAGCTTGCCCTGATAGCCGACCGACTCCTCGCGTAGCGCGTCTATGAAGTAGGGGATTGTCTCCCGCGCAAGGCTCCCGCCATGCATGCCGTGGATCCAATCGGGGTCGAGGGTCTCGATACGGTCGACGACGTCCCTAACCGGCTCATCGTGGGCGAAGATCCCTATCTGGCGGTAGTACTCGCACATGGCGCTGCCGAGATTCTCGGTCACCACTGGCGGCTGGTCGCCGGGCTGTATGAAGAGATCCGAGGGAAACACGCTCTTGGTGGTCTCCTCGAACAGCATCATCGAGTCCCAGTGATGCACGTGCGGCGTCTCCAGCCAGCGCAGCTTGTGCTTGCCCAGATCGACAACCTCGCCCTCGGTGTGGCCCTCGACGCGCCCGGAGTAGTTCCAACCGTTCAAGTTCAAGATGGAGCTCAACGCGCTACAAGCGACCGTCGAGTTCGGCGCTCCATCCAGGAAGCGGTCCATGCCGCCGTTCTCGTCGGCCTCGAAGTGGAGCAGGATCACATACTCAAGCTTGCCGGGATCGAGCACTTCCGCGACCCCGTCACGGACGCCGTCGTAAAGCCCGTACATCCCGGTGTGGATCAGCGCGGGCCGCTCGTCATCGATTACGAACTGATTGAACTGAAACTCGGTGTCCGGAAGCTGGACAGTTGTGCAGATCCTGTAGATCCCGTCGACGAGCTCATCTACCCGGGCCATATCTCGCACTCCTCCCTATCTTCGAACATCCTCGCTGCTTCGTCACGAACGGACCGCCGATTCGCTCGCGAGAAACGCACGGCGCACTGTACCTCGCTCGGACGACCGCGCGGTCGCCATTGCGATAACGGGACGCAAGCCGGAGGCCAATGAAAGCGATCGCGGGCACCACTATGGCCGGACGCTCGAGCTTCGGCTTGGCCTCAACCGGTCGATGCGCCACCCCTGACGCTTCGCATCGTTTCATCTAGTCCGGGCGTTGTCGAGCGAAGGCCGTAGGCCGGAGCGAAGTCAGCGCCCGGGGGCGCCCGTCTCGAGCCCGTCGATTAGCTCGGTGAGTTTCTCGGCGGGGGTCCGGAAGCCGAGCGTCTGGCGGGGCCGGTCGTTGAGCTTGCGGGCGACCTCGTCGAGGTCTGCCTGGGTGATCCCGGCGAGGCTCTTGCCCTTCGGGAAGTACTGGCGAAGGAGGCCGTTCGTGTTCTCGTTCGAACCTCGCTGCCACGGGCTTCGGGGATCGCAGAAGTAGACCTCGACGCCAGTCTTGACGCTGAACCGCCGGTGCTCTGCCATCTCCTTTCCCTGGTCCCAGGTGAGCGATCGGCGAAGCTGGGAGGGCAGCGTCGTGATGCTCGCCTTGAGCGCCTCGCAGACCGGCTCGGCGTTGGTTCCCTCGGGCAGCGCAACGAGCTGGCAGTAGCGGGTCTTGCGCTCGACCAGGGTCGCGATCGCCGAGTCGCGGGTTCCCATCAGCAGATCACCTTCCCAGTGCCCGGGGACGGCCCGATCGGCGACCTCCGGCGGGCGCTCGGAGATCATCACCATCTCGGGAAACGTGCCGGGGCCCTGGCCATGGCCCGAGTGCGCCCGGGCGAAGCGCTTCTGACGCCGGGTTCTGAGATGCCGAGTGAGCTCGCGCCGAAGCGACCCGCGCGCCTGGACGTACAGCGCGCGGTAGATCGTCTCATGCGAGACCTGCATCTCGTCATTGTCGGGGTATGAGAGTCGCAGCCAGCCCGAGATCTGCTGTGGGGAGTGGTCCTGCCCGAGCCGCTCGATGACGAGCTCGCGCAACTTGGGACAGAGCTCGAGCTTCGTCGGCCGCGAGCGTCGCGCCCGCTCCCACGCCGCCCACTCGGCCGCGTGGGCGCGGTAGCGTCGACGGCCGCCGCAGCGGTTGATCTCGCGGGAGATCGTGGTGTGGGAGCGGCCGAGGTTGCGACCGATATCGCGGGCCGACTCTCCTCGGGCTATCCCGCGCGAGATCTCCTCACGCTCGGCGAGGGCCAGGCAACGCTCAGGCCGACGGCGGGCCCTCGGCCGGATCCCTCCCAGCCTCTCTAGGTACTTGCTCACCGTCCGCTTCGGCAGGCCCAGCCGGCGACCGATCTCGGCCTCGCTCAACCCCTCCGCTCGCACCTCCCAGATCGCGTTCTTCACGGTCTCGGTCAGGTAGTGACCCCTCGGCATCTCCGCACCTCCATCGTTGGTCAGCGAATCGCTGACTCTCTCGGGTGGTGCGGCGGAGGACTGAGACCGCCGGCAAATCCGGGCATCCGCGTTGCCAGCATCGACAACCTCTGGGGCGGCAGACCTAAGTGTCAGTAGCCGACATCATCCGAGCGCCTTCGGCGCGTTACCCGAGGCGCCGCTCAAGGGTTTGAAGGCGGGTGTGGATGAACTCGTGAAGCCTGGTGAGCTCCGGGTTTGGTATCGGCCGCCCCTCGCCGAAACGAATTTCCGACTTGAATTCGCCCTTAACTTCCACCCATGGTTCTTTCCGGGTCAGAGCGCGCCATTTAGACGGCACCTCGTAGGTCAGTCGAACGACGGAAGTGCCATCCGTGAGCCGGTCTCCAGGCCCGATCAGCGGTTCTGAGGCCGTGATCCGCCCGGCGGAGAGGTTGGACTGACAGTGGAGCTTGAAGTCGTCCCAGGTTTCGAGAGCGAAATGAGTGGCGTGGACGATGCGGTGCTTGTCTGTATTCGACAGCCATGCGATTTCGGCGAGTGGCGTCGCCTCAGGCCGAGGACGCAGGTATGGCTGGAATCTGCGGACGAACGCGACCTGGCGCGTCGTTAGAAAACGAACTGCTGTCGCGCCGTAGAAACTGGAGCGCTCGTAGGCCACCGGATAAGTGATCCGCCCCTTCTGGGCCTGAGTCGGCTCAGACTTGAACCCGGCGCGAACATTTCGCTGGACCAGCTCCCATACAGCGTGATCGAGAGCACAGCGGAGGTTGTGGATGGCGTCCCCCAACATGACGCCCCATCGGAGATCGGGAGTCGCGGGCACGCGCACTTTGACGAGGAACGTCTTGCCTCCCTCGTACTCGGCAAACGTCGTGATCGGATGCTCCCGTCGAAAGTTGGCGATCTCCTTGTCCAATAGATCGATGTGGTACGCCGCGCGGTCCAGCTTCTCGGCGACTCCTCGAAGATCAAGCGGATATCGGCCCACGGCGGACTACCTTGCCGGACCCTCAGCGGGCCTGTCGGAACGTAGGGTGCGGGCGGATACGCGCGTCTCCACGAAAGCGCGAACATCGGCGGGGGTCGCCGGGAAGGTTTTGCCCGCTCGAGGGACGTAGGAGCCGATGCTGCGCTCGCTCGTCCCGACCCCGAAGCGCTGGCGGCGCCAGCCCGGTGGCGGCTCTCCTACGGTTACCTCCAGCAGCGATAGCTGCCAGTCACCGTCGAGGCGCTTGACGGCGACGCGCACCCAAACGCGGGGCTCGTAGTCCGAGAGCACGCTTACTGTATGGCGGTCCATGAGCGCCAATTTTCGCGAGGGCCGCGGCCAGATCTGGCCGAGCGCCGGTTGGCGCGTACATTGCTGGCGTGGACGTCGCCTACGAAGATCTGTTCGACATCGAGAAGCGTCCGGGCGCCGGGGTCGGGCTGTGGACCCGGGCGGTCGAGATGCAGCTCGAGCGAGTCCGCGCGGCTAACTTCAGCCACCGGCTGGTCCATAGCCCCAACGCGCAGGAGAGGCAGGAGGACCCGGATGCCGAGTGGCGGCTGCACGCCGACGTGTACTTCCTCGCGCTAGCGATCAGGCGCGTGCTGCTCTTCCACGACGTCTTCGCTAAGCAGGTCGACGATCATCGCCTGCGCCAGGCGCGCGCGCAGTTCAACGCGAACGCGCCGACGGCCAAAGAGCTGCGGGACTTTTACGAGCACCTCGACGAGTACCTGCTCGACAGCCCGACCAAGCACGGGAAGTTCCCGGGCCGCGGGGCTCCAGTGCTGGTCTGCCGTTGGGACTGCGACAACGTGATCGTGCGCTTCGGCGAGCGCGAGCTCGACGTGACGCTCGCTGCAGTCGCGGCGATCGAGCTCGGCCGCGAGAGCGAGGCGCTATGGCATGAGCATCTCGAGCGGATCAGGCACGAGGCCCCGAGTGCCGGCCCGCCGCCGGTCGACGAAGGGATCGCCCGAGTGCTCGCGGTCACGTTGGGCGTCTCCACGATCATCGGCGGCGAGGACGAGGGGCATGTCCAACACACCGGGACACTGCTCGGCGTCGAGGTACGAGAGGCCGAGTCGAGCGACGCCTAGGCGGAGCTTCGCCGGGACGGTTGCGCTGCACAGGACTACCCTGGCCGTCGTGTCTGACAACGCCCCTAGCCCTCCAGACGAGCCGGAGTGGGCGAACGAACTTAGGCGGCTAGCGGGGGAGCTGTCACGTCGGTACGAGCCGCTCCTTCGGCAGATACGCGAGACGCAGGACCGGATCTTGCCGCCCGAACGATTGCACGAACTCCAGCGGCTGCAGCGCTCGATCGCCGAGCGACCCGAGCTCCAGGCGGCGCTCCAAATGCAGGCAGATCTAACCCGGAAGCTCGAGCCCCTCGTTCGCCGCGCCCGAGAAGCGCAGGCGCGGCTTCTGACGTCCGAGCAGCGTGAACAGCTGGAGCGAGTCCAGCGGGCAATCGCGAGTCGACCTGAGGTTCTGGACGCGCTCGAGCAGGTCCGAGAGTTCGCGGAGCGGGCCCGCGCCGAGCTGCTCGACGCTCTGCCGGCCAACTGGCAGCCGCTCGGCATCGACAGGCTCGAAGATCTCATCGAGCTGACGACCGAACGCGGGGTGGCCGTCGTGTGGGCGCCGCGAAGCGAAATCGTGGCGAAGCTGCTCGAGGCCGGCACTGATTCGGAGCGGGACGAGATCCTCGCGGCCCACCGCAACGAGGTCGTTGACGATCTTGCTGGCGTGGTAGCTGGCATCGATTCGGTAGCGCTTGATGGCCCGGTGCGGGCTGCTGCTGACGCAATCGCTGCGGCTCGCGAAGGCCATGACATGCCGGCGCAGTCGCTGGTCGGGTCGACGCTGACACACTTCATCAACATCGAGCTCGGGCATGCCCGCTTTGACGTCGCCCGAACGGAGATTCGCCGCTCTGACCCTGGCAAGTTCGCGGTGCATCTACTCCGCCAGACCGCATTGCTTCATTGCCTCGCAAATGCGATTGAGCACACCAACCATGCGAAGTACGGGTTCAACCGGCATGCAACCGCAGGCCATGATCAGATGTTCGACCAATACGGTGAGGCCAACTGCCTGCGAGGCCTCCTGCTGCTAGTGGGCCTGCTCAGAGAGTTCTCGCTGCTTGAGAGCTGACGCCACGCTGTCCGCGTCCGGCGACTGGGTCTCCCCCGCACAAGGACCGCTGGGTCCCGACGCGGCGCATGCTTTCGCCGATCAGCAGCCGCCCGCAAGCACGCCGCGGACGAGTGCTTTGCTCGACGTGACAGCACCGGGCTCACGATCGCATCGGCGACGAGGGAGTCGCCAGCGCGGCCACGGGCAGACGAGCTGCGTCGACACGGAGCCGAGACTCGCGGGCAGCTGAGACGATCCCCGAGGTTTCCAAAGGGT
>CAVWOC010000002.1:0-359999 GCA_963756555.1 uncultured Actinomycetes bacterium
GACATAGCGCTCATACGCATCCGGTCGGCGACCGGTAGGTCGTTGCGGGTTGGTATGAACGGTTCCGTCTAACGGATCATCTAACAAATGGCGAAATTCAGCGTCAAAGAACCTCACGCAAGATCAGATGATCCGGCCGATCCGAAAACTAGTAAATCCCTGCAAAAGCCCTCATAACCCGAAGGTCGCGGATTCGAATCCCGCCCCCGCCGACTTCTCCGGCTGGAGAAGCGAGTGGTCACAGCGGCGGTGCTAGCGCGATTCGTCCCGAGCGATCACGCCGCCGGTGCCGACACGGCTGCTGGTCTCCTTCACAGCGCGAGTACGCTCGCGCGCCATGGCAATCGACGACCACTACTTGGCCTGGCGGCTCCGCAAGCTAGCTGAGTCGACTCGCGCGGACGGTCGATCCCCGGCTGCGAGGGCCAGGGTCTTTGGAGGCCTACCCCGGGGAGGGTGTTTGGACGCCTACCCGGGGGCCTTCGCGAGGTAGCTGCGACCCGCGGTCACGACGACCGTGCGCTTAGCGACAGAGTCGCGCACGGTCACGCTGCCGCGCGTCACGGTGGTGCGCGTGCCGTCGCACAGATCCGTCGTAGTCCACTCGGTGCCGCGGACGGTTGCGGATGAATAGCGGCCCACGGTGCGGAACGAGCCTTTGACCTTCGAGTTAAGGACGCTCAATACCCGACTGGATACGCGGGCGGCGCTTGCCTTTGCGCGGCAGACACTGCGGCTCGTATCGCTCAGCTGCAACTCCGTCACTCGGCTGGAGCGGTGTATCTGCAGAAGCCGGAACTGACCCCCGGAGAATTCGCCCGCGACAAGTCCCTTCTTGACGCCTGACGAGGCCATGACGACGACCGCACCGTGCCTGGTGTCGAGCACCGTGCCCACGGGGATCTCCCGCGGCGCTGTCAGACGCACGGAGTGCTCGACCTCCTGCACAGACGAGGATCGTGCCCGCGTGGCGGGCAGCTTAAGGAGCACCCGGCCTCGAACTAAGCCGATGTCGACGGTCTTTCCGAAAGCCGGAAGCTTAGTCACGCAAAAACAGTTGGTGACGGTCGCTGTATCTGAGCCGGTCTCGGTCATCCCGGTGGGATCGGTGACTGAAACCGTCAGCCGATACGTGCCCACCCGCGCATAGGTATGGGCGGCTGAGACCGTTCGAATGAATGCGTTGCCCCCAGCGCTCGCCGGCACGCTGACGGTCGCGCTCGTCGCCGGGGTCCCGTCTCCCCAGTCGACGCTAGCCGTGAAGACACCGGTCATCAAGCTCGACTTGAACGTCGCCACCTCCCCGGCGGACTGAAGCCCTGTGACTGGGAAGATCGGTTCTACTTCCAGTGCGAAGACGTCAGCGCTCGCCGACGTTGGCGACATAGCAAACGCTGCGACGCCGACCAACGCGATCAGCATCGGACACGCAAGCCGCCGCCTCCGAGAGCTCCACGTCAACAACGAGACGACACCAGACGCTATGAGCGCCACGAGAACTACAACGAGGATGATCACCTCATGCCCCTCCATCCGGAGAAGCGACGACAAGCCTCCCGGGTTCGTGCGGTCCCACCTAGCAACCGGCCCACCAATAGCTAGAGCCGTCTAAGCGACGCTTTATACACCATTCTCGACGCTCGAGGAAAACTTTCAGGCTGGTGGCCATGACCGCGCTGGCGGGGCGCAGTCGGAGAACCAGTTCTCTCAGCGATCCCGCCGAGTGGCGAAACGGGCTAGAGGCGCATTCCGGGCGTCGCGTGCTCGGGCAGATAGCTGGCGAGTAGCATGCGCCGACCGTCGGGACCATCACGGGGAGGTCGCCTCGGACGTCCGCGCAGTGGGCCGAGGATCAAGTCGGCGCTTTCGCGGTCGGACCAACAGCGCCGTGCAGATCAGCACGCGCAGCATCGCCGCGTGGTAGGCGAGGTCGATTGTGTCGTCGTCACGGACTGAGAATGTCAGCGACGAACCCGAACGTCGCGGGTTCGAATCCCGCCCCCGCTACTGCAGACGGGTTGGAAATCGAGGTGCTCGAGCGATCCGTCGCGGTGAGGAAGACTTTCTCTTCCTAGGTGAGCAGCGCGACCTGGCAGCGGAGCCCGGACGCCTGGGCCAGCCGCCGATCGGCTGTGAGAAGGGGCGCCGAAAGCGCCTCGGCCAGCGCGGTGTACGCCGCGTCATAAGGGGTGAGGTTTGCGCCGAGTTCCCAGGTGCGCGAAACGAGCGGGTGATGGGGCGCCCTGACGATCCGAAGGCTCTGTAGATCCGACACCGCCTGAGCGCCGCGTCGAGCAGACATACGACCGGCACGAAGCGCTCGCCTCCACACGGAAAGAACCTCGAGGTCGATGAGTTCAGGTGCGTAAAGTCGCTCGGCCGCAATACGCTGCCGGGCTCGTATTCCGTCCTTGGAATCGTCCCCGAGTGCGGACGCGAGCACGGAAGCGTCGATCACGATCACCGTGCGTCGCGCTCGCCTCGGACGGCCTTCGCGGCATCGGCCAGCGGTACGTGTCCGCCGGAGCGCTCCTCAATCCTCGCCAGAGTGTCCTGGAGTGTCGGCTGTTCCGCTTCCTCTATGAGCCGGGCCAGGAGGTACTCCTGAAGGGACTGGCCCGCTTGACCGGCTCGGCTGCGTAGCACGCGATGAACCTCGGCCGGGACGTTCTTGACCTGCACGGTTGGCATGGCGGTGGATTTCTACCACCTTATTGGCGCCAGATCATCCAAAGTGGCGCCAGCTCCTCCTGGCGACCGGGCAGGGACGGGTGGAGGCTAGGGAGGGCTGAGTCCAGCTTCATCACGATGGCCCGGGCAGAACGCGCGGCCGCTGGCGCCGCCAGGTGCCCCCGCCTGACCGCCGGCAGAGCAAGGCACGCGGCCTGACCGCCGGCAAAGCAGGTGACCCCGCCTGACCGTCGGCAGAGCAGCACGCCCGGCATGACCGGCGGGGCAGCCCAGGCATCGCTTGGCTCGCGCCGTTCCCCAGCCGCGCCCAACGTGAGGCCAATCACCGATCCGCCTTGTAGCATCGAGCGCCGGATGTCGGATGTTGCGCTCGGATAGCTGACGGAATACCGATGGGGCCTCCGTGAGCACTCCAACCCCATACGCGCCGCCCGCTCCCGAGCTCTCCGGGCTCCTGCTCGAGGGGCGCTATCAGCTGCTGACCGTGATCGGTGAGGGCACGTTCGGTCACGTCTACCGCGCCATCGATCGCCGGCTCGACAGGACGGTGGCCGTCAAGCTGATCAAACCGTTTTGGGCAGCGGATCCGAGCTGGGTCCGTGCATTCGAGCGAGAAAGTCGTCTCCTTGCCCGGGTGAACGATCCCGGGATCGTGCAGATCTTCGACGTCGGGAACGCCCCGGAGAGCCCGTACTACGTGACGGAGTTCGTCGAAGGCGAAAGCCTCGCTGACCGCTTGCCAGGCCGGCCGCTGGACCCATGGGAGGCATGTGACATCGCTGAGCAGCTATCCCGTGCGCTCGGCAGGGCGCACTCGCAGCGGATCGTGCACCGGGACATCAAGCCCGCGAATGTGCTCATCTCGTCCACAGGGCGAGTGAAGCTTGGGGACTTCGGCGTCGCGCGACTGGCCGAAGAGGGCTCCGACGGATCATCGGGCTCGATGATTGCCGGGACGCCGAAGTACATGGCCCCGGAGCACGCGCGTGGACTGCCGACGACTCCCGCATCCGACACCTATAGCGTCGGCGTCGTCCTATACGAGATGCTGGCCGGGGTTCCGCCGTTCAGCGGAACCGCCGCGGTGGATCTCGCGCTCAGTCACATCCACGATGACCCACCGCGGCTCCCCGCCGATACGCCCGCCGAGCTGGTCGGCGTGGTGATGCGGGCCCTGGCAAAGGACCCGATGGACCGCTACAGGGATGGCCACGAGATGGCGGTGGCGCTCGGACAGGCGCGCAAAGCCGCCGACGCCCGGCGGCGAGCGCCACTCACAGTTACCTTCGCAACAGAGGCTGCATCGAACGCCGGCCGTGCCGACGCTCCGAGGCACATCGACCCCACACGCCCTGCCCCTAAGCGTTCTCCTCGCCGGAACTACGATCCGGCCGATCAGAGAAGGAGCATCGCGACGATCAGCATCGCGCTGGCGGTGCTCGCCGCGATGGCGTTGGGGGCTGTCCTGCTGGCATCGCCTGGCCACGTCCGGGTACCTAAGCTCCGCGGTCTCACCAGGGGGGCCGTCATCACCAGGCTCCGCCACGCGAGCCTGAAGCCGTCCTTCGCCAGTCGCTACGACTCCGCAGCGCCTGGCACGGCCATCGCCCAGACGCCTGCATCCGGAACCCGCGTCGACGACGGGTCGACGCTGCGCGTCGTCCTGAGCAATGGCCCGCCGCCAGTGAAGCTGCCGCAGCTCGTGGGGCAGGGGTCAAGCTCGGCGAGGTCGATCCTCTCCTCCCTCGGCCTGAGCGCGCAGGTGACCTCGGTCCCGGCGCCCGGAGTGCAACCCGGAACGATCACCGCCCAGGCCCCGTCGGCCGGCAAGTACGTGACATCGCGAGGGAAGATCGCGCTGTCGGCTGCGGAGACTCCTCAGTGGCGCCCTGTCACCTCGTTCGCCGGAACTGACGGCGGCCAATCGGTCCCGTTCCGGATCCGCGGGACGCAGTGGCAGGTCGTCTACCGAATGAGCTACGTGGGGATGTGCACCTTCATCTTCTTCTGTGACGGGCCGAGTGCGCAGATCGTGCGGCTGAACGGCAACAGCTCCCCAAGCGGCTTTGGTCTGGGCAGTGGGAACAACCAGACGCAGGTAGTGAAGTCAGGTCCCGGCGTCTATCAGTTGAAAATCAAGCCGGGTAATGACACCGCCCGCTGGGGGATCGAGGTTGATGACTACTACTGAGTGCCGCCGTGCCGTGGGGGCTCCCGCCCCTTGCGCGAGCCGCTAGCCGACAGCTCGCCACGTTGGCTCACGCCACCGGCAGCCTGAACCTCACGTGCGTCCCCTGATCGCCCCCCGCGGCGACCCAGATGCGGCCTCCGTGAGCCTCCACGATCGCGCGCGCGATCGCCAGGCCTAGTCCTGAGGAGCCGTTGACGCCGGCTACTCGTGATGGCCCTTGGATGAATGGCTCGAAGATCCGCTCGCGCAGCTCCGGCTCGATGCCGCTACCTGTATCAGCGATCTCGACCTCGACCCCGGCGGAGCGCCCGCGGGCCGGCTCGGAGCGGACCACGACGCTTCCATCCGGCGGGGTGTGGCGGATCGCGTTCTGGAGCAGGTTGAACAACACGCGCTGGAGCTGCTCGGGATTTGCGCGCGTGGGGGTGACCGCTGTGTTGAGCTCGGTGCGGATGTCGACGCGCCCGGCCACGGCGTGCGGTCTCATCGCGTCGACCGTGTCACGCACCAGCTCGTCGAGCTGGACCTGCTCCACCGACCAGCAGATGTCGCCGGCCTCGAGGCGGGAGAACTCGAACAGGTCATCGATCAGCGAGCCGAGGGCGCGGACGTTGGCACTGATCAGACGCAGCTGCTCGCGGGTTCGCTCGGGTTCGAAGATGTCGTCCTCGAGGCCGTCGGCGATCAGCCGGAGGGTCGTCAGTGGCGTGCGCAGGTCGTGAGAGACGGACGCCACCAGCTGGCGGCGGGCTCCCTCGGCGGCATCGAGCTTGGCCACCATTGCCTGGAGGTCGGCGGCGAGCGCCGCGAGCTCACCGTGTCCTCTGACCGGGATGCTTACCTCGCGTGCGCCCTCGCCCACCTCCTCGACTGCGGAGCGGATCGCGTCGAGGTCCGACAGCGCACCGCGGGTGACGAGACGAGCTGCCCCTAGCCCTATTACCGCGGCATAGCCGGCGGCGAGAGAGATGAACAGGGCGTCGTGATCCGAGACGAACATCAGGGAGACGAACAGCGCCACCGCCAGCGCGAGCTGCGCGGCTACGAGCGCTGCGAGCAGGCCGAGTTGACCCCGGATACCGCGAAACCACGAACGCTGCGTGGCGATCAGGTCGGCCAGGATCGCGGTGACGGCGCCGAGCGGAGCCAGGATCTCGAAAGACGATATGAACTCGTCATAGCCGTACACCAGCCAGGCGATCGCTGATATCGCGGCCGCGGCCAGAACTGCCGCCATGACTCTGAGAGCTCGCCGCCTCATGGGGCGAACCTGTAGCCGACCCCCCAGATCGTTTCGATGAACCGTGGCTGCTCGGGAGCTCGCTCGAGCTTGGCGCGCAGCCGCCGGATGTGCACCGTCACGGTCGAGGTGTCGATGTAGAAGCTGTGCTGCCAGACCGATTCCATCAGCTGGTCGCGGGTGAACGCCTTCCCCGCGTGCCGGGCCAGGAATAGCAGCAGCTCGAACTCGCGCTGTGTCAGTTCGATCGGCTCGCTGTCGAGGCAGACCTGCCGAGCGCCGGGATCGATCTCCAGCCCGTCGAAGACGAGCGGGGGCTGGTGCTCGAGCGCCGGCGCCAGTCGCCGCAGCATCGCGTCGACGCGCGCTACCAGCTCCACCGGAGAGAAGGGCTTGACGACGTAGTCGTCGGCCCCCAGTCGGAGGCCCACCACTCGATCCGATTCCTCTCCACGTGCGGTGAGCAGCACGATCGCCGTCCGATCACGGTCCTGCTGACGTATGCGGCGCATCACTTCCAGTCCATCGACGTCGGGGAGCATCAGATCGAGCACTACCACGTCTGGGCGCTCGTTGCCGGCGTGCCGGATCGCTTCCCTGCCCGTGGCGGCCAGGGTCGTGTTGTAACCCGCGCGCGCGAGGTACCGAGACACCACCTCTCTGATGGTGGGCTCGTCGTCGACGATGAGCACCCGGCCCCTGAAGTGCGCGCTCATACAAAGAGAGTAGGCCCCGCCACAGCGCTCCGGGGGCAGTGGTGTAAATCGTTCAGGGAGTTGTAATCGGCTGGCCGCTACAACCGTCGGATGGCCTGGGGCGTTCGAGCGGCTGATGCGACGCGATCGCTTGGCGCTGTCTCGGTGGTGGCGATCGCCCTCCAGTTGAGTGCATGCGGCGAGGCGCATCATGCCCGCACGGGGACGCATCCGGCCGCGGCGGAGCCGGCGGCGGCACCCACGACGGGGCTCCACCCCTCCGGCCACGAAACTCGTGTGGGCACCTTGCCCGAAGGGATCGTGGTCGACCCTCACGCCGGAATGGTGGCGGTCGCGGTGCGAGACCCGGCGGCGCTGGTATTGATCGACGCCCGCAGCGGCCGAGTGCTGCGGAGGATGCGGATCGCGGCACCGCCGCGGCACCTCGAGCTGGCGGGAAACAGCGGCCCGGTGCTGGTTCCGGCCGAGCCGCTCGACCAACTGATCGAAGTCAGCCTCCCGATCGCAACCCTCCTGTCGATCCCGGTCGGCGTGCACCCGCACGACGCCGCAGCGGTGGGAGACCGCGTGTTCGTGGGCAACGAGTTCGGGCGCAGCGTCTCCGTGGTCGTCGGGCGACGGGTGGTCGCACGGATTGGAGGCTTCCTGCAGCCCGGTGGGCTCGCCTCGGTCGGCGGCGACGTGGCGGTCGTGGACGTCCGAGCAGACACGGTCACGTTGATCGATGGACACAGCCTGCAAGTGCTCGGAAGTGCTCCGGCCGGTCAGGGCCCAACCCACGTGGTGGCGGGAGGCGGACGGCTGTTCGTCGCCGACACGCGCGGCAACGCGCTGCTGGCCTACGCGACCGAGCCCAAGCTGCGCCGTGTGGGCCGGCTCCCGCTACCGGGCACCCCTTACGGCATCGCGATCGACCCGGTGCGCAACCGGCTGTGGGTCACTCTGACCGCTGCCAATCAGCTGGCCGAGCTGGAGATCGACGGACCGACGCTACGGCGCGTGGCGTCGTATCCGACCGGACGACAGCCGAACACGGTCGCCGTAGATCCCCGCGACGGGCGCGTGTTCGTCGCCGACGCCGGGCCCGGCGTGGTGCAGGTGATAGACCCCCGGCGGTGACACTGATCACCAGATCGTGTTGAACAGCAGCTCGATCGCCAGGGCCTGCGCAACAAGCAGCCACAACGTCGTCCTCAGGGCACGGGCGGGCAGCACGCGGGCGGCCGCGACGCACGCCAGCGGCACGAACGGCAGCCAGATGCGCTCCGTTTCGGCTTTCGCGTAACCGAGCACCGCCCCGACGAGCACCACCGCCAGCAGCGCAAGCGCGGCCTGATCGCGCACCCCGACGGCCCGCAGCAGCGACCAGCCGGTGGGGAGGCCGAGCGCGAGCCCCCAGGCGACCGGGGACCCGAACGCCCAATAGGCATACGGACGCATGTGCGCGATCCCCTGTCGGTAAACGGCATCCGTCGCCTTCAGCGCCGCGAACGGGTCATAGCCCCACGCAGAGCGCGAGCGTCAAGTACACAGCGGCGCAGGCAAGCGCGCAGATGGACGTCAGAACCAGCGCCCGTCGAGTCCCCTCGCGCCCCAGGACCACCAGCACCGCCCAGGCTGGAATCGCGAACAGAAGCCATGAGAAGAATGTCCCCACCGCAGCCAGCAGCGCGCCGGCTACACGGGCCTCCACCCGGTCGTGTACCAGCAGGCAGGCGGCGGCCAGCCCGAGCGTCGCGAACGCGTAATCGGCAGACGTGACTCCCCACAACAGGAGCGAGGGAGCGAATGCGGCCAGTGCGCCCGCCACCCGGCCGCGCTCCTCGCCGCCGAGCGTCCGGCCGAGGGCGTACGCCAGCGGTGCCGTCAACGCTCCGGTTCCGATGCACAGCGCGGCCAGCGCCCCCGGCGTGGAGATCCCGATCAGGTGCAGGGCGACCAGCGGGCCGGGCGGATTGCCGGTGACCTTCTGCGGCAGCGACGGAAACAGCGCCGGGAAGTGCGCGACGTAGTACGCAATTCCGTGGTCCAATGCGTGCGGGCTTGCCAGGTACTCGTTGCCGGCGTCGGGCGATCCCCCGGGGGTGATCTGAAAGATCGCCCACAGTTCGTGGAACCCGTGCCTGGCGAGGTTGATGCCGACGCCCAGCGCGAGCGCCAGTGCATACAGTCCGGCGGCGACGAGCTGTGGCCGGCGCACCCGCTCGAGCCAGCGCGGCGTCAACGCGGCGGCGCCCAGCGCCGTGGCGAGCGATACGGCTGTCAGAGGGCCGACGTGAGGAGCCCAGCGGATGTAGAAAGGGGGAAAGAACACCCCCAGCTGGCCGCCGGCGGCCTTGATCGCCTGGCCGACCAGCACCGTCAGCGCGGCTACGGTCAGGCCGAGCGCCGGCACGGCCGCCTGCAGGTTCAACCTCCGGGATCGACCAGCCCGAGCGACAGTGCTCACGTCAGAAGCGAGGCCATGTCGCGCGTCGCCCGCACCGTGCCGCGCACGCTGCCCGAGACCTTCGAGCGGCCTGCGGCGCGAGGGCTGTAGGTGACTGGCACCTCGCCGACCCGCCAGCTGTGAGCCGCAGCCTTCAGCACCATCTCGAGCGGCCAACCGAACTGGCGGTCGCGAAGGTCGAGCTTGACCAACCCCTCCCGGCGGGCCGCGCGCATCGGCCCCAGATCGCTGAGGCCAAGGCCGCATCGGCGGCGAAGCTCGAGCGCCAGCAAGCGGTTGGCGATGCGGGCGTGCCAGGGCCAGGCGCCCGGCTGGGCCACGCGGGCGCCGAGACACAAATCGTGCTCACCCGTGGCGACCGGCGCTGTCACCAGCGGGAGCTGCGCCGGATCGAGTGAGCCGTCGCAGTCCATGAAGCAGACGATCTCCGTGCGCGCCGCCCGAAGCCCCGCGAAACAGGCGGCCCCGAACCCTCTGCGCGGCTCGTGCACGACGCGCGCACCGAGCGCTCTGGCCACCTGCGCCGATCCGTCGTGTGAGCCGTTGTCCACCACGAGCCCCTCGAACCCGGCGGGCATCGCGCCCAGCACGGCGGGGATCGCCTCGGCCTCGTCGAGCACCGGAAGGATGACCTCGATCATCGCCCGGAGGCTAGGCGGACAATGCTTACAGGCGACGAAACTCGGCGCCAGATCACCTTGAGGCGGGGGCTCGATGCCCTAGCGTCGCGACGATGATCCTCGTCACCGGCGGAGCTGGATTCATCGGATCGCACATCGTGGACGCGCTGATCGCCGCCGGCCGGGAGGTGCGGGTACTGGACGTGCTGCCCCCGTCGACGCATCCCGGGCCGCCCGAACACCTGAACCCCGAAGCGGAGCTAGTGCAAGCCGACGTGACCGATCGTCAGGCCGTCGCCCACGCTCTGCGTGGCGTTGACGCGGTGTGTCACCAGGCCGCGATGGTCGGGCTGGGGCAGGACATGCTGGACATCGCCGACTACACCCGCAACAACGATCTGGGGACCGCGGTCCTGCTGCGCGAGCTCACCGCTGCCGGCTTTGACGGACGGCTCGTCCTCGCCAGCAGCATGGTCGTCTATGGCGAGGGCGGATATCGCTGCGTAGAGCACGGGGACGTACGGCCGGAGCCCCGCGCGCTCGAGAGCTTGACCTGCGGGCGCTTCGAGCCGGGATGCCCCAGCTGCAACCGCCCGTTAGAGCCGGGGGCGATCGCCGAGTCCTCGCCGCTCGACCCTCGCAACGTCTACGCGGCGACGAAGGTCCACCAGGAGCATCTGTCCTTCGCGTTCGCCCGGGAAACGAGCGTCCCGGTGACGGCGCTTCGCTACCACAACGTCTACGGCCCGCGGATGGCGCGTGACACCCCGTACGCCGGCGTGGCGGCGATCTTCGCCAGCTCGCTGGCCGCCGGCCGAGCGCCCCGCGTGTTCGAGGACGGTCGCCAACTGCGGGACTTCGTCCATGTGCGCGACGTCGCTCGGGCGAACGTGATCGCGCTCACGGCCGATGAACCGGTCCGGGGCGCGTTCAACATCGCCAGCGGGCGGCCACGCAGCGTGGGCGACATGGCCGAGGCGCTGGCAGACGCCACAGGCCCGGATAGCCCCCGGCCGGTTACGACCGGCGAGTTCCGGCTCGGCGACGTGCGCCACGTGTTCGCCTCCCCGGCACGAGCCGACCGAGAGCTTGGATTCTCCGCTTGCGAGGAGTTCCACCCGGGGATGGCCGAGCTCGCGAGCTGGCTGATGCCCGTCGCAACTTGACCGCGTAGAACAGAGCGGATAGCGCGAACAGCGCGGCACAGATCAGCAGGTAGCGAACCAGGAACGCTCGCTGGTGGAGGCCACTGGCGGTGAAGAACGCCTGGTCGCCGAGCCGCAGGATTTCCGGGAAGAAGACCAGGAACAGCAGCCCGCTCAACAGCCCCGGGATGCGCAGGTAGTTCACGCCGGATGCTCGCGCAGCGGGCCGGTGCGCTGGGCCTGCATGACGGGGACCGAAGGCAATGCGGTCCAGCAGCGAGTAGAGCGGCAGCAGCACGAGGTCATGGGCCACGATTGCGCCCAGGAACCACAGCACGATCTTGATCGCGGTCGTGCCCGGGAAGGCCTCGAACCAGCCGGCGATCGCCGCGCCCGCGATCAGCAGGCTGGCGACGAGCGCCAGCAGGTGCAAAGGATCGGCCCCATACACCGAGCGGAAGCGGGCGCGCATTGGTTAGGACCTGACGAACGTCATCGAGGCCGCCCACTTGGTGCAGTGCACCCCAGGAATGCCGGGCCCGATCACGCGCGCCGGGTAGCCATGGTTCAGGGAGAGGTCGGTCCCGTTGACCCTCATCGCCAGGAGCGTTCGCTGATCGCCAGTCTGCTCTGGGGCCAGCGTCGCCGAGTCGAACAAGCCGTTGTCGGCGATCGAGCTAGTCTGGGCCGTGAACGGGCCGTCGATCCCGACCAGGCTCGCGAGCTCCGAGAGCCGTACCCCAGTCCATCGCTGCGTGGTCGACCATCCCTCCACGCACGCGATCGGAAGGTCATATGTCTGCTGGGGCAGGCTCAGCAACTGCTCACGCGACAGCGCCACTATCCGCTTGCCGGCGTGGAGCTGGAGCCGCCAGGCCGGTCCGACCTTCCTGGCGGTGATCCCCGCGGTCGCGGCTGTACGGTTGACCGGGAACCCGTTCGGTCCGCCTTCCTTCAGGCTGCGCGGCGCCAACAGGGCGAGGCTCCTCAGGGGGCCGCCGAGGGCCTGCCCGGCACCCTGCACCAGTAGGAAAAGGGAACCCGCCCCGACCGTGCCCAGCAGCGCGCGCCGGGACATGGTGGGCCGCGCCGGCGCCACCGGGATCAGCTCGCTTTCCTCCGGGTGGATCGGCTCCGGTTGAGTGTCCTCGAGGCGCTCGCGCAGCACGGACATCGCGGACCTGGTCGACAGCGCCCGGCGCATCGTCCCGAACTTCAGCGCGGAGTGAAACAGGAACGCGGCCGTAAATACCCACGCGCCGTAGTAGTGCGCGGTGGTGAAGAAGAACGGGAACGCGTAGTAGTACTGGATGTTCAGGATCCCGGTCGCGAACTCGAACAGGGCCCCGCCCACCAGCAGGGCTAAGGACAGGCGCTCAAGGGCCTGGGCCGGGGTGCGCAGGGGCGGCCACTCGAACAACTTCGGGATCACCGACCACAGCTTGGCCAGCACGAT
Source organism: uncultured Actinomycetes bacterium (assembly GCA_963756555.1). GTDB lineage: Bacteria > Actinomycetota > Thermoleophilia > Solirubrobacterales > Solirubrobacteraceae > Palsa-465. The sequence goes on from CAVWOC010000002.1 coordinate 12,509, forward strand.
CGGGAACGCCGCCAGGCCGATCGTCACGTGCAGTCCCTGAGTCAGCGCATACAGCCAGCTGGGGTGCGTCGGAAACGGGAAAAGGTAGAAGTCGAGCGGCCCGAGCGGTCGGCCAACCGCGTTGGATCCGAGGCGCGGGTAATAGATGTCGTTTGACAGAAACCCGGTGATCGCGACGATCGGAATCGCGAACAGCAGCGCCAGACTGAGGACTGAGGTAAGCCATGGCCCCCGCAGGGGACTGCGCCAGAACGTCCGCCGAAATGGTCCCGGCGGCGGCGCGGCTGGATCCACGAGCGGCTTACGCACCCTCGCAGAGTGACACCACGGCTCCGCTGATCAAACCAGCGCGAGGTGGGATTTAAGGCGCCGTTCACGGTTCCGCTCACTCCCACCCAACGGGGGCCTGACGCCCGGCCCAAAGCCCTGGGCTTTCGCGTTTCGTAATTGAACTGGAGGCGAACCGCAATAGGTTCATGGCGTGAGCGCAGTAGCACTGATCGTGATTGCGAAGGAGCCACTTCCCGGGCGAGCCAAGACTCGCCTGACACCGCCGTGCACCCCGGCCGAGGCGGCGACGCTCGCCGAAGCCGCGCTGCTGGACACGCTCGAGGTGGTGGGGAGCACGCCGGCGGAACGCAGAGTGCTCGTATTCGAGGGCAACTCCGGACGCTTCCGGCGGGCCGGCCTGGAAGTGATCCAACAGCGTGGCGGCGGCCTCGCCGAGCGACTCGCGGCCGCGTTCGCGGACGTGGGGAGCCCCGCGCTGCTGGTCGGCATGGACACCCCACAGCTGACACCGTCGCTGCTGTCAGAGGGGATTCGAGCCCTGATGGCTCCGGCCGTCGACGCGGTCCTTGGCCCAGCGGACGACGGGGGCTACTGGAGCATAGGCCTCAAGCACGCCCCTGCACCGGCGTTTGCCGGCATCCCCATGAGCCGCCCAAACACGTGCGCCGCACAGCGTGCCCGCCTGCGCGAGCTCGGCTTCCGCGTGCACGATCAGCCCCGGCTGCGCGACGTCGACACCATCGACGACGCCCACGCCGTCGCCAGCGAAGCCGGGGAAACTCGGTTTGCGATCGCCCTCGACGCGATCGCCGCATCCGCGCCGATCGCGGCATGACCCATCCGCTGCGCGTTTACGCCGACGGGCTGCGGCGTCCCGGCGACGCGCTCCTGCGGTTACAAGACGGCACGGCGCTGCCGTTCCCGCTGGATCGTTATCTCGGCCCCGCCGATCGGACCGATCAGCAGCTGCTGAAGGGCATCCGCGGCCCGGTCCTCGACGTAGGCTGCGGACCAGGCCGTCACCTTCACGCACTCGCCGCCTGCGGCGTGTTCGCGCTCGGCGTGGACCTCTCTCCCGCTGCCATCGAGCTCGCCACCGGCCGCGGAGTACGAGCGCTCGTGGCATCCGTTTTCGATGAGCTCCCCGGTGGCGGCAGCTGGCGCACCGCGCTGCTGCTCGACGGCAACATCGGCATCAGCGGCGCCCCTGCTCGCCTCCTCGCGCGGATTCGTACCCTCCTGCGGCGCGACGGCGAGCTGCTCGTCGAGCTCGGCGCCCCCGACGAGCCCACCGAGTCGACACTCGTGCGGATTGAGACCGCCGACGCCGTCAGCAGCTGGTTTCGATGGGCGCGGGTGTCCGTGCGCGACGTGGATCGCGTCGCCCGATCCGGTGGCCTTCAGGTCCATCGGTGCTGGACACTTGACGGGCGCTGGTTCGCCCAGTTCGGATTGGCAGGCCCCAGACTGGGCGAGCCTGCGCGAGACGCCGGACGCGGAGCATCGTGGCGTTCACAGGAAGCGGACGAACTCGGCGAGTGCGTGACATAGGAGGTCCCGAACTCCCGCGCAGGCTAACACCCGTTTCGGGTCGCAACTAGCGATCTCGGTCCCGCTCACCTCGCGCGCCCACGGCCAGCGCATCCACGTCAAGGTGGAGCCACCTGAGGGTGGCGTCCGCTCAACCAGCCACATCATGCCCGAGCAGGTCCGCCCGATCGCTCGGGAGCGGCTGATCGAACGATGGGGGCAGGTCCGCCCCCAGACCCTCGAGCAGGTCATTCACCGAGTGCACCTGCTCACCCGAGTGCCGTAGCGCCCTACAGCTCCGCGTAGCGGCGCCAACGCGGCGAAGCCGCGTGAACCACTCCTGAAAAGAACCCATCAGCACCGAGGCCGTCAGGCGCGACCTGGCGAGATCCTCTCGCACGGCGAGCCCGAGCACGGCATGGGCCAGGGGGAGGCTGCGGAGCAGGCGGAGCGCGCACTCGCCGGCGCAGGCGTTCTGAGAAGGAGAGCTCGAACAGCTAGCCAACAACGGCGAGGCGGACGAGACGAACGGCGGCGCGAACCCGAACGCCCCGCGGAGGGCGAGGACGTCGTGGTCGTCGACTTCGGCGGCCTCGGCCTAGCGACCTCGGAACCCGCAGCTGACCGCGCGCCGCAGATCAAGGGAATCTCAGTCCGCCGTCACACGGCAGCACGACGCCCGTGATGTACTCGTGCTCGGCCGGGGGGTTGAACGGAGCGAGCTCACCGCTGCCCAGGCGAAGACCGCGGCCGACCTCATCTTCGGTTCGCTCTGGTACCGGCTCATCTTCGCGGTGGGGCCGCTGAACCGCCGCTGGGCTGAAGATGTCAGCGAGATGGTCGGGGCCATGAGTCGCTCGGCGACTGATCCCAGCTAACGGCCAACGTCGTCGGCTCTGGTCTCGAGTGGATGGTGCTCTGCTACCTCGACCTCGAGACGCTCAAGGAGCGCGAGGGGGGCAAGCCCACTCCGACGGTGGTCGACTGGAAGCGCAGGCGCGATACTGCCACGCGTGGGCAAGCTGCCCCGGCGGGCGGGGACTGTAGCTTGCGTCCGAGTCCGTATCGGTAGGACTGAGACTCGGGAGAGGAGGCGAGCAGGATGGAGTTCGAGCAGATCCGCGTCGAGGTGAGCGAGCGCGTGCTCACGATCACGCTGAACCGTCCCGACCGGCTGAACGCGTGGACGGCGACGATGGGCAGAGAGCTGATCGAGGCGTTCGATCGGGCCGATGCCGACGACGAGGTCCGGGTGATCGTGGTCACGGGCGAAGGGCGCGGGTTCTGCGCCGGCGCAGACCTGGCGGGAGGGGGAGAGACGTTCGACTATCGGGCTCGGGGGAATACGGATCCGGTGCCGCGAGACAACGGCGGCCTGTTCACACTGCGCGTGTTCGAATCCACCAAGCCGGTGATCGCCGCGATCAACGGCCCGGCCGTTGGCGTCGGCGCGACGATGACGCTCCCGATGGATATCCGGCTGGCCGCCGAAGGGGCGCGCATCGGGTTCGTGTTCGCGCGCCGGGGGATCGTTCCGGAGGCGTGCTCGAGCTGGTTTCTGCCGCGCCTGGTGGGGATCAGCCGGGCGATGGAGTGGGTCGCGACCGGCCGCGTGTTTGACGCGCAGGAGGCCCACGACGCCGGCCTCGTTTCAAGCGTTTATTCCGGCGACAGCCTCCTTGATGCGGCCTACGAGCTGGCGAGGGAGATCATCGAGAACGCTGCGCCGGTCTCCGTGGCACTCGCGCGGCGGATGATGTGGCGGATGCTCGGCGCGGAGCACCCGATGCTTGCCCACCGCGCCGACTCGCGCGGCATGTTCGCGCGAGGACAATCGGCCGACGCGCGCGAGGGAGTGGCTGCGTTCCTCGAGAAACGACCGGCGGAGTTCCCGGACCGGATCAGCGACGGACTCCCGGACCTGTTCCCCGGGTGGAGGGCACCCGAGTTCGAATAGCGGGCCTCAGCATCCGCAGCCCGAGTCGGCTGAGGGTTGGACTGGCGGCAGTCCGATCAGAGCGTGGCGTGGCAGGTGGCCGCGCCCACCCGCACGGCGACCTGCTCTCCGGCCGCGGACCGTCCCTCGTAGAAGTAGACGTCGGCGTATCCCGAGCTGTCCGTGTGCCAAGTCTTCGATGCGCCGTCTGGCGCGGTGACCGTGACCGTTTTATCCGGCTGGTTTGAGTGCACATAGACCTCGTAGTCGTTGTAGCTGCTTGAGTACTGCGCGCTTGCGGTGCAGCTGGCGGTCGACGGCGCCTGAGGTGGGGACGATGACGGCGGAGGTGGGTTCGACGGCTTCTGGCGCGCGAGCGCGACCCAGTTCGCGACAATCAGGCGCTGGGCGCGGGCGAGCGTCATCTTTCCCTCGCAGACCTCTCGGTTCAGCATGTCCTCGACGGCGTCCTTGGGGTTAGGCGAAGCTTCGGGCTCGGGCCACAGGTTCCGCCGGTCGTTGGTCGCGCCGCCGAGCTCGAGCGGGACGAAGTGGTCGTACTCGTAGGAGCTCAGCGAGCGCGGATCGCCGTAGGCGGCAATGCTCGCGAACTTCTCCTGCTCGGTGACGCTCTCAGGCGGGCGGACTGTCGAGCTCCAGCCCAATCGGCAGATCGTTCGATCGATGGTCGCCTGTGTCACGCGCGGATTCAGTGCGCCCGGGGTGCAGTGTGGGTCAGGGCGGGAGTAGAGGCCCGATCCGATCGCATGGCAGGACCCAGGTACGGGCTGGGACTGGACGACGAAGTTGCTGGCGGTCGAATACGCCAGGCCTGACGGCGCCCTTGACGCCGTCGTTGCGCGAGCCAACGGCGTGGCGCTTGCGTGAATGGTGGGCGTTGACTGCGCTCTCTGCGGGTCCCGCGGAGATGTTTGACCAGGGGCTCCCGAGCTAGAGGTGGTCGCACCGCCCGCGCAGCCGAACAAGGCTAAGGCCAGGCCCCAGCTCCACCCGCGACAAAGCGATAACCCCCTCATCTCCATTCAACCCGATCGTGACACAGCCGACCGTCCTGGTCATTCGAAGCATAGGTCGGCGACCGAGGCAGCGACCTGACGTATGGTGGTCTGCGGAATGGATGTACACCCGACCCTGATCGAGTTCCCGGCCGATGATCCCGAGCGGGCACGCCGCTTCTGGTCGAGTCTGCTCGGCGTCTCGCTGGATGAACGATCCGATGAGGAAGGCAGCGGCTGGCAGACGCACGGCCCCGGCCAGCAGGTCGGCGTGCACGAGCGTGGGCGGGGACCGGGCGACAACTTCTCGCTGCCCTACTTCGCCGTTGCCGACCTCGAGGCGGCGCTTGAACGCGTCGAGCAGCTCGGCGGCAGCGTCATCCACCCCGGCTCGCGATGGGCCATCTGTCGTGATTCCGAGGGCAGCCCGTTCGGTCTCGCGCTGACCAGCGAGGTACAGCGCTAAAACGACGCCGGCCTGGGAGAAGGTCGAAAACGGAGTACAGTCGTTATTCGGGCTGATTTGCCCGCACCTGCCGAACTGCTTGCGCAGGCCACCGTTTCTCGATGACCTCCCGGGTCGTTTCGTCTGGGCGACAGAAACGCCGTCAATAAGTAGGTCCTCCGCCGTTACGGCGAGGGCGCACACGCCGTGGGAAAGCGATGCACGGCGGAAGGAGATAGTCATGGCCCTTACTTTCCGAAGGAACAAGGTCCACAAGACGGAGGCACGTGAGCAATCCGGAGGCTGGTACGCAGACCCGTATGGGGCTGGAGCGCGTCGCTGGTACGACAACGTGAGCGGGTGGTCGCAACGCGTCGAGGGAGCGGGGCAAGTGCCGGATAAGACCGGATTGGCGCGGCTGGATGAAGCTGCGGTAACTCCTGACGACTCGGCAAGGCCCGTGGACGCAGATGGCAAGCCTGAGCAGCTGTCAAGGCCGGTTGACCCCGAGTACCTGGCAGACGCGCGACCCGTTCGTTGAGGACGAAGGCCGTCGCGCGCGGCTTCACGCGGCAGTTCTTATCGGGAACCAGGCCGGCTGCCACGTGCGCTGAGTACTCGGTACCGGTTATCGCGAGCGCCGCTACGCGCTGCCGGTGGCGGCGAGCTTCCGCATCGCGCGCGTGACGTCGCGCGTCAGCTTCGCCTTGACGATCGGGCCGATGCCCGGTGCCTTGCCGTCGAACGTGATCGTCCAGTCCAGGTGCGACCCGTCGCCCCGGCTCGTGAACCGCAACGCGCCTTCGTGGTCTTTGAGGATCCCGCCCTTCGTGATTCGGTAGCGGATCAGCTCGTTCGGGACTACCTCGACGTTAGTCTCGACAAACGGCGGCAGCGGGCCGACGCGCATCTCGCGCGCCGAACCGGTCCCGTTACGGGTGCCATCGGTGCCCTCATTGAGGCGCCTGATCTTGGCGCCGAACACCGGCGAGAGGTTCTCGTGCTCCGCGAGATACGCGAACACCTCCTCGACCGGCTGGGGGAAGTCTTGGGTCACGTGCACGGTTTGCATTACGAGAGCGGATTCTCCCATCGGAGGCTGCGGAAGCGGGCGAAGTCGGTGTCGGCGGAAATGAGGGCGACGCCGTTCTCGATGGCGAGGGCGGCGAGCGCGGCGTCCGGGATCAGATTGCCGCGGAGGTCGTGCTCAGTGATCAGCTCGCCGAGGATGCGCCCGTAGTCCGGGCCGGGCTGTGGGATCCAGGCAACCGGGGTGTCGAGCCACGCGTTGGCCTGACGCCAGGCTGTGCGAGCGTCGAGCGGCCGCCTGGACGCGCGGGGGTGGGTCGCGATCCGCATGAAGGCGTTCAGGGTTTGCCACGGCAGTCCGATCCGGCGTGGCCCGTTTAGCTGCTCTGTAAGCCACGCGGCGGCTCATAGCCCGATGGTCCCGGGTTCGAATCCCGCCCCCGTTACTCCCCAAGGCCGTGCACGCCCCGGACGCAAGGCCGTGCGCGGCGACGCGACAGCCGCTGGGGTCAAGGAGTGGATGGCCGGGCAGTCGATCGGGTCGTTTCTTCGGAAGGCTCGTCCGGGAGGTCTCTGGCTCGGAGCATCACTACACATTCGGGATTGACGCCGATGGGCTCGCCCGTCTCGACCTCGACCAGCCAAGCCAGCTCCATGATCGAGCCCCGGGCGGCGGCCAGGATCAGCCCCTCGACGTCTCTGGGCTTTCCCTCGACGCGATACCTGTCACCTCCGAGGACCGTTATCTCGGTCGTCGGCTGCGCCACACCTTCTCCCTTCATGCATCGGGGCCGGCTCGAGGGCCGAGCCTATCCGGTCGTGCCGGGCTGCGCAACGCGCGGCCCGGCGTGCCTTTTTGGCCGCCAAGGATTACGTGCTACGGTGAGCTTGTGGGTGGCTTTGCCGCCCGTGAGGTTCTCCTCGCCGACGCGCCGAATCTCCGTCCGAATCAGACCTACCGCGCCGGCCACGGAATGAGATGTGTGCATCCAGCGTAGGCCTGAAGGGATGATGGGGTGAAGAGCGCGCGAGAGCGAGCCGAGGAGAAACGGGCCGAGAAGCTCGCGCTGGTCCAGGCGCAGGTCGAGAGCGGTTCGCTCGTGATCCGCAAGATGACCGAGACCGAACGGCGCCTGTACCCGCCACGCGCCCGTCGGTCGAGACGATTCAATAGCCAGTGAGTGCGCGCGGGCGCGTCGGGCTGATCGCACGGATCCGGCAGATCCGTCGGGCGAACGAGTCCTCGGCGGCAGGCACGCGATCCACCGCAGAGCGGCCCGACGATCCCGCGCTTCGCGTTCTCGAGGATCGTGTCATGCAGCTTGAGCAGCTCGTGCAGGGTTTTCAGGATGCGGTGTACCGGGAGTCCAGGCGGCAAGACGAACGGATCTCCGAGCTCGAGGCTCGGATGCAACCCGCCTCGATTGCCAAGGCTCTCAGCGCAGACGCTCGCAACCGCGGGCTATGAACCGCTGATCGATCGGCGATTCGGAAAATCTGGGCGCGGGTGAATACGGCGCCCGGCGGCAGTGTTATGAGTCGCTTTCGACGGTCGGTTCTGGCGTCTGAACGGTCGTCTCCGGAGTGCCATCGCTGACCGGGCCTGAGTGAAATGCGCCGGGACGCTTCCTGGCCTCCTTTTTGGCTCGCTTCTCGAGTCGGCGCTCCACGAGCCTGCGCTCGCGATCGAGCTTGGCCCTCGTCGTCTTTCTCTTGCCGCTGGAGGCCATAGGGGTGTCCATCCTTTCGGTGAGTTAGGGCGCGGTATCAATGCATCGAGGTGGACGAAAGTGCACCTCATGTCGCCGCTGGGGAATGGCGCCGTGGCCTCGGGCGACCTGGAGCCGCGTGATGCTTTGCGGCTAGCCCGCGCCGGCCAGGGTTCTCACCGCCGCCGCGAACGAGTGGCGAGCTGACGGCTCGCCCTCGTTCTGATCGGTCGACGGATCGGTCGATGGACCTACAGCGTCTGGACGTTCGCGGCAGCGGGGCCTTTGGGGCCCTGCTCGGTCTCGTAGCTCACGTTCGCGCCCTCGGCAAGCGACTTGAAGCCGTTGCCCTGGATCGCGCTGTGGTGTACGAACAGGTCCTTGCCGGCGTCATCGGGCGTGATGAACCCATAGCCCTTATCCGCGCTGAACCACTTCACAGTTCCTGTTGCCATGTTTATTCCTCCGGTATGTGCACTGCGAAACGCGGAGGATGCTGAAAAACGCAACGACTGCGATAGCGCGGGGCACTGCTTTGGTCGAACGGATAGCTCGACCCCTGCGACGAGTGTAGCGGTCCCTCGCGGTTCCGCCCCCGCCCGACGCAACAAGTCCCGACCGACCCCCTGAGTAGCCTGCCAGCGGCAACTCCCAGACCGTCGCTGGTCGTCACCGCCAAATGCGGGAGACGATCACGGCGCGGCACTTCAAGAACGTCTTGATCTCGTCAATCGCCTCAGTCACGATCAAGTTCGAGCTTGGTCTGGGGTACCTGCTCGTCCTGCCGCTGTGGATCGCGGTGATCGGCGTCTTGAGCGGGCGGATCCTCGCGATTCAGCTGGGGCGCTGGCGAACAGCGGTGGCGGCGACCATCGGCTGGGCGATCGGGCTGACCGCTGGGCTGATCGCGCTCGGCCCGCGGAGTCAGCACCCGGCACTCGTCATTTCCTCGTCTGTGTTCTTCGGCGTGCTTGCGTCCCTACCGGTGGCGATCATCCTCGACGTCGTAAGCCGTGGCAGGGGGCAGGGCCGGTCTACAGGTTGGGTGCTCCGCCATCCGGTCCGTGCGTCGCGTGCGGTGTTATCGCCGCTCGGGCGGTTCCGGGAGATCGTCGAGAACGCGCGCGCCGAGAACCTGCTTCACATCCGGTACCGAACTCCGGCCGCGTTGACGTCGTCGGATTTCGCGCGTCGCGTACGCCATGTGCTCGAGCATTCGGGCGGGATGTTCGTGAAGTTCGGACAGATCGCGGCCACGCGGAGCGATCTGCTTCCGGAAACGCTGACTACCGAACTGTCGAACCTGCATTCCAACGTCGAGACCCTTTCAGACGAGGAAGTCGGGAGCGTCTTGGCTTCCGAGCTGGCCGAGCCGGTAGAGAAGGCCTTCGTTGAGTTCGACCGCCAGCCGCTGGCCGCGGCGTCCATCGGGCAGACGCACCGAGCGACGCTCCACGATGGGCGCCTCGTCGTAGTGAAGGTCCAGCGCCCTGGCCTGGAGGACATCGTCCGCCGGGACTCGGCCGTGCTCTCATTCGTCGCGCGGCAGCTGGATCGGCGGGTCGAGCTGGCCCGGCGCGTCGGGATCCGTGACCTTGCGGACGAACTGATCACCAGCATCGCGGCCGAGCTTGATTACGGCGGGGAAGTGGTGGCCGGTCTGCGGCTGCGTGAGAACCGGGGCTCCGATGTCGGCGTCCAGATACCCATCGTCCATCCAACGCTCTCGAGCCGCCGTCTACTCGTCATGGACGAGGTCGTGGGGAAGTCGATCTCGAACGCGGCGGCCGTTGACGCAGTGCCTGTCAGCCGTCGGGAGCTTGCCCGCCGATTGCTGGCGTCGTTTCTGGCGCAGATCCTGCACGACGGGTATTACCACGCCGACCCTCATCCGGGGAACGTGCTGATCGATGCCGATGGCATCCTCTGGCTGCTCGATTTCGGGGCGGTTGGGCGCATTGACCCCTTATCCCGGGAGGCGCTCCAAGCCATCGCGCTCGGCTTCTCGGTGCGGGAGGCCGCGCTGATAGCCCGCGCCGTGCGGCATCTGGTCGGGGACACGGCGGATGTCGACATGCAGCAACTGGAGCGAGACATGTCATTGCTGCTGGGCGAGATCCAATCAGAGGGATTCGGAGTAGCCGCCCTGAGCGGCGTCATCGACGTCATCGACCGTCATGGACTGCGCCCGCCGCGGTCGATGATGCTGCTTTCCCGAACACTGATCACGCTGGAGGGGACGCTCCAGACGCTTGACCCGGGGTTCGACCTGGGCCGCGAAGCCGAGCAGATCGTGGCCGCGGAGCACCGGGAAGACTTCGGTACGCCTGAGGAAGTACTCCAAAAAGAGCTTCTCCGCGCGCTCCCGGCGTTGCGCGCCCTACCCGAGCACACAGAGGCAATCGCCGGCCAGTTGCGGCTCGGCCGAATGGTGCTGAGGACCGAGCGCTATACGGGGGCGGATCGCCCGGTGGTCGAGACCTGGGTCAACCGGATCCTTGTCGCTCTCGCAGCCGCTGCCGGAGCGCTGACATCCGCCATCCTCCTGGCGGCCGGTTCGCTCACCAGCACCAGAGCTGTGCGCGACGTGCTGTGGACGCTGGGGTTCTCGGGTTTGACCAGCACGACCGTGCTGTTGCTGCGGACCGCTGCGCAAGCATTACATGCGCAGCTCACCTCGCCGGACCGACCTTGACGGGGTGGTGCCCAACCCACGCTACGGACCGACCTTGACAGGGGTGGTGCCACGACCGGCCCTAACTGGTCGGCGCTGGAGGCAGCGGATGGTCCTCGAGCCAGCCCTCGGCGAGCCGCTTCGGCGCTCGGCTGAGCCAAGCTTCGACGACCAGCTCCTCGAGATCCTTCGGATCGACCGCGGACAGCCGGACCAGGACGGCGGGATAGTTATCGAAATGCGGGGTGGTGAAGTAGATCTCCGGCTCGTCCGCGAGCAGGGCCTCCTTCGCGATCAGGTGCTCCACGCGAGCAGCGAGAATCGGGCCATCCGGCGCGTCATCGCCTAACGCACGCAGGTCACTAGAGCGGAGCGGGCGCTCCCAGACGAACAGCTTGTCGCGTACTCGCCATTGAGCGCGGCCGCGGGACTCGCGTTCATCAACCTCGGGCAAGCTCAAAGCCAGCCGGCGGACGTCGTCCCAAGTGGCCATTGATGCCGGACTGTACGCAGTGCATCGCCGCCGGCTCGCGGCGCAATGTTCGCGCCAGGACAATCGGCCGACGCGCGAGAGTGAGTGAGTGCGTTCCTCGACGAAACGACCGGCGGAGTTCCCGGACCGAGTCAGCGACGGACTGGCGGACATCTTCCCCGGGTGGAGGGCACCCGAGTTCGAATAGCCACCTCGGCAGCGGCGCGACCGGCACTAACCGACTGGGAGCACAACTCGAACGACCACGCGTGCGGGGCGTGTAGGAACGGCGAGGGAAAGAAAGTCGCGCACCGGGCCGCACACGTCGCAGAACGGACAGGCCAGGGGCTCGGTCAGCGCCATCGGCCGCGTTCCCGGATCGATCGGAGCATCACAGTGCGGGCAAGCGAGCGTTCCGGTGCCGAGCACGCCGGAATGCGTCGTCTTCCGCCTCTCCTCGACGATTGGCCGCGCACGGCCGCCGCGCTCGAACCCGCCCCTCACGCCGCCAGCCGATCGTTCAGCAGCGCCTCAGCATCGCGGACCACCGCACCGCCGCCGTGCTCGCGGGCTAGCGCCACGGCGTCTCGCAACAGCTCCGCTGCGCGTTCGCGGTCGCCCGGGTCGTCTCGCATCAGCAACATCTGCCCGTGATTCATCCATGTCCGGGCCAGGAACAGGTTGGCTCGCAGTCGTTCGTGGATCTGGGTGGCGGCGAGGAGGTGGCGCTCCGCGTCCTCCCAGCGCTCGAGCGTAGCGGCGAGCAATCCGAGCACGCGCTCCATCGACCCCGAGACGGTGAAGATCGAGGTGACGAAGCGACCGCGGAAAGGCAGCAGCCTCTCATAGAGCGTCGCTGCCGCCTCGGTCGCGCGCAGTCGGGCCGCGACCTCCGCATAGCGGGCCATGCCGTTGACCCAGCCAACGTCGTAGGGGAGCGAGGCGAACCCATCCGCTGCTGCGCGATCGAAGATCGCCCGGGCCTCCTCGTGACGGCCGAGCTCGCTGTAGGCGTAGGCCAGTGTGGCCTGGAGCGTGGGCAACCCCGGGTTTTCGGCCACCCGCTGCTCCAGGAGCCCGATCAGCTCATCCAGCCGTCCCTGCTCTTGGCGGACAGCGAACAGCTGCACACCGACAACCATCAGCGCGTCGACCTGGCCAGACTCGTGGCCGATCCTTGCGGCCTCGAGTGCCGCAGACTCCGCCTGGTCAACGTGTCCCAGGAGCTGCTGCCTTGTGCTCTCGTAATAGGTGGAGGCCCAGATGAGCGTCGGCGACCCGATCTGCACGCCGAGCTCTCGAGAGCGCACGAGCGCCATCTCCACCTCGGTGATATCGCCAAGCTGCAGAGCGGCCGTGATACGCCATTGGGACGCGCCCCATTGCAGGAACGGATCGCCCAGCTCATCGGCCAGCTTCGTTAGCTCCGTGGCCAGCTCCAGCATCCTCTGAGCTGTATCCGCGGAACCCAGCTGGGCGTCGCTTGCCCAGTAGAGCACCTCCGCCAGGACGCGTCGGTCCCCGCTCTCGCGGGCGAGAGCAAGCGCCTCATCGAGCAGCGTGCTCACGCGCTCGAAGTCCCCGCTGAAGATCAGCTCGGCGGCCAGCAGCGCCAGCAGCTTGGCGCGTTCAGGCGAGTTGGGCTCCACCGCGGCGATGGCCTCCTCCAGCCCCTCAACGCGCTCCGTGTCGACCGCACCCGCGGCGGCATGCCATCCGCGGGTGTTCTCAAGCGTCGCCGCAACCAACCGCGGTGTGTCGCCGCTGCCCCGGGCGACCTCCGCGGCCTGCAGCAGGGTTTCCCGGAAAGCCGGATCGCCGCTGTGGCGCTGCGCCTGGCCGATTCCGATCAGCAGCTCGCAGCGCTCGGCGGCCGAAGCACCGGAGCCCAGCAGCTCCCAGGCCTGGTGAAACCACCGCAACGCCTCCTCAGGGGCCAGTTGCGCGAGCGCCCGCGCCCCGGCTCGCTGGGCGTAATCGACGGCTTTGCGCTGATCTGCTGGGACCACAGCGCGCGAGAAGTGCATGGCGAGATCGGGCAATCGCTCCCCGGGATCGTCCCCACAGAGACCCTCGAGCGCCTGGGCGATCCGCCGGTGCATGCGGGCCCGGCGGGTGGCGCCGAGCTGCTCGTACAGGGTGTGTTGAAACAACGCATGGGCGAAGCTGAAGCGGCCGAGTTGCTCCGGAGATTCGGTCACGAGCGAGGCCTCCGCGGCAACGTCGATCACGTCGAGCAGGTCATCCTCGGAGCGCTCGAGCACCACCGCCAGCAGCTCGAGATCGAAGCTGCGCCCGATCACCGCTGCTGCTGTGAGCACCGTGCGATGCTCGTCTCCGAGGCGCTCGACCCTGCGGCTGACCACATCTCGCACGCTCTGGGGCAGTCCAAGCTCGGCGATGCTCTTGGTTAGGCGCCAGCGGCCGGAGTCGTCCATCGCCAGCGCGCCGGACTCGGTCAGGTGCTGGAGAATCTCTCCCACGAAGAACGGGTTGCCCCCGGTCTCGTGCGCGATCTCGCCGGCCAGCCTGATTCCCTCATTGCCGATGTCGTGGCCCGCCGCCGCCTTCATCACTTCGGCGACCTCGTCGGTACCGAAGCCCTCGAGGGCGATGCGCTGAACCCCCTCCACCCGTCGTAGCTCGGCGAGCAGTTCGGTCATCGGGTGCTCGCGGTCTAGATCGGTATCGCGATAGGTGATCAGGAACAGGAGGGGAGAGTGCTCGACCATTCGTGCCACGTGGCGCAGCAGCGTCAGGGAGGGCCGATCGGCCCACTGAAAGTCGTCGAGCACGATCACCAGCGGGCCGTGCGCGCAGGCGGTCGTGAGCAGGCCCGCGACAGCGGCGAACAGCAGATAGCGCTCGGTTTCCGCGTCCGACTCGCTGGGCGTCGGCGCGTCCGGGACGCGCGCGGACAGGCAGCGGGCGAGCCGTCCCAGCTCGCCGCCATGGCGGGATACGTGTTCCTGCAGGATTGCCTCCGGGGCCTGCTCCACGTAGCGGTCCAATGCCTCGATCCACGGCGCGTAGGCGGCGCCGAGGTCCTGTGAGGCGCCGCCCCACAAGACGGTGGCCCCGTCGCCGTGCGCCTGCAGCGCCGTGTGTGACGCAAGCCGGGTCTTGCCGATCCCGGGCTCGCCGGAGATCAGGACAACCCGCCGCTCGCCATCCTTGACCTGGCTCCAGACCGAGTCCAGCTGCTGGCGCTCCTCCACCCGGCCCACGTAGGCGATCGTGGGCACTGAGCGCAGCGGCTCGGGCAGCGGTAGCGCCGAGACTTCGCGCTCCAGCGGCTGCCAAGCGACCTCATAGGCCTCAGCCGGCTCGGGGATCCCCTTCAGCGCGAGCTCACCCACCGAGGTGAAGCTGTCCCGATCCCCACGCCCGGCCATCATCCGCACAAGTTCGCCGACGAGGATCGTGCCGGCCGAGGCTTTGTCGCAGAGTCGTGCCGCTTCGATCGACGGCATCCCGAAGTAGTCCCCGTCCTCGATCGTCGCCTCGCCCATGCCGATTCCCACCCGGATATGCAACTCGACATCGGCGGCGCGGTTTCGGCGATCGATCACCTGTTGCATCCCGCGGCCACAGGCAACTGCCGCTGAGGCGGATCGGAAGGCGACCATCAGCCCGTCGCCAGTGTTTTTGACCTCCACGCCGCCGTGGTCAGCGATCGCGCCTCGCAACACCTCGAAGTGCTCTCGCCGCAGGTGGTCCGCGAGCTCGGGCCCCAGTGAGGTCTCGAGCTGGGTCGATCCCACGAGGTCGGAAAAGAGGATGGCCGTGGTCTCGACCGATGCCACGGGCGGAGTCTAGGCGAACCGCTCTGGGATGTAGAGCACTGGCGCATGCCGCCGGCTTGGCCGGTCGGCGTTCCACGGATTGACGAGACCTTATCTATGCCTGTCGCGAGCGATGTCGCGCTTGAGCTTGCTGGTCAAATCATCGATCAGTCGACCAACGCGCCGGGCCTCCGGATGCTCTTGCACACCGGCAAGTCGCTCGGAGAGCTCAGCCTCCGCGTCGGCGAGGATTTTGGTGAAGCTGTCGTCGGTCCGCACGTACCCAAGCTCCTCGTCGGAAGGGCGTCGAGGCGCGTTTGTTGGCGCTTTGGCTGCTGCGCGTCGCGCGCGCTCCCGCGCCGCGCGCTCCCGCGCCGCGTGCGCCTGACGGACCTGTTGCTCGAGATCCGATAGGCGAGAATCGAGCTCCGGGTCCGGCGCCACGGGCTCGGGCCTCGGGGCACGCGCGCGGAGCGCTCGGATCCGCGCGTACGCCTCCTGAATCTCCTCGAACTGGCGGGCGGATTCCGGAGACCCGTCGTTGTGGTCCGGGTGATGGATCAGCACGAGCCGGCGGTAGGCGGCGTGCAGCTGAGCCTCGGACGCCCCGGGGCTAACCCCCAGGACCCTGTAGGGATCGCTGGCCGCTGCCATTTCGGAAAGGGTACTTCGCGATCTCCCAGCCGCGGTCAGGTTCCCGGTCGACCGGAGGGGTCGGCGTGCGATGAGTTTCGTCATGCACACCGGTCTTACCTGACAAACCGAACCACCCGGAGGAACCATGCACAACGAGCTCACACACCAGGCAAGCCTCGCGCACATCGCCGACCTGCATCGTGAGGGCGCCAAGTACCGGCTCGTCGACCAAGTCCCCGCCGCCCACGGCCCGCGGTTCCGTCGTGATCGGCTGCCAAGGCTCAACCTGGTCACTCGCCTGCGCGCCCGTGTTGCATGAGGCCACTCGCGGCCCGCGCACTAATTACATCTCCGTGACCCAATCGGCGCACGTCGTGACCATTTGCGGGGGCGAATCTTCGCGTCCTCGCGGCTCTGAAGTATGTGGCCCGAAAACCCGCGCGCCTGTGGCAGGTCGAGCGCACGCCGCACTACCGGCGCTGGTACGAGAGCCTTGGCTCTGAGGACAAGAAAAGTGTCGACGGGACCCTCAGATACCTCCGCCGGTATGGGCCAGCGCTGCCCCGGCCGTTCGCGGACTCGGTGAAGGGCTCGCGTCACCACAACATGAAGGAGCTCCGGGCCAGGCAATCGGTGCGGATCCTGTTCGCGTTCGACGGGCGTCGCCACGCGCTGCTGCTGGTCGGCGGCGACAAACGTGGCCAGTCGAAGCGCTGGTACCGCCAGCACGTCAGGCTCGCCGACCGCCTGCTGGACGAACATCACGGCAGAGTGGAAAGGGAGACGGGTTGGCGTCAAAGCCCAGCGAGAGCCGGCACAGGTAGAGCGCGATGAGCGACGATCGCGTCGAGGCATATGCGCGACTGATGGAGGCCCAAGTGCTCGTCGCCCGGGCGCTAACAGAACGCGGCATGGAGCCGGCGGTGATCGAGGCCGCGCTCGACGACAGCGAGCCCGACGCACCTGAGCTCGAGAGCGAGCGCGAGCTCTACGTCTCGACGCTCCGGCGGTACATCGAGGCGCTCGGCGGGGAGCTTTGCGAGCGGCACGGCCTGAAGGCCGTCTTTCCGAAGGAGACGATGGACCTGCCGCCTGCCCCGCGCTGAAACACGCGCCGATCCTGCGGCCATACGCTTCGCACGATGCCCCACGGCACGCACGACTTCCAGGACGACCCGCGCAACGAGCGCATCCTGATCTGGATCAATGGAGAGCTCGTGCCGCGGGAGCGGGCTGTCGTGTCGGTCTTCGACGCCGGGTTCGTTCTCGGGGACGGCGTGTGGGAGGGGCTACGGGTCCGGGCCGGCCATCCCGCGTTTCTGGAGCGCCACCTCGACCGCCTGTTCGAAGGGGCCAAGGCGATCATGCTCGACATTGGCCGCAGCCGCCGCGAGCTGACCGAGGCGATCTACGCAACGCTCAAAGCCAACGGCATGACCAACGGAGTCCACGTGCGGCTGATGGTCACCCGCGGGGTCAAGCAAACTCCGTATCAGGATCCGCGCCTGACTATCGGACCGGCGACCGTGGTGATCATCGCCGAGCACAAGGAGCCGCTGCCGGCGACCGTGACCGACGGCATCGCGCTGTTCACCACGCACGTGCGCCGCGCCGCGCCGGACACGCTCGATCCCAAGCTCAACACGCACTCCAAGCTGAACGACATCACGGCGTGCATCCAGGCCTACACGGCGGGTGCCGACGAGGCGCTGATGCTCGACCAGCAGGGGTTCGTGGCGACATGCAACTCCACCCACTTCTTCATCGTCAGCGGCACCGATGACGCACCGGAGGTGCTGACCTCGGACGGGCGCTACTGCCTGCCTGGTATCACGCGCGCGAACGTGCTCCAGATCTGCCGCGCCAACGGCATCCCGGCGCACGAGACGACTTTCAGCCTCACCGACGTCTACGCGGCGCGCGAGGCGTTCGTCACCGGTACGTTCGCCGGTGTGGTGCCCGTCCGGTCCGTGGACGGTCGCACGATTGGGGATGGCCGTCGCGGCCCGGTAGTGAAGCGTCTTCAGGGCCTGTATCGGGAGTTGGTCGACGCCGATGTCGCGGCCCGCACTGGGCCGTGAGCGACTCCGTGCGGGTGGCCATGTGGTCCGGCCCGCGGAACATCTCAACCGCGATGATGCGGGCGTTCGAGAACCGCCCGGACACAGTTGTCGTCGATGAGCCGCTCTACGCGGCCTACTTGGCGCGGACCGGCGTCGAGCACCCCGCGCGCGACGCGGTGCTCGCTTCCCAGCCCACGGACCTCGACGAAGCCATCGCCGTCCTGGACCAGCCCCTGCCGCCAGGGCGTCATGTCCACTACGCCAAGCATATGGCGCACCACGTCTTACGCCACATGGACCTGGACTGGACACTGCGCTTCCGCAACGTGCTCCTGATCCGGGACCCGGGCGAAGTCGTCGCCTCCTATGTCCGGTCACGGGAGACATGCGAGCCCGAAGACATCGGGCTGCCGCAGCAGGAATGGCTGCTGGAGCTATGGGACAAGCACGATGTCGAGGTGCCGATCCTCGACGCCGGCGACTTCCTGCGCGCGCCCGAGCCACACCTGCGCTGGCTCTGTGAGTGGCTGGGGATCGCGTTCAGCTCGCGAATGCTCTCGTGGCCACCGGGCCCGCGCTCGTCCGACGGTGTCTGGGCGCCGCACTGGTACGCGGCCGTCTGGCGCTCGACCGGGTTTCAGCCGTGGCGCCCGCGGGAGGTCAACCTGTCCGATCACGACGCCGCCGTCGCCGAGGCGTGCCGCCCGATTTACGAAGCGTTGCGCTCGCGCCGGGTGCGCGTATGACCGTTCACGAGCTCACCCCGTACACGCTGTACGTGCCTGCCAGTCCGTTCAGCTCGAGCTGGCGCTCCTGCTCGAAAACGAAGTCGCCGGCACTGTCGGTCAGCTGCTTGACGACGCCCGAGGCGAGGATCTCCCCGCCGCGCGCCTGATCGGCGATGCGCGCGGCCAGCGCGATGTTCTTGCCATAGAAGTCGTCCCCTTGCTTGATGGCCTCGCCGGTGTGCAGCCCGATGCGCACCAGGACCGGGCCATCGGGATCCTCGTCGAACTTGTGGTCGATCTCCCGCTGGATCGCGCACGCGCACTGAACCGCGCGACGTGCACTCGAGAAGGCCACCATGAAGCCGTCGCCGTGGGTCTTGACCTCGAACCCATCGTGCGCCCGGATCTGCTCGCGGATGACAGCCTGGTGCGCACGCAGCAGCTCGAGCCAGCGCAAGTCCCCGAGCTGCTCGTTGAGCACAGTTGAGCTCTCGATGTCGGAGAAGAGGATCGTCACGGTGCCATCAGGCGCGGCGGCAGGGCCCAAACTCGGACGCTCGGCGGAGACTGCCGAGGCGAGCTCGTCAACCGCCGTCGCATTGGCTCCGGCCGGCTCGGGCTCGGGCCGCCGCGCTCGGTTCAGCTCGCGGTCGCCTCGTCGCCGCGAACCCTTCTCGAGGCGGGACGGACGACTCACGACGTCGACACCGCCCATGAGCGCGAGCACCCGCACGTGGATCAGAGGAGTACCAGGGCGGGGTGGCAGGTCCCGGATATTCACATGCTTGCCGCCCATGATCGAGACACCGCTGACCTCGACCTCGACCCCCTCCGGAACGATGACCTTGATCCCGCCCATGATCGACACAGCGGTGATGTCCAGGCGCGGCCCCTCGATTTCCGCGTCCCGCAGGTCGAGTCTGGCGCCGCCCATCAGGGCAAGAGCCACGCACTGCTCCTCGACCCGCCAGCGTCCTTTCCGTTTGGCGCCTGACATAACGGCGACCACCCAGCGTCGCGGTGTGCGCTGGGGCGCCGCGGCCGGCAGCGCGCGTTCCGGGAGGTCGCGGGTAACCGCCTCGAGCTCCGTCGAAGTCCGGGACTCGTAGACCCATCCCAGTCGCTCAGATAACTCTTCGAGCGTCAGACGGCCCTCGCCTGCGGCGTCCCGGAGCAGGAGCGCCGCGCGCTCGCGCTCGGCGTCGGAGGCGAGAACCGGTAGACCGGCAGCGGGTTCGTCTGCCATCTGGGCAGCCTACCGTCAGCCCTACGGATGCACCGCTTTGTTGTCGGACTGGACCGGCAGCACCGAGAGCTGGGCACAGGCCAGGACCGAGGTCCCGAGGGAGGTGGCTGCAAGCCGTCGTAACACGTGCGCCTCCTCCTACGAAGTTGTGTACGCAGGAATGCCAACACCGCGGCGCACCGGACCGACTTTGAGCACGGTGCTATTCGCGCAGGCGCCAAACGGGAACGTAATCGGCTGCGCGCTCCTCCGGCCAGGCGGCGAGACCTCGAGTCCGTCGGCCCCGACCTCTGTTAAGCACAGCGCTCCCCAATCGGTGATCCTGAGCTGCGCATGCGCGGTGGCGCCCGGCGCCAAAGTGACCGTCCTGTGGCGTTGCCGGGTGTGCATCCCGGCCGGACCGACCTCAGTACCAGCACCACGGTAGGCGATCACTTTCGGATATCCGTTAAGCGAGCAGCTGTGGTGGCTCACGTTGCTGAGCTCGAGCGGGTAGTAGTACCCGCCCAGCACGCCGCCCCCGAGGCCGTCACCCAGCCATACCTCCAGCTGCGAAGTCCTGCACTTCGCCGCCGTTGCGGCCGACGCCACGCGCCCCGATGCTCCCGGCGCGAGCACGGCCGCCGCCATCAATGCCGACCCGAAGCAGACGATCCCGATCGATCGCCGGGGCCAGTTCGGGCTAACCCTTCTGGTCATATCGCTCCTTCCCCCCGCGAGTGACGATGCTGGCCCGTCCGCCCCGGCGCGACCCCGTCGGCCAGCATGAGTGAACTCCAAGCTGAACGATAACGCCGCAGACGGGGCGGCTCCACCTCCGAGCGCTCGGCCGGCGGACGGAAAAAAATCCCAAGCCTTCGTCCGGCAAATGAAGTGTGGGACGAAACGACGACTCCAGCGACCCTCAGTTCCAGGCACCCCTTCCCGAGAGGAAGCGTGGGACATTCTGGTGGTTGTTGGGCACCACCGACTCCTGGTTTACCGCAGGCGCGGGCGACAAACCTTCGACCCCATTTACAGCCACGCCCGGACGCGTCATGATGGGGCTGCCACCAGAAAATCATGATTGGGCTGCCCCAGAAGGTTGCCCGGAACGCCCCGGGGAGGACGAACCCGGAACGCTCCGGGGAGGACGAACCCGGAACCCCCGGGGAGGACGAGCCCCGAACCCCCGGGGAGGACGAGAAGCGACGCCACGGGAAGGCGAGAAGCGAGGAAGGAGAAGCCGATGCCGGATCAGGCCACGCTGGATGTGAACGTTGACATGGGCGAGAGCTATGGCCGCTGGCAGCTGGGGGACGACGAGGGCATGATGCCGTTCGTCTCCACGGTCAGCATTGCCTGCGGATTTCACGCTGGCGATCCGCGCACGATGCGCCGCACGGTGAGCAAGGCGCTCGAACACGGCCTGCAGATCGGCGCCCACGTCTCGCTGCCGGACGTTCTCGGATTCGGTCGCCGCAAGATGGCGATGTCCGCGGAGGACCTTCGCAACGACGCGCTGTACCAGATCGGCGCGCTGAAGGCATTCGTCGAGGCCGAGGGCGGGACGCTCGGGCACGTCAAGCCGCACGGCGCGCTATATGCCATGTGCTCCGCCGACCCCGAGCTCGCCGGCGCCGTGGCCCAGGCCACAGCCGAAGTTGATCGAGACCTGCTTCTGCTGCTGCTGACGGACGAAACCCTGCCGGCGGTCAGAGAGCACGGCATCACCCTGGTAACCGAAGCCTTCCCCGACCTCGATTACGCCCCCGACGGCACGCTGATGATCGAGGCCGTCAAGCAGGCTTGGCCACCCGAGCGGGTCGCGGAGCGGGCGCTACGGGTGGCGCGCGAAGGGAAGATCGACGCTCGGGACGGCAGCGACGTCGAGGTTTCGGTGCCCACCGTCTGTCTGCACGGCGATGCCCCCAACGCCACGGACATCGCCCGCGAGGTGAGGCGATGCCTGGACGCCGAGGGCGTCCAGGTCAGACCCCTGAAGGACATCGTTCCCGTGGCACAAGGAGGAAGCAGATGAGCGCAGTCGCCTCTCCGATCCTGGACCGAGCCGATGCGCAAGGAGGCCATCCTGCGATCACCTACCGGCAGGCCGGTGACCACGCCGTGCTCGTGGAGTACGGCGAGATGGAGCTCGATTTGACGCTCAACTTTTTCGTGCTGGCGGCCGACGCCGCGCTACAGGAGCACCCCGTGGAGGGGCTGCTCGAGAACGCGCCGGGCTTTCGCTCCATGCTCGTCCGCTACGACCCCCAGACCACCTCGACGGAAGAGCTGATCAACCACCTGGGCCGCCTGCACGACTCGCTTCCGGCAGAGCAGGAGATCGAGATCCCGAGCCGGGTGATCGAGCTGCCGATCGCATTCGATGACTCGCAGTCGCGCGCGGCTGTGGAGCGCTACATCGGCAGCATCCGCAAGGACGCCCCGAACTGCGAGGGCGGCAACAACATCGACTACATCGTCGCCTACAACGGGTTCGCGGACCGCGACGAGTTCTACGACGCCGTCCTGGCGACCGAGCACTGGACGGGCTTCATCGGCTTCTTTCCCGGCCTGCCGTTCATGTTCCCAGTCGACCCGCGCCGCACGGTGGTCGCTCCCAAGTACAACCCCACGCGGACCTGGACGGCCGAGGGAGCTGTCGGCCTGGGGGGCCCGTGCTACGCCATCTACCCGGTCGAGTCCGCGGGGGGTTATCAGCTGTTCGGGCGAAGCCTCCCCGTCTATGACCTGCAAGGCCGGAACGCGGCGTTCAAGGACAACCCGCTGCTGCTTCGCCCGGGGGATCGCGTGACCTTCCACCGCACCAGCGAGGAGGAACTGATGTCCACCTTCGAGGACGTCAAGAGCGACAAATACAGCTACAAGATCGAGGAGCAGGCCTTCGACGTCGGGGCCTATCTCGAGCATCGCGAACAGATACGTGACGAGGCGGATGAGCACGACCGCCGCCGCGAGGAGGCCTCGGCCAGGGTGGACGTGCCATGAGCGCCGCGGGCTCGGAAGGCAAAGGGATCGCGATCCTGGAGCCCGGCCTTCAGGCCACGGTCCAGGACAGCATCGGCCGCCCGGGGATGCTCCGCCAGGGGTTCTTCCCCTCTGGGGCGATGGACTTCTTCGCCTTGGCGGCGGCAAACGTGCTGGTCGGCAATCCGCGGGGCGCGGCGGGCATCGAGGTTACGTTGGGCGGGTTTGCCATGCGCCTGAACGGCGATGCCACGGTCGCCGTGTGCGGTGCGGAGGCCGAGACCACGCTGGGCGGCGAGCAGCTCGAGCCCTGGAGCGCCAGGCAGGCAAGCGCCGGCGACGAGCTGCGGATCGCCATATCGCCCGGACCCGGGTTTCGCTCCTACGTGGCGGTCTCCGGCGGGATCGACGTGCCGGAGCTGTTCGGCTCCCGGGCCACGTACACGATGGGCTTTCTCGGCGGGCTCGAGGGGCGGACTCTGAAGGCGGGCGACGAGCTGGCGATCGGATCCGCGTCCTCCGAGAGCAAACCGCACACGCTCCCGCCGAAGGCCCGCCCGGAATATGGCCGCGAGTGGCAGATCGAGGTCATGCGCGGCCCGCAGGCCACGCCCGACTACCTCACCGAGGGCGACATGGAGGAGTTCTTGAGTCGCTCGTGGGCCGTCGATCGAAACTCCGATCGCACCGGCGTGCGGCTCGAGTCCCACCGCTTTAAGTGGGCGCGCAAGAGCGGCGGCGTGGCCGGCGGCCATCCCTCCAACATCCTCGACAACCCCTACCCGGTGGGAGCGGTCAACATCAACGGCGACCTGCCGGTACTGCTAGGCCCCGACGGGCCGACCGCCGGCGGGTTCATCGTGGCCGCGACCGTGGTTCGGGGCGCGCTGTGGAAGCTCGGCCAGCTACGGCCGATCGGCGACCGCGTTCGCTTTCGCGAGGTGAGCCTGGAGGAGGCGATGGCGCTCGAGCGCGAGCTGGACGAGCGCCTGCGCGAAGAGGGCCTGCAGGAAGCCTGAGACCAGCAAACGGAGGATCAGCAGATGAGCGACAAAACGATCAAGGCACCCCTGCCCGGCACGTTCTACCGCCGGCCGGATCCCAACTCGGACCCGTTCATCAACGAGGGAGACTCGGTCAGCGAGGGCGACATCGTCGGCCTGGTGGAGATCATGAAGAACTTTCACGAGATCAAGGCCGAGGGGGACGGGGTCGTCGAGCGCTTCCTGGTTGAAAACGAGGACACGGTCGAAGCGGGCCAGGACCTCGCCGTGCTCGCCGAGTAGCCCGCGATGCGCCGCGTGCTGATCGCCAACCGGGGCGAGATCGCCCTGCGCGTGATCCGCGCCTGCTCCGAGCTCGAGCTCGAGACCGTGGCCGTCTACTCCGAGGCCGACGAGTCTGCGTTGCACGTGCGCAAGGCCGATCGGGCCATCTGCCTGGGCAAAGCCGCCGCTCGGCACAGCTATTTGAATCACGACGCGGTGATCGAAGCGGCGCGGGAAAGCGAAGCCGACGCCGTGCACCCCGGCTACGGATTTCTGTCAGAGAACGCGCAGTTCGCGCGCCGCTGTCAAGACGCCGGGCTCACCTGGGTCGGGCCGCCGCCGGAGGCGATCGAGCACATGGGCGACAAGGCCGCCGCCCGGAAGCTCGCCGAGGGCGCCGACGTACCGGTGGTGCCCGGCAGCCAGGGGACCGTAAGCGCCGACGAGGCACCACGGGTGGCGGAGGAGACCGGCTACCCGCTGATGATCAAGGCTGCCGGCGGGGGCGGTGGCCGGGGAATCCGTGTGGTCGATGGCCCGCAGGAGCTCGAGGGCGCCACCGCGGACGCCGCCCGCGAGGCGGAAGCGGCGTTCGGCAACGGCGCGCTGTATCTGGAGAAGCTGGTCGAGAACCCGCGCCACGTGGAAGTGCAGGTGCTGGCCGACCAGCACGGCAAGGCGATCCACCTGTTCGAGCGCGAGTGCTCGCTCCAGCGCCGGCGCCAAAAGCTGCTCGAGGAGTCGCCCTCGCCGGGCCTGGAGCCGGCGACGCGCGACGCGATGACGGCCGCCGCCGTGCGCCTCTCGGAGGCTGCCGGGTACACGAACGCCGGCACGGTCGAGTTCCTGCTGGGCGACGATGGGGACTTCTACTTCATCGAGATGAACACCAGGATCCAGGTCGAGCACCCCGTGACCGAGATGATCACGGGGGTCGACCTGGTCAAGGAGCAGCTCCGCATAGCCGCCGGCGAGCCGCTCCAGATCGAACAGGACGAGCTGCACCAGGACGGCGCGGCGATCGAGTTCCGGGTGACGGCTGAGGATCCGGACGCCGACTTTCAGCCCTCGCCCGGCAAGATCGAGGCCCTCGAGCTTCCCAGCGGACCGGGCGTGAGGGTCGACACCGCGATCTACGACGGGTACAGCATCCCGCCCTTCTACGACTCGCTAGTGGCCAAGCTGATCGTCTGGGGACGTGATCGCTCCGAGGCCATCGTCCGGGGCCGCAGGGCTCTTAGCGAGTTCACGATCGAGGGCATCAAGACAACGATCCCGTTCCACGTCCGGATGTTGGGCGACGAAGGCTTCAGAAGCGGCAGCTATCACACCGAGTACCTGAGCAGGCTGTCCGCCGGCTAGAAGTCCGGGGCCGACGGAAGCCCCACATAGTTCTCGGCGAGCGAGCGAGCGGCGGCCTCTGAGCGCTCGATGTATTCAAGCCTTGCGAGTTGCAGAGAACGGCCGAAGTCGCCCTCGCTGAGGTCGTGGAGCAGCTGGGTCATGTAGTTGGAGAAATCTTGCGCCCGCCACACACGGCGCAGGGCCGCGGTCGAATAGCCCTCCAGTTGTGCCGTGGAGCCATCCGAGTAATGCGCCGCCAGGGCGGCGCCGAGCAGGCGGACGTCATTCACCGCCAAGTTCAGTCCCTTGGCGCCCGTGGGCGGCACGATGTGCGCAGCGTCTCCGGCCAGAAACAAACGCCCGTACTGCATCGGCTGGCACACGAAGCTCCGCATCGGCGTGACTCCCTTGTCGAAGATCTCTCCGACGTTGACCTCTCCGATCCGCGCCCGGAGCTCGTCCCAGATGCGATCGTCCGGCCAGTCGTCAAGCGCGGTGTCATTGGGGACCTGAAGGTAGAGGCGGCTGACTGACGGGGAGCGCATGGAGTGAAGCGCGAAGCCATGCTCGTGCCAGGCATAGATCAGCTCGTCGGTCGACGGTGGCGCGTGCGCCAGGATCCCGAGCCAGCTGAACGGGTACACGAGCTCGAGGGCGCGTAGGTGCCCGGCCGGGACGGCCGCGCGGCAGATGCCATGAAAGCCGTCGCAGCCGGCTATGAAGTCGCATTCGATCTCCGTCGAGGTTCCGTCGATCACGCAGGTGACCCGCGGCTGATCCGAGTCGAAGTCATGCACGGCCACTTCCTGGACCTCGTAATGGACGCTTCCGCCGCGCTCGCGCAGCGCCGTGACCTCGTCCTTGACCACCTCCTGCTGGCCATAGATGGTGATCTTGCGTCCGGTCAGCCTGAGCATGTCGACGTGGAACTGGTGCCCCTGCCAGCGCAGATAGACACCGGTGTGGTCGAGCCCCTCGCGCGCCAAGCGCTCGCCGACCCCCAGCTCGTGCAGCAGGTCGACGGTGTTCTGTTCCAGCAGCCCCGCCCGCACGCGCTGCTCCACGTAGGAGCGCTCCCGGCACTCGAGCACCACTGAATCGAGCCCGGCGCGCTGCAGCAGCAGGCTCAGCGTGAGCCCGGCCGGCCCCGCCCCCACGATCGCGACCTGCGTCCTCACTGCATGGCTCCCTCGGCTTGCGTCAGGCGTCACTAGCGTATACCGAATGGCAGCGCTCACGGACGTCGATCTGGAGCTGAAGCTCTCGGGGAAGGAGGGCCGCGAGCGGCTTGCGGCGGCGCAACGACGGCTGCTCGCGCTGCGCCTGCAGTGCGCCGGGCTGATCGGCGACGGACGGCTGGGGCCGCCAGTGTGCGTGATGTTCGAGGGCTGGGACGCGGCCGGAAAGGGCGGCGCGATCCGCCGGCTGACCGCCGCGATCGACCCCAGGCACGTTCGGGTCGCGGAGTTTGCTGCGCCGAGCGAGCGCGAGGCCCGCCACCACTTCCTGTGGCGCTTCTGGCCGGCGCTTCCGGGATGGGGCGGGATGACAGTCCTCGACCGCTCGTGGTACGGCCGGGTGCTGGTGGAGCGTGTCGAGGGCTTCGCCACCGAGCCTCAATGGCGCCGGGCCTACAAGGAGATCGTGAACTTTGAGCGTGGGATCTGCGACGAGGGCATGGTGCTGGTGAAGCTCTGGCTTCACATCTCCGAGAAGGAGCAACTACGGCGGTTCCGCGCCCGCGAGAAAGACCCGCTCAAACAATGGAAGCTGACCGACGAGGACTGGCGCAACCTCGCGAAGCGCGCGGACTACGAGCGCGCCGTCTCGGACATGCTCCGGCAAACCGACCATGAGCAGGCGCCGTGGCGGCTAATCGCCGCCGAGAACAAGGCCTACGCCCGCGTCGCGGTTCTGGACGAGGTGATCCAGTCGATCGAGGACGGTATCCGCGCCGTTGGCCAGGAGCCGATCAGCCTGGAAGCCGCGCTGTAGGGAGCGTCGGGCGCGGGACGTAGGGTCTCACCGGCTCGCTGACCGGCGGCCGCAGCCGGTCACGCTCGAGATAGCCGGGCATGCGGAAGATGCTCTGAGGAAAGCGGCCGATCGGCCGCCAGCCGGTGGCGGTCATGGTCAGGGTCGTATCGAGCGCGGTCGTGTTGTCGGCCCAGTCCCAGGCGTAGACCGCCAGCCGGTAGTGGCCAGGCGGCAGCCCGCCCGGCAGCGGCGGAGCCAAGCCGCCCGCCAGTCTGTAGCTCCAGTCGGGCACGCAGACCGAGCGACTGGCAAAGCACTCGTAGCCCGGGTCGCGAGCGCCGGGCGCGTAGATCAGCGAGCGCTGCGCAAACGGGAGCAGGTGCGTCCCGCGGAATGCCCACTCGAGCGGCGTCAGCGGCACGCCAGCGCTGTCGTAGAGCCGGTAGGCGATCGCGGCCGGCGCCAGGACGGGCGTGTAGTACGTGGTCTTGCGGATGAACGTCTGGGGGTCGTAGGCCGAGACGACCACCTGACCTTCCGCCGACACGGCAGGCTTGGCGATCTCGGGCGACGCGTGGTCCGAGTACGGCTCGAGCACCGTGCCCCCGGGGCGTAGCGGGTTCGCGTACTGGCCGTCGGCTCCCAGCTCAGAGAAGGCTATGTGTCCATAGCCGGACATGACGTTTCCGAGCACGGTCTGGAACTGCGTTACCCACTGGCCCGTCCTCACGCGTGGAGTTATGTGCCAGTAGATGTAGTTGCCCACCTCCACGCGGGCGTTCGGTCCAGACGAATCCAGAACCTGGGCCGGTCCCGGCTGGACGGCGTACACGGGGGCGCCGTCGCGAGCCTGGATGTCGAGCCCGACGTGCAGCGACTCCGGCCGCAGCTCGTTAAGTCCGGCGCGGATCGGGTGCTGGACGTGGAACGGCCGAAGCGGCCAGCCGATCTCGGCGCCCGATGGACGGCAGCCGGTGGAGCACAGGAGCCCGTCGTCGTAGAGCGAGGGCACCTCGCCGGGACGCGTGGACCGGTCGGCCCGGTTCGGCGGGAAGGGCAGGGTGAACGACGGGGACACGCTGAACGCGGTGGCCGATGTCCGTGGCACCGTACCCCGAGCGTGAATCCGGCCACTTGGACGTGAGGATGGGACGTGGCCCGCAAGCGTCTGCGGGCTGGCTGCGGTGCGATCCACCGAGGCTATGAGCACCGCCAGGAACGCGAACGCGGCAGCGAGCAGCGCGCCGAGGGCGAGCATCCGCGTCTGTTGCGCCGCGGGGTGGGCCTGGGTGTGGTCGTACGCGCTGATGGCGCCTCCGGCTCAAGCGATTTGTGCACGATCGGCCGGCTGCGAGGGTCCGTTCGCCACCGCAGGGTGTATTCCTGTAGGAGAAATGTCGCGTGCCTCCGTACTCCTCGATGCCCTGGGCGCCGAGCCGATCAGCACCGACGATCTCTACGCGCGGATCGGTTACCCAGTGCTGGCTCGCATCGGGCTGATCTCCTACCCTGCGTTCCGGCAGGAGCTCGACAAGCTGGCGGCGGCGGGAGTGGTGGACGCTCAGGCCGGCCGCGACGGCTCGACGCTGTGGACGCGCGTCGGCGCGTAGCCGTCCGGCATCAGCACCGCCCCGTCCGACGCGGACCCCACGGCGGCGGCGTAACGGGCGAACACACCTGGCCTTCTGGCCCGCGAGGGCGGGGCGGACCACCCAGACAGTCGCCCCGCCAGCTCCTCCTCGGTGAGCGAGGCGTCGAGGCGACCGGCAGCAACATCAATCGTCACCAGGTCGCCGTCGGCCAGCACCCCGAGCGGCCCCCCGCGAGCCGCCTCGGGCGCGACGTGGCCCACCATCAGCCCGCGGGTGGCGCCGGAGAAACGGCCATCGGTGACGAGCGCCACGGACTCGCCGAGGCCCGCGCCGACGATCGAGGCCGTCAGCCCCAGCATCTCGCGCATGCCGGGGCCGCCCGCCGGACCCTCATAGCGCACGACCACCACCTCGCCGGGCTCGATCGAACCGGCCCGGATCGCGTCGGTGCACGGGCCCTCCCCGTCGAACACTCGGGCCGGACCGGTATGGGTCTGCCGCTCCACGCCCGCCAGCTTGACCACACAGCCTTCAGGGGCGACGTTGCCGCGCAGCACGTGCAGCGACCCGCGCGGCTTGAACGCGCCGATCACCTGCCCGTCGGGCACCGGCGCGTCCGCACTCGCTTCGGCCAGCGTCCGACCATCGACCGTCAAAGCTGCCCCGTCAACGTGCCCGCCTCGGACCAGCTCTCGCATCAACGAAGCCGTCCCCCCGGCGCGGTGCAGATCCTCCGCCACCCAGCGGCCACCGGGCGCCAGATCGGCGATCACCGGGGTGCGGGCGCTGATCTCGCCCAGCTCCTCGAGCGTCAACGGGACCTCGGCCTCGCGGGCGACCGCCAGCAGGTGCAGGAAACCGTTGGTGGACCCGCCGCTGGCGACGACAGCGGCCGCTGCGTTCTCGAGCGCGCGGCGGTCGAGAAACCGGCGTGCGGTGCTCCCTCGCTCGGCCAGGGCCACCGCGACCGCTCCCGTCCGCGCCGCCGCCGCGTCCTTCTCCTCTGCGAATCCCGCCGGGATCATGCCGTCGCCGATCACCCCTAGCCCCAGGAAGTCGACCGCGATGGCCATCGTGTTGGCTGTGAAGTTGCCGGCGCAGTAGCCGATGCCGGGACAGGCCGTGCGCTCGATCAGATCCAGCTCCGGGCGCGAGATCCGGCCCCGCTCGTGCGCCCCAACGGCCTCCCAGACGTCCTGAATCGTCAACCTGCGGTCGCCGTACCGGCCGGCGAGCATCGGCCCTCCGGAGAGCACGACGGCGGGGATGTCGAGCCGGGCCGCGGCCATCAGCGCCGCCGGCACCGTCTTGTCGCAGCCCACCAGGCAGACGATCGAGTCGAAGTCGTGGGCGTCGACCATCACCTCGATCGAGTCGGCGATCACCTCGCGGGAGACCAGGGATGCCCGCATGCCAGGTGTGGCTTGCGTGGTGTTGTCCGACACTGCGATCGTGTTGAAGACGAGCGGCAGGCCGCCAGCGGACTCCACTCCCTCCGACACCCGCTCGGCGAGCCGCCTCAACCCGAGGTTGCAGGGCATCGTGCCAGTCCAGGTGGAGGCGATCCCGACGATCGGCCGGTCGAGCCTGTCCGGGTCGATCCCCATGGAGCG
Source organism: uncultured Actinomycetes bacterium (assembly GCA_963756555.1). GTDB lineage: Bacteria > Actinomycetota > Thermoleophilia > Solirubrobacterales > Solirubrobacteraceae > Palsa-465. The sequence goes on from CAVWOC010000002.1 coordinate 42,833, forward strand.
GAAATGTGAGCGCGCGCCGGCGCGCGTCGCCCCGGACCTCAGCTCCAGACGGGCTCGCCTTCGTGCCGCCGCGTCGTCCACTGGGCGAGAGTAGTGCACTCGGTTTGTCCCCATCTCGATCGGGTGAGACTCACCGTGTCAGGCGATCACGAGAGGGAGGAGAACGCCTTGGCAACTGGAGCGGAGGGGACCCTCGGCGCTGGCGCCGCTGCCGGCGACGGGCGGAGCGGCCGCTACTGGCTAGGCGGCGGTTCGGGATTGGGCATATTCGTCTTGCCCACCGCCTGGAGCCGCGTGGGCAAGACCGTCAGTTCCGGAACGTGAGCCCGGGGCGCGAGGCTCACCGCGAACAGACACGCTTCGGCCACGTCCTCGGGTTGGAGCATCTCCGCCCGGACCTCGGCGCTTGGGGGCTGCGGCCGGCTGTCAAGGATCGGAGTGTCGACCAGGCCCGGAAGCACGGTCGTGAAGCGCACGCCTCGGGTGTGCTCCTCAAAACCCGCCGCGCGGGCGAACGCCAGCAGCCCAGCCTTGGTCGCCTGGTAAGCGGCGCCCGAGGGGTCGGGCCAGCTGCCGGACACCGAGCCGATCAGCACCACGTCGCCCCGTGCGTCGCGAAGGGCGTCGTAGAACGCGTGCACGACGTTGTAGGGGCCGGTGAGGTTGACGGCCAGCATGTGATCCCAGGTCTGTGGCGCGAGCTCCTCCAGGCGCCGCTCGCGGATGTTCGTCCCGGCGGCTACGACCACTGCGTGCACCGGCCCTTCGCCGGTCACGGCACGGGCGAACTCGTCCACCGCGGCACGGTCGCTCACATCGAGCTCGTGGCCGATGACGCCCTCGCCGAGCTCGGGGCGTCGCCGCGCGGCGGCGTGGACTTGGGCGCCGGCGTCCGCGAACGCTCGCGCCGTCGCCGCGCCGATGCCGGTGGAGGCGCCGACGACGATCGCCACGCGCCCCTTCAGCGAGCGGTCGCTCAAGCAGCGCGTCCCGCGCCGGCGAGGAACACCTTGACCTGGTCGGGCGGGCCCTCGACCAGGCGGGCGAACGCTTCGGGCCCGTCCTCCAACGGCCGCACCGGCTCGAGCTCGCCGAGCGTCGCCCGCCCCTCGACGAGCCACTCGAGCGCCTGCTCGAAGTCCGACATCGTGTAGGCGTAGGAGCCAAGGATCGCGATCTGCTCGCGGACCACGGTGTGAAACGGAAGCGTGGTCTGATCGCTGGCCAGCCCGATGCAGACCACGGTGCCGCCGGGGCGGACCAGCTCCAGCGCCAGGTTGCGAGTCGCGGCGGCGCCGACGGCGTCCAGCACCAGATCGGCCCCGAGCGCTCCGTCGCCGGCTGCGTCCGCCGACGCACCGGCCGCCCCTGCCGCCGCGCCGTCCGCGTACGCGGCATGCGCGCCGAGCGCCAGGGCCCGCTCGCGCCGGGCCCGCTGGGGCTCGATCACCGCCACGTGCGGGATCTCGTCCAAGAGCGCCGCCTGCAGGGTGACCAGGCCGATCGTCCCGGCGCCGACCACGAGCGCGGTCTCAGCCTCCACGGCTGCCAAGCCCAGGCGGACGGCGTGGACGCCGTTGGCCAGTGGCTCGGTGAGCGCGCCGACGCGGACGTCGAGATCGTCGGGCAGGGGGCGGAGATTGGCCGCCGGCGCTCTGACCAGGTCTGCGAACGCCCCGTCGTGGTGGATGCCGATCAGCGTCCGCCGGGGGCAGATGTTCTCTTGCCCCGTGCGGCAAAGCCGGCAGCGTCCGCAGCCGGCGATCGGGTTGACCGTGGCCCGCCGCCCGAGCCACGCTTCGGCTCCAGTCCCGGCGGCGATCACCTCGCCCGCGAACTCGTGGCCCATGACCAGCGGCGGGTGGCGGTTACCCATGTGGCCCAGGTAGCCCTCCACCTCGGAGCCGCAGATTCCCACGGCTCCCGGCCGGATCACTACCTCGCCCACGGCGGGATCGTCGGGATCGGGACGTTCCCCGACGCTCATCCGCTCGGGGCCCTCCCAGACGATCACCTTCATGCTTCGCTCCGCTGGCGCCCGTACAGCAGCAGGATGACCAGGATCACCACGCCATAGACGATGTCGCGGGCATAGTCGGGGGCGCTCTTTGCCAGCAGCACGCTGATCAGCGTCGTCAGCACGATCGCTCCGGCCACCGTTCCCAGGTAGTTGCCCCGCCCGCCGAGGATGTAGGTCCCACCGATCACCACCGCGGCGATCGACTGGAACAGGTACGGGTCGCCCATGCCCAGCGTCGCGCTGCCGCCGAACCCAACCAGGGCCACGCCGGCCAGCGCCGCGAACATCCCGCTCAGCGCGTAGAGGGCGATCGTGACGAGCTTCACGTTCACTCCGGCTAGGAACGACACCCGCCCGGAGTTGCCGACGGCGTAGACCCGGCGTCCGAAGGTGGTGTAGGACAGCACGAACGTGACCACGACGATGATCGCCAGCCAGATCCACAGGCTGGTGTCGAGCCCCAAGGTCTTGCCGGTCATCAGGTTCACAAGCGACATGGGGGCCGGCTTCTGGCAGCTCCCGCACGACAGACCATGGGTGACGCCGAGCGACAACCCCTCCACAATCCCGTTCATCCCCAGCGTCATCACCACGGCTGGGACGCCGAGCAGGGCGACGCCCAGCCCGTTGACGATCCCGCACGCCAGCCCCAGGACCAGGGCCAGCACGATCCCGATCGCCAGCTTGCCACTGGAGCCCCCGGACTCCGCGATCAGCACTATCGCCCCAGCGTTCAGGACCCAGGGCACCGAAAGGTCGATCCCTCCCACCAGGATCACGAACGTCTGGCCGGCGGCCACCAGCGCCACGAACGAGGACAGCTGCAGGATTTGCTGGATGCCGCTGCCGCTCGCAAAGCCCGGTTTGAGAATCTCGCCGAGCACGAACAGGCCGACGGCGGCCACGTAGGCGAACAGGATCTTGCGCCGGTCGGGACTGAGCGCTTGGCGAAGCGCGCTCGGGCCGGGGCGTGATTCGGTCGTGGTGCTCATCGACGCCTCCTGACCAGATAGCGGCCGAGTAGGGTGCTGGCCCCCACTGCCAGCACCAGGAACAAGCCCTGGTAGAACGTCTGGAACAGCGGATCGATGTTGGCGAAGAACAGGACGTCGACCAGCAGGGTGAGGACGAACGCCCCGCAAATCGAGCCGACGCCGCTGCCCCGGCCGCCGAACAGCGATACGCCTCCGATCACCACAGCGGCGATCGAGGACAGCGTGAACACGTCGCCGCCCGTCGCGTCGCCGCCGGTCGTCGTCGTGGCCAGCGCGATCCCCGCCCCCGCGGCCAGCGTTCCGGACAGCACGTAGACGATGACCTTGGTGCGTAGGACCGGCACCGTGTTGGCCCTGGCCGCGGCCTCGTCGTTGCCGATGGCGAAGATGTTGACCCCCAATCGGCTGCGGCGCAGCACCGACCATGCGAGCCCCAGCAAGACGACGAAGATCAGCGCGCTGGGTGCGCTGGGATTGAGGAAGAAGTTCGTGTAGCCGTGCGCCACGTGGCCGCCCGGCGAGGGCAGGACCCACAGCGCGATGCCCTGGAAGATCGACAGCGTGCCCAGCGTGACCAGGATCGGCTGGAGGCGACCGAACGCCACGACCAGGCCGTTCAGCAGGCCGCCCGCCGCCCCGATCAGCAGGATGAGCACCGTCCACAGCAGCTCGGTGCCGAACCCGCCCTGCAGCTTCAGTGCCGCCAGGGCGTTCGTCATGTCCATCATGCCACCCACCGAGAGGTCGATCCCCCGGGTCAGGATCACGAACGTCTGACCCACGGCGGCCAGCGACAGCGGCATCGCGTGGTCGGTGATCGAGGCAGCCTCGAACGCGCCCGGGAACGAGTCCAGCGAGATTACGTACAGCACGACGTAGATCACGAGCATGGCCACCAGCAGCGCGACAGCCACCGCCAGCGGCGCGTTCTGGGCCAGTAGCTGTTCGCGGCGCTCCGCCAGCCACTCCGCGGGGCTGCCGACCCCGCGGGTTGCGCCCACCCGCTCAAGCATGGGCTTCCTCCTCCCTGAACGACGCCGCGATGATGTCCTCTGAGGAGATCTCGCCGTCCAGCTCCTTGGCGATCGCGCCCTCTCTGAGCACGAGGACGCGGTGGCACAGATGGGCCACCTCGTCCGTGTCCGAGGAGTAGAACAGGATCGCCCGGCCGTCTTTGGCCAAGTCCAGGACCAGTTTGTAGATGTCCTGCTTGGTCGCCACGTCGACCCCGCGCGTGACGTCGTAGAGCAGAAGAATCCGCGACTCGGCCAGTAGCCAGCGGCCCAGCAGCACCTTCTGCTGGTTGCCGCCGCTCAGAGTCTCCACCGGCTGCCCGGGGCGTCGGGCGTCAATGCTGAGTCGCTCCACCATGCCTCTGGCGGTGCTGCGCTCGGCGGCCAGGCGAAGCACGCCGACGGCCGCCATCCGGCGCAGGATCGGAAGCGTGAGGTTCTCCCGGACCGACATCGGCAGCAGCAGCCCCTCGGCCTTGCGGTCCTGGGGGATATACGCGATGCCCTTGCCGATGGCGTCGCGGGGGCTACGGAGGCGCGCGCGCTCGCCGTCGATCTCGATCTCCCCCGATGACGGGGTGAGGCCGAACAGGGCATGAAACAGCTCGCGCTGGCCCTGGCCCTCGAGTCCTCCGATTCCCACCACCTCGCCCGCTCGCAACGACAGCGACACGCCGTCCAACCCGGGTGCCGTCAAGTCGCGCGCCTCGAGCACCACATCGCGTTCCGGCTCCCCCTCGGGCTCGACGTAAGCGGTTGACACATCGCGACCGGTCATCAGCTTGACCGCTTCCTCCTCGGAGAGCTGCTCATGCGTGCCGACGTCGGTGCCATTGCGAAACACCGTGATGCGATCGGCCAGCTCGGTGACCTCGCTCCAGCGATGTGAGGTGAAGACCACGCACGTGCCCCCGTCGCGCAGCCGGCGGACGGCGTCGAACAGCCAGTCCACCTCGCGCCGGGCCAGCGCGGAGGTCGGCTCGTCGAGGATCAGCACCGAAGGCTCTCGCTGGATGGCGCCGACGATCTCCACGAGCTGCTGTTGCGCGAGCGGAAGGTCTTCCACAACCTCGCCCGCGTCGACCGACTCGACCCCGTGCTCGGCGAGCAGCTCCATGGCCCGGCCGGGCAGCTCGCGCCGCCGGATGATTCCCCCCAGACCGCGGGGCTCGTGTCCCAGCAGGAGGTTCTCTGCCACCGTCATCCGCGGCAGCAGCGTGAACTCCTGGAACACCGTCGCCACGCCGCGGCGCAGCGCGTCCTGCGGTGATCGCAGGCGCATCTCCTCGCCGCCGATCCGGATCTCGCCTTGATCGGGGCGGATCACGCCGGCCAGGGCCTTGATCATCGTGCTCTTCCCCGCTCCGTTCTCCCCCACCAGGGCGTGCACCTCTCCTGCCGCGGCGCAGAAGGTCGCACCATCCAGCGCCTTTACGCCGCCGTAGGCCTTGTGGATGCCGCTTCCCTCGATCGCTATGTCGCGGTGCTCGTTCATACCTTCGGCAACCGGACGTCGATGCTGGAGCCGGCGGGCTTACCGGTCACCACTTCGGAGAGCTTCACGTCGACGAGGTGATCCGGGGTGAGATCGGTGATCCCTGTGAAGAACGAGTCCTGAAGCTGGGGGAACACGTTCACGCCAGGCTTCACCGTGGCGGTGGTCGCGGTGTCAAAGGGGACCGTGAGGTTCGTCCGTGGGTACTCGTGGCGCAGCACCCGGCGCGCCAGCTCGAGCGCCAGCAGCACGAGGTAAGGGGGCTGAGCGATGGAGAAACCGGGGAGCTTGCTGCCTGTCTTGGAGCCGTTCATGAACAGCCGAAAGCCATTCTCGGACTCGCCTGCCGTGGGCGGCAGGGGCTTTCCGGCCGCCTTGAAGGCCTTGAGGATCCCGTCCGTCCCGCCCTGGGCCCAGATCCCGTCGATCTTGGGAAGCGAGGGTAGGACCGCGGCGGTGTTCTTCTGCGCCACCGCCGAGTCCCACATGCCCGAGTACTTGTTGACCACCTTGATTCCCGGGGTCTTCGAGAACACCGACATGCCCCCGGCCGTTCGCTGCGTGTCGACGAACGTGCCGGGCACGCCAGTGACCATGATGATGTTGCCCTTGCCGTGCAGCTCCTTGACCAGCCACGTGGCCAGGTCGCGGCCGAACTTGAACTGGTCTGTATTGACCTGGAGCGCGCCGGGCGCGGTGACGATGTTGTCGAACGAGACCACCAGGATCCCGCGCTCGATCGCCTGGCCCACGACCCCGTTCAACCCGGTGGGGGAGGCGGCATCGATCAAGATCGCGTCGACCTTGGCGGAGATCAGGTTCGAGAGCTGCTGCGCCTGGTCGGACATGTCGTTCTCGGAGTTGAACACCTGACCGAAGACCTGCGAGCGGTAGGGCTCCATGGCCAGGGCGGCCCGGTAGGTGTTCTCCATCTCCAGCCGCCAGGTATTGCCGATGAACGAGTTGGCCAGCGGGATCTTCAGCTTGTCGTTGACGCGCGCCCCGGCGGCGCCGTTGCACCCGGTCACCGCTCCCAGCACGGTAAGGCCGGCTACTCCGCTCGCCGCTTGGCGAACGAAGCGTCGGCGCGTCAACACCGCGGCCTGGCTGCCGCCGCTCTCCTCCATGCTTCAGAACGTTTCCCGAGCCCGCCCTCGGTAAACCATTGTTATTCATGGCAGAACAGGTGACCGTGGCAATCGCCGTACCGCTCGAGCAGGAGTTGGTCGATTCGATCGCGTCCGCCGACACACGAGTGGACGTCGTACATCGTCCGGAGCTGCAGCCGCCGACCCGCTACCCCGGCGACCACGGCGGGGTCGACGACTTCCGGCGAAGCGCTGATGACGAGCGCCGCTGGCAAGAAATGATCGGCCGGGCGGAGATCCTGTTCGGCATCCCCGGCGACTCACCGCAGGGCCTGGCCGACGCCGTGCGTCGCAGCCCGGCGTTGCGGTGGGTGCAGGCAACGGCGGCGGGAGCAGGGGAGCAGGTCGGCGCGGCCCATCTGACGCCCGATGAGCTTCGGCGGGTGACCATCACCAGCGCCAGCGGGGTTCACGCCGTGCCGCTGGCGGAGTTCACGCTGCTGGGCATGCTGGCGTTCGTCAAGGGGCTGCCGCGACTGCTCTCCGACCAAGCACAGCGGCGCTGGGATCACTACCCGACTGCCGAGCTGCGCGGCCGCACGCTGCTGATCGTGGGGTTGGGCCAGATCGGGGAGGAGGTCGCGCGGCTCGCGCGGGCGTTCGGGATGCACATCGTCGGCCTTAACCGGCGCGGCGCCAGCGATTCGCCCCACGTTCAGGAGGCGGGGCCGATCGACGATCTGACCGCCTGGCTCCCGCGCGCCGACGCGATCGTGATCGCGCTGCCGCTGACCGCCGAGACCGCAGGCCTGATCGACGCTGGCGCCATCGCCCGGTTCAAGCAGGGCGCAGTGCTCGTCAACGTGGGGCGCGGCGGCGTGATCGACGAGCGCGCCCTGGTCGATGCGCTGCGTTCGGGGAAGCTGGCGGGAGCGGCGCTCGACGTGTTCGCCACCGAGCCGCTCCCTTCGGGCAGCCCGTTGTGGGAGCTTCCGAACGCGCTGATCAGCCCCCACACCGCGGCGCTGTCGGTGCACGAGAACGAGCGCATCGTGGCGCTGTTCGAGGAGAACCTGCGCCGCTACCTGCGGAGGGAGGAGCTGCTCAACCGGGTCGATCCGGAGCTGTTGTACTGAGCTCAGCAGAGCGCTACGGGCCGCACCATCGAGCCCGTGGCGCCTTTGATCGAGAGCGGCAGGCAGAGGAAGCAGAATTCGTAGCGCCGCTCGCGGGCCAGCTGCTCGCAGTTGACCATCTCGATGATGAAGATCCCGCGCTCGACGAGCAGCGCGATGTGGACCGGGTGCGGGTTGCCAGCCACGGGCGACGGCAGCACCTCGAGCGCTTCGGTGTCGCCCCCCACGGCCACCACGCCCTGCTCGGCGAGCCATAGCGCCGCTTCCTGGTCGATCCCGGCCTGCTCGTGCCGCGCGATGAACTCCTCGTCCGGCCAGCCCGAGAGGTACCCGGTCCTGATCAGCGGCACGTCTCCCGGCCGCAACTCGAGTCCCTGGCGCTCGAGCGTCTGGCGCAGCTCGTCGGGGCCGATCGCTTCGTGCGCCCCGAGCGCCTCGACACCGCGGGCTCCCGCCACATCGATCAATACGCCGCGGGTGATGAGCGGAGGGATCTCGGTCGCGTCCTGGCGCAGCGGGCCGAAGTCGCCGAGGTCTCGCTCGGAGGAGAAGCCTCCGAAGAAGTTGTGTTCGGGGCCGCAGGTTATGTGCGACAGGGCGTCGATGTGCGTCCCGGAGTGCACGGTGCCCATGACCATCTCCGAGTGCCAGTGGAAGTTGACCGTGTTCTCGCCCAGCCAGTCCTGATCCGCCTGGTTGTCAAGTCCCCGCGGCGTGCGATAGGAGAGCACCTGAAACGGCGGGTGGGCGGGGAACAGCGGCATCCCCGGGAAACGCCCGCAGTCGAGGTCGTAGAGCTGACCCTCCTTGATCAGCTGGAGCGCCTCCAGCCGCTCGTTCGACGTCAGCTCCCGAGCGGGGACCTCGACGGTCTCGGGTTCGAGCTTCGACCTCTCCACGGTGAATTGCGTACCCCAAAGCGGTATCCATCAACCCACGAGCGTCTGCAATCGTTAGCTCATGCCGCTTCCGTGCGGTACGCACACACTCGGACCCCAGAACGCGGAGCTTCTCGTACGCACCGGCCGCTCTGGCGCTGCGGCGAAGGCCGGCCACGATCTGGTGATCGATGTCGCTTCGTGGACCGGAACGCTCGAACTCGGCCAGGAGCCCGCGCAGTCCTCGGTGACCCTCAGCGCGGACGGGGCTTCGCTGCGCGTACGGGAGGGAACCGGAGGGATCCAGGCGCTGGGCGAAGATGATAAGGAGGACATCGCAAGAACGATCGACGACGAGGTGCTAAGGGGCAGCGCGATCGAATTCCGCTCAACGGCGGTGGACGGTGATCCGGGCGGCAAGCAGCTGCGCGTGCAGGGAGAGCTCGAGCTGATGGGAGAGCGCCGGCCGGTGCAGTTCGAGCTGAGCTTCGCGGACGACGGGAAGCTAACCGGCAGCGCGATCGTCAAGCAGAGCGACTGGGGAATCAAGCAGTACTCGATCCTGTTCGGGACAGTCAAGGTCGCGGACGAGGTGGAGGTCACGATCGCCGCAGAGCTGAAGACGCAGTCGCGGTAGACGGTCTGGGCGTCGAGCGTCGGCCTCTCGGAGCAACCGGCTGTCACGCAGCGCACCGCACGGCGCGCGGGTTCCTACTGCGATCGCCGTGGTCTCAAACGCCGAACCAGCCCGACGACCCGCGCCCGGAGCAACCGCCAGCCTACCGCGACGCCCGAGAGCCGTCGCGGTTCGCTGACCTCGCCGGTCTGAAGCGTGCGCTCTACACATGCCCCGAATTCGGCGAACAGGCCCCGGCTGACGTCTCCCGCCAGCCTGCGGCCAAACTGCGCCGCGCGACCGCTGAGGTAGAGCTTGGCCTCTGCACGCAGTGCGGTTCCGTCTGCGGATGAGCCAGGGTTGGCAGCCACTCTGACGTCGGCGCGCACGCCGCTCCCCGACGCGTCGCTGCCCTGGGCCACGGCGCGCATGCTGCGGCCCTCCTCGTCTCGCTCCAGCACGCGCGCTGCTCCCGCGAAGCTCAGTCGCATCGGGCCCAGATGCACCGACACACGCCCCGAATAGGTGTCATCGCCATGATCGGTATCCAGCTCAACCCCCGGCATGCAGCGCGTCATCCGCATGAAGTCGCTGAGCAGCTCCCAGGTCTCGGACGGCGACGGATCGATCTCGGTCGTGACCTCGATCGTCTCGTTCGGCTCACCTTCGGGAATCGGAACGTCGACCTGTTCCGTCGCTGCGGGTGCGGCGGGCTGAAGCTCCGAGGCAGCCTCGAGGGCCCGGTCCTCGCCCGCCGGCGGCACACGGCTGCGAATGGTGATGGGGTGGCCGAGGGCCTTCGGTCGTGGCACCCCGTCAGGATGCGATTGGGCCACCTCCCGGACCGCCTCCACGATTCCCGCATAGCCGGTGCAGCGGCACAGAACGCCCGAGAGCTCCTCGCGAAGCTTGGACTCATCCGCGGCGGCAGCGACGCCTTCCCGGTCCTTCAGCAGGTCGTAGGCGCTCATCAGGAACCCGGGCGTGCAAAAACCGCATTGGAGCCCATGGTGACGGCGGAAGGCCTGCTGCAGCGGATGCAGGTCCTCGATCTCCCCCAGGGCCTCGACAGTCGTCACCTCGGCTCCCTCGGCCTGCACGCAGAACATCAGGCACGAGCGCACAGCGGCGCCGTCGACGAGCACAGTGCACGCTCCGCACACCCCGTGCTCGCAGCCGACATGGCTGCCCGTCAGTCCCAGCCGGTGGCGAAGCGCGTCGACCAGCGTGAGCCGAGGCTCGACGTCCAGGGTGACCTCGGTTCCGTTGACGGCGAAGCTGACCTCGGTCACGAGCTCGTCCCTCCCAAGCGCACGTCGCAGGCAGCGGCTGACAAGCACCCGTACCAGCCGCCGACGATATCCGCCGCTGGCGTGCATGTCGCCCTCGGGGTCGACGCGGTCGGCCAGGTCCTCAGCCACCGTGGCGATGCCTTCGCCATCACCGCCTGCACCGTCTGCGCCAGCGCCGTCTCGGACGAGTCGGTCGCCCACGTCGTGCACTATCGGGCTGGGGGCCACTCCCATCAGCCCCACGCGGGCCAGCTCGACTTTCCCCTCAGTGCGCCGGAGGTGGACGGCGACGCCGCAGAGCGCGAAGTCACCATGACGCCGTGCGACTTCTTCGAACGCGAAGCGCTCGCCGGGCCCGGCTAGCGGCCAGCGGATCGCGGTCAGCAGCTCCCCCGGGTCCAGTGCCGTCTGAAACGGCCCCTGGGCAAATTCGTCGGCGGGCATCTGGCGCGATCCGTCCGGTCCCTGAAGCTCGATTTGGGCCCGCAGCGTCGAGGCCACCAGCAGCAACTCGGCAGCCGGGTCGGCGTGGGCCACGCTGCCGCCCACAGTGCCTCGATTTCGGATCTCGCGGTGGCCCACGTGGGGGAGGGCCTGCGCCACCAGCGGCAGCCTGGCGGCAAGTCCGGTGAAGTGCTCCAGCCTGCGTTGGGTGACCATGGCGCCGGTGACGAGCGCCCCGTCTTGCTCCGCGAGCGTCCGCAGCTCGGCGATCAGCGCAAGGTCGATCAGTGCGCGGGGCCGGGCGAGGCGCATGGCCATGACCGGCACCAGGCTTTGACCTCCGGCAAGGGCCTTGGCCTCGGGGTCGGCCAGCAGCTCCAGCGCGCCGGCCAGCTGGTCCGGGCGCTCATAGCGGAACGGCGGCGCCTTCACCCGTCCGTCCGCCGCGGGTCAGGCCCCGGTGAACTCGGGCCGGCGTTTGTTGAGAAAGGCGTCGACCCCTTCTGCGAAGTCGTGGCTCGCCCGAGCGAGCGAGTAGGCCTTGCGTTCGAGCTCGATGCCTGTCATCAGCGGTCCGTCCGCTCCGGCGTCGATCACCTCTTTGGCCAGGCGCAGGGCTAGCGGCGAGTATCCGAGCAGCGTTCCCACGATCCTGTCGACTTCGGCGTCGAGGCCCTCCGCGTCCTCAACCAGCGAGGCCACCAGTCCCCAGTCGTGAGCCTGCTCGGCGCTGAAGCGCTCGCCGGTCAGGATGTAGTACTTGGCCCGCGAGCGCCCCAGATACCTGGCCAGGCGCTGGCTGCCGCCGCTTCCGGGGATCATCCCCAGCCGTATCTCGGGCTGTCCGAACTCCGATCGCCGCGTGGCCACCCGGATGTCGCAGGCCATCGAGAGCTCGAGGCCGGCTCCCAGGCAGTAGCCGTCGATCGCCACCACCACCGGCTTGGGACTACGCCCCGGGGCGGTCAGGTTGTGGCCCAGGTCGACGAATTCGTGCGGCTCGACCTCCATGAAGCCCGGAATGTCACCGCCGGGAGAGAAGTGCTCGCCCTCGGCCCTGATGACGACGACCCGGATCTCCGGATCGGGGTCGATCTGCTGGAAGTGCTCGAGCATCCGCTGGCGCATCTCCCAGGTGATCGCATTCATCCGGTCAGGGCGGGACAGAGTGAGTACGGCCACGCGACCGTCGTACTCGCGCTCGAGACGGATCTCTCCACCGGTCAGCGCCATTCGGTTCCTTTCTCTCGGCTTTCCAGAAGTTCGTGGATAACGGTGCCGTGCACCGGAAGGGCGTCGATCTCCACGCCTTGCGGCGACAGCGCGTCGCTGACAGCGTTGGCCAGCGCCACGGGAATGCTCATGGAGCTTCCCTCCGCCGCCCCTTTGGCTCCCAGGGGAGTGTGGGGGGAAGGGGTGACAACGTGGTCGAGCTTCAGCTCGAAGCCAAGCTCGGCGGCGGTGGGGCAGAGGTAGTCCATGAACGAGGCGGACACCATCTGTCCGTCAGGCCCGTAGCGCAGCTCCTCCAAGGTGGCGCCGCCCAGCGCATGGGCGATCGAGCCGCTTGTCTGGCCGGCCAGCAGCAGAGGGTTGAGCACCACGCCGCAGTCGTGGATCGAGGTCACTGCCTTGACCGCGACCTGCAGCGTCTCCGGATCTATCTCCACCGCCACCACGTCGGCCACGAAGCCGTAGCAGAGCGATGAGTTGATCTCGTCATTGCTCGTCGCGTGCTGGGACTGGGGAGGCGTGAACGCGGCATCCGCGTAGAGCACGGCCTCTCCGTCGAGCATGCCCGGATCCCAATGCACGAGGCCGGCCGCGTGCCGAAACTGGACCGCGCACTGCGGGTCGTCGGCGACCCGGATCTGGCCCTCCGCCAGCTCGAGCTCGTCCGGGTCCCGCTGCAGCATGACCGCCGCTGCTCGGCGCAGCACGCCGGCCACCCGGTCGGCGGCGGCGATCGCCGCGCTGGTCGTCAGTGGTGCAAAGCGGCTGGAGTAGCTGCCGGAGGACACGGTCCAGGGCGTGGTCGCGGTGTCCATCTCCACCACGGCTTGCACGCGGTCGAGCTCCAACCCGAGGCGGTCGGCTACCACCTGGCGAGCCGCCGTCCTGTGGCCCTGGCCTTGCGGTGTGGTGCCCAGGATCACCGTCACCTCGCCCCCCGGGTCGACGGCCACGCGGACGTGTTCGGTCGATCCGGACTTCTCGCGGCCGGGGACGCGCCGCTCGGGTGGAGTGGCGATCCCGACGTAGCCCAGGTTGGTGCCCGAGGGGTCGACGATCGTCGCAAGGCCGACCCCGAACATCCGGCCGTGACTGCGCGCCTCGCCTCGCTGTCGGCATAGGTCTTCGTAGCCGGAGCGGTCGAGAGCCAGCTCGAGCGCGGCCTCGTAGTCGCCCGAGTCATAGAGCCCGCCAGTCGGGGTGGAGTACGGAAAGTCGTCGGCCGCGATGAAGTTGCGGCGGCGAACCTCGGCCGGGTCCACCCCCAGCCGCGAGGCGATCTTGTCCATCATCCGCTCCAGGCCGAAGTAGAGCTGCTGGCCGCCGAACCCACGGTTTAGCCCAGTGGGCGCCTTGTTGGTGACTACCGCACGGGAGCGCAGGGCCACGGCTTCGATCCGGTAGGCGCCGGTGAGGTTTCCGAAGCAGCGGTACAGGGTCGCCGGCTCGGGCGGGCGTAGGTAGGCGCCGACGTTGTCGATCAGATCGAGCTTGAGCGCACGTACGTGGCCGTCGCCGTCGACCGCCGCAGCGAACTCCATCTCCCGGTCGTTGCCCGCCGAGCTCGCCAGCAAGTGCTCGATCCGATCCTCGATCCAGCGCACGGCGGCGCCCGCGTGCCGGGAGGCGATGGCCATCAGTGCCACATAGGCGTAGACGCCCGACTTGATCCCGAACGACCCGCCGATGTCCTCCGGCACGATCAGCCGGACCCGCCCCGGAGCTAACCCGAGCCCTCCCGCGATCACGGGCTGCATCGTGAACGGGCCGTGGAAGTTGCACCAGGCGGTGACCCGGTCACCACCGCCATCGTTTTCCCATAGCGACACAACGCCGTAGGTCTCGATCGGGGTCGAGGAGTAACGGGGAAATGAGAACTTGCCCTCCACCACCTCCGAGGCCGCCGCGAACAGCTCCTCGACTTGGCCGAACTGCATGCTGCGATCAGTGGCCACGTTGCTCTCGGCGTCCTGGTGCAGCAGTGGGGCGTCAGCGCTCAGGGCCTGGCGCACATCGACGACCGCGGGCAGCTGCTCGTAGGACACCTGCACCAGTTCGGCGGCGTCTTCGGCCAGATGGCGGCTGGTTGCCACCACGACTGCCACCGGCTCGCCCACGTAGCGCACGCGGTCTGTGGCCGCCGGCCGGTAGGGCATCGGCGCCTTCAACGTCAGGGGGAACGGCGGCATCTGGCCCACCTGCTCGGGGCCGAGCACACACCGGACCCCGGGGGCGGCGCTCGCACGCTCGGCGTCGAAGCCGACGATCCGGGCGTGCGGGTGGGGGCTTCGCACGATCGCCGCCTCCAGAACGCCCGGCACTGGCTCCAGGTCGTCCATGAACCCCCCGCGTCCCACCAGGAGCCGCGCATCCTCGACCCTCTCCGCAGGCTTGCCCACCGCCGAGGAGGTGCGTTCGGGTGGCGGTGAGACTGTGGCGGCGCTCACTGGGTGGCGTCTACCCGAGACTGGCGGCTTCCGCTCACGGGGCGGCCTCGCCCCGCGGCTCGTAGTGACCGCTCACCAGCTCTCGCCGAAGGATCTTGCCCACCGGGCTCTTAGGCAGTGCGTCCAGCACCACGATCCGCTTCGGTCGCTTGTATCCGGCCAGCCCGCTCTCGGAGCGTGTCCACTGGGCGATCTGCTTTGCCTGAGCGCTCGGCTCGTCCTCGCCCGATAGGACCACGAACGCGGTCACCGCTTGGCCCCACTTGTCGTCCGCCACGCCGGCCACAGCCACTTCGCCTACCTCCGGGCAGCGGGCCAGCGCGTCCTCGACCTCGAGTGGGTGGACGTTCTCCCCACCCGAGATGACCATGTCGTCGATGCGCCCGGATACGTGCAGATTGCCTTCTTCGTCTACGTACCCGAGGTCCCCGATGAAGTACCACCCATCGCGCAGCGCCCGTTCGTTCGCGTCGGGACGCTGCCAGTAGCCGCCGAATGCCTCATCCGAGTCCAGCGAGGCGATGATCTCGCCCGTCTCGCCATCGGACACCACCTCGTCAGGTCCGACGCGCCGTTCGGGATCCGCCTGCACCAGGCGCAGCCGTGTGAACAGCCCCGGCCGCCCGGCGCTCCCGGGACGGGCGGTGGCATCCGCCTCGATGCTGAACGTGTAGACCTCGGTTGAGCCGTAGTGGTTGATGAACACCTCGGGGCGGAGCGCCTCTGCCAGCTGCGAGGTCAGTCTTTCGGTCATGGCCGCCCCGGCGTACGCGAGCTTGGAGACGTTGGCGCAGGCCTCCGGGGCGCCGCTTTGCTGGAGCAGCGCCCAGAACGCGGTCGGCACCAGGTACAGGGCGGTGAGCTGCTCTGCATCGATCAGCTCGAGCGCCCGACTGGGCTCGAACGACGGCTGAAACGCGATCTTGCCGCCGATCATGACCATCGAGACCAGCGAGCGCAGGCCCATCGTGTGGTACATCGGCATCGCGCACAGCGTTGCCTCCCCGAAGCCGTAGCGGGCCTGCATGACGTGGGCAACTCCGGCCGATACCTCCGCGTGCTGGGTTCGCGGAACGCCCTTGGGACGGCCGGTGGTGCCGGCCGTGTAGAGCATCACGCTGATGTCCTTGCGGTCAACCGCGACATCGATTGCTCCGGAGCCCGCCCGCTCGATCGTCCGCTCGAGCTCGTGCTGGCAGCCGTGGGGAGGATCCTCGCCGGCGTGCAGGAGCGTGGGCTTGTCGCCCTCCAGCTGCTCAAGCGCCTTTTCCACGATTTGTGAGGTCTGATCGTCACAGAGCAGCACCGCCGGTTCGGCGTCCTTGAGGCAGTACGCGAGCTCGTCTGGCGCATAGCGCACGTTCAGCGGAACCGACGCCGCGCCTAGCTTGTTGGCCGCCAGGTGGGTGCTGGCCAGAGGCTCCCCGTTGCCGGCAACGATCGCCACCCGGCCGCCGCGCTGCACGCCCAGTTCGGACAGCGCGCGGGCCAGACGATTTGTGCGCTGGTCCCAGTCGGCGTAGGACAGCGGGCGTTCCCCGGCGACCGCCACGCGTTCCGGATAGCGCTCCGCGGACCAGCTAAGCGCGCGGCCCAGAACCATCAGCGGCTCTCAGCGCACAACGCAGGTCGCACTCGCGGGGGCGCCCTGGGGGAACGCCTCGGCCAGCGCCTGTGCGATGAGATGGGTTCGGGCGATGTAGCCGGGCGTGTAGTAGTGGATGCCGTCGGGGATGAAATAGCGCGGCTTGGCCCACGAGGCCCAGTCGAACACGCGCATGTTCGAGTAGCGCTGGCAGGCTGCCACCAGATCGCGGTTCCACGTGAGCATGCCGCTCTCAGCATACGGGCCCGAGGCGAGCATCGTGACGGCGTCGATCCACATCACGGGCTGGTTGCCGATGATTTTCATCATGCGGGAAACGCGCGCCGACAGCCCGACATTGGAGCCGTCGGCCACGTCGTCGACGTCGTTGGTGCCCATGGCGATGATCCAGCAGCCGTGGTAGCCGGCGGCGATGCGGTTGCGCGCAACAGTCGCCGCGTTCGGAGAGCCCTGGTACGTCTCGACGATCGAGCGGGCGCCCGAGATTTCCGGGATCGTCTGCGTCACGCCGACGTCGGCCAGCTGCGGTCCAAGGCGCTGGCGCCAATTGGGCAGGTAGTCGGGCGAGGTCGAGCCCTCGGAAGTCGAGTCGCCGATGTAGATCACCGAACGACACGAGGACTTGGTGGGGTGGGCGACCGTCGTGGCCGGCGGAGCGCTGGGGTCGGCGACCGTCGTGGCCGGCGGAGCGCTGGGGTGCTGGGGGTCGGCGTTTCGTGGCGTGCCGGTTTGCGTGTTGGCACCCCGGGTGCCGGCGAGTCTGTCTGACACGAGACGAGTGGGTGCCGCGTGAAGCTTCTGCACAGCGCCGGCCCCGGTGAGGTTCCTGGAGACCGTGGGCAGGGCCCCGGCCAGCCCGACCACCGACAGCATCAACGCTCCTGAAGCAGCGCTCGAGAACGCGAGCGCGCGGCGGCGCTCAGAGACGATCACGACGCCCTGACGGATGTGACGCCATACCCGTCGCAGCGCGCCTTGCCTGATCGGTTGCTCGACATAGCGCCACGACAGGCTGGCGATCAATACCGCGGCCGCGGTCGCCAGCACCGCCCGGACCAGGTTGAAGCCGCTTCCACCGGGGCTGGCCAACACAACGATCGGCCACTGCCACAGGTAGATGCCATATGAGCGCACCCCGACCCAGCGCAGCGGCTCCCAGCCCAGCACATCGCCCATCCTTCCGGCCGGATTGACTGCGGCGGCGATCGTGGCCGCGGTGGCCAGCGACAACAGCACGAAGCCGTAGGGGTAGAGGAACGAGGAGAAGGAGTTCGTGCGCCAAACCAGCACGAAGGTGCAGATCAGCCCGGCCGCGCCGGCGACGTCCAGCGCCTTCGCCACGCGCGGCCCGGTGCCCTTCAACGCGACCCGACTGGGCCAGGCGATCGCCAGCGCCGCGCCGATCAACAGGCCAAAAGCGCGAGTGTCGGTTCCTTCGTAGACCCGCGTCGGGTCGTAGCCCGGGTGAAAGAGCAACCCCATGGCCACGGCGGAGGCGGCTGCTCCGGCGAGCGTCAGCAGCACCAGCATGCCGCGCTTGCGCATCGCCCAGATCGCGATCAGCAGCAGCCACGGCCACACCAGATAGAACTGCTCCTCGATCGCCAGCGACCACAGATGGTCGAGGGGCAGCGGCGCCGCGAACCGTGAGAAATAGGAGCCGTGCTGAGCGATCGTTGACCAGTTGTTGAAGTAGAACACCGCGGCGATCACCTGGCGGCGCACCGCGGCCAGCTGGGCGGTGTCGAACAACGCAACCCACACGCTGACCGCGATCAGCATCAGGAAAAGCGCCGGCAGCAGTCGCCGCGCCCGCCTGAGCCAGAACGTGCCGAGACCGAGGTCGCCGTGGGTATGCCAACGGCCGAGCAGCAGATCGGTGATCAGGTAGCCCGACAACGTGAAGAAAACGCCGACTCCGAGCATCCCGCCGCGCGCCGCCGGGAGGTTCACGTGGTAGGCGATAACGCACAGCACCGCCAGGGCTCGGATTCCGTCAAGCCCTGGGATGTAGCGCTGGTCGCGCTCGATCGGGCGCGGCACGGCTAGTCCTGACTCCCGCGGGTATGTGCGGGGATCGGCCTTAGCTCCCCAGCTGACGTAGCGCCGACAAGAGCCCGGCCCACGCCCCTTCGGTCACTGCGTGAAGCGTTCAAGCCTTGTAATTGTCGTGGAAAGCCGAGGATTTTTGGGTTTCGGCACAGACTTGTTCCGCAGATGCAACGAATACGTCTTGTTTCGTTGCGGGACCGTCCCGATCCTGTCGGTGGGCGATCATGCGTCCGTGCACGTGCCCGAGATCGAGCCCTCGTCGGTTCGCACCGAACGCTACTCGGGCGGCAGCTCGGTCACCGCCAGCTGTCGGCTGACGCAGGCCATGAAGCGGCGTGCCGACTACGCGCTGGTGCCGTTCGAGGTCGTCTCCGGGACTGCACGGCTGGAGGTGGAGTACGCCTACGATGAGCGCGACGGGAAGAACCAGATCGACCTCGGGCTGGTGGATCCCCGCGGACCGGCGTTCCCGGAATTCCAGGGCTTCCGCGGCTGGAGCGGCGCCGCCCGCCGGCGCGCCGTGGTCACCGAGGCGACGGCGACACCGGGATACCTGCCGGGGCCGATCGAGCCCGGCCGGTGGTGGGTGCTGCTCGGTCTCTACAAGGTTGCGTCCGAGGGCGTGGAGGTGAGGCTCAGCATCACGACGGCCTCAGCGGCGGGCGAGTCGCCCGCGGCGCCGCTACGCGCGAGCGCGGAGCGTGAGGAGCCGAGAGGTGATTGGCGCTGGTTCCGGGGCGATCTCCACAGCCACACAGACCACAGCGATGCCGCCGGCTCGCTGGAGGACCTCGTCGCCGCCGCACGGCGGCAGGGACTCGATTTCCTGGCGGTGACCGACCACAACACCACCAGCCACTTCGCCTACCTGGGGGCGGGCGACGACCGGGACGATCGCGCGCAGCACGGAATCGCTCTTCTCCCCGGCGAGGAGGTCACCACCTATTACGGTCACATGAACGTGTGGGGGAATCAGTCGCCACTCGACTTCCGGGTCCGCGACGCGGCCGACATCCGCGCGGTGATCGACGCCGCCCGCGCGCAGAACGCGATCGTCAGCGCTTCTCATCCGACGATCGGCGGGATGCAGTGGACGTTCGGCTATGAGCTGCCACTCGATTGCCTGGAGGTCTGGCACGGGCGCGCCGGGCCGCTCAATTCCGTCACGCTCGAGATATGGGACGGGATGCTGGACGCCGGGCGGCGCGTGGTCGCGGTGGGCGGCAGCGACGTCCACATCGGCAATCCGCAGACGCCGCTTCCCGGCGAGCCGACGACCTGGATCCGAGCGCGTAGCGCCACCCGGGCCGAGTTACTCGACGGGCTGCGCCACGGCCGCGTCACGATCACCGCCCACGACGGTCCATGGCTCGAGCTCCTGGCCTCAGACGGCTCGCGGACCTGGCACGTGGGCGACATCGCACCGGCCGGAGAACTGATGCTCCGCTGCACGGTTTCTCACGGCACCGGGAGCACCCTGCGCCTGCTGAGCGCCGACAGAGAGCTCGCCACGGAGGTCGTGGGCCAGGACCCGTTCGAGCTGGAGCTTGCACTGGACTTGAGCGACGCGCGTCTCGTCCGCGCCGAGTTGCACAAACGGGGGAACCCCTCCTGGGAGGAGGCGTTTCCCTTATTGGGAATGACCAACCCGATCTGGTGCGAGTGAGGCGCTCTCGGAGCGTTCGGCCGCCGTCCCCACCAGCTCCCCGTCATCCTTGCGATAGAGCAGCGACCGATCGGCGTCGGGCACGACGTACGCACGGTCGCCGACAGCGGGCTCGTCGCCGTCGGGGACCGTGACCTGGACACTGAACTCGCCGGCCTCGAGAATCACCAGGGTCTCGGCGCCCAGGCTCTCGAGCACGCTGACGGAGCCGCCGATCGAGCCGTGCACCTGCTCGCGGTGAAGGGTCGCGTACTCAGGCCTCATGCCCAACACGACTTCGTCGCCGTCTCGTAGGAGCCCGCGCGCGGCGGCTGGCATTGCGACCGCGAACGGGCCAACCCGGATCCCACCCTCGGCCACCGTCCCCGGCAGCAGGTTCATCGGCGTGGAGCCGATGAATCCGGCCACGAACAGGTTCGCGGGCTGAAGGAACACATCCCGGGGGGTGCCGAGCTGGCGAATGCGACCGTCCTGCATGACAGCCATGCGGTCGGCGAGCGCCAGCGCCTCTGATTGGTCGTGGGTGACGTAGACGGTGGTGATCCCGAGCTCCTTCTGCAGCCGCTTGAGGAACGTCCGGGCCTCAAGCCGCAGCCGGGCATCCAGATTGGAAAGCGGCTCGTCGAACAGGAACAGCTGCGGGCGGGCGGCGACCGCCCGGCCTACCGCCGCGCGCTGTTGCTGGCCGCCAGAGAGCTGGCCGGGACGACGCTCGAGCACCGGGCCCAGCTGCAGGTCGCCCGCCACCTCCTGGGCTCTTGCCCGCCGCCGTTCCTTCTCCACCTTCTTGATCTTGAGCGGGTAAGAGATGTTGTCGGCGATCGTCATGTGGGGGTAAAGGGCGTAGTCCTGAAAGACCATTGCCACGTCGCGCTGGCCGGGAGGGGTGCGGGTCATGTCGGCGCCACCGATCGACACCGTTCCCGAGGTCGGGGCCTCGAGGCCGGCGACCGTCCGCAGCAGCGTGGTCTTGCCGCAGCCCGAGGGGCCCAGCAGCGCGAAGAACTCGCCGTCGCCGATCTCGAGCGTCAGATCGTCGAGAGCCTTGACCCCGCCGGGGAAGACCTTGCTAAGCGAGTTGACCTCGACGCCGGCCATCAGCCCTTGAGCCCTCCGTAGAAGCGAAAGCCGTAGCGGCGGTTGACGATCAGATAGAGCACGACCACCGGGATCGAGTACAGCAGCGAGAACGCAGCGATCAACCCCACCCGGCCCTGGCCGCCCGAGGTGTAGAAGCTGTAGACCTCAACGGCGGCCGGCGCCTTGTTGGGGCTGCGCAACAGGATGAACGGGATCAGGAAGTTGCCCCACACGTTGACCACGCTCCACACGGCTATCACCGCGAGGCCTGGCCGAACGGCCGGAGTGACGACGTCGCGCAGGATCTGGAACGAGTTGGCGCCGAACACGCGCGCCGACTCCTCGTAGCTCGAGGGCATGGCATCCATGAAGTCCTTGAGGATGAAGATCGCGGCGGGCATCAACCCGGCGGCCAGCACCAGCACGACTCCCACGTAGCTGTCGATCAGCCCCAGCTTGAAGACCTCTAGAAACAGAGGCACCATCGCCGCCGAGCCGGTGACGATCGACGAGAACAGCAGCAGCAGGTAGAGCAGCACGTTCCGACCCGGAACCCGCACGCGGCTGAGGGCGTAGGAGGCAAGCGCCGCCAGGATCACCACCAATGCCATCGTCGCCAGCGCCAGGATCACCGAGTTGCGAAGCGACGGCAGTGCGTTGGGGTCCTTGAACACCGCCCGGAAGTTCGAGAGCGTGCCGTTCGGGGCCCGCACGTCGAGGCCCGGGTGCTTGGTGAACGGCGTGGTGATCAGCCACAACAGCGGCAGGACGAAGCCCGCCGAGACGACCACCACGAACAGGTAGAACACCAGCCGGCCAACCACTGCGCGCACCGGTGAGCCTGTGAGCGCCGGCCTGGGGGCGGGGCTGTCGAAGACCGCCATCAGCGCTGTCCGCGTAGAAGCCGGGCGTAGAACAGCGCGATCACCAGATTGATGACCAGCATGATCGTCGACACTGCGGCGCCGTAGCCCAGGTTGCCCGAGCTGATCGACGAGTGGTAGATGTAGATCGGCAGCACCTGCGTCTGGTTGTTGGGGCCGCCCTGGGTGAGCAGGTAGGGCGTGAAGTCGTTGAACGTCCAGAGGCTGATCAGCAGCAGGTTCGTGAGCACGTGGCCGCGGATCGTGGGAAACACGACGTCGCGCAGCTGCTGGAGCTGGGAGGCGCCGGCCAGCCGCGCGGACTCCAGGTGCGAGGGGGACACGGCGTTCAGCGCGGCGCCGAACAGCAGCATCGAGAACGCTGTGCCGCGCCAGATGTTGAACACGATCAGCGAGCCCAGAGGGTGGACCAGGAGCCACTCGGTGTGGATGCCGAGGATCGTGTTGAGCGTGCCCGATTGGCCGTCGAGGAACGCGATCCACATGTAGGCCACGACCGAGCCGGGGATGATCCAGGCGAAGATCACGAGCGCCTCGAGCACGTGGCGGATCGGGTTGCGCCAGTCGCGCATCTTCCAGGCCAGGACGAAGCCCAGCACCATCTGGCCCACGACCGCCGAAACGGCCACATAGATCAGGCTGACCTTGAGCGCGTTGCGGAACTGGGAGTCCGAGAATGCCTGTCGGTAGTTGTCAAGGCCGACGAAGTGCGGCTTGGCCGCGAACAGTCCCAGCAGGTTGTATTCGCGCAGCCCGAGGAAGATCGTCCACACGGCGGGGAAGATCAGGAACACCCCGATAAGCGCGATCCCCGGGGAGACGAACCCCAGCGCTCCCCACCGGCTGAGCGATGCGGCGGGCTGGCGCCCGGGTGCCGGCCCGAGCGCTACGGACGACTCAGCCGGACTGGACGTTGCCCCCGCCAACGAGCTTCTGAAGTGCCTTCTGGTAGTCGCTCGCCGCCTGCGCGGGGCTCTTTCCGGTGACGATCTCCTGGGTGGCGTTCTGGATCGCGATCGACACCTGGGGATAGACCGCAGCGCTCGGGCGGAAGTAGGTGTGAGGCAGCGCCTGATCGGCGATGAACTTCGACAGCGGATTGTCCTGAAGCGCGGTCGCGTTGACGTCCTTGTCCTGGCTGATGCTGCCGGCGTCAAGCTGCGCCAGCCGGAGCGCCGCCGCCTTGGAGGACATGAACGTGATCAGCTGCCAGGCCTGGTTGGGGTACTTCGAGCCGGGGTTGATGACGTTGCCGCCGCCGCCGGAGATCGAAACGTAGCTCTGGCCGCCAATGCCCGAGCCGGGGTTCATGGCCGGGATCAGGGCGTACCCGACGGCCGTGTCACGATTCTTCATCGGGTCGATGCCACCGCTGGGGGCGATCACCGAGTCCCACAGGTAGTTGCTCTCGAGCAGGATGCCGATCTTGCCCGCAGCGAATTCGGCGAATGACTTGTCGCGCGCGTCGCTCAGCAGCTGCAGCTTGGGATCGCCCAGCCCGGTGGAGTAGATCTGGCTGTAGAGGCTCAGCACGTCGCGGACCTGGGGCGTGTCGCCTAGCCACTTCTTGGTCTGCGGGTTATAGATCAGCGACCCCGCGCTGGCCAGCATCGGCAGGAACCCCTGCGTCGTGGTGGCCTCGCCCATCGGCACGCCGGCGTTGAGCTGGATCGGCGTCACGCCCGGGACCTTGGCCTTGAGCTGCTTGGCGGCGCTCAGGATGTCGGCCCAGCTGTGCGGCTGCCAGCTGGCCGGCAGCCCGGCCTGAGCAAACAGTTGCTTGTTGAAGTAGAGGACCCGGCCGTCGGTCTCCTGAGGGATCCCGTAGCGCTGGCCGTTGAACTCCATGTTCGACTGGATGTTGGTCGGGATGCCGCTCCATCCCGACCAGCTGTCGGCCTGCGCGCCGACTAGTGCGCTCAGCGGCTTGAGGTAGCCGGCGGTGGCGAACTCGCCCATCCAGATCCCGTCCAGGTTGACGACATCGGGGCCGCTGCCGGTCTTGAAGTCGAGTGCGATCTGAGTCTGGTAACTCTCATCGGGCACGCCCGTCCCCTGGTACTTGACGGTGGCGTGCTTGCCCTCTGCGGCCATCTGCTTCTCGAAGGAAGGAATCACGTATTGCGTGATCCAGCGGGCCGTCGCATCGTTCTTGCCGCCCACGACCGCGTTCTCTGAGATCGTCAGGGTGAACGACTTCGCGTTGGCACCGGCCTTCTTTGCGCTGCTTCCGCAGGCGGCCAGAACGAGAGCCGCGAGCAGCGCGGCGGCAACAGTCCACGGCCCGGGTCGGCGCAGCAACCTCATCACGATCCTCACCTCCGTCGACGGTCCACCCATCGGCTGAGCAAGACGGGTTTTGCCCGTGCAACGCGTAGCCGGGGCGGAGGCCAAGGCTACTACAATCGCGCGGTGCCGCTCGCCGTGCACGTCGTCCCGCATACGCACTGGGACCGCGAGTGGTACCTGTCGTTTCCGGCCTTCCGGGTGCGTCTCGATCGCCTCGTATCAGGGCTGCTCGAGGCCATGGAACGCGACCGGCGGCTCCGCTTCACGCTCGACGGACAGCTGGCCACAGTCGAGGACTACCTGCAGCTAGAGCCCCAGGACTCTTCACGCGTGCGCGCGCTGGTTGAGGACGGCAGGCTGTCGATCGGCCCTTGGTACACGCTGGTCGACGAGTTCCTGGTCTCCGGCGAATCGATCGTCCGCAACCTGGAGCTGGGAATCGCCAGCGGGGCGCGCTTTGGCGGCGTCATGCCCGCCGGCTACCTGCCTGACTCGTTCGGCCACATCGCGCAGATGCCGCAGATCCTCAATCGGGCCGGGATCGAGTACGCGGTCGTGTGGCGCGGCGTGCCGCGGGCGATCGAGCGTCACAAGTTTCGCTGGCAGGCCCCGGACGGCTCTGCGGTGCGGGCCGAATACCTGCCGTTCGGCTACGGCAACGCCGCCCACCTGCTCGCTCCCCCGGCCCGCCCCGCGGACCGGATGAGACGACTGTTCGCCGCACTCGAGCCGTTCCTGGCCGGCGACGAGCCGCTGGCGATGCTGGGCACCGACCACATGGTTCCTCACCCCCGGTTGGCGGACGCGCTCGAGGAGGCCAACGCCGAGCAGGACGAGTTCCAGTTCGAGCTCCAGACGCTGGCGGAGTACCTGGGGCCGGACGGGTCTGGCGGGCGGCGGCCCGCGTCTGGCGGGGGGCGGCCCGGGTCCGGCGGGGCGGCATACGATCTCCCGGGCTGGCGCGGCGAGCTTCGCTCGGGCGCGCGCGCCAACCTCCTGATGGGAGTCGTCTCGACTCACGTGGAGCTCAAAGCTGCGTGCGCTCGGGCGGAACGGATGGTCGAGCGCTACGCGGAGCCGGTCCAGGCGCTCTACGGCGAGCGCTGGCCGCGGGAGGCGCTCGCGCTCTGCTGGCGCAACCTGGCCGAGAACAGCGCGCACGACACGATCTGCGGCTGCTCGGCCGATGAGGTGATCGCCCAGGCAATGGCGCGCTTCATCGAGGTCGAGGAGCTGGCGCGGGCGCTCACGCTGCAGCCGCTGGGGCGCGTGGGCACGGATGGTCAGGGGGCGGTGGTGGTCTGGAACCCCTCGCCGGCCGAGCGGACGGACCTGGTGGAGGTGGAGGTCGAGGTGCCGGAGACGTGGCCCGAAGTCGCGCTGTCGCTCGATGACGGCCGTCTGCTGCCGACGCAAGAACTCTCGCGGAGTCCAGCGGTAGCGCTCTTCAAAGGCGGGCTGGCGGGTCACGCACTCCGCCATCTGCTCCAGCCGATCCCCAGCCGTGAGTTCTTCGGCCACACACTGAACGGGCTGGAGGTCGACGACGCCGCGCGGCGCGTGGTGCTCGACATGGGCCGCGAGGCTGATCCCCCGATGCTGGATCTCGACCACATCGTCGAGCGCGTCGGTGAGCTCGTGCGCTCGGACGGCGACCCGCCGTGGGGCGTGGAGATCAGAGCCCGTCCGCGGCGGCGGTTGGCGGCGCTGGTGCCTGTTGCCGCGCTTGGCGCGGTATCCGTGCGGCCGGTGCAGGCGCCCGGGGCTCAGGGAGATGGCGGCCCGGGCGCCGAGGTCCGGGCCGGCGAGCGCTCGATCGCCAACCAGTTCCTGTCGCTCGAGGTTGGCGAGGACGGGAGCTTCAGGCTGAGCGGCGACGGGGCCGTGCTCGAAGGGGTCGGCAGGATCTTCGACGGGGGCGATGCGGGGGACAGCTACAACTACGCCCCGCCGGCGCGCGACACGGTCGTGACCGAGCCCGAATCGGTCGAGGTGGCCGTGGGCACCCGCGGGCCGCTGGTGGCCGAGCTGACGGTCCTGAGGTCGTACTCCTGGCCGTTGGGCCTGAGCGACGCCGGCGACGCCCGAAGCTGGGCCAAGACCCCGGTGCGACTCACGACGACCGCGTCGCTTCGGGCCGGCGAGCCGTTCGTCCGCGTCAGCGTGGCGTTCGATAACCGCTGTCGAGACCATCGCGTCCGTTTTCACCTCCCGCTGCCGACCGAGGCCCAGAGCTCGTTTGCCGAGGGTCAGTTCGCCGTGGTGGAGCGAGGGCGGGTGGCCGAAGGCGGCCACGGCGAGCACCCGCTGCCGACGTTTCCCGCTCGCGGGTTCGTGGATGCCGGCGGGATGGCGGTACTGCTGGAGCACGTTCTGGAGTACGAGCTGGTCGATGAGCGCCAGCTTGCGCTCACGCTGTTGCGGTCGACCGGGCTGATCTCGCGGGACACCAACGTCTACCGTGCGGAGCCGGCCGGGCCCCAGCTGCCGATCCCCGGCGCCCAGTGCCTGGGGGAGCGGCGGGTCTCGTTCGCGCTGTTCCCCCACCGCGGGTCCTGGGTGCAAGCGGACGTTGTGGCGCAGGCGGAGCGCTACGCCCACCCGTCCGTCACGGCGCCAGGGGCCCGCGACGGCGACGAGCCGCTGCGGCGCGAGGGGCTCGCGGTCAGCGGGGACGGCGTGCTGATGTCGTCGCTTCGCCGCCGTGAAGATTGGCTCGAGCTGCGGCTGGTCTGCGAGGCTCCGGAGCCACGGTCGGCGAAGGTGTCAGGCGCGTTCAGCGAAGCGCGCGAGGCTGACCTGCTGGGGCGGGCGGGTCAGGACATGCCCCTGGACGGCGACTCGCTAAGCGTGGAGCTATCTCCGTGGGAGATCCGGACGGTGCAGCTGCGATAGCGGGGCTTCGGATTGAGGGTGGCACCCCGGCGGCGGGCGGGCGCCGCCTTACCCCGGCGACCCGACCGAGCACGCGAACTGCTTGGCGTCGGGCGGATCCAGGGCGTTCTCGACCATGTGCCAGACGTTCAGGTCGTAGGCCTCGCCGATATGTCCCACGGGATCGAGCGGGCAGACGTCCTGCACGTACTCGTTGGTGACGCCGGGTTCGTCGACGAACGCCGTGGTGGTCGGAGTGACCATCTCGTCGTAGCGGGAGATGATGATCGTGTACGCGACGCCGGGCTGTGTGATCGGCCCGCTGTCGAGCGTTAGGACCGCCGCGCCTCCCGGACCGAGATCCGAGCACGCAGGACAGCCGAACTCATACATCGCCTGGCCAACGGCCGCGCGCTCTGACTGGCCGAAGATGTAGGCCAGGTCGTAGAGCCCGGAGAACGTCGTCCCATGGGTGGGCGGGGCGATCGCCACCGCCTTGTCCACCTGGCTCGAGATGCCCTGAGTTTTCGTCACGTAGAGCGACTGGAATCCACCCTCGGAGTGGCCGACGATGTCCACTTTCGAGGCCCCGGTCTCTGAGCGCACCCGCTCGATGAAGTTCTTGATCTGGACGGCGGATTCGGCGATGGGCTGTAGCCCGCCCACGTAGGGGAACTCAGGCCAGGCGCCGTAGGTCGTGCTGAAGGTGCAGTAGCCCTGGCTGGCCACGTCAGCCTGAAGGTAGTTGAGGTCCTCATTGGCGTTGGCGCCCAGGCCGTGGAGGAACACGACAGGGTACGGATGCTGCGCGCTCGGCTTACACGACGGGTCGTTGTTGCCGCCGGCAGCGTACGCCGGCGAAAGCCCGATCGCCATCGCCGCGGCGAGCGTCGCTAACAGCACGATGACGGCCCTCCGTGCGAGGGAAGTGCTCAGCGCGATCACGACCACATCCTAACTCGCTTGTCAAGCGTTCAGCCAGCGAAGCCGTATCATCCCGAAGAGGCCGCGGCGACCACGATGACGACCACTGCCACGAACAAGCGCACCGAGCAGGCGGCGGCCACGCGCCAGCGTCTGATCGAGTCCGCGGCAAGGCTGTTCGCTCAGCACGGGTACACCGCCAGTTCGGTGGCGGCGATCGGAGAAGAGGCCGGCGTCAGCCGGGGTCTCGTCAACTTTCATTTCACGGCCAAGGAGAACCTGCTCCACGCGGTGATCGAGCAGCTGGCGGCCGAGCTCGAAGCGCAGATGTTTCCGCCCCAGCCCCCGGACGATCCACTTCAGGCGCTGGCCGTGCTCGTCGAGGCCCACCGCCGTTATCTCACCGAGCAACCCGAGCGGGCACGGCTGCTCTTCCGGCTGCAGGCCGAGGCGCTCAATCCTGCGCTCGGCCTGAACGCGTTCGCCGCACTTCACAAGCGCTGGCTGGAGCGCACCCGACCGTGGTGGAACGATGCGCTCGAGAGGCGGCAGGTCGATCCGTCACTTGACCACAATGCGGTTGCCACGTTCACGATCGGAGCGTTGCGGGGAATCGCGCTCGAGTGGCTGCTCGCACCCGACATGGTCAACCTTAACGCGGCCTACGCCCACCTGTTCCGATCGCTCCAGGGCGGGCTCTCCCCACGATAATCCTCCGCCCATGCGGCGCGTGCCGGAGATCGCTCAGCAGGTGGAAGAGATCCATCGGCTTCTCACATCATGATCCTGCCGCCCGTCACATCCAGGGTCACTCCGGTCACCCACGAGGCGGAATCAGAGACCAGGAACAAGGTCGCCAGCGCCGTGTCGCGCGGTTGTCCGAGGCGGCGCAGGGGGGCCATCTCCGCGACCTGGCGCTGACGCTCCTCGGGCATGATGCGCTCGATCCGCTCGGACAGCGTCGTTGCCGGGGCCACGCAGTTCACGCGGATCCCGTAGGGGCCCACCTCGCGCGCCACGTGACGCGTGAACATAGTGACGGCCGCCTTGGCGGCGGCGTAGGAGGACGTCAGGTTGATGTCGAGGAAGCGCCCGGCATTAGACGACATCGTGACGATCGCGCCCCTCGAACGCTCGATCATCCCTGGCAGGAAGCAGCGGACCGCGAGGAACGTGGAGGTCAGGTTCGAGTCGATGACGGAACGCCACTCTTCGTCGCTGATGTCCTGAACCGGCGTGTAGGAGGCGAAGCCGCCGGCGAACGGGATCAGGATGTCTACCGGCCCGAGCTCATCTTCTGCCCGCTGGCGCATGGCCTCGACCGCGGTGCCGTCGGACACATCGGCCGGGACTCCTATGGCCCGGGCGCCGGCGTCCACCAGCTCCCCCACCAGCTCGGCGATCGCTGCCTCGTCGCGCCCATTGACAACCAGCTGGACGCCGTTCGCGGCCAGCGCCCTACAGGTCGCGGCGCCGATCCCCTTCGAGCCGCCGGTCACGACGGCCACGCGTCCCGCCAGCTCGGGGTAGGACGGTGTCAGCTCGTCAGCCACCGAAGCGGGCCCGTCTCAGGCCAGCGCCTCCTCATCGAACGGATACTTGGTGAAAATCACGGGCCCGTCCTTGGTAACGAGCAGGTTCTCCTCCAGGCGCACAGTCTGCTCCAGGCCCGGATGGCCGGAGAACGTCTCGCACGCGAAGTACATGCCCTCCTGCAACTCCACCGGATAGTCCATCGAGTAGGCGCGGGAGATCCACATGCCCTCGTAGAGGGATAGACCGATGGAGTGCGCGAACTGCTGCAGAGTGACCGTGCCGAACTCATCGTCGGCGTACGTTGGAAGCTTCTGTGCCACGTCAGCCGTCGTGTTGCCCGCCTTCATCTCTGAGATCGCGGCGTACATCGACTCGTGGCATTCCTTGTAGAGGTCCTTCTCCTTCGCAGTCCAGCGGCGACCGACCTTGAAGCAGCGGACGAAGTCGACGAAGTAGCCCCCCGGGCCGACCGCGTTCTGGTCGATGATCACCAGGTCGCCCTCGCGGATCACCTTGTCGGTGTGCCAGCGTCGATAGGGGCTGGTGTTGCCGCCCGAGGCCACGATGATGTCGTAGACGAAGTCGAAGCCGTTCTCGTACAGGTACTCGTTGACCTTGGCAGTGATGAAGCTCTCGCGCACCCCGGGCTTCAGCCACTCGTTCTCGATCTTCCAGAACGCGGTATCGCCCCAGGCGCTCGAGATCTTCAGGCACTCGAGCTCGTCCGGGGTCTTCGTGACCCGGGCCTCTGACATCGCCGGCCAGGCGCTGACGGTATGGATGCCCGCCTGCTCGAACGCCGCCGCGGCGCTGGGATCGTAGATGTCGATGCCCACGAGCTCGCGTTCCACGCCGTTCTCCCGCAGCACCTGGACCACGGACTCGACCATCTTGGAGGCCATCATCTGCTCGGCGGTCTCCGACCATTTCCAGGTGATCGCCGGGCGGATGTTCCCGCGCAGCCATGGCGCGTCGAGCTTGGCGCACTCGAGGTCCGAGCCCGCTGTCTCGAACAGCACCGGCTCGCCGTCGCGTGGCAGGACGCAGTAGCGAATGAAGATGTTGTTCTTCCAGTTGCCCTGGAAGACGCTCGTGATGTAGCGGACGTTCTCACCCACGAAGCAGACCAGTGCTCCCAGCTCGTGCTTCTCCATCATGGCCCGCGCGCGGTGCAGGCGGTCGCGACGCAGGCGATCGAAGTCCACCCGCGCCTGCCAGTCCGTGGCCGTCGTGCTATAGACCCGGCGCGGGTCGTACTCGTGGGGCTTCTGGATGAAGGATGTGTCAAGGCCCTTGCCGACCGGCGTCACGCCATCTGAGCCTCCGACACCGGACGAGGTCTGTTGCGGCACTGGGCCTCCTCTCCTCCCGGACGATTGAGCGACGCTTTCAGCCTACCTTGACCCTGAAGGTCTCGAGCTTAGGATCGGCCGGGTCGGGCAGCACCATCCCCGCCTCCAGACCGCTCAGCAGGTAGTCGACCACCGCCTGGTTGATGCGCTCTCCCGGAACGACCACAGGGATGCCCGGGGGGTATGGAGTGATCTGCTCGGCGGCGATCCGTCCGACCACCTTGTCCCGGGACACATGCTCCACCGGGGCGAAGAACGCGTCGCGGGGCAGGTCGGCTGTCTCGAGCTCCAGGTCGGATGGGTCGGGGATGTCGACCGGGTGGGGCGGAGGAAGCATCTCGGCCCCATCTGCGGCCAGGCGCTCGAGAGCCCTGCGCAGCCGCTCGACGGTGTGTTCGTCGTCCGCCATCGACAGCGTGGCCAGGATCCGCCGATGATCGCTCAGCCCGACGTCGATCCGCTCGTGGTCACGGAGCCAGTCCGCGGCCTGGTAGCCGCTGATGCCGAGCTCGGAGACGTCCATCAGCACCTGCAGGCGGTCGAGCTCGTTCGAGGCTTCGGCGCCGATCAGCTCCCGCTCCAGCACGTGCAGGCCGGAGATCTCCTCAGCGGCGGTGCGTAGCTCGTCGGCGATTGCCAGCGCCGCCGCCAGCAGCTCATGGCCCGACTCCACCATCTGCCGCCGCCATCCGTCGAGCGCCGAGTAGATCATCACGTTGGGGCTGGTGGTCATCAACAGATCGGCACATGCCGCGATGTGCGAGGGGTCGACGAGATCGCCCTGCACATGGAAGACCGATCCCTGCTCGAACCCGGCGCCCATCTTGTGCACGCTCACCACGCAGACGTCGGCGCCGGCGTCCATGGCCCAGGTCGGCAGTTGATCGTGAAATGGAAGGTGAGCGCCCCAGGCCTCATCGACGATCAGCGGTTTTCCGCGCTCGTGGCACACCTTGGCGATCGCCTCCAGATCGGCGCAGGTGCCGTAGGGAGTCGGGCTGACGACCAGCGCCGCGGCGGCGTCCGGACGGCGCTCCCACGCTTGCGCGACCTGCTCGGGGGAAGGGGGGTGGGCGATGCGGAGCTCGCGGTCCCAGCGGGGCGAAACCCAGCAGGGATCTAGACCGGAGAAAACCAGCCCCGCCACCACCGACTTGTGCGCGTCACGTCCGAGCAGAAGCCCGCCGCTGTGCCCGGCGACCGCCAGCATCGCCGACTTGACCGACAGCGAGCTGCCGCAGGTGGAAAAGAAAGCGTGCTCGGCGCCCACGGCGTCCGCCATCAGCTCCTCGGCGCGCTTCAGCAGCCCCCGCGAGGACGAGCGGTCGTCGAGGCCGGCGCTGGCCAGGAGGTCGTCGCGGAACGGCTGATCGCCGAGCACCTCCCGCACGCGAGGATCTGCGCCGCGTCCCTGCCGGTGGCCCGGCGGCGTGAAGCCGTAGCGGTCGAGCTCGTAGTACTCGCCGACGGCGTCCAGCAGCGGGGCCTCGCTGTGATCCATCTCTCGGTAGTAGCCGCAGCCCGGCGGGCTCAAACAGGGCCGCCGGCCCCGGCGTCAGCTCGGGGCCGGCGAGTCGGCGTCCGCGATACGAGAGCGCCGTTCCTGAGCCACGGCGGCGCGAATACGTGCTTCCGCCTGCTCGCAGGCTTGCTGGAGCTCGCGCATGCGTGCCGGACTTGTGGCCCGCTGTCCGTAGGCCTTGGCCTTGTACAACTGGTAGCGCTCACGCGCATACTGAGCCTCGGCTCGCAGGCCCTCGAGATCTCTGATCGTCATCAGCTGTCAGCGGGGTGGTCGAGGTCCCGTTGTGTCCGGTGGGCGAGTTGGCGAAGGATGCCCATGTGCAGGTCGCTCACGGTCACGCTCGATCCGGCCGGGGAACCAGGATTGAGGCAGCTACCGCTCGGGGCGGCGGATGAGGAATGTCCTCGAGCCTGAAGACTCGAAACCCGAACATGCCTTCCAGGCTCGAGGCTCGGGGCGTCTGGCCACATTCGGGGCACGCGCTGAGATGGACCGCCGCGGCGGGCGTAAAGCGCAGCCTGCAGCGCTGACAACAAAGGTGACTCATGTGCCCGCTCTCCTCGCGTTCCTTCTGGGGCGCGAGCCGCTGGGGCCGATCAGCGTTCCGTTGGCCATCTCGTCACCGCCTCGCTGCTGAAGCTCCCACCTTCGTCCAGCCAACGCTCGGCGTCGGCGTCGTCGCTCGCGTCGTGATCTCGCCCAATCAGATCAACCGGGGATGCCTCGTTTTCAGGCTCGAACCGCGCCGACCCCGCCCCGGATCGCACGCGCTGCGCGGCTCGCTCGGCATCCGCGTAAGACGGAAAGCCTTCCGAGAGCGCGAGGGTTGCGCCGTCAGGGGCGACGATCGTCCAGTGATGGGAGCCACCGTTGTCCTCGAAGACGCGGAACCCCATCGGCTTGGGCTCGAGCACGTGAACTGCGCCGGACGCGCTCTGCTTCATAGGCCGGGGCTTGTGTGTTGCGGTGGCCATGGCCGACCGCCTCTCTGCTCCTCTGAGAGAAGGTTCCGCCCGGAAAGCGAGAAGAGCTGGGGCTCACTGAGCGCACCGCCGAGCGTACCACATTCCGACCACAGAACTCGGAATTAGGGCCGGTTTGCCGGTTTCATCCCGGCTAGGTGAAACGCTCCACCGGCCCCGGTGTCACCTTGCGCCGTCGCCGGGGTAGATAAACGCTGCATCAACTGAACCCTGGCGTTCATAAGCGGAAGGAGCACGATGGAATCAGCGTCCGCGGAACAGGAGATCGCAGAGCCAGACCAGTCGGCCACGGATGGTGGCTCGCAGGCCGAACCGAGCTTCTCGCTCGAGCTGACTCAAGATCAGAAGGACATCCGTGACTGGGTCCACGGCTTCGCCGAGCAGACCGTGCGTCCCGCCGCCGCCGAATGGGACGAGCGGGAGGAGACGCCATGGCCGATCATCCAGGAAGCAGCCAAGATCGGGCTCTACAGCCTCGAGGGGATCGCCCAGTTCTGGTACGACCAAAGCGGGATCATGTTCCCGATCGTCAACGAGGAGCTGTTCTGGGGCGACGCGGGGATCGGCATGTCGATCATGGGCACCACGCTGGCGGTGGCGGCAATCCAGGCCAATGGCGCGCCCGAGCAGTGGGGCGAGTGGATCCCGCAGTGCTTTGGCAGCGAGGCTGAGCCCAAGGTCGCTGCCTTCTGCGTGTCGGAGCCCGACGCGGGCTCCGACGTCTCGTCGCTGCGCACCCGCGCCAAGTACGACGAGGCCTCCGACGAATGGGTCTTGAACGGCCAGAAGGCCTGGGCCACCAACGGCGGCATCGCCGGCGTGCACGTGGTCGTGGCCCAGGTCGACCCCGAGCTCAAGGCCCGTGGGACATGCCTCGTTTGTGGTTCCGCCCGACACCGAGGGCCTCGAGATGGGCACCAAGGTCAAGAAGCACGGTCTCCGTGCCTCGCATACCGCAGACGTGTTCCTGGACGACGTCCGCATCCCGGGGGCGTGTCTGCTGGGCGGCAAGGAGAAGCTGGACGAGCGGCTGGCGCGTGCGCGTGAAGGCACAAGCTCACGCGGCCAGGCGGCGATGCGTACGTTCGAGATCAGCCGTCCGACGGTCGGCGCCCAAGCGCTGGGCATCGCCCGCGCGGCCTACGAGTACGCACTGGACTACGCCAAGGAACGCTCCCAGTTCGGCCGCCCGATCATCGAGAACCAGGCCATAGCCTTCGCGCTCGCCGACATGAAGCTGGAGATCGACGCCTCGCGGTTGCTCGTCTGGCGAGCGGCGTGGATGGGCCGCAACGGCCACGACTTCAACAACGCCGAGGGATCGATGAGCAAGCTCAAGGCCGGCGAGGTGGCGGTCTGGGCCACGGAGCGGGCGATACAGATCCTTGGCGGCAACGGTTACACGCGCGAGTACCCGGTCGAGCGCATGCACCGCGACGCGAAGATCTACACGATCTTCGAGGGCACCTCGGAAATCCAGCGGCTCGTCATCTCTCGCGCCATCTCCGGCATGCAGATTCGCTGAGGCCGACGGGATGCCCTACAAGAAAGACGCACCGCGAACGCTCCGGGAGCTGACCGACCGCTACGACCCCGACCAGTTCGAGCTGGGGCGACGTCGCGCTCGGATCCGGCTGCGGGGGGCCGGCGTCAAGGCCTACGACGTGGTTCTGAACGGCGACGGCCAGGCGAAGCTGGTTAACGCCAACGGCGCCCAGCCGGACGCGGTGCTGGATGCTGACGAGCAGACCTGGCAGACAATCGCCTGGGATCTGCGCGGCGGGATGGACGCCTACCGCCGGGGGCGGCTCAAGATCCGCCGCGACCTCCATCTCGGCGTCGGCTTCCTGGCGGCTACGGCCTTGGCGGGACGGGGCGGCTTGCGAATCCGCTGCGTCCACACCGCTCGCGGGACGATCTCGATCTCCGAGGCAGGCGAGGGTCCGCCCGTGCTGATGGTCCACGGCCTGGGCGCCACCAAGGTCTCTTTCCTGCCGACGGTCGCGGCGTTGGCACCCGAGGGCCTCCGCGCGATCGCCGTCGACCTTCCAGGCTTCGGCGACTCGTACAAGCCGATCATGGCCCGCTATGACGCCGCGTTCTTCGCCCAGGAGATGACCGCACTGCTCGACGCCCTGGACATCGAGCGCGCGCATGTCATCGGCAACAGCATGGGCGGCCGGGTGGCGATCGAGATGGGGCTGGGGGCGCCCGAGCGCGTCGACCGGCTGGCGCTGCTGGCGCCTTCGCTGGCCTGGCTTCGTGCCCGGCCGTGGGCGCCGTATCTCAAGGCCCTGATCCCGCAGCTGGGGCTGATTCAGCCTGCCCCACGGTTCATCGTCGAGCAGATCGTGCGGAACCTGATCCCCGGATCGGATGAGGAGTGGACGTCGGCGGGAATCGACGAGTTCTTGCGCTCGTACATCACTCCGCGCGGCCGGGCTGCCTTCTACGCGGCGGCGCGCAACATCTACCTCGAGGAGCCTCACGGCAGGGACGGCTTCTGGACGCGGCTGCCGGCGCTGCGAACCCCCAGTCTGTTCATCTGGGGGCGGCAGGATTCGCTCGTGCCGATCGGTTTCGAGCAGCATGTGCGCGAGGCCGTGCCGCACTCCAAGCACCTGGAGCTCGACTGCGGGCACGTGCCGCAGCTGGAGCGCCCGAAGGAGACGCACGCCGCGATCCAGCGGTTCCTCAGCAACGGGCGCCGCTAGCGCACCGTTCACGCCGGCCGCGCACCGGGTAGCGGCAAGATGATGCTGGAGCTCTACCAGGCGGAGTGGTGCCCGCACTCCTCGAAGGTCAGACAGCGGATGACCGAGCTGGGGGTTTCGTTCATCGCGCGCCAGGTCCCCGCTGAGCGCGTTGACCGCGAGGAGCTGCGGCGCAAAGCGGGCACCGACGAGATCCCGACGCTGCTGCTGGAGGACGGCACTGCGATCTCCGACGAGGACCAGATCGTCGCCTGGCTCGACGAGCACCACTCGGAGCGCGCCGACGTGGGCGACCACCAAGAGCGCGCGGAGGAGCATCTGTAGAAGGCGGGCCTCGGCGCCGGCGCCCGGCCACTCCGAGGGTGGGCGGATAACCGGCCATATTTTCCGGTTATCCGCCCAGCCTCATCCGGAAAGCGGCAACCCGCGGCAACCCGGCGCGTCGCCGCCTCGGCCGGTCGCCTAGCAGCTGGTCCAACCAGCTGATAAGCTCCGGCGGCGCGGCCCCGAAGAAGCCGGCCGCGCTGGGCGCCCCGCCATGCTCCGCCCCGTCGAACCGAAAACCCTCCCCGACGACGTTTTCGGCCAACTGTTGGCCGAGATTCTCAGCGGCCGGTACGCCCCGGGCGCAGCGCTTCCCTCAGAGCGCGCGCTGACGCAAACGCTCAAAGTCAACCGCCACGTGGTGCGCGAGGCGCTCAAGCGCCTGGAGCAGATCGGGCTGGTCAAGACCGCCCAGGGGGGCCGGACCCGCGTCCTTGACTTCCGCCGCACGGCCGGCCTTGACCTCCTGGCCGTGATCGCCGAGCACGCGCAGGCGTTCGAGGGGATGCTCGAGGCCGCTATGCAGATGCGAGCGGTGATCGGGCTCGACGTGGCGCGGCTCGCGGCCCAGAACGCGTCGCTCGCAATCCGCAGGGAGCTGCCGCTGCTGGCCGACGAACTGGCATCGATCGGCCGGGGCCCAGAGCTGTTGCCGCTCGATCAGCGCTTCTGGCGGCTGATGCTGGACGGGGCCGGGCAACCTCGCCTACCAGCTTGCCTTCAACAGCCTGATCCGGTCTGTCAACGCCACGCCCGAGCTGAGCCTTCGCTGGCTGGAGCTCGAGCTCGAGCGCTCGGACTACCGCCGCCCGATCGCGGGGGCGATCGCCGCCCGTGACGCGGACGCGGCAATCAAGGCCACGCGCGAAGCTCTTGCTCCGGTGCCGGAGCTGCTGGCCGCGGAGCCCGGATCGGCACCGCACGCCGAAACGAGAGCCCGGGTGGCAGCCTCGTGAGTGCCGAGCGCGTACCCGGCACCTACGACGCCGCCCTGACCGCCGACCGCGCCGACCTGAAGACCCTCGGTGCCTGCTGGCGAGAGTTCCTCACGCGCTTCTCCCCGCGCGGGATCCTGACCGTCACTGCGATCGCGCTCGCCGCGCGGATAATCGTGGGCCGCTGGTCCTGGCGCGACGCGCTGGTGCCAGTCGGCGTCATCGCGGTGCAGCCGTTCGTGGAATGGGTGATCCATCGCTACCTGCTGCACCTGCCGCCGTTCCGGCTGTTCGGGCGGCGGTTTGAGCTCTATGGCTCGGTCCAGCACCGCATTCACCACCGCGACCCGGCCGACCTCGACCGCGTGTTGCTCAAGCCGGTGGAGGTGGTGAGCTTCTGCGCCCAGATCCCGGTCGTGGCCGCCGGCATCGTGTGGCTGTTCGTGACGCTGACCGGCGGCCACTTCCTGCCGCTGTGGTTGAGCGCCGTAATCCTCAGCTACCTGGGGCTGTTCCGCTACGAGGCCGCGCATTTCCTGATCCACACTCCGTACGTACCCAAGACCCGCTGGTACCGCTCGATCTGGCGCAACCACCGTCTGCACCACTTCAAGCACGAGGGCTACTGGCTGGGGATCACCTCGAGGCTCGGCGACCGCGTCCTGGGCACGGACCCCGACCAGCGCACGGTCCCGAAGTCACCCACGGCGCGGACGCTGGGTCAGCCGGTGGAGTAGGGCGGCGGCGCCCCGGACGCGAGCGCCGACCGCCCCGAACCGCGATCACCCTCCTGCCCGGCTCAGCTCCTTATCGCGCAGCTCGCGGCGCAGGATCTTGCCGCTGGCCGTCTTCGGCAGCTCCTCCACGAACTCGATCTCGCGTGGGTACTTGTAGGCCGCCATCCGCTCCTTGCAGTAGGCGATCAGCTCTTCCTGATCCACGGACTCACCGGGCTTCAGGCTGACGAACGCCTTGACGTGCTCACCGCGGTATTCGTCGGGGACGCCGACCACGGCCGCCTCGCGCACCGCGTCGTTGCCGTACAGCACGTCCTCTACGTCCCGAGGCCAGACCTTGTACCCGGAGACGTTGATCTGGTCCTTCTTGCGATCCACGAGGAAGAACCATCCGTTCTCGTCCATGAAGCCCACGTCGCCGGTGTGCAGCGCGCCGCCGGGGATCGAGCGCTCGCTTTCCTCGGGCTTCTCCCAATAGCCGGAGACCACCTGGGGGCCAGAGGTGACGAACTCGCCGATCTCCCCCGGAGGGACCTCGTTGCCTTCGTCGTCGACCACGCGGACCACGGTGTCGAAGATCGGCACCCCGACCGACAGCGCCCCCGAGTCTTCATCGACAGGCGCCCGCGTTCCGATCGGGACGCAGTGCGACGGTGACGTCGTCTCCGTCAGGCCGTAGATGTTGTGGATGTAGGTGCCGAACTTCTGCTCGAAGGAGTCGGTCGTGGCCGGGGCTATGGGAGCGCCGCCGGAGACGATCTTGTGGAACTTCGACAGGTCGTGCTCGTCGGCGCTCGGGGCGTTCATCAGCGCGATGAACACCGTGATCGACGCCACGGTGAACGTCACGTCGTAGCGCTCGATCAGCTCCAGTGCTGTGTCGGCGTCGAAGCGATAGCTCATCACGATCGGCATGCCCACCAGCAGCCCGGCGGCCACGTGGCCGATCATGCCGGTGATGTGGAAGAACGGCGCCACCCCGAGCACCACATCGTCCTCGCCCAGCCCAATCCAGTCCCGGTAGGCCTGGGCGTTGAAGACCACGTTGCGATGCGAGTTCATCGCCCCCTTGGAGGGGCCCGTGGTTCCAGACGTGTACGTCAGCACGGCGATATCGTCGAGCCCTAATCCCGACTCGTCGGAGTCATGCTCGGCGGAGGCGCCGGATCCACGCTTCACCAGTTCCACCAGGTCGAGCGCGCCCTCGTCGCGCATCCGCTGCGAGTCTCCAAGCAGTGGCGGTACCTCGTCCAGGTAGTCGAGCTCCGAGGTCGTGATGACCGTGCGGACGTCGGTTTCCGGGACAACTTCGCGCGCCACCTCGTGCCACAGCGACTCGTGCGTGACGAGCGCAGTCGCTCCCGAGTCCGTCAGCTGAGCCTTCAGCTCCTTGTGCTTGAGCATCGGGCTGACAGAGACCATGATCCCGCCGGCTTTCCAGGTGGCGAGCATGGCGATCGGGAACTGAGGGACGTTCTGCAAATAGACCGCTAGCCGCTGACCGGGTTCGAACCCCTGGTCGCGGAGCGCGGCAGCCAGCGCGTCCGAGGCTTCGTCCAGCTCCTGGTAGGTGACCGCCGAGTCGAAGTACTGAAGCGCCGTCTTGTCGGGAGCGCGAGCCGCGGTGTGCTTGAACGCGGCCAGCATGCTCTCGTGCTCCGGCTCGATGTGGTGCGGGATCCCGGAGGCGTAAAGCGCCAGCCAGGGCCGCTCGTCGTAGACACCCATTGCCGGGCCCTAGTCGTAGTACTCGGGCGAGTGCTTGAACTTGGGCCAGGCGTCCGGGTCATGACCGGTGACGACCGTCGCGCCAGAGCGCTCGGCCAGGCGCCTGAGCTTCTTCACGGAGCGCACGGCGTCGACCGCCGATGCCAGAAAGCCTGGAAGCGCCTTCTCCTCCCAGTGGTCGGTCGTGTACGCGGCGTCCACGGTCAGGAGCAGCGTGCCCGAGTTCGGCAGCGTGACCTCGAATGACTGGTGGCCCGGCGCGTGGCCCGGGCTCTGCCAGCAGCGGATCGTGCCGTCGTCGAACACGTCATAGCCGTCCTCGGTGCCCTCGAGCAGGGCCCATGGGACATCGGGCTTGTTGAAGTCCTTCTGGATGTAGCCGCCGGCCGCAAACCAGTCGGGATTGAACGCGTAGTCGTACTCCTCGCGGGTGGCGATCACCTTGGCGTTCGGGAACTGGTCGATGGCCCCCAGTGCGCCGGTGTGGTCGAGATGCAGGTGCGACTGCAGCACGCAGACCACGTCGGCGGGGTCGAAGCCCGCGGCCTTCATCGCCGGCACGCAGGCCTGCTCCTCGGTCATCTCCGGCCAGTAGATGTCGCAGATCTCGCCCCAATGCCCGCGAGCGTCGGTGGCGCACTCGGCGGCGTTGCCGCCGTCGATCACCACCAAGCCGCGCGGATGCTCAACCAGATACCAGGGAACCGGGACTTCATATTCCTCCCCCAATCCCTGGTTCATCTTGATGTTCTCCAGATGGCACTTCAGCGTGCCGCACTCGAACATGTGCAGCTTGACCCCCTCGGGGACATGCGCTTGGCGTCCGTCGTGCGTCTGAGTGTCGGTTGTCGCCATCTCTCTACTCCCTCTCCATCGGTTACCAATTGGTCATTGACGCCGTGATGATGTGCCTCAGGTCGTCGTCGCTCACCTCTTTCGGCGTGCCGTCGAGCAGGCGCTTCTGCTTGAGCGCCCCTTCCACGAGCTCCGGGATGTCGTCCTCCGTGTAGCCGAACTCGGCGACGCCGCGAGGCGCCTCGACGTCCCGCATCAGCTGACGCAGGATCTCCGGCAACGTGTCCGGCCCGGGGTCGGAGATCTCCTCGCCGGCCAACAGCTTCGCCACGTGTTGGTGGCGCTCGGGCATGGCGTCATAGGTGAAGCGGAACGCCGCCGGGGCAGTGACGATCACCGAGTGGCCATGGGGGACGAACGGGTGATCGTCGGGATAGCCCTGCGGCTGGTACTCATGCTTCAGGCCCGCGATTGGATAGGCGCAAGCGTGGGGGATGTGCACGCCCGCCGAGCCGAAGCCGACGCCGGCCATCGTGGCCCCCAGCATCATGAAGCCGCGAGCCTCGACGTCGTCACCGTCCGCCACCGCGCGCCGCAGGTAGCGACCCCCGAGCTCCAGCGCCTTCGCCGACCACACGTCGGCGATCGGGTTCGAGCCCTGGTACGGCGGGCGATCGTCGGGACCCCCGGGCGCCGGCCGGGCGTCGAACGGCTTCGAGAGGAACGACTCGGCCGCGTGGCAGACGACGTCGAGGCCGGTGGAGGAGGTCACCTCCGCCGGCAGCGAGCGCGTCAGCTCAGGGTCGACGATCGCCTGGGTGGCGCGCAGATAGCGGTGCGAGATCCCCGTCTTCACCTTCATGTCCGGGATGTCGAGCACCGCCACGGTGGTGGCCTCGGAGCCCGTCCCGGATGTGGTGGGCATCGCCAGGTGGGGCTTGATCGGCGAGGGCGGCTTCTTGCCCTCGCCGATCGGTGGATTCACGTAGTCCATGACCGGCGCCGGGTGGGTCGAGACCAGGTTGGCCACCTTGGCGGTGTCCATGCTCGAGCCGCCTCCGACCGATACGAAGCCGTCGACCTCGTGCTCCAGCGCGAAATCAGCGGCGTCCTGGAAGCTCTCGATCGTCGGCTCCACCCGGGCCCGGTCGTAGATCACGACCTCGATCCCCTCCTGCTCGATCAGGCCCTTGATCCGCTCAGGATGACCGAGCGCCGCCACCCCCGGGTCGGTGACAAGCATGACGCGCTTGACGCCGAGGCGCTTGAGCTCCCACCCCGCGTCGTTCGACGCGCCAGCGCCGAACTTAACCGGCGTGGCCTCCATCGTGAAGATCGTCTCGTTACCAGACGCCATTTCCTCACCTCCTGTGGCCGACGCTCTCCTTGGTGGCTAGCTTTCCAAGGGTGGACGCTCTGAAACGAGCCCTCGAGGAAGCCGTCGGCTCGCGGCACGTGCTCGACGATCCGGAGGTCAAGGAGCCCTACGAGCGCGACTACACGGGCCGCTACCAGGGCACCGCCCGGCTCGTGGTGAGACCGGGCGAGACCGCAGAGCTTCAGGCCGTTATGGCCGCATGCGCCGAGCATGGCGCCGCCGTCGTCCCTCAGGGCGGGAACACCGGGCTGGTGGGGGCCGGCGTTCCGCGCGACCAGGAGGTTTTGATCTCCACCACGCGGTTGGATGAGATCGGCGAGGTGGACGAAGCGGTGGGGCAGGTCACGGTAGGCGCCGGCGCCACGCTGTCCGCGCTCCAGCAGGCTGCACGGGAGGCCAACGAGGACGCGGGGCTCGATTTCGGCGCGCGCGACTCCGCGACCGTCGGCGGCATCGTGGCCTGCGACGCCGGTGGCGCGCGGGCACTTCGCCATGGGACCGCCCGCAGTCACGTGGCGGGGCTGGAGGCCGTTCTGGCGGATGGCTCGGTGGTGGCGCGGATGGCCGGGCTGACCAAGGACAACGCCGGTTACGACCTGCCGGCGCTGCTGGTCGGCTCCGAGGGGACGCTGGGGATCGTGGCCGCCGTGCGCTGGAAGCTAGTTCCGCTCCTGCCCGTCCGCGTGGCGATGCTGGTGCCGCTGTCTTCGGCGGCGGAGGCCGCGGATCTACTGGCGTCGCTTCGGGCCAACGCCCCCTCGCTCGAGAGCTGCGACTTCTTCCTCGACGACGGGCTCCAGCTGGTGCTTGACCACCAGCGCCGGGAGTCGCCGCTGCGCGCGCGAGCGCCGCTCTACGTGCTGGCCGAGTGCGCCTCCCAGTCGGACTCCACCGAGGAACTGGCCGAGGCGCTAGAGCAGGCCGGGATCGAGGACGCGTTCGTGGCCGATGACACCCGCAGTCGCGAGGGCTTGTGGGCGTTGCGCGAAGGTCACACGGACGCCATCAACGCCGCCGGTGTGCCGCACAAGCTGGACGTCGGGGTTCCGCTCTCGGAGCTCGACGGGTTCCTAGAAAAGGTCCCGGACGCCGTGCGCCGGGCGGGAGGCGAGCGCGTGATCCTGTTCGGTCACCTGGGGGACGGCAACGTTCACGTGAACGTGCTTGGTGCCGATGCCGACGACTCCTCGGCGGACGACGCCGTGCTCGAGCTGACACTGTCGCTGGGGGGGACGATCAGCGCCGAGCATGGAGTTGGGGTGGCCAAGGCCCGCTGGCTCGAGC
This sequence comes from uncultured Actinomycetes bacterium, assembly GCA_963756555.1. Lineage (GTDB taxonomy): Bacteria > Actinomycetota > Thermoleophilia > Solirubrobacterales > Solirubrobacteraceae > Palsa-465. Next base: position 86,156 of record CAVWOC010000002.1, read on the forward strand.
GGGCCCGTGGAGAGGCCGAGATCGGAGCCATGCGAGCGATCAAGCGGGCGCTCGACCCCGACAACCGCCTCAATCCAGGCGCGGTCCTGCCGCTCACTCCCGATGCCGTCGGCGGGAAATAGTCTCAAAGCAGATAATCTCGGGATCAACCACCACTGCTAGAATTACCAGCAAATGAGCGCAATCGCCGCAACCGAGAAGACCAAGGCCGGGACCTGTCCCGCCTGCCTGAGCGGCAATCTGGGCTGGCTTCTGAAGAAGGCTCACTACGCGCTGGCCACCGAGCTGGGCGCGGCGCTCGAGCCGCTCGAGATAACCCCTCGGGGCCATGCCGTCCTCGCCGCGGCGATGAGCGAAGCGCTCACCCAGAAGGAGCTGGGGGAACTGGTCGGGCTCGACAAGACGACCATGGTCGTCACGCTCGACGAGCTCGAGGCTGCGGGCCTCGCCCGTCGCGCGGCCTCGCCAACGGACCGCCGAGCGCGGGTGGTGGAAGTCACCGAGGCCGGCGCCCAGAAGGTGGCGGAGGCCGACCGCGTGGCAAAGCGCGTTCAGGCCGACGTCCTGGCGTCGCTCGGCGATCGGGCCAGCGGCGCGCTGCTCGACGGGCTCTGCGATTTGGTTCGCAACCGGTTGGCGGAGCCCGTGGCCTGCAAGGGCGTCCGCCGGCGCGAGCCGCGCGCCTAGCTGATTGATCTTTGTTGGCCGGCGCTCATGAGCGCCGGCCCCGGGCCGATCATGATCGGCCCGGCAGGCGCGCACATGTGCGCGCCTGATCCACTTATATATAGAGCGTGTAGTGATCATCTGCAAAATGAGTATGATCCCGAACGGAACGATCTGATACAGTTCCTTCTCGAATTGGATCGAAACGGAGAAGGCCTATGACCGCCACGCTTACGCCCCAGACCGCAAGAAACCGTTGGATCGCGTTGATCGTCCTCTGCGTCGGGATGCTGATGATCATCCTCGACTCGACCGTCGTGAACGTTGCGCTGCCGTCAATTCAGCGCGACCTCCACTTCTCGCAGGCCAACCTGGCTTGGGTCGTCAACGCTTACCTGATCACGTTCGGCGGCCTGTTGCTGCTGGCCGGTCGGCTGGGCGACCTGATCGGGCGCAAGAAGGTCTTCATGTTCGGGCTGTCGCTGTTCACGCTGGCCTCGCTGGCCTGCGGTCTGTCCGATAGCCAGGGCCTGCTGATTGCCGCCCGCTTCATCCAGGGGATCGGCGGGGCGCTGACCTCCGCGGTGATCCTGGGGATGGTGGTCACCATGTTCCCCGCCCCCGAGGAGCAGGGGAAGGCGATCGGCGTATACGCCTTCGTGGCCTCGGCCGGCGCGTCGCTTGGCCTATTGCTGGGCGGCGTCGTCACCCAGGCCATCAACTGGCACTGGATCTTTTTCATCAACCTGCCGATTGGCGTCATCACGGCGCTCCTGGCGGCGCGGTTCGTCAGCCGCGACGGGCAGGTGCCGGGCCTTCACCGCGGCGTCGACATCGCCGGGGCGACGTTCGTCACGAGCGCGCTGATGCTGGCCGTCTACACGATCGTCAAAGCCTCGGACTATGGCTGGGGCTCGGCCCACACGCTGGGCTTCGGCGCCGTGGCGGTGGCGCTGCTGGCGGCGTTCGTGGTCCGCGAGGCGCTGGCATCGGAGCCGCTGATGCCGCTGCACATCTTCCGCTCGCGCAACGTCTCGGGCGCCAACGTGATCCAGCTGCTGATGGTCGCCGGCCTGTTCGGGATGTTCTTCCTGGGCGTGCTGTTCCTGCAGCGAGTGCTGGGCTACAGCTCGCTGGGCACCGGCGTCGCGTTCTTGCCGGTCAGTCTCGGCATCGGCGTGCTGTCGCTGGGGTTCTCGGCGCGGCTCAATATGCGCTTCGGCCCCAAGCCGACGCTGCTGGCGGGGCTGGCGCTGGCGGTCGCCGGACTGGCCTGGATCGCCCGGGCGCCGATCGATGCCAGCTACGGGCCGGACCTGCTGCCGGCGATGCTGCTGCTGGGCGTCGGCGCGGGGCTGGCATTCCCATCGCTGATGACGCTTGCGATGTCAGGCGCGACGCCGGATGAGGCGGGCCTGGCGTCGGGGCTCGTCAACACAACGATGCAGGTCGGCGGCGCGCTGGGCCTGGCCGTGCTGGCGACGCTGTCCAGCACCAGGACCTCACATCTTCTGGCCACCCACGTTCCCTTCAAGGCAGCGCTGGTCGGCGGCTTTCACCTGTCATGGGTGGTGTCGGCCAGCATCGCCGGCGCCGGGATCGTCGTCGCGCTGTTGGCGCTGGAGTCGGTGCGAGCCCCGGCGGATGTGGAGGAGGAAGTGGTGGCCGCAGAACCCGCGTATTCGGAGGCTTGAGTATGAGTGCTGAACGGGTAGTCGATAGCTGGCTGACCGAGCTCGCGCTGGCACCGCGCCATCAGGCGCGTCGTCGGCGCGCGGCATCGGGTTCACCGGCGTACCCGGGCCAGGGAAATGGGGTACGTCGGGGAGACACAACGTTCGACAAATATCGAACAAGTGCTATAGTAAAGAACAATTGGAAGCACGAATTAGTTATTTCGAAACTCGGAGATCACCCTGAGCAAGTTTGAAAACGGCCGTCACGGGCCCCGGGCTCGTGGTGACCAGCACCAGAAAAATCAAGAGACGCGGCAGAGTCGAGCCCGGACGAGGCCGACCTCGATCGCCAACCGACGCCAGCGCCGCCGTGCGGCAGAGCCGGCCGTCGGGCGCGAGAACGAGGGCGGCGTACGGGAGTCGCTGGAGCTGTTCTTCCAGCAGGCGCGCGTACACCCGCTGCTGACCGCCGCCGAGGAGGTCGAGCTCACCAAGCGGATTGAGCGCGGCGACCTCGAGGCCAAGGAGCGAATGATCAACTCCAACCTGCGCCTCGTCGTCTCGCAGGCCCGCCGCTACCAGGGGCTGGGCCTGCCGATGGAGGACCTGGTCCAGGAGGGCATGCTGGGCCTGATCCGTGCCGTGGAGAAGTTCGACTGGCGGCGCGGCTTCAAGTTCTCTACCTACGGCACGCTCTGGATCCGCCAGGCTATCCAGCGTGGGCTTCAGAACACCGGGCGCACGATTCGCGTCCCGGTGCACGTCGCGCAGCGCCAGACGAAGCTGCGCAAGCTGGAAGCCGACCTGCAGACCCGGCTCGCGCGTGAGCCGACCGACGAGGAGCTGGCCGAGGTGGCCGAGTTCCCGCTGGACGAGGTCCGCGAGCTTCGCGAGCTGAGCCGCAGCCTGACGAGCCTCGACCAGGGCGTCGACGACGAGGGCGAGACCCCGCTTGGCGATCTGCTGGCCTCCGATAGGCCGGAGCCGATGGAGGAAGTGGTCGACGCGGAGCTCGGACGGCAGCTGAACGACGTGGTCGAGCGGCTGCCGGAGTCTGAGCGCAACGTGATTCGGCTGCGTTTCGGGCTGGCCGGCGAGGAGCCGCGGACGCTCGGGCAGGCCGGCAAGGAGCTCGGCATCTCCGCCGAGCGTGCCCGGCAGCTCGAGGAGCAGGGGCTTCGCAGACTGGCTCGGAATCCCGAGCTGGCCGCGCTGCGGGAAGCGGCCTAAGCTCGCGCCGCCGACTCCCGCAGCACCCTGCGGGCCTCGGCGCCCAGCTCGCGGACGACCTCGCCCGCCGGACGCGCCGAGACCAGCTCGTGCGCCTGCCCAGCCCACAGGTTGAAGGCCTCGGCGTCGCCCCGGCGACGAGCGGCGGCACGCAACGGGCTGGTGGCGTGATGGATCTCGGGATAGGCGGCGGGAGCGTCTTCGCCATATTCCTGCATGAAGCGGTTGACGATCCCCCGCGCCGTTCGGCCAGTGAACGCGCGGGTAAGCCGCGTCGGCCCGGGCCGCGACAGCAGCTCCCGCTGGGCTTGGGCGGTGCCGGCCTCCGGCGCCAGCATCAGGGCGGTCCCCACCTGTGCAGCCACGGCGCCGACGCACAGAACGGCTGCCACTGCCTCGCCGTCGGCGATCCCGCCCGTGGCGATCAGCGGCAGCGGCACGCGGCGGGCGACGACCCTCAGCAGCGCAAGTAAACCCCAGGCATCCCCAGGGTCGTCGCTGAAGCCGCCGCGGTGGCCGCCGGCCTCGGTTCCCTGAACAACGAGCCCGGCCGCCCCGACGGCCGCCGCCCGCTCGGCCTCCTCGGGCGTGCCGACCGTGATCCAGATGGCGATGCCGGCCTCGCGGAGCGGGGCGACGACCGACTCCTCGGGGCAGCCGAAGGTGAACGACGCCACCGCGGGCCGCTCGTCGCGCAGCAGCTCTAGCTTGCGCTGCCAATCGTCGTCGTCGTAGCGCGGCTCGCCGACCTCGGCTTCCTGGCGCGCTGCCTCCTCCTGCAGCCGCGCGACGTACGCCCGCAACTCCGAGCTGTCGGGCGTGGCGCGAGTCTCGCTGCTCGGCACGAACAGATTGACGCCGAACGGAGCGCCACCGACCGCCGTCCGAACCGCGGCGATCTCCTCATGCACCGCCTCGGCGCGCTTGTATCCCGCCGCCAGGAATCCGAGCCCACCGGCCTGGCAGACGGCGATCGCCAGCTCGGGCGTCGAGGGGCCGCCCGCCAGTGGGGCCTGGACGATCGGCTCTCGTAGCTCGCGTGGATCGAACACCGCCGCTAAGTTTCCAGGACAGTGAAAGCGGTCGTCTTCGAACAGCTGGGCGGTCCGGAGGTCCTCGAGTACCAGGAGGTCGACGACCCCAGTCCGGGCGATGGCCAGGTGCTGGTGGAGATCGAGGCCGTGGGCGTCAACCACCGCGACGTCTATGAGCGCCGGCAGGACGGCTACGGCTCCGCGCCGCCGGCGATCCTCGGCATCGAGGGGGCTGGCCGGATCGCGGAGACAGGCGAGGCGGTCGTCTGGAACGCGGTGCCGGGCAGTTACGCCACGCGCGTGGCCGCCGACAGGGACCGGCTGGTGCCGCTCCCCGAAGGCGTGCCGTTCGAGAACGCCGCCGCGGCCATGCTCCAGGGCATGACGGCGCACTACCTGGCATTCGACTCCTACCCGATCGAGTCGGGCGACTGGGTCGTGGCCCATGCGGGGGCAAGCGGCGTCGGGCTGCTGCTGATCCAGCTGGCCAAGCTCCGCGGCGGGCGTGTGATCGCCACCACCTCCACCGAGGAGAAGGCGGCGCTGGCGCGGGAGGCCGGCGCCGATGAGGTGATCGGCTACGACGGCTTCGCCGAGCGGGTGACGGAGATCACAGCCGGCGAGGGCGCCGCCGCGATCTACGACGGGGTCGGCAAGGCCACGTTCTACGAAGGACTGAAGGCGCTCAGGCCGCTGGGACGGATGATCCTTTACGGCAACGCGAGCGGACAGCCGGAGCCGTTGGAGATTGCCTCGCTGGCCCCCGCCGGCTCGCTCTACGTACAGCGGCCCACGCTCGCCACCTACACGCGCACTCCGGAGCTGCTCACGGAGCGTGCCACGGCCCTGTTTGCGCTGCTCGCGGAGGACAAGCTCAAGCTCAGGATCGGCCACCGCTACCCGCTGAGCGAGGCGCGCCAGGCGCACGAGGACATGGAAGGTCGTCGCATCACCGGCAAGGTCCTGCTGATCCCGGGGGAGTAGCCCGCCCGAGGGCGATCGTGGCCGACGTCGAGACCCACCAGTTCGAGGACGACGGCGCGTTTCCGAATTCGCGCCTGCCGGTGCTCGTCTTCCACGACGTGGCGGATGCTCTCGATGCCAGCAGGTGCGAGGCGCTGTTCGCCCGCAACGGATGGCTCGGCGCCTGGCGCGACGGGATCTTCTCCTTTCATCACTTCCACTCCACCGCGCACGAAGCGCTGGGCGTCGTTTCCGGTTCCGCGGCGGTGGTCCTCGGTGGCCCGTCGGTGGGGCGCCAAGTGGAGGTCCAGGCCGGCGACGTGCTCGTGCTGCCGGCCGGGACCGGTCATTTCAATGCCGGCTCGAGCCGCGACTTCATGGTGATCGGCGCGTACCCGAACGGGATGTCCTGGGACATGCGCCGGGGAGAGCCGGCAGAGCACGACGAGGTGCTGCAGAACATCAGCGCGGTCCCGCTTCCCGACGCGGATCCCGTTCAGGGGGAGCACGGGACGCTGCGGCGGTTGTGGGAAGTCCCGTGACGCTGCGCCGATGGCCGACTGCCTGCGCGTCCCGGCTTTCCGGGTCGTGCGCCGCACTGCTGCCGGCGACGCCGCCTAGCGTCACCGTCCGTCGCGGGCTGACGTTCGAAGGCGGGTAGCCGACGGTGCTGGCCTACCTGTTCTGGCACTGCCCGGGGCCTGAGGTTGGGCGAGATCAGTACGAGCGCCAGCTGCGCGGCTTCCACGCCGATCTGGCGGACCGGGGGTACAGGAGCGCTGCTTTTCGGCTTGAGCAGCTTCCGTTCGCCGAGCGCGACGGATACGAGGATTGGTACCTGGTCGATGGCTGGTCGGCGCTCGGAGCGCTGAACGAGGCGGCAGTCGACGCCCGCTCGAAGCCCGCGCACGATGAGGTTGCCTGGCTCTCGCGCCACGGCTGGGGAGCGCTCTACCGCCTCCTAAGCGGCGATCCGGACCCGCCACGGGGCGCACGATGGCTGGAAAAGCCTTTGAACGTCGGCTACGACGCGTTTGCCGAACGGCTGAGCGGGGCGAGCGCCTGGCGGCGCCAGCTGGTCTTGGGACCGGCGCCCGAGTTCTGCGTGGAGGCATCGGAAGCCTCGGGTCGCGAGCCGATCTGGCCGCGCTGAGGCTGAGTTGGGACGCCCCGCGCTAAGGCCGGCGCTGGACCGCACCGACGCCGCCGCTTGACATGCCATCTTTTGGTCCGACGTGCAGGCGCAGTTCTTTCAGCGGATCGGGCACGGCGGCGCGAGCGCGCTGGCGCCGGCCAACACGCTGGCCTCGTTCGACACGGCCCGGGAGATCGGGGTGGACGTGGTGGAGTTCGACGTGCGCGCCTGGAGCGGCGAGCTGGTCCTGGCCCACACGATCCTGCACGCCCGCCGGGGCGGCAACGTGCTGCTCCGAGACGCGCTCGACTATCTGGCAGGGCCCGGCTTTCGCGACATCGAGTTGAACGTCGATGTCAAGCAGATGGGCTGTGAGTCGGCGCTGCTCAGCGAGCTGCGCGGTCGCGGACTGCTGAGCCGGACGGTCATCTCCTCTCAGGTAACCGCCGTGCTGGATCGCGTCCGGGAGCTCGAGCCGGACATGCGAGTCGGAATTTCGATCGGCGGCCGGGTGGCGCGGGCCAGCCGGCGCTGGGGCGATTGGCGAGAACAGGTGCTCGCGGGGCTCAGCGCCCGGCGCTGGGACGCGCTGATGGCCCAGCACCGGCTGATCGACCGCGCGCTGCTGGATCAGGTGCTCGAGCGCCGCGGGCAGCTCTACGCTTGGACGGTCAACGAACGCGGCGCGATCGACGCGCTGCGGTCACTCGGAGTGCACGGGATCGCCACCGCCGATCCCCGCCTGTTCGCCGCCTGAGCGTCCCTGGTCGGTGGCCTCGGTCAGGGCGTAAAGACGATCTTTCCGAGCATCTCCCCGGCCAGCATGGCCTCGAAGCCCTCGCGGGCTTCGTCCAGCGGCAGCTTCTTGTCGATCACCGGGCGCACGTCGCGCTCAACGCAAAGCCGGATCAGCCGCTCGAGCTCGTCGCGGGTGCCCATCGTGGAGCCGACGATGGACAGCTGGAGGAAGAAGACCCGGCTCAGCTCGGCGGACGGGGCGTCGCCGGAGGTGGCCCCCGAGACAACGAGCGTGCCTCCGGGCTTCAGCGAGCGCACCGAGTGCTTCCAGGTGGCTTCGCCGACCGTCTCCATCACGGCGTCGACCCGCTCTGGCAGCCGGGCGCCGGACTCGAACGCCTCGTCTGCACCGAGCTCCACCGCCTGGGCCCGCTTCTGTCCCGAGCGGCTCGTGACCCACACCCGCACCCCGGCCGCTCTGCCCAGGACGATCATCGCGGTCGCCACGCCGCCCGCCGCGCCCTGCACGAGCACGGTCATGCCGGGCACCACGCCGCCGCGGGTGAACAGCATCCGGTAGGCGGTCAGCCAGGCCGTCGGCAGGCAAGCGGCGTCCTCGAACGACAGCTGTTCGGGCTTGGGGATCAGGTTCCGGCGCGGCACCGCGACCCGCTCGGCGAACGTGCCCTGGTAGCGCTCAGAGAGGATCGAGCGCTTGGGGTCGAGCGTCTCGTCGGCGCGCCACGCGTCGTCGGTCAGGACCGAGTGCACGACCACGTCGTTGCCGTCCTCGTCGAGACCGGCGGCGTCGCAGCCGAGGATCATCGGCAAGCGGTCTTTGTCGAGACCGACGCCGCGCAGTGACCACAAATCGTGGTGGTTCAGCGACCCTGCCTTGACCTCGACCGTGGTCCAGCCGTCTGGCACCTCGGGGTCCGGGCGCTCCCCGACCTCGAGACCATCCAGTGGGTTCTCGCGGTCGATGTCGCGTGCGAATACGGCGCGCATCGCCTCAATCATGACGGATGCAAGAATCAGGGACATGGCCAAAGTCAGAGCCAGCGCCAGCCGCTCGGTCAGCGCGCCGCCGGAGAAAGTGCTCGAGTTCCTGCGCGACTACCGGGAGTCACGGCCCTCGATCCTGACCGACAACTACACCGCCTATCGCGTGGAGGAGGGCGGCCGAGGGGCGGGGACCGTGTTCGCCTACCACCTCAGTGCCGGCAGCAGCGAGCGCGACTTCAGGCTGCGGGTGCACGAATCGGGCGACGGGCTGTTCGAGAGCGATGAGAATTCGTCGTTCGTCTCCAACTGGACGGTGGTCCCGAGCGCGGCGGGCAGCACGGTGACGCTCACCGGCTCCTGGGATGGCGCGAGCGGAATCCCCGGATTCTTCGAGCGGGTGTTCGCGCCGCTCGGGTTGCGGCGGATCTACGGCCAGGTGCTCGACAGGCTGGCGTCGGCGATCCAGGGATCGTCCCGCGCGGCGCCGCGCTCTAGCTGAACAACCCGTCCAGCGAGACGGTGATCTGGCGTGGGGCACCGTCGCCGTTCGTGCTCGTAGCCGCCGACGCGTCGATCTCCGTCAGCGTGATCTGCTGGCAGGTGCGCTTGACGGCGTCGCTCAAGAACCGAGAAGGCTTGCCGTAGCCGTGGGAATCGTCAGCCCCGCGCGGGCGGTGGTAGTAGCGGACCGGGACGTACAGGCGCAGCTGCCGTCGCGCGCGGGTCACCGCGACATACAGCAGCCGGCGCTCCTCCTCGATGCTCTCCGGGGTGCCGCACGCCATGTCCGCCGGAAAGTTGCCGTCGTAGAGCGCCAGGACGTGCACCGCTTCCCACTCGAGGCCCTTGGCCGAGTGGATCGTCGAGAGCACCAGGTAGTCCTCGTCCAGGTGCGGAGGGCCGGCTAGATCGGCCGCGGACTGCGGGGGATCGAGCGCCAGCTCGGCTGCCAACTGACCCAGATCAGGTGCCTGGCGAGCCGCCTCGACGAGCCTGTCCAGGTCGCCGAGGCGCAGCGCGCCATCGGGGTAGCGGACCTCGATCAGCGGTGCCAGGGCGTCTCGCAGGTGCTCCGCCTGCACGCCGGTGCTACCTGCCGCCCGGGCCGCCTCGAGGGCGCCGACGAGCCCGTCGGCAGCGGTCCGCGCGCTCTCCGGGAGCCGCCCACGGGCCTCAGCCCAGCCGCCGGCCGGGAGCGCGTCGATCGTCCGGCGCGCCCTCACCGGCCCGACGCCGTCCAGCAGGCGCAGGACCCGGAACCAGGAGAGCTCGTTGAGGGGGTTGTCAAGCAGCCGGAACAACGCGATCAGGTCCTTGACGTGTGCGGCCTCGAGGTAGCGCAGACCGCCGTACTTGACGAACGGGATCTGCCTGCGCGCAAGCTCCAGCTCGAGCAGGTCGGAGTCGTGCGAGGTCCGCATCAGCACCGCTTGCTGGCGGAGCTCCATCCCCTGCTCGCGGGCGTCGAGGACCCGCTCGCAGACCTCTGCCGCCTGTGAGGACTCGTCGCGGCAGAAGACAAGCTCCGGACGCGCGCCGTCCAGGCTCGTGGGCCGGGGCCCGCGGCCGCGCTCGGTCCACAGCCGCTTCTCGAATGCACGCTCGAACTGGCCGGCGAGCGCATTGGCCGTGTTGAGGATCGGCTGCCGGGAGCGGTAGTTGCGCTCCAGAGTGGCGACAGCGGTGCCGGGAAACTGCTCTGGAAACGACAGTATGTGCTCGGCCGACGCCGCCCGCCAGCCGTAGATGGCCTGCAGGTCGTCGCCGACCGCGGTCACCTCGTGACAGCGTGAGCGCAGCGCGCGCACGATCTCCGCCTGCAACCCGTTTACGTCCTGGTACTCGTCGATCAGCACGTGATCGAAGCCCTGCTCGATCGACGGGCCGATCACATCGTCGCGGGCCAGCGCGTGCCAGTGCAGCAGCAGGTCGTCCAGGTCGATCGCGTTCAGCCTTCGCTTGCGCCGCACGTACTCCTTGAAGATCTCGGCGATGGCCTCGACGTGGTCCCCGCACCAGGGGAAATGCAGCGTCACGACTCGCGAGAGCTGCTGCTGGCTGTTGACCGTGCGGGAATAGATGTCGAGCAGGGTGTTGGACCGCGGGAAGCGGCGCGGGCCGACGGCGTGACCGCGTTCCTCGCGGATCAGGTCAAGGACGTCGGCGGCATCCGCGGGGTCGAGCACGGCGAAGCCGGACGACAGCCCGAGCGACGCGGCGTGCATCCGCACGAAGCGATGCGCGACGGAGTGAAAGGTGCCGCCGAGGACACCGGCCTGGCGGCTGGCGACACCGGTCATCGTGCGCACGCGCTCGAGCATCTCGCGCGCGGCGCGACGCGTGAACGTGAGCAGCATGATCCGCTGAGGCTGGACACCACGAGCGATCAACCACGCCACCCTGGCCGAGAGCGTCATCGTCTTGCCGGTTCCTGCGCCCGCCAGGATCAGCAGCGGGCCGCCGGGGTGCGTAGCGGCGGACAGCTGCTCTGGGTTCAGCCGCTCGAGCCACGGTTGCCGTGGCGCGTCGGCGGGATCAGCGATGACAGACACGAGCGCGCGACCCTAGGCGGCGGCGCGGACGAACTGCAAGGTTTGTTGCACCGAGGGCCTGGGAGCCGCATCTGGATAATGAATGCCATGGCCTATCGCGTAGCAGTGCTGGGCGCCACGGGCGCCGTCGGCCAGAAGGTCCTTCAGGTGCTCGAGGAGCGTGACTTCCCGGTCGCCGAGCTGGTCCCGTTCGCCAGCCCGCGCTCGGAGGGCAAGGAGGTCTCATTCCGCGGCCAGCAACTGCCTTGCCGCTCGCTGGCGGACCAGACTGTCGAGGGCTTTGACCTGGCATTCGGCGCCGCCGGCGGGTCCGTCAGCGCTGAATGGGCGCCCCGCTTTGCGGACCGTGGCGCGGTGGTTATCGACAAGACGAGCTACTGGCGCATGCACGACGACGTGCCGCTCGTGGTCCCCGAGATCAATCCGGACGCCGCCGAGCGCGCGTTCAGCCCGGGCGGCCGCGGAATCATCGCCAGCCCGAACTGCTCGACGATGGCCATGATCGTCCCCCTGTACCCGCTGCACCGCGAGGCGACGATCGAGGAGATCGTAGTCTCGACCTACCAGTCGGTCTCCGGGACCGGTCGGGCCGCGGTCGAGGAACTGGAGCTGCAGACGCACACGCTGCTCCACGGCCAGGAACCCCAGCCTCCCAGCGTCTACCCCCACCAGATCGCGTTCAATGCCTTGCCGCAGGTTGAGACGTTCAAAGACGGAAGCTCCTACACGACCGAGGAGCGCAAGATGATGGACGAGACGCGCAAGATCCTTGGCCTGGGCGAGGAGGAGCTGCACATCACCGCCACCTGCGTACGGGTGCCGGTGATTCGGGCCCACTCGGAGTCGGTCAGGATCCGCGCGCGTGACCCGTTGAGCGTGGAGCGAGCGCGCGAGCTGCTCGAGCGCGCCCCGGGCGTCGTGGTCATCGATGACCCCGAGCGAGCCGCGTACCCGCTGGCCAACGATGCCGCCGAGCGAGACGAGGTATTCGTCGGCCGCCTACGCCACGACCCCGGCCGCGGGGGCGAGCGCTATCTGAACATGTGGGTGGTTGGCGACAACTTGCGCAAGGGCGCCGCCACCAACGCCGTCCAGATCGCTCAGCTGCTTGTGGAGCGAGAGTTGGCGGGCGCCGAGGAGCGCGCGGCGCGGGGGCTGGCGGCCGCTTAGGGCGCCGAGGAGCGCGCCGCGCGGGGGCCCGCGGCCGCTTAGGGCGCGCAGAGCCCGAAACCCCGGCTAACCTTTGCGGTCCGGCGGATCGCCTACTCGGCCAGGGCCAAAGCGCCCAGCCGGGCCACGCGCCGGCCCTCGTGGCCGGCGGCCAGTCCCGGTGGTCGGGAGTGTCAGCCGCCCAGGCAGACACAAAAGTCCTGGGACGTAGGTAGTTAGGGGTGATCTATGACCGGGGCGGCTTGGGGCGGGCCCTCGACGGCCCGCCCAGTCGCAGCCGCGCTCAGTGCTGGCGTTGGCGACTGCCACGTCTAGGCGCTGAGCAGCGGCGTCACACCGGCTTCCAGGTCAAGCAGGAAGCGCTTGCGCTCCAGTCCGCCGCCGTACCCGGTCAGGCTGCCGTCGGAGCCGATCACCCTGTGACAGGGCACGATCACGGCCACGGGGTTGCGAGCATTGGCGACGCCCACTGCCCGCGCGGCGTGAGGGTGGCCCACGCGCCTGGCGATTTCGCCGTAGCTCGCGGTCTGGCCACACGGAATCTGCGTCAGCGCCGCCCAGACCACGAGCTCGAACGAATTGCCCCGGAGGTCGAGGACGACGTCAAAGTCGCGGCGAGCGCCGCAGAAGTAGTCGTCGAGCTGTTGGTGGATATGGGCGAAAAACTCCTCATCGCGCTCCCAGCATGCATCGATGGCAAACGGCGACATCGACAGCTGCCGCAGGCCGCGTTCCCCGCCGGCCAGCAATAGCTCGCCGATTGGGCTCTCGATCGTCGTGTATCGCATGCGGCTACAACGCCGACTGGCTCGTGGACGTGAGGTCACGCTCGAGCCCCACCGCCTGCGCCAGAAGCTCATACGAGCGCCGACGGGCGGCGTGATCGTGGGTGATCGTCACCACGATGACCTCGTCGGCGCCGTACTCGGACGCGATCCGGTCGATCCCCGCGCGGACCGTGTCCGGCGCGCCGACGATGCCGCGGCGGCCAGGCAGCGGCCCGTTCACGGGTTTGCCTTCAGCCGCCAGGAACTCGAGTGCCTTCTCGGGTGGGGGGACGGGGATCAGCTGGCCTCGGCGCAGCAAGGTCAGCGTCATCCTGCTGCTCGAGGCGAGGCGCGCGGCCTCCTCGTCGCTATCGGCGCACAGGACCCAGCAGGCCACGGCCGTAACCGGCCCCGGCAGCTCGCGCTCGGGGCTGAAGCGGCGACGGTATTCCGCCGCGATCTCCCCTCCGCCCGGGTTGATGAAGTCGGCGAAGGCGTACGGAAGGCCCAGCTGCGCAGCCCAGATCGCGCTTTGCGGCGAGGACCCGAGCAGCCAGGGGCTCGGCAGTTCCGGTCGGCCGGGCAGCATCCGTGCCAGCGGGGCGAACGGATGATCCGACGGCAGGTTGTCGTCCAGATATGCAAGGAGCTCGGCGAGCTGCTGGGGAAAGTCGTCGGGAGCGGCATCGCGACGGTCGCGCTGCAGGGCGTAGGTCGTCAGGGGATCGGTGCCCGCCGCGCGTCCGATACCGAGATCGATCCGCCCCGGGAACAAGGCCGACAGCACGGTGAAGGTCTCCGCCACCTTGAACGGGCTGTAGTGGGGGAGCATGACGCCGCCACTCCCAACGCGGATGCGCTCGGTCACCGATGCGATCGGTCCGATCAGCGCTTCCGGGCTGGCGCTGGCCAGCATCGGGCCGCCGTGGTGCTCAGCCACCCAGTAGCGGTGGTAGCCGAGACGATCCGCAAGCCGCGCCAAGTCAAGTGTGTTGTTGAGGGCGTCGGCACCGGCCGAGCCCTCGGGTATCGGCGACTGATCGAGCACCGAGAAGCGCATTGGGCCAAGGGTAGGAGGTGATCCCGGGGGCGCCATCGCCGGCAAATGCCGCCGGCTCGCAAGCAAGGCGAACCTAGGCCGCTGCCGGCGCCCCAGCTCCAGGCCCTGCGGGCTCGGGCCCGCCGGCGCTCTTGCTGCCTTTGGCCTGCGTCGGACGCTGATTGCGCAGCGACCCGTCGCCACGCTGGTCGTCCGGGTCGTGGGCGATCAGCACGGGGATCGGGCTGTGGTTCAACACGTAGTGGCTGACGCTGCCGAGCAGCGACGCCGTGATCGCACCTCGGCCCCGCGAACCCATGACGAGCAGGTCGTGATAACCGGACTTGATCCGCTTCATCAGCGCCTGCCGGATCGGGTCACGAGTGATGATCTTCGTGACGGGTATCGACTCCGGAACACGCTCGACGGCGTCCCGCATCACCCGTTGCGCCTCGTGCTCGAAGTCCACTGCAAGCTGCTCGACGGCGGCGGCGCTGACTGGGCTATAGGCCCAGGAGGGGCAGCGGCGGATGGACGTCAGCAGTGTGAGCCGTGAGTTCTCGGCCAGCGCTATGTCGATCGCCTCCTGTAGAGCCTGGTCCGCGTGGGGCGAGCCATCGATGCTGACGAGGATGTTGTGGAACATGGCGCGAAGCCTAAGCCGTATTTAGCATGCCAAATACTAGCATGCCAAGCGAGACTGCTACGGTGCGTCCAGTGAAGTCTCTCGGGCGCTCAGAGGAAATTGGGGAAAAACTCCAGGCACCCTGGGCCGGAGATGGCAGGACCGGAGGCGTGGCCGGCGACGGCAGAACGGGAGACTTGGACGGAGATGGCAGGACCGGAGGCGTGGATGGATTTCTTGACGCCTTCGACACGTTCGTCCAAGCGGTGCGGCGAGCGCGCGGCGGGCGGGCGCGCGAGCACGAACGCGCGCTGACGCTGTCCCAATACGGCCTGCTTCAACCGCTCGGCCAGTCCGACGGAGCGCGAGTCCGAGACCTTGCCGAGCAGGCGGGGATCGCGCCGTCGACGGCGACTCGCATCCTTGACGCGCTGGAGCGACGGGGGATCGTCGACCGCCGCCCATCGGACAGCGACCGCCGCGGGGTCAAGGTCACCCTTACGGTCGCCGGCCGCGACGTCCTCCGGGACGAGGACGACTGGCTGCGAGCACGCGAGCGCGAGTTCTACGCCTGCCTGCCCGACGACGAGCGCCGGCTGGCGCCTGACCTGTTGCTGCGCTTGGCAGACTTGATCGACGAAATGGCAGCCGGCCCGGCGGGCGATGGCGGGCCCCGCGGTCGCGGCTTGTCAAGAGGCGCGCAGTAGCCCACCCATTGCCCCGCCTCCCCCCAGCCGGGGGGTTGCTGGGAGCGCGCGGTTGTAGGAACCGCTTTCGCTGGGCATGCTGAGAGGATGACTGCTCTCGCCGATACTGCTCGCTTTCGCGTCAGCGATCCAGATGAACTGGTGACGGCCTCGCTCGCCTGCCCGCTGTGTCTGCGCAGCGAAGAGGTCGAGTGGGAGGCTGCGCTCGAGGGCTACGACCCGTCCGTCGAATGCTCCTGCCCGCGCTGTGAACGGCGCTGGCGCGTATATCTGCAGCCGCTGCAGGCGCTGCGTCTGAGCTTGATCGACGGCGGCTCGCGCTGAGCGCCTCGCGGCCGACGCTAAGTTAGGACAGATGGAGCTTCGGACCCTAGGGCGCACCGGCGTCAAGGTCAGCCCGCTGTGCCTTGGCGCGATGATGTTCGGCGCCTGGGGCAACACTGACCACGACGACTGCGTGCGCATCATCCACCGCGCGCTCGACGCCGGACTGAACCTCATCGACACCGCCGACGTCTACTCTCGCGGCGAGTCGGAGGAGATCGTGGGTAAGGCGCTATCTGGTGGGCGGCGCGAGAACGTGGTGCTGGCTACCAAGGTCCACGGGACGATGGGGGAGGACCCCAACGAGTTCGGGAACTCGCGCCGGTGGATCGCGCGGGAAGTGGACAACAGCCTGCGGCGGCTGAAGACCGATTGGATCGACCTCTACCAGATCCACCGTCCCGAGGCGGACACCGACATCGACGAGACGCTCGGTGCGCTGAGCGACCTCGTCCATGCCGGCAAGATCCGATACCTGGGCTCTTCGACGTTTCCCGCCAGCCAGATCGTCGAGGCTCAGTGGGTGGCGAAGCGCCGCGGGCGCGAGCGGTTCGTGTGTGAGCAGCCGCCTTACTCGATCCTGGTCCGGGGCGTCGAAAACGACGTGCTGCCCACATGCCAGCGCCACGGCATGGGAGTCATCCCCTGGAGCCCGCTGGCCGGCGGCTGGCTGACCGGGCGCTACCGCCTGGGCCAGGACGTTCCGAGCTCGCACCGCGCGCAGCGCATTCCGGGGCGCTACGACATGTCGCTGCCAGGCAACCAGCGAAAGCTCGAGGCCGCCGATGCCCTGGCCAAGCTGGCCGACGAGGCGGGGGTCACGCTGATCGAGATGGCTCTGGCGTTCGTCATCCGCCACCCGGGGGTGACGTCGGCAATCATCGGCCCGCGGACGATGGAGCAGCTCGAATCGCAGCTGACCGGCGCGGACGCCGAGCTAACCGACGACGTGCTCGACCGCATCGACGAGGTCGTGCCGCCCGGAGTCAACCTGAACCCCGCAGACGGCGGGTGGTCGAACCCGGCGCTCGAGCCTTCCGCCAGACGGCGTTAGCACTCAACGCGGGTGCGCCAGACGGCGTTAGCGCTCACCGCGGGAGCGCGGGCGGCAGACCGAAGTGCCGCAGCAGCGCGCTGTCGCCGAAGACCGTGAGCCCTGCGATGCGTTCGCCCTCGAGCGTCAGCACGATCAGGCCGGTGGCGTGGGCAGCCGGTCGGCAGGGGTCGTCGACGTAGTGGCCGAAGGCCGGCTGGCTGTTGGCCCGAGTCCAACGGCAATACGCGCGTCGTCCGGCGAACGTGGCGAAGCGGTTGGCCAGAAACGCGCCGATCGTGGCAGGCCCCTGATACTCGAACGACCGCGCGGGCACCGTCAGCAGCGCGTCGTCGGTCAGTAGCGCGACGACCCGCTCGGCGTTCCCAGTCTCAAACGCATGCGTGAACTCAACCAGCAGCTTGCGCTCCTGCGCCGAATGCGGCAGTGGCGCCCGCTGGCGCGCCGCGGACAGCCGCGCGCCAAGGGCGGCCCGAGCGTGCTGCAGCGTGTGGTTCACCGACTCCTCGCTCGTCTCGAGCATCTGCGCCACGTCCGCAGCAGGGAACCCGACGACATCGCGAAGAATGAGCACCGCCCGCTGGCGCGGCGGGAGGTGCTGAAGCCCCACGACGAACACCAGCCCGATCGCCTCCCGCTGCTCGTAGCGCGCCTCTGATTCCGGTGCCAGGTCGGCGATTCCCTCGAGCAGCGCGTCCGGGTACGGGTCGAGCCAGAGCGGCTCGCCTACGCGGGTGGGCCTGGGAGGGTCGGGAATGTGCAGTTTTGCCCCCGGTGCGGGTCGGTCAACTTGCGGAACGCCTCATCGCCGGCCCGGACCCGACGAAAGGATTCTCATCTCTGCTTTAGACACTCGGGGGTGGCGAAACTCATCGGTCGAAACTCTTCGGCCTCTCCTACGCCGCTCTGACGTTCGGGGTGCAAAGTCCTGGGCGTCAATGAAAGGAGATGACCCAATGCGAATCACACCTCTGCTGGCGACGCTCGCCGCAACCGGCGCATTAGCCGGTGGCGGCGCCGCGGTCGCCAACGCGGCAAGCTCGACTCAGGCCGCGACCAAAGCGCCCTCGAGCTCGAGCACGACGACCACCCCGTCTCGGTCCACGCCTCTGCCCCAGTCACGGACTCCGGGCTCCCGCGGATCGGGAAGCGGCTCGCATAGCTGCCCGAACATGTGAGCAGCTGACGGATGAGCACTCGGCCGCCCCTTTCCAACGGGGCGGCCGGGTCCCGCATGAAGCGCAGCCCGCGGCCCAGTGGCCGGGATGAGGGGTAGGATGCGAGGATGGCGGTGGAGCAGGGGCGGGTCGATGATCTGAGCAACGTCCGCGTCGGCGAGCGGGTGCTGTGGGTCGACGGGCCGCCGCACGAGCTGTTCAAGCGGCTGCGCTCCGAGTGCCCGGTTCATTGGACCGACGGCATCAGCGAGTACCCCAACGAGCCAGGCTTCTGGTCAATCACCCGCCCCGACGACGTGCATGCCGTGAGCCGTGACTGGCGGACATTTTCGTCGGAGGCCGGCGGGATCACGGCGACGCGTGACGTCTTTCCGCTCGAGCTGATGCAGGCCATGTTCATCGGCATGGACCCGCCCAAGCACGACCGGCTGAAGAAGCTCTTCCAGATGGGATTCACACCCAAGCGGATCGCGAACCACGAGCCCGAGATCCGCAAGATCGTGTGCTACGTGCTTGACCGGCTCAGCGGGCGGGACACATGCGAGCTCGTGAACGAGGTCGCCCAGCCCGTCGTCTCGCGGGTGATCGGAAGCTTCATGGGCATCCCGCCAGAAGACGACGCGGTGTGGGCCAACCTGATGAACTCGATGCTGGGGATGGGCGATCCCGATCTGAACCCAGGGGGGATCGAGGCCGTCCTGGGCGAGAACGTGCCCGAGCTGTTCGCTCGGTGCGGGCGAATGATCGCCGAGCGGCGCGAGCGCCCGACGGACGATCTGACCAGCGTGCTGGTGCACGCCGAGATCGACGGTCAGAGGCTGGAGGAGCACGAGATCGTGATGGGCTTCTTCCTGCTGGTAGCGGCGGGCAACGACTCGACCAAGTCCACGTACGCCAGCGGCATGCGCGCCCTGATCGAGCACCCGGACCAGCGCCGCCTGTTGCTCGGGAACCCGTCGTTGATTCCGGCCGCGGTCGAGGAGTCGCTACGCATGTATCCGGCATTCGCCCACTTCGGGCGCACCGCGATGCAGGACACCGAGATCGGCGGCCAGCAGATACGCGAGGGCGACAAGGTGGTCATGTGGTACGTCTCCTCGAACCGGGACGAGTCGCACTACGAGGACGCTGAGCACTTTGACGTGCGCCGGAATCCCGAGCACCAGGCGTTCGGGGCAGGTGGACGCCATTTCTGCCTCGGCGCGGCGCTGGCACGGCTCGAGCTTCGGATCCTGTTCGAGGAGACGCTCGCGCGCTATCCGGAGATGGAGTTGGCCGGAACGCCCACCTACGTCGAGTCGGCGTTCCTCAACCAGCTGAAGGCGCTGCCGGTGCGGTTGTTGACACCACGGGAGGCCACGTTTAGCCTCGCGTAAACGGGGCGGCCGGCGTAGACCCCGGCACTGGTACACACTCACAGAGACGGAGGCCACGATGATCGGTCACATGAGCCGGTGGGCGAGCCGGCTGTTAGTTCTCACGGCGGCGGTCGTGATCACCGCGTTCTGCGGCGCGGCATTGGCGCAGGGCGACAGCCTCAGCATCAAGCCGCCGAAGAACGCCAGGGTCAACAAGAACTACTCGTTCACGGTCAGCGGTTTCGCCAGCACGACCGAGCGGCTCTACTTCTTCGACGACGTCGTGAGGTGCGGCCCAAACCCGCACGTGGAGCATGCGGTCCACAACGCCAACGGCGACGACTACACGGTGAGTGGCTCATTCACCAAGGTCTCGCACGGCTGGCGCTCACCGAAGTCCACGACATACCACGTGTGCGCGTACCTGGTAAACAGCTCGGCGCCGTTCAACCCTTCGAGCGGCGTGCTGCTGACCGCCAGCAAGAAGTTCAAGGTCAGCTAGAAAGCGCTGAACCGCCCGGGCGCCCGATGCGGCGTCCGGGCCGCTTTACCTCGGGGCGCTGAGGGTCAGTGGTACGCCCACGGGGAGCGCAGGCGCTCCAGTTGCTCGTCGGCCTGGACCACGTGCATGACGGCGTTGATCAGCGCCAGGTGGGTGAAGGCCTGGGGGAAGTTGCCCAAGTGTCGCCCGGTACGAGCATCAAGCTCCTCGGCATAGAGGCCCAGCGAGCTGGAGTGGGAGAGTAGTCGCTCGCAGAGCCCGCTGGCGCGCTCCACCTCGCCGATCTCACACAAAGCGGCCACCATCCAGAAGGAGCAGATCGTAAAGGTGCCCTCGCGGCTCTGAAGGCCGTCGTCGGTCTGCTCGGCGCGGTAGCGCAGCACGAGGCCGTGATCTGTCAGCTCTTCCTCGATCGCGAACACGGTGGCCCGGATCCGTTCGTCGCTGGGGGGCAGGAAACGGACCATCGGCAACAGCAGCAGCGAGGCGTCGAGCGCCGTGGTGTCGTAGTGCTGGACGAACACGCCGCGGTCGTCGACACCGCGTTCGCAGACGTCGGCGTGAATCTCGTCCGCCGCCGCTTGCCAGCGGGCCACGTGCTCTGTGTCCTCCCGCAGCTCGGCCAGCCGGGCGCCGCGGTCACAGGCCACCCAGCAGAACATCTTCGACGAGGTGAAGTGCTTGGGCTCTCCTCGCACCTCCCAGATGCCGCGGTCGGGTTTACGCCAGTTGGCAATCGCCGCCTCCACCTGGCGCTTGAGGATCGGCCAAACGCGCTCATCCAGTGAGTCGCGAGAGCGCGTGTGTAGATAGACGGAGTCCAGCAGCACGCCCCATACGTCGTGCTGACGTTGCTTGTACGCGTCGTTGCCGACCCGGACAGGACGTGCGCCCTGGTAGCCGTCGAGGTGCTCCAGGGTGTGCTCGTCTAGCACCTGCTCGCCGCCCAGGCCGTACATGACCTGCAAGTCGTCGGCGCCCTCGGCGACGTCGGCGATGAAGTAGAAGAAGTCGTTGGCTTCCCAATCGAAGCCCAGCGAGAACAGGGCCCAGAGCATGAACGTCGAGTCGCGGATCCAGCTGTATCGGTAGTCCCAGTTGCGCTCGCCGTGCGGTGTCTCGGGCAGGGAGGTGGTGGCCGCCGCTACCAGGGCCCCCGTCGGGGCGTACGTCAGCCCCTTCAGCGTCAGCGCGCTGCGCTGCAGGTACGCGCGCCACGGATGGTCGGGGAAGTCGCCGCGGTCGAGCCAGTGCTGCCAGTGGTGTGCGGTCCACACCAGCCGGCTGTAGGCCTCGTCGAAGCTCTGTGGAGGAGTGTGCTCTGACCAGCTGAGCGCGCAGAAAAGCTGCTCGCCCTCCTTCATCCGATGCCGGGCGGTGGCCCGCGGACCCTCGAAGCCCAGCCGCAGGTCGGTCGTCAGCGTGAGCTGGAGATCGACGCCGTCGGCGCGAGCGACGCCTTCGTGGTAGCCGGCGCTCGAGTAGTCCCAGTGGGCCGGCTTGCGTCCGTAGTCGAAGGCGGGCTCGCAGTCGAGCAGCACTTCGACCTCGCCGTTGACGCAGCGCACAGTGCGAAGTAGCACGTGGTCGGCGTCGTAGTCGGTGGGCGCACGGCGGTGCGAGTGGGAGCGGTCGTTCTCGTGGTGCCAGGGTCCGATCAGCAGCAGATCGCGGACGATGATCCAGCCAGAGCCGGTACCCCAGCTGGTCTCGAGCACCATCGTTCCCGGCAGATAGCGGCGCGAAGCTGGCACCGCCACGCCGGCCGGGCCGATGCGGAAATAGCCGGCGTCACGGTCGAGCATGGCGCCGAACACGCTCGGCGAGTCGACCCGCGGCAGGCACATCCACTCCACCGCGCCGCCGGGGGCCACCAGCGCCACCGTCTCGCAGTCGGACAGAAACCCGTAGTCGGCGATCGGGGGAAACGGGCTGCTTGAGGACGGCGTCTCGGAGCGCAGCCGCGGCACCGGCCCTCTGGTCGGCGAGGTGGAGGTCAGCGGCAAGTGCTGACCGTCGCCCACCACCTCACGGTTACCGGTGGCCCGCTCCATTGGGGCAGTATTACGTCCTGCCAGCGGCCCGTCGCAAGGAAGCTGCCAGCAGCACCAGCACCGCCGCCGGCATCACCCACCAGGCGACGGCGCCGCCGCCGGACAAAAGCGCCGTGATCCCGAGCGCGACGACCACGCCGAGCGCGGTCACCCAATCGTCGCCGACGACGAAGTCCCATACGGCTGCGGCGATGCGGCCAATCGCGTTCATGCCGGCTCACCCGCGGGCGCGGTGTGTCCACTCCGGAGCCAGGCGACCATCGCCAGCGAGGCCGCCGCCAATCCAGGGATGATCACCAGCAGCGCGCCGTCCCCGCCGGGCCACGATGCGCCTGCTCCCTCTGCGCCCCAGAACATGCCGAACGAGCTAAGCATCACCCCGACCGCGAACTTCATCGCGTTCTCCGGCACACGAGACAGAGGCGCCCGGACCGCCGCGCCGGCCAGCACGACCAGCGCCACGGCGACGCCGGCCGCGGCGGCGGCGAGCCCGATGCGGTGCTGATTGGCGCCGAATGTCAGCACGATCACCGCCACCTCCAGTCCCTCGAGCAATACCCCCTTGAACGACACGATGAACGAATAGGAGTCGATGACCCCAAATCCGCGCCGCGTGCTCGCCGTGCGAGCCGCGGCGCTCTCCTCTTCAAATGCGGCCTGTTCGTCGTGCAGGGCCTTCAGCCCCGCCGCGCGCAGGATTGCCTTGCGCAGCCACTGCAGCCCGAACACCAGCAGCAGCCCGCCGATCACGACGCGCAACGCGCTCAGCGGCAGCGATGCGATCGCCGGGCCGAGCGCGGCGACAAGCGCCGCCAGCGCTACGAGCGCCGCGCCCACGCCGTACAGCGATGAGCGCCAGCTGCGCGTGGTGCCCACCGCCAGCACGATCGTCAGCGCCTCCACGGCCTCGACCGAGCAGGCCACAAGCACAGACAGCGCCAGTCCCAGCTCGGGTCCGCTCATCCCTGTTCAGTGTGGCAAGTCTGGCGCTTGAGCAGCGCAAAACAGCTCAGCTGGCGGACGACAGCATTAGAACCAACTTAAGTAAATACGGAAAACTCCGTTTGCTGGAGAATCGGAAACGGGGCCATTTTTCGAAGCATGGGGCACCTGCGGGCAACGGATTGGGACAGGGCGCTGAAGTTTGCGCTTGAGGCGCAGGCGATCGACGGCCTACAGACCTTCCGGACAGAGCTGGTGCCTAGCCTCAGGCGACTCGTGTCCTGCGACACTCTGGGCTACAACGAGATCGACGTGGAACGACGGACGGCGTTTGTGATCTCGGATGCCCCGGCCTATGACGGGATCGAGAGGCGGTTTCTGGAGCTCGCCTACCAGCACCCGATGGTCCCCTACCAGCGCCGTGGTGACCTGAGGGCGTACAGGATCTCTGACTTCCTGTCAGCACCCGCATTTCACAGCCTCGAGCTCTACCACGACATCTATCGGCCCCTGGGGATCGAGGACCAGCTGGCGTTCGGCTTGAGCGGCGAGACGATCGTGGCGATCAACCTGGGCCGCGGCAAACGCACGTTCACTGAGCGCGATCGCCAGCTCCTCGACCTATTACGTCCGCACCTCGCGCGGGCGCACCGCCGCGCGCGAGATTATGCGCGCACCGAAGCATTGATCGAGGCCATTGACCGCGACTTGAGCGATCGTGAGATCGGTGTCATCGTGCTCGACCAGCGCGGAGGCGTCGAGCATGTCGCGGGGGCGGCGCTGGAGCTGGTCGATGCGTATCTCGGCGGTGCCGTGGAGGCCATCGGCACAGAGCGGAACATCGCCGGACCACGGGACCGCCTGCGTATCAGCGAGCAGACCCGAAGCCAAGGTGGGCGGGTACTGATCCTCGAGGAGCAACGGCCGTGCGCTCCGAGCACCGAAGCACTCCAGTCACATGGCCTCACGCCTCGTCAGGCACAGGTGATGAGGCTCGTCGCCTGCGGCAAGCCCAGCCACCAGGTCGCCGCCGAGCTGCGGATCGAGGTGGCGACCGTCGAGAAGCATCTCGAGCACATCTATGCGCGGCTGGGGGTCTCGAGCCGGGCGGCGGCCATCGCCCGCGTCTACGCCTGAGGGACTCGATCAGCGTGCTCAGGAACGCAGACCTCCGCGCGGTGCTGGAGCTGGCTCTCGAGGCGCAGGGCTGCGACAGCGTCGAGGAGCTTCGGGAGGGGCTGCTGCCAAGCCTCCGCCGGCTCGTGCCGTGCGAGATCGTCGGATACAACGAGATCGACCTCGCGCGCGGCACCGCACTCGGCATATTCGATCCCGCCGACGGCGCTTTTGACGGCATCCAGGATGCGTTCCTCGCGGTCGCCCACCAGCACCCGCTGGTGCGGCGCCAGCAGCGAGGTGATCTCGGCGCCCGCAGGCTGTCGGACTTCCTCACGGTCCGGCAGCTACATCGCCTGGAGCTCTACCAGGACTTCTACAAGCTGATCGACACGGAGGCCCAACTCGCGTTCGGGCTCGGTGGCGAGGTGCTGGTCGCATTCGCGCTCTGCCGTTCCAAGCGTGACTTCAGCGAGCGCGATCGCGAACTACTCGAAGCGCTCCGCCCGCACCTCGCGCGTGCCTACTTGCGCGTCCGCAGGCAAGCCCGGACGCGCTCACTGTTGCACGCGCTGGAGGAATGCGCCGCGGACCGCGGCCTTGGTCTGGTAGAGCTGGACGCGAGCGGGCGGGTCGAACATGTCGCGGCCGCCGCCGCCGAGCTGCTTGACGCCTATCTGGGGGAGGCGCCGGATAGCGGTCAGGCTCTGCCGAGCGCGCTGCTGCAGCAGCGAAACAACGGTAGGCAGCTCACGATCGATTCCGCGCGCGGGCGGCTGCAGATTCACGAGGAGCAAATCGGGGGAAAGCGCATGCTGGTCCTCGAGGAGCAACGGCCCTGCGCCCCGAGAATCGAAGCACTCCGGTCACTTGGCCTCACCCCCCGCCAGGCACAGGTGATGAGGCTCGTCGCCTGCGGCAAGCCCAGCCATCAGGTCGCCGCCGAGCTGCGGATCGAGCTGGCGACTGTTGAGAAGCACCTCGAGCACATCTACGCGCGGCTGGGGGTCTCGAGCCGGGCGGCGGCCATCGCCCGCGTCTACGCCTGAGCGACCGCCGCGCCGACCCTGAGCACCGCGCCTCGCTCCGTGCGGCAGGAGCGCGCCACGCGTGCGTCATCATGGGAGGAGATGAGTTTCACGGGACGAGGATCCGGTGCCGCCCACGGCGCCGGTGCCGGGACTGGCGCGATGCGCTCGCTACGGCGGGCGGGTGGGTCGGATAGGAAGCCACCACCACTGATGGATCCCACGCGCGAGCGCGACCGGCACAGGATCCTGCGCCTGTTCGTCCCCTACAGACGGCGGCTGGGCGCGGCGGTGGTGACTGATCGCCCTGTCGGCCGGGATCAGCATGATCTCGCCGTTCCTGTTGCGGGCGGTGATCGACACCGGCCTGCTGAAGCACGACTCCAAGGTGCTCACCTGGGGAGTCGCCGGGATGATCGCCATCGCGATCGTCACCGCCGTGTTCAGCGTGTGGCAGACCTACCTCTCGAACGCCGTCGGCCAGCGGGTGATGCACGACCTCCGCTCGGCCGTCTACGAGCGGCTGCAGCGGATGTCGCTGGCGTTCTTCACCCGCACGCGGACCGGAGAGGTCCAGTCGCGGATCGCCAACGACATCGGCGGCCTCGACGACATCCTCACCAACACGGCGACCACGATCGCCCAGAACACCACCACGGTGATCGCCACGATCGTCGCCATGCTGCTGCTCGATTGGCGACTGGCGGCGATCTCGCTGGTGTTCGTGCCGCTGTTCGTCTACCTCACGCGCCGCGTGGGCAAGGTCCGCCGCCGGATCACGATGGAGCAGCAGCGCCGGCTCGCCGACATGTCGGCGCTGGTCGCTGAGTCGCTGTCGGTCTCCGGGATCATGCTGGGTAAGACGATGGGGCGTGGTGGCGATCTGGCCACGCGCTTCACCAGCGAGTCGCGCGATATCGCCGACCTCGAAGTCCGCTCGCGGATGGCTGGGCGCTGGGTGATGTCCACGATCCAGATGACGTTTGCAATTCAGCCGGCGATCGTCTACTTCTTGGCCGGCCAGGGCTCGATCATCGGCCACATCTCGGTGGGAACGGTCGTGGCCCTGACGACGCTTCAGACGCGGCTGCTGTTTCCGATCCAGCAGCTGCTCGGCGTGGGCGCCGACGTCGAGGCCTCGCTCGCCTTCTTCGACCGGATCTTCGAGTATCTGGATCTGCCGATCGACATCGTCGAGAAGGACGACCCGGTCGAGCTGCGCACCGAAGAGCTGCTGGGGGAGGTGCGGTTCGAGGATCTCTACTTCAGCTACTACGGCAAGGAGCCGTGGACCGTGCACGGACGTAAACCTGGTCGTACCCGCCGGGACGCGCACCGCGATCGTGGGCGAGACCGGTGCCGGCAAGACAACGCTGGGTTACCTGGTCGCGCGGCTATACGACCCGCAGCGGGGCAGGGTGACGATCGATGGCATCGATGTGCGCGACGCGTCGCTCCAGTCGCTGAGTCAGACGGTGGGGGTCGTCTCGCAGGAGACCTACCTGTTTCACGCCAGCGTGCGCGAGAACTTGCGCTTCGCCTGCCCCGATGCCACCGATGGGGAGATCGAGGACGCTGCACGCACAGCCCGCATTCACGATCTGATCGAGAGCCTGCCCGACGGCTACGACACCGTGGTCGGGGAGCGCGGCTACCGCTTCTCGGGCGGCGAGAAGCAGCGCATGGCGATCGCCCGCACGGTCCTGCGCAATCCTCCGGTGCTCGTGCTGGACGAGGCCACCAGCTCGCTCGACACGCAGACCGAGGCAGCCGTGCAGGCGGAGCTCGAGCGGCTATCGGAGGGGCGGACGACGATCACCATCGCCCACCGGCTGTCGACGGTCAGAGACGCCGACCAGATCGTGGTGCTGGACCAGGGGCGAATCGTCGAGCGCGGCACGCACTACGAGCTGCTGGAGCGTGGCGGGTTGTACGCGGCGCTGGTGGCGCGCGACGTGGCCGAGGAGGGGCCTCAGCTGACGGCTACGTAGGCTGGGCGGTCAGTCGACGATGACGTAGCGCATCACGACGGGGCCGACGCGGAGGACATCGCCGTCCTGGAGGTTGGTGGCGAACACCCGTCGGCCATTGACGAACGTGCCGTTGAAGCTGCGGTTGTCCAGCAGGCGCATGAAGCGCCCGTGGCGGACAAGGATCGCGTGGCTCACCGATACGTGGCCCTGCTCAATTCGCAGATCGGCGGTGAAGCCGCGACCGATATGCGTGATGCGGCGATCCAGTGGCACGTAGACCGTCGCTTCGCCGTCCTGGAACTCGAGGTAGTGGCCGCGTGGCGAAAGCCTTGGGGCCATGGCTCGCGCCTGCGTCCGGTGGTCAAGCAACGGCAGCGCGTCGAGGATCGGCTCCCAGGGCTCCAGCCGCAGCTTCTCGGTCGGCTCGTCCCCCTGCTCTGCGGGAATGGGGAAGGCTTGAATGCTCATGGGATGAGTTCAGCACCGGGTGGCGAGCAGACGCTGAACGGCGACGAAGAGGTGATGAAGAAGCGTGGCTGGTCGCGGCACGGGATGGTCACGCGCGGAGCGCTTCGGTAGGGCTCAGCCGCGCGGCCTTGGCTGACCGGCTGAGGCTCGCGCCCGGGACCACCGCAGCGCCCCGCCGTGCGACCATGGCGCCCCGTGCCCCGGAACAGCTCATCACGCCGCAGCGCCGGAATCGTGCTCTATCGCCGCGCCGGCGCCCGGAACGCTGCTAGCCGGAAGCCCGGCGATCGATTCGAGGTCCTGCTCGTCCATCCCGGGGGGCCATTCTGGGCCCGCCGGGACGCGGGTGCCTGGTCGGTTCCCAAAGGCGAGTACGAACCGGGCGACGACCCGCTTGAAGCGGCGCTGCGCGAGTTCGAGGAGGAGCTCGGCACGCCGGCACCGCGTGGCGCCGAGCCCATGGACCTCGGCCAGATCACCCAGAAGTCGGGCAAGGTGGTCTCGGCTTGGGCACTCGAGGGCGATCTCGACAGCGAGCAGATCAAGAGCAACACGTTCACAGTCGAGTGGCCGCCCCGATCGGGGCAGATGCGCCAGTTCCCGGAGGTCGATCGCGCGGGCTGGTTCGGGGTAGAGGAGGCCCGCGAGAAGCTGAACCCGGCCCAGGTGGCGTTCGTCGAGCGCCTCGCCCAAGCATACGAGGGTGACAGCGCCTCCTCAGAACGGACCAGCCGATGAGCTCCAGCGGACGAATCAGCCCCACAGCCCACTACACCGGATACGTGTGGGCCCGCAACGGCCTCTCGCATCCCGAGCTCGAGACGCTCGAGGGCCGCCTGCTGTTCGAGTCCTTGCGAGCGCCAATGACCGTCAGTGGTGTGCTCGGCGGCGGCACGCTCGAGGCCTACCTGCTGGCGCGTCACCGGGCGATCGACACGTTGCTGGAGCAGGCCATCGACGCGCGCCGAGTGCGCCAGGTGATCGAGGTGGCCTCCGGCCTCTCGCCTCGCGGCCTGCGCTTCAGCCGCCGCTACGGTGACAGCGTCACCTATGTGGAGGCCGATCTGCCGGGGATGGTGGAGCGAAAGCGCGATGCGCTCGAGCGGATCGGCTCGCTCTCGGCACACCATCGCGTGGCGGAGGTCGACGCCCTCAAGGACGACGGCCCCGGCAGCCTCCACGAGCTGGCTGCGACGCTCGACAGGCGCAAGGGACTGGCGATCATCACCGAAGGCCTGCTCGGCTATCTGGACCACGACTCGGTCAGGGGCATCTGGCGGCGGTTCGCCGAGACCCTCGGCAGCTTTCGACACGGCACGTATATCTCGGACATCCACATGGGCGAGCTTCAGAACTCCCAGGTCCGGGTCTTCAGGCTGATGCTTTCGCTGTTCGTGCGCGGACGCGTCTACCTGCACTTCGGCGAGGAGTCCGAGATCCGCGCGGCCCTGCTCGAGGCCGGGTTCGCCACGGCCGAGGTCCAGCGGGCGTCGGCCGTCACCGGCGAGGACCGCAACGCCGCGAGCCATCTGGCGCACGTCCTTCAGGCCGTCACCGGATGAGGCCCGCTCACCATCAGCGATGATCGACGTCACGCTCTTCAACGACCCGGCCTGTCCCTGGGCCTACTCCGAGAGCCCAGCGCTGCGCGTGATCGAGTGGCGCTACGGCCAACAGCTCCGCTGGCGGCTGGTGTTGATCGGCCTCACCGAGCACGCGTCGCAGTACGAGCAGCGGGGCTACACGCCGCTGCGCGGCGCGCTGGGCCAGCTGCGGTTTCGCCGCCGCTACGGAATGCCGTTCTCGCCGGCACCGAAGGACCGCCTGAGCGGCACCTCCCGGGCCTGCAGGGCCGTGGTCGCGGCGCGGCTGGCGAGTCCGGGCGCCGAGTGGCGCGTCTTCCGCGCCCTCCAGCTCGCGAACTTCACGACGCCGCTGGTGTTCGACGACGACACCCAGCTGACGGACGCGTTGGCGACCGTGCCCGGAATCGACGCGGCCCAGATCGTCTCCCGAATCGACGCGCCGGACGTTATAGAGGGCTACGAACGCGACCGCGCCGAGACGCGGGATGCCGCAGGCTCGGCGGCCGAGCTGCAGGGCAAGACGGCTACTACCGACGGTCCGGTTCGCTTCACGGCACCCTCGGTGGTCTTCGAACGGGACGGCCTACGTCTGGTTGCCGGCGGCTTTCAGCCCGTGGAGGCCTACGACGTGCTGATCGCCAACCTCGACCCCGGGCTTCAACGCGCGCCGCCGCCCGACACGCCCGAGCCGCTGCTCGAGCTCTTCCCAGACGGTCTCACGACCCAGGAAGTCGCGGCGCTGATGACACACGGCAACGACGCCCCGGACCGGGCCGCAGCGGAGGCGGCTCTGATCGAGCTGGTGGGCGCGGGCAAGGCGGTCAGACAGTCCCTTGGTGATGACGCGCTGTGGAAGGCGATCCCATAGGGTTCGACGCGTGCCCCGCCAGTGTTTAATCGCGTTCGCCACTCTGAGAACCACCGTGGCCGCCGCTCTGGCCGCCGGCGCGTTCGCGGCCGCCCCGGCGCAGGCTGCGCCCTCCTCGGCTCAGTTGGCGTACGTGACGAGCAGCTCCGGCGGGACCGTTATGACGGTCTGGGTCGCCAACGCCAAGGGCCAGAATCCCAGCCCGGTGGCGCAGGGAGACCAGCCGGTGCTATCCCCCAACGGCAAGCTGGTGGCGATGACCTCGGTCAGCTCCAACAGCCAAGGCGTGCTCGTCTACTCGGTCAGCGGCTCGCTCGTGGCGAGCTTCCCCGGTGCTCAAATGGCCTACACCTTCTCGCCCGACTCCCGCTATCTGACGATGCAGAAGGGCGGCCTGCAGGTTGCGGACCTCCAGGCCGGCAGTGTCACGCAGATCGCAAAGGGCAACTTGCAGGGCGCCAGCTTCGCGCCGGGCCGCAATCGGCTCGTCTACGGCCTGAGCGCGTCCCAGAGGTTGAGCTCGCCGGTGAACCTCTACACGGT
The DNA here is from genome assembly GCA_963756555.1 of uncultured Actinomycetes bacterium. GTDB lineage: Bacteria > Actinomycetota > Thermoleophilia > Solirubrobacterales > Solirubrobacteraceae > Palsa-465. The sequence continues at coordinate 116,457 of CAVWOC010000002.1, forward strand.
GAACCCGAACGGCTCCAATCGCAAGCAGCTGACGAAGGACGGACGGAGCGCCAACCCAGTGTGGGGCAAGCTGGGCATCGCCTTCGACCGGGTCACCCTGCGCGGCGCTAGCGCCGCCCCCATATCGCAGATCTATGTGCTGAGCGGCGGCCGTGCCAGGCAGATAACGAACCTCAAGATTCCGTCCTTGTTGAGCGGACTGGTCCCGCTGGCCATCGCTTCCGACGGCGTGCACATGGTGGCCGCCTACACCGGTGAGGACACCGATGAGGCCTGGACTGTGAACTTGAAAACCAAGGCGCTCAAGTGGCTCAAGGCGGGCAAGAAATACGTGACCCCGTGGGGGATCTCGCGCAACGGCAAGCGGGTGCTGGTTGCTCTGGGCGGCTTCCAGGGACCGCCGACGGGCGATGTGGCAACGATCCCGTTCTCCGGCGGGAAGGCCACGGTGCTCGTGAAGCGCGCAGGGCATCCCGAGCTGGAACCAGTAGTCAGCGGGCTTGCGGCGAGCGGGCGACCGCCGGACCGCAGGACGCCTAAACGGACTCGAAGATCGCCGCCAGCCCCTGGCCGCCGCCGATGCACATCGTCTCGAGGCCGTAGCGGCCGCCGCGGCGCCGCAGTTCTCGCAGCAGCGTGGCAAGGATCCGGCCACCGGTGGCACCCACGGGATGACCGAGCGAGATCCCCGATCCGTTGACGTTGACCCGTTCGAGGCCGTCGGACAGCTGCCACTGGCCCAACACGGCGAGCACCTGCGCGGCAAACGCCTCGTTCAGCTCGATCAGGGCCAACTCGTCGAAGCTGAGACCAGCGCGCGCTAGCGCCCGCTCGGCCGCTGGGACGGGCCCGATGCCCATCGTCCGCGGCGGTACGCCGGCCACCGCCCAGGAGACCAGTTTGGCGATCGGCTCGAGCCCCAGCTCCGCAGCCCGGTCCCGGTGGGTGACCACGCACACCGCCGCGCCGTCGTTCTGGCCGCTCGAGTTCCCAGCCGTCACCGTTGCCTCGCTGTCGGAGCGTCGGGTGATCGGCTTCAGCGCCGACAGGCTCTCGAGCGTGGCGTCCGGCCGCGGGTGCTCGTCACGGTCGATGACCCGGGTGCCGTTCTTGCGGTCCTCGATTGTCACCGGCACGATCTCCTCGGCGAAAGCGCCGCGCTCGTGCGCGTCGACCGCGAGCCGGTGGGAGCGCAGCGAGAGCTCATCCTGTTGCTCGCGCGGGATTCGGTACTCGCGCCGCAGGTTCTCCGCGGTCTCGAGCATTCCGCCGGGGACAGGGTGGTTCACGCCTCCGGCGGTGACGCGGGAGCGCACCAGGCGATCCTCGAGCATCGCCCCGCCGGACCGGGCGCCCCAGCGCAGCGCGGTGGAATAAAGCTCGGCCTGGCTCATGCTCTCACCGCCGCCGGCCAGCACCAGGTCAGCTGCCCCGGTCTGGACCATCATGGTGGCCTCGATCACGGCCTGCAGGCCCGAGCCGCAGCGGCGGTCGATCTGGAGACCGGGCACCTCCACCGGCAGTCCGGCGTCGAGCGCGGCCACCCGCCCCAGGGCAGGCGCATCGCCGTTGGCATAGCACTGCCCGAGCAGCACGTCGTCAATCGCCTCCGAGGGCAGGCTGGTGCGCTCCACCAGTGCCGAGATGACAGTCGAGGCCAGCTTGGCCGCCGGCTGGTCACGAAAAACGCCGCCAAAGCGGCCGACAGGTGTACGCAGCGGCTCGCAGATGACAGCGTCTCTCATCGGCCGCTGACTCTAGCGATCCACCTCTCTGCGTCCGGCAGGACCGCCGGGGCGATTCCGTGCTGCGCGGGCGCTTCGTGGTAGTCGACATCGAAGCCTGCGCCCTCCAGCAGCTCACGTGCCTGGCGGCCGAACTGTGCACTGATCACCGGGTCGTGGCTGCCGTGATAGATGAACACGCGCGTCGTCTCTGCACGCGCGAGATCGGGCTGCCAGCCCTCGACGGTAGGGATGAACCCCGAGAAAGCCAGGATCCCCGCGGGAGCGGGCCGGTCCGGCCCCAGCCCCAGCGCGTAGCTCATCACGGTGCCCATCGAGAAGCCGCCCAGCACGGTCTGCGCTGGCGTCAGCCCGGTGCGCTCCCAGAGCTGATCGTGAAAAGCGGACAGCCCGGCATACGAGGTGCGGAACGTGTCCGGATCGGGATGACCGACTTGGCGCGTCTCGTACCACCGGTAGCCCGGCGTCCCCGGAAACGGCAGCGGCGCTCGCGGCGAGACGACGTGCAAGTGTTGCTCCGGGTCGAGCGCATCGGCCAGGGGCATCAGGTCGTGCTCGTCGGTACCCCGGCCGTGATGCAGGACGAGCAGGCCGCGCGCCGAACCATTAGCCGGACGCTCCTGAAATCTCAGCATCGGCGAATCGAGGAGATCAGCATCGGCTCCGGCCGAATCCCAGCATCAATCGAGGTAGCCCACGACCTGGCGCGGCGCCAGCTGCGGGGAGAAAGCCTCCTCCGAGCGGCGGGTTCTGATGACCCGTTCGAACTCAACCGTGGCTCAACCGTAGCGGCCAGCGCCCGACCTACACTCGGGAGCTGGATGCCGAGCAAGCGTTCAGGCCGCATGATTCAACGGGTAACCCGCCGGGTGCCGGGACTACGGGCGATCCCTGTCGTCAAGCTGATCGCCGCGGGCGAGCTCATCCTGATCGCGCGCGAGCACATCGAGAAGCTCGAGCCCCAGGAGCGCCGACGGGTGGTGGAGCTGGTGCGCAAGGGGCGTGGACGCCCCAGTCACCTCACGCTTCCCGAGCGCGAGGAGCTGCACAGCCTGGTGGCCAAAGCTGAGCCGCGACTGTTCACCGGGCTCGTAGCCGAGCAGCTCTCCCCGGTAGGACTGCCGCAGCGGCTGGTCAGAGGTCGCAGACGGCGCTAGCCGGCGACCGGCGCCTCGGCCAGCTGGAGGATGCCGACCCGTCCGTCCTGGCCCAGACTGACGAACTGCTCCTGCGCGACCATGCGCTCGAACACCCTCCTCACTCCTTCCCACACGTCGAGGTCGTCGAACACGACGATGCTGCCGCTGCCCAGCAGCGGCCGGAGGGCCTCCAGCTCACGCGCGAGATAGCTCTCTTCGTGGTTTCCGTCGAGTAAGACGAGGTCGAATCGGCTGGCGCCAAGCCGCGCCAGGCTCGAGAGGACGTTCTCGCACGCCACCCCATCTGCACTCAGCTGCTCCCCCGGAGTCCAGCCGACTGTGTAGCCGCGGACGACGACGTTGGTCCGCAGCAGGTCGAAGTGGTGAAGTAGCGCCAGCGCGTGGCTCTGGGGGTCCTCGATGCCTCGATGAGCGGCGTTGGGATCGATCGACACCACCACCGATTCGGGATGGCGGTCGGTGACGAGCCAGGACAGGTAGCACAGCGAGACGCCGACAAAGTTGCCGATGTGCAGCGCGCGCAGCGGACGGCCTGACGGGAGGCGCTCAACCACTCGCTCGGCGATGTAGCCGAGCGACTGAGCGGGGATCGAACCCTCGCGCACCTGCTGCTCGTCGAGTCCCCGGGCGAGCAGAAAGCCGATTGCCTCCTCGACCCGCCTGTCGCCGGGCGGAATGGCCCGAACCCGCTTGGCCTCATACGCGGCGCTCGCGCGCTTGGCACGCCGGACGACGAGCCACCACTCGATGGCCCCACGGCGTGACGAGCCTGAGCGCGAACCGCAATCGGTTTCTCCACGCCCCGTGTTCCAGCTGGGTTCGGATGCCCACGGACGCGTCAGGCGCTGAGCGGCACGTGCCCGGGCTGTGCGCCCACCCGCTCCAGCCAGCGGGTCACTGACGTGTAGCGCTCGAGCTCGAAGCCGCCCTCGGGTGCCACGTGCGTGTAGGCGTACAGAGCGATGTCGGCGATCGTGTAGCGCTCTCCGACAAGGAAGGTGTGGTCTCGAAGGTGTTTGTCCAGTCCGGACAGCGCGAGGTTCCCCCACCACCTCTTCTCCTTGCGCTGCTCGTCGCTCGCCTCGATGTCGAACAGAGACCAGAACCGGAGGATGGCGATGTGCGGCTCGTGGCTGTACTGCTCAAAGAACAGCCACTGCAGGACCTGCGCCCGCTCAAATCGATTCTCCGGCAGGTACTCGGTGCCTTCCGCCAGGTAGTGGATGATCGCGTTCGACTCGGGCAGCGCCCTGCCGTCGTCGAGGATGAGCACCGGCACGCGCAGCGCCGGGTTGAGCCCGCCAAGCAGCTCGGGCCTACCCGCCCGGTCAAGGACGTCCACCTCGCGGAGATCCAGGCTTAGGCCGAGTTGGGCGGCGAGCAGCCGCACCTTGTAGCAGTTGCCCGATAGCTGGTTGTTGTAGAGCAGCATGGCGCGGGATGGTACGGCCGCCGCGGGCGCCCCGGCACCGTGAACAGGAGCGCGCGGGAGGGCCTGCGCCGGCCCTCTCAGTGCGGGGGCGCCTGGCGGCGGTTATAGGTGATGATCGCGCCGGTGGCGAGGACCGCAATAGCCGCCACGAGCACGATTTCCGGCGTGGTCGGGCTCGAGCCGCCGCCACCGCTGGTGGCGGGCGGAGGGGAACTGACGGGCGCCAGCGTGACCCCCGAGGCCGCGGCGAGCTTGGGGATCGCCGCGAGCGCCGACTGCGCGAGATCATCTCCGGTCTTGCCACCGGGTTTGGCCAGCGAGGCAGCGGCAGCCGTCGCGGCGGGACTCAATCCAGCGACTCCGAAGCCAGAAGGCATCACCACCAGGAGCGGTGGCTTGCGGTTGAAGGTGATCTCCTGATCCAGGAACTTGGCGTATTGCTGTGGCTTTCCGAACAGCGTCGGGAGCCCGCCCAGATCCAGCGGAGCCGCGATCAGCGCCACCTTGATCGGCATTTGCGCCTGGCTCGCGGCCGCGGTCTGGGCGTTGAGCTTCTTCTGCAGCTGGGAAGAGACCTGTGAGGTGTATGGGTAGAACACGCTTGCGCTGACCAGCGTGTCGCTCGCCGGGTCCGCGTCGGCGAGCGCCAGGCTCGCTGGCAGTATCGGCGCGGCCAGGAGCAGCGCGGACATCGCGATCTGGCGCACGACTCTCACCGCAATTGAGATGCCGGCAGCGCGTGGCCGACTGAAACGGCCAGCGCCTGTAGAGCGTCGGCCGGCGTCCAATCGGGCTGCGGCGGGTGGGCGAGGTGCTGGCGGCCGAGCTGGTCGAGGAACTCGTGGAGCTTGGGGTTCAGGCTGCCGTGGAAGTCCGGCGCCGCGTCCTGGGCCACGCGCTCGACGCCGCTCGGATCGATCACGAAGTAGTTGTCGGAGTGATCGACGTCGTAGGTCAGCGGCTTCCCCGTCAACCAGTCGAGCGAGGGCGGCTTGTCCTCGGGCACCTTCTGGTAGGTGAAGCCGAAGAACTTGGCCAGCGCCCTGAGCTCGGCCGGCGTCTCCGTGACGAGCTCCCAACTCGCATGGGTCAGCTTGGCGTACGCCGCCAGGCGGCTAGGCGTGTCCCTTCCCGGATCGACCGACAGCTCGATGATCTTCACGCTGGAGGCGGCGCGGTCCGCGCTCAGCGATTGCTGCACCTGGAGCAGGTTTCCGGTCGTCATGGGACAGATGTCCTGGCAAAGCGACAGGAACGGCACCAGGAGCAACGTCCGTCCTTGATACGAGCTGAGCGTGGTCCGCCGGCCATACTGGTTGACCAGCGACAGGTGGCGAAGCGACGCCGGCACTGGGAGGGCGATCGTCGTTCCCGGTCCCGCGCTGCCGGCGCTGCCCGACGGGCCGGCGCTTTGGGGGCGGCTCGAGCTCCCGCAGCCGGCGAGCACCAGCGCGAGCGCGAGCGCGGGAATACCGGACTTCCTCATCCCAGCACGCTCCGCACCAGCAGAATCGCCACAACGAGCGCTGCCACCCCGGCGGTAAGCGCCACGGCGCCAGCCAGCAGTCGGAGCCGGACAGCGCGTTCGGTCAACGGGCGGCGGCTCATGCGCTTGCGTCCAGAGTGAACGTCGGCGTGATGTGGTGGCCGTTCAGGTAGGTCAACAGGAACAGTCGCCACCTACCAGGCACCGGCAGCAGCACCCCGACATGCAGCACCCCCGGGTGGCTCGAGCTGCCGGTGACCCTTGCCGCCCCTAGCACGGACGTGCAGTAGATCGCGCCTGGGCTGCACACGTGCGTGTGGAAGTAGTCGAGCGAGGACTGATGGATGAAGATCGCGTGTGCGAGCGCCCCTCGCCAGGTGCCGAACACGGCCGGGCTGCCGTTCGGGCCGGTCACATTGATCGTCAGGAAGGTGGCCTGGATCGCCTTGAGCTGGGGATGGGCCTGGATCTGGAAGCGGTAACCGTCGAGGATCTCGGTTGCCGTGTAAGGCGGCACCGCCTGCGGTTGATACGCGCCCTGAACCGTCACCCAGGTGAAGAGCTGGAAGTTGATCGGCTGATCAGGGGAGGTATGCGCGGGGTAGGCGTCGATGATCACGCGGTAGCGGCCCGGAGTGGGAAACACCACCGGTTGCGAGATGTGGCCGCCTGCACCGATGTCGGAGTCGTCGTACTGGATGTGGCTGTCGTCGCTGCGCACGATGATCAGATCGACGCCTGCGTGCGGCTCGCAGCAGGGCCTATAGCTCGTCAGGGGCTTGCCGGAGGGCTGCTGGATCCGGAACGAGATCGTCGTCGGACGGCCCGGCAGGACCGGCGCAGCGGGCTCGAAGCCCTGGAGGTTGTACGTGCTCGCCGGCGCCACGTGCGGGACGCTGACCGCGCTGCTGCTAGATCCGCCGCAGCCCGTCAGGACGAGGCTCGCCGCCACCAGCGCGCCGACCACGACAGGCAAGCAGGGCGCAAGCGCGCCGAACCGTCCGCCTGCCGATCGCTCCTCATTGCAGATCTCGTTGTTCATGTGTCCTCCAGGGTCTGGTTCATCCATTGGCCTGGTCGATGATCAGCGCCGTGAATGGCACTCCGGATCGGGGAGTGATCTGGAACGTCAGCCCCCACTGACCGACCATCACCAGCGCCGGCGCGGCGCGCGAGTAGATGCCGGGCTGGGTCTCGGTCAGCTGGTACTCCTGTTGGGGCATCTGCATTGTCGTCATGTCGAAATTGAGGGTCACGTTGGCGCCGCGGACCGGCTGCCCGCTTTTGGTGATCCGCAGGGCGAAAGAGTCCGGCGTTGCTGCCCGGTTGGGGGACACCAGCAGCTCCAGCTGGTAGCCGGCGCGCGTGACCGTCCGAGCGACCGTGCCCGGCCCGACGCGCGCCAGCGCAGAGTTCTGAAGCGCAAATGCTGGCGGCGGCGGCGCCAGGCTGGAGAGGACTGCGGCGGCGAACACGACGCTCATAATCGCTAGTACCTCCCCGCTCACCAGCCCTCGCAGCAAGCGGGCTGCCGGCCCACCGAGCTCCGATTGGCTGCGCGCGGCGATCAGCCGAGGGCGTGAGCGCAACAGGTTCCCGGATGCGATCAGCAACGCGAGCCCCAGCAGGCCGCTCTTGACGAGGATCGCCTGACCGTAGCCCGTCAGCCAGAGTGCATTGACTGCCGGTAGGTGGTCGACCGCCTCTCCCAGACCGGCGCCGGCCAGGACGAGCACCGACCCGAGGGCGACGGCCGAGAACCTGGGCACAGCCACGGACAGCCCCGCGACCCGTTCTCGCTGGCCCAGCGCAAACCAGAGCACGAGCAGACCGACGAGGCCGCCCAGCCAGATCGATCCGGCGCCGATGTGAAACCAGTCGAACGCCAACGTCAGGCCCCGGGGGGAAGTTTGTGCTGCGTGTCCGGCGGCACCGGGAACGATCAGCACCGCGGCGGCGGCTAGTAGCGCGCCGCAGCCCGAGATCAGCTCGGCGAGCGAGCGCTTCTCTCGCTCCGGGCGGTCGACAAATAGCGAGATCCACGCCGCGAGGCAGAACAGGGCGAAGCAAAGCTCCAGGTCGAGGATCGCGCGTCCGAAGGCGGTGACGCCGAACAGCGGCGCTAGGGCCGTCACGTCGAACACCGACCGCAGCGAATCGTTCGCCGTGGCGAAGTCGAGGTAAACCGGGATCGCGATCAAGCCCACGACGGACGCGATCACGAACGCGGTCGATATCGCCCGCAAGTGCACACCTGGGACGCGCCTGACCAGGACCCGGATCGTCACGAGCCGGAACGCGAACAACCCGATCGAGACCATCACTGCCACGAACATCACCCACTTCGTCACGAGCAGGTTGGGCGAGGTCGCGCTCGCGGCGATACTCGGGACCTCGAACTGCGGCGCCGGCCCGGGGTTCGGCCCTACCGCGTAGGTGAACGCACCCTGCACAGGGTGACCGTCCACCGAGATCGCCCGCCAGTAGATCAGGTACCAGCCCTGGGGAAGGTGCGGTCGCAGCGGCACGATCAACGTGTCGGGGTTGGCGGGCGACCGGTGCGCCGGCCCGGTCGTCTCCTGCTGACCGGCGGCGTTGGTCACGGAGATGATCGCGAACCTGGGCTCTACCGCTTCGTCGTAGGTGAGCTGGATCGTCGAGGGCGGAACGTTGAGCACTTCGCTGGCCGTGGGCACGGTCTTCACCAAGTACGCGTGCGCCAAGGCGCCGCCTGGGAATGCGAGTGCCGCTACGGCCACGGTGAGCGCGCAGACGATCCGCCCCCGCCGTCTCATGCCAGCGCCCGTTCCCGAGAGCCGCCGATCAGGGCAAATCCCCCGACGAGCAGCCCGAGCGCTCCGATCACCAGCGCCACGATCGTGAGCGTCGACGTACCTCCACCCCCGATCGAGCTGGCAGTGTCGATCGTCGGCGCCGGAGCGGCGGACGATTCCGGACCGGCCCAGTTGACGATCGATCCGTCCGAGTAGGTCTGCTCAACCTGGAAGGTATACGTCTTGGTCGAGGCGGGCTGTGCCAGGAACTGGAACAGCGAGTCCTCGCCGGTGGGTGTCCTGCCGCCCGTCCAGGTGACCTTCGTGATCACGGCGTTGTCGCCCGTGCCGGTCTGCGCCACGTGCATATGCCACGGCGCAGGAGGGGGAACGAACGAGTCGATCCCGAACCCGCTCGGCACGGTCATAACCAGTTTCGTCGTCGTCAGGCCGTTCTTTTCCGTCGGCACGGCGAGGCTGTACAGCTGCAACTTGCCCGACAGCGTCACCGCGGGGCTGATCCGCGCATGCGCCGATGCGAGCGCAGGTTCCGCCAGCCCGGCGGCGGCGACCGCGAACCCAGCAAGCACTAGTCGCCGGAGCGACGTCTTGGCCTTCACCTTTTCGTCCTCCTCGTTAGATGTTCAGTTGGGGTTGCTGCGGCCGGCAAGCCGCGTCGCCCACCGGCAGCTCAGCGCGCCCATCCCGTAACGCAAACGGGTGTTCCGGCCGGTCAATATCGGCTGATCGGGCGCGTTTCGATCAGCTAGGAGGCCCGCGCCCCGACCACCCCGCGCAGAGCGGGGCCAGACGGGGAAGCGTGGGGTCGCGCGGGGGGCGAAGGCGAAAGATCGCCCGCGTAGGCGTTTGCTGTCGGCGAGCGCGCCGTTCGGAGATCTCGCTCAGCACCCGTCGAGCCCCGTGGAAGATCGCCGCCAGGACGAGGCCGACGCAGGCGGCGGCGAAAATCGCCCACCAGCCGCCGGAGCCAAAGATGCCCGCCAATCCGCCGGGGTGTCCCGTGGCGAATAGGCCCTCCAGGGACTCCTGGCTGATGTAGATGGCCACAAGAGCGCCGGTCGAGATCAGCCACAGCGCTGTGAATGAGACGGTGTAGCGCGTGAGCGAGCGCTGGCCGGCGAATGCGCGCCCCAGCGCAACAAGGAAGCCACCTACCACGACCGCCAGCAGCAGCATCAACCAGGGCACCAGCGAATGCAGGTAGGAATGACCGGTCCGCTGGAGCTCGAGTCCGGCGCCGCGGCCGAACGCCAGCCAGTAGCGCAGCTGATGGACCGCAAACGCGGCCAGCGGCATCAGCGCTACGGGCGCGAGCCGCTTGGTTCCACCGAGTCTGTTGGCTTTCACTCTGGACTGGAAGGTCGCGGTGGCGGACATGATGGCGCGTTCGGCCCGCTCACGTGCCGAGAGGGAACTCGTACTGCGAGTGCGGCGGCACGTAAGGCCCCACCTCGAGCACGATCTCGGCGTGTGGGCTGAGCGGCACCTTCCGCGGACCGCCGCGCCACGTCCGGCCATCGACATAGACCGCCACGCCTCGGTGGCTTACGAACGAGGCCACGCGCTTTGACGACAGCGGTTGACCCCAGGAGCGGAACAGCGCCGAGAGCGTCAGGCGGGCACCGGGACGCGCCAGCACCAGCCCCGTGGGATCGATCGTCACGAGTGCGCCGAAACAGGCCGCGCCGTCGATCCGCCCAGCCGAGTACCGAAACGGCGGCTCGGCCCCGATCCCCGCCGGCAGCAGCACCACCCTGTCTGCGGCGAATACCTCGACGTGAACTCCGATCCGGGGGCCCAGGACCGGCCCGCAACGGCCGACCGGCCGCCCGCTGACCGGCGGTCTGAAGCGAGCACCCTGGCCGATCGGCCGCGCTTCGGCAACCAGCGCCTGCGGAATGCCGTCGCTGATCGCTGGGCGATGCGACGATCCGCAGGCGCACGGCACCAGGACGGCCACGATCGCGCCCCCTATCAGGGAGGCGCGGGGCGTCGCGCGCCTAGGCGAAGCTCTGCTCGGCCCCGAGCCCATCGTGTCCGGCTTCATTGCGCTGGGGGTCGGAGCGATCTTCGCTCAGCGCCAGCCGAAAGACGAGCAACACTACGGCCGGAGCGCACGCCAGACAGGCCACCGCGGCGGCTCGAGCGGGGAAGGTGGGAATCGCCATCAACACGAAACCGTGCAGCAGCGTCGGCACAAGCAAGCCGCCGACCCAAAGGGCCGCGAACGCGATCACCAGGAGCGGCACCCACCGCCCGCGAACGGCGCCGGGCAGAGCCCATAAGACGAACGCCGCCAGGATCCCGATCACGATCAGCTGGAAGGCACCGACGGTGGGGCGCCCGTAGAGCTCGCGCCCGATGCCGCCGAGCGCGGTAGCCGCGAGTGCCGTGACTCCAAGCGCCCGCGCCAACAACAGGTCAAGCGCAGAATTCCGCAGTCGGACGGCCGCCAGCACGCAGGCCAGCAGCACGACGATCGGCCAGAACCAGACCAGCGACGGGTCGTCGGCGTGCCACAGACCCCCTGAGATGGCACTGAGCCGGCCATCGATCCTCGCTGGGATTCTCCACGTGCCGACGAATGACGCGTGCGACGAGATCGCTACCGCGGCCAGCGCATGAAGCCTTCCGTCGTGCCAGACGTAGTCATGGCCGCTGCTCACAGACCGCCAGTCGGGCGGCGTTGCGCGCGTGATGCTTGTCGGTGGCGTCTCGGCCGGGGTGTGATTCAGGTAGTACATCGCCGAGTCGGCGTTGACCGACACCCCGGTGGGAGAGAAACGCAGGTACGGAGCTCCTTGGTAGTCGAGCACGACCGCTGTCTCGCTTCGCTCGACGCTCAGCCATAGTCGCTGGTCGCCGTCGACGACCTTGGCCTGGATGCCCGCCGGGACACTGTTGACTCTGGCCAGGTAGCTCGAGGCGACGGGGGAGACGGGGCCATGGGCCTGGGCGGCACTGGGAGATGCCACCAGGGTCCCCAGCAGGGAGAGGAGAATCAGCGAACGGCGCATAGACTTTACTCGGTCGCCATTGCCGGACTGTACGCGCACCGCGAAGCGCTGGGCTCATCGAGGGGCGCTGCTGCGCGCGGCGACTGCGGCGAGCGCCCTGGCGCTGCTGTGTGGATCGTTTGCCGCCTCTGCCTACGCCGACGGAGATCCGGCCAGCGACGTGCTCGCTACTCAATCGCTGTTTTTGCCTCAAGACGCCAATGTGGCCGCTGCCCAGCGGACGCAACTCGAAACTCTGCTTCAGGAAGCCGCGCGCGACCGCGATCCCGTTCGCGTCGCGGTGGTGGCATCGTCCGCGGACCTGGGATCGGTCACCGCGCTATGGCGCCGGCCGCAGGACTATGCGCGTTTTCTGGGGCAGGAGCTGTCGCTGGTGTACCGCGGCTTGCTGCTCGTCGTGATGCCAGACGGCTACGGCCTCTTCCTGCCGGGCGGTGCGTCCAGCGGCGAGCAATCCGCGCTCGCCAGGGCGACGGCGCCCGGTAGCCATCTGGGGTCGCACACGATCGTGGCGGTCGGCCAGCTCGCGGCGAGCTCCGGCCATCCGTTGCCGCTGCCCAGCGCCAGCTCGGCGTCCGGCAGTGGCTCGAGCGACCCCGTCGCGTGGGTTGTGTTCGCCCTCGGCGCCGCGCTGATCGCGGTCGCGTGGACCGCCAGTGTCCGGGCGCGGCCCGTCGGCGGGTAGCTTCTCGGCGACGGTGACCGTCACCGACACCGACCACGCGCTGGAGTCCGTCGAGTCGCCGGACCCGCGTTCGGTGCGCGGGCGGCCACCTCCCCGGGGGGCACTGCGCCTGATCGTGTTCGTGGTCGGCTCTGCGAGCCTAGGCGCCGAGATCGCAGCCGCGCGGCTGCTGGCGCCCTATTTCGGGGCCTCCACGATCATCTGGGCGAACACGATCGCCACGGTGCTCGTCGCGCTGTCAGCCGGCTACGCCTTCGGGGGCAAGCTCGCCGACCGCCGCGCGGACCTCATGGGACTTTGCGCGGTCGTCCTGGCCGCCTCCGTGTTGATGGCGGTCGTGCCGTTCATCGCCGACCCGTTTCTGCGGCTGTCGGTCAAGGCGCTCGGCTCGCTTTCAGTCGGGGGGTTCGTCGGGTCGCTGGTGGCGGTGCTGGCGCTGGTTGCTGTGCCCGTGCTCCTGCTGGGAACCGTCGCTCCCTACGCCAACCGACTGGCGCTGGCTCGGGTCGGCGAGACGGGTACGGTGACCGGCCGCCTGTATGCGATCTCCACCGCCGGCTCGCTGGTGGGCACGTTCCTGGCGGCGCTGCTCCTGATCCCTGCGCTCGGCACGCACCGCACATTCGGGCTGTTCGCGCTGGCCCTGGCGCTCGCGGCCGCGCCCTGGATGGGCCGCCGGTTCCTGCTGCTGCCATTGGTGATCGCCGGACTGCTGTTCGTTCCCCCACCCGGCGTGGGCTCGGATGTGGCGGGGGCGAAGGTCATCTACGAGACCGAGACTCCCTACCAGTACGCGCGGGTGCTCCAGTTCGCAGACGGCGAGCGCTGGCTCCAGCTCAACGAAGGCGTCGCGGTCCACTCCGACTACCGCCCGTGGTCGTATTTGACGAGCGGCTACTGGGACGACTTCCTGGTGCTGCCGCTGGCCGCCGAGCGCGGGGTGCCGCGCAGGATCGCGATTCTCGGAGATGCGGCAGGTACCGTGGCGCGAGCCTACGGTCACTACTTCCCGGCTACGCGCGTCGACGCCGTCGAGCTCGACGGTCAGCTGACCTCGATCGGCAAGCGCTACTTCGCGCTCCGTGGCCCCGGCCTGCACCTCTACACGGCCGACGCCCGGCCGTGGCTCGAGCAAAGGTCCGCCCGCTATGACGCGATCTTCCTCGATGCATATCGCCAGCCCTATATCCCCTTCTACCTGGTCACCAAGGAGTTCTTCGCGCTGGTACGCCGCCACCTGCTGCCCGGCGGGGTGGTGATTGTCAACGTAGGTCACATCCCCGGCTCCGCCGGGCTGGAGAAGGTGGTAGGGGCCACCATGCATGCCGCGTTTCCGGTCGTGCTCAGAGATGACTTCAGCAACTCGAACTCGCTTCTGGTCGGGAGCGCGGGCTCGCTGTCCGGTCCGCGAATGCTCGCCTTGAGCCGGGGACTTCCGACGGAACTCGCTGCGCTCGCGCAGACGGTCGACGCTCGGCTCGGCGCCCCACTGCGCGGCGGCTCGGTGTTCACCGACGACCGCGCCCCGGTGGAGTGGCTGACCGACCTCTCAATCCTCGGCTACGCCACGGGTAAGCGGTAGCACAAGCTGCGGAACGCGGTTGCTCGGCGGTCGCTAGTCCGCCGCTACTCGCCACGCCGACCATCAGCTGCTGATCGGTCGTCCCGTACGGGCGGCGGAGTTGCTTTCCCGCGCGCCCGGCTTGGCAGAGAGGTGAACGAGCGTATCCTCCTTAGTGGGTGACAGAGCACACAAGCCACGGCAGGTTGGTAGCGCTCGAGGATGTGCTCGGCGCGTTGGTCGATGCCGGGCCACTTTCGAGCGACGAGCTAGCGCACGAGCTCGGGCTGGCGCGGCTGGATGCGCGCATGGCTCTGGTCGACGCGCACGCACACGGGCTCGTGCGCACGACTGCTCGTGGCGATTGGGCCATCAGTCAGGTTGGCCGCCAGGCGCTCGAGACCGGCGTCATCCATGCGCCACGCGAGCGGCCGCGGCGATCCTCGCCGACCCGGCTGCGGCTCGGGCACCTCGGGCTGCCACTGGCCGTGGCTCTTGCCGTCTCCGCGGGCGGGGTGGCGGTGGCCAGCGGCGGGTTGCCGAGCTTCTCGGGTCCGCCGGTGGTCGTCTCCGCCCATGCCAAGTCGCGGGCACACCGACGGCACAGGCGCACCGTTCGTCGCACGGGGAGATCCGAGTTGACGCGCCGCGAAGCGCGCACGCACCGCTACCTGGAGCGGTACATGGTGCGGGCGCATACGCGCTCGCTGGAGCAACAGCGCATCCTCGGGACTCACCACGTAGTCGCGCCCGCGTGCCGCCAGGGCTACGTCCGCGCCGATGCCGCGGGCCGGCTGCCGCGCAGAACGGCCGCAAAGGCACCGCAAGCCACGCGGACCACGGACCTAATCCTCCAGAGCCGGGGAGCGTGCAGCACGCGACGCGCGTTCGCACCCGCCGCGGGCCGGCGCAGCCGGGGTTGAGCGCTGGGCGGCGGCGGCCGCCTGAACCCGTGGGGCGCCGGGCGGCGGGCGTAAACGGTCACGCGTTCGGGTGACCGGAAACGCGCGGTCCGTTATGGCCGCATAGCGGGCATAAACGGTCACGCGTCGTCGACGAGCCCAACGCGGGGTTCGCAATGGTCGCCCGGAGGACCGTCCGAGCGGCCACCGGCGCCCCGAATCTAAGCCTTCGCCGCCGCCGGCGCGCAGTCCTGGATCACCCGGGTGCCGTTGCGCGGCGACAACGTGATTGCCCTGAATTGAACTCGCTCGGGCTCCGGGTCTGCGGGCCGCAGCGCCGCACGCTCCAGCACCCGGGCCAGCACGATTCGCATCTCCATCAACGCGAAGCTGGCGCCCAGGCAACGCCTGATTCCGCCGCCAAACGGAAGCCAAGTGTACGTGTCAGGGGCGTCCGGGCCCAGGAAGCGCTCCGGCCTGAAGCTCGAGGGCTCGGGGTAGAGGTCGGCCCGCCGGTGGATCATCCGGATCGAGGGGTTGATCTCGACGCCCGGCGGGATCACGTAGCCGTTGAGGTGAAACGGGGCGCCGCGCACCACGCGTCCCACCCCCGGGATCACGGGACGGACGCGAAGCGCCTCTTTGACCACCGCGTCCCGGTACTCGTCGTCGGCGCCGGCGCGCAGGCGCGCCAGCACCCGCTGATTACGCAGGACGAGATCGAACGTCCAGGCCAGACCGGTGGCGGTCGTCTCGTGTCCGGCCAGCAGCAAGGTCACAAGCTCGTCGCGTACCTCGCGGTCTGACAGGCGGTGGCCCTCGTCGTCTTCGGCCAGCAGCAGCGCGGAGAAGACGTCGCCGCGTTCGGCCAGGTCGCTTTGCGCTCGGCGGCGCTCGATCTCTGCGTAGAGGATCTGATCGACCGCCTGGCGCTGGGCCTCAAAGCGCTGAAGCGCGCCGCGGTCAGAGCCCAGCCTGCCCAGCAGCAGCATCAGCGGGATCCCGCGCGGACTTGACAGCGGCTCGACCATGGCCCGCAGCCGCGAGCGCAGCTCCTCTTCGGCGTCGCCCGGCCGGTAGCCGAACACCGCGCGCATGATTACCTGCAGCGTCAGCGCCTGCATGCTCTCGAGCAGCGCGAACGGCTCGCCCACGGGCCAGCGGTCGATCTCGCGGTCCGTGGCCTCGAGCACCGTCTGGGCGTAAGCCTGCATCCGCTGGCCGTGCAGGTGGGGGAGCATCAACCGACGGTGGCGGAGGTGCTCGGAACCGTCGAGCAGCAGCACAGAACGCTCGCCGAGCACCGGTCCCAGCAGCGCATTGGCCTCGCCGGCGTGAAGCTGGTCCGCGGGTCCCTGGAATACCTCTTTCACCAAGTCGGGGTCGAAAAGGATCACGAACTTGTCGTCGAACAGCGTGCCCAGCGTGACCGCTCCGCCGTAGCGGCGCCGGCAGGCCTCGAGGAAGCGGGGACCGGCGAGCATGAACGCCGCCGTCTGGAGGATGCGGGGGAGCCGGGGGCCGGGGGGGAGCTTGGCGGACGGGTTGGTCGCTGTCATCCGGTCGGACTTGGTGGTCGCTGTCATCCCGCAGGCGATAGTCGCATAAACGCTCCGCGGGGCTACCCCACCGTCGCCTGAAACCCGCTGCCTGCTGCGCGGGCTGAACGCGGCTCTTGCCTCCGGGTCGCCCGATGGTATGTTTAAGGAGTATTAGGCGCACGTAGGGGAGACTTTTATGTGGGGACAGGCTATGCCGCTGGCGGTCGCTGCTCGCTGGTCGACACGGACGCCGATTGCAGTGTTGACCGCGGCGCTCATTGCTGTGGCGGCGCTGTGTTTTGCGTCGTCGGCGGGCGCCTCGGCGTTTCCGGGTTCGAACGGCCGGATCGTGTTCGATCAGACCACGGGCACAGGGATCAATGCGCCGACCTCGACGCAGATCGTGTCCGCGAACGCAGACGGGAGTGGCCAGCACGTCCTGACGTCTGGTCAGCCGGCCATCGACCCACGCGTTTCAGCCGACGGCAAATGGATCGTGTTCGTGCGGTGTTGTTTCCCGAGCTCCGTCAACTCTCCGAGCGCCGGGCACGTGATGATCATGCGCGCCGACGGTAGCGACGTGACCGACCTGAGCCTGTTGGCCACCCCGAACATCGAGAGCACCCCTTTCAACGACACCGATCCATCGCTCTCGCCCGACGGCGGGACAGTCGTCTTCGAACGAACGAACATCTCGCAAGCTCAGGACATCGGGATCTTCAAGATGTCAGTAGCGCTCCCGAGCTCGGGCGCTCCGAGCGCCGGAGCCGCAACCCAGATCACTAACGGCACTGATTTCTCTCCGACCGTTTCCTCCGACGGCAAGCTCGCATTCGCTCGCACGGCGTCCGACGGCAACTCTGCCTCCATCTATCTGGCTCCGTCGATCTGTGCCTATCCGTGCACGACCGCCAGGCAGCTAACCAGCCCCGGCTCGAGCGGCAGCAGCTATTACGACCATCCAGACTTCTCTCCAGATGGGACCGAGGTCGTCTTCGACGGGAATTTCGGGAGCGCTCCAAGCGGCCTGTTCGAGGTCAGCACAAGCGGTGGATCGCCGGTGGAGCTGATCGGCAATCCGCCGCGCGGGCTCTACGAGCATCCGTCGTTCTCGCCCGACGGCGGGCAGATCGTGTTTGACGAGAACACGCTTACGGTCGGCCCGGGCGGCTCGCCCACGCATTCGCTGCTCACGATGGCGGCGACGCCCGGGGCCACGCCTACGGTGATTCCGGGCATGGGCGGCACCCCAACGGTCTCGAACGCCGACCCCGACTGGTCGATCGCAACGACTACGTTGCGCAGCACCGAGACGGATGCCGGCTGTCCGACGCAGGTGGTCGGCACCGGCACTACATGCTCGGTCAGCGTCACCGACACGGCCGGGGGAACGCCAAGCTGGCCACGGGGCTCCGTCTCATGGTCCAGCTCGAGCGGTGGCCCCTCCGGGTTCAGCAACGGCGGCAGCTGCCAGCTCCAGCCGGATCCCAGCAACCCAGCCGTCTCCTCGTGCGATATCGACTATGCGTCGCCCGACACCGATACCGCAACCGACCAAATCGCCCTCACCTACACGCCGTCCGACACCGTCCACGCCCCGAGCACCGAATCGATCCAGGCCAGCGTGATCGCACCGCCGCAGGCGGCAACGCTCGGTCCCTCGTACGTCAGCTCCAACGAGATCGATCTCGCTGGCTCGGTGACCAACGCCGAAAGCCTCGACACGCACTACTACTTCCAGTACGGCCCGGACCTGGATCACATGGTCTACGACCAGCCGACTTACCCGGGGAAAGATATCGGCTCATCGGCGACGCCCTCCCAGCCGGTGCCAGTGACGGCCACGTTGAGCGGCTTGAGTCCCAACACGACCTACTGCTTCCGGCTCATTGCAGTCAACGCCGCTGGAACCACCTATGCCCACGATGCCGGTAGCGGCGACCCGGGCACCAACAACGGCCGTTGCCAGCAGACCAGCGGGCCGCCGATCGCCCCGCAGGTCGTGACAGGCACGGGCTCGGTGCTGTCGAACGGATCGCTGGACTTCTTCGGAACAGTGAACCCGGAGAACCAGCCGACCAAGTGGTTCATCCAGTACAGCGTCTACCAGGACGACTCCTATGCCGACGGCAGCAAGGGACAGAAGGTCGGTGGCGAAGTCCCGGCGCACGACCCCGGTCAGGATCTCGGAAGCGCGGGTATAACCCCCGTGCCAGTTGGATCCGTGGTCTCCGGCCTGCCGCTCGGGACTACGTACTGGTTCAGGGTGGTGGCAAGCAACGCCTCGGGCACCACCTACGGTACGAGCGTCGCGGTTCGGCCGCTGTCGCTCCAGGCGTCGCACACGAGCGACCCGCGATTTGAGCTCTCGGGCCAGGGCGCGAGCCCAGGGCAGCAGGTCTCGATCGGGGTCACGCCGACGTTTGCCACTGGACCCACGCACGGCGCCAGCGTGAACACCAGTGCGCAGGCCGATTCGCTCGGGCACTTCAGTGTCAGCCTTGCGCAAGGTGAGTTCTCGGGGTTCGTCCGCGGGGGTTACACCGCGGTCGCCAGCCAGCCGGGACACGCCGACGCGAGCTCAGCTTTCGCGCTTGGTGGACGGCCTTTGGACCTGGCCGTCGCCGACGGGGGAAGCAACACGTTTACGATCAAGATCCAGGGCGCCGACCCGTACTCGGTGGTTGATATCGCCGTGAAGCGGCCAGGTGGCGACGCGATCGATCAATGGCAGCGGCGCGCCGACGGCGACGGCATCATCCAGCTGCAGGTCAACCGCGGGCCGGGCACGAGCTTCCCCGCCGGCAGCTACGTGGCGACCGGGACGACCCGCCACGAAGGCGACGCCTCGTTCGCATTCAAACTGGTCGATCAGGCAACCGCGGCCACGGCTGTCGCGCGCAGCAACAAGTACGTGGCGCTCGGTGATTCGTACTCGTCCGGCGTCGGCACCTATACCGACACCCTGGACGGCGGTTGCCGGCAGAGCGACGACGCCTACGCACCTCGGCTGGCCGCCAAGCGCGACTTCAAGCTGACATTCAAGGCGTGCAGCGGCGCAACCACCGCGGACGTAGAGGGCCAGCTCGGCGCATTGGGCAGCGACACCGGCTATGTGTCGCTCTCGGTGGGAGGCAACAACGTCGGCTTTGCCGACGTCGTCCGTACCTGCGCAACGGACCTGAAAGGCACAAACTGTCAGGGCGCCATCGACACTGCCACGGCCGCGGCCGGCGCACCGCTGGCCAAAGCCCTCGATGCACTGTTCTCAAAGATTGCGGCCGACGCTCCGAACGCCGAAATCGTCGTCCTCGGATACCCCCGCCCGTTCGACAACGCCGGGACGGCTTGCTTCGGCAGGGCGTACTTCATCAGCCAGAGGGAGGCGCAACAGATGAATGCCGCCGACGACGTGCTGGACGCGACGATCAAGGCGGCAGCAGAAAACCACGGATTCCAGTTCATCAATCCGACAAGCGCATTTGCGGGCCATGACATCTGCGCGGCGAAGAACTGGATCAACGGCATCGATGTGTCCAACCAGACCGAGTCGTTTCATCCCACGGTGGGCGGCCAGACGGAGTTCCTCGACCTGATGACTGGGCGACTTCAAGTGACTCGGCGCGGGGTGGGCACCGCGGGCTTCCAATGCGCTGACCTAGACGCCCCCGGAACCGCCCGTGAGGGCCCTGCCATCTCCGGGAGCGTTTTACGGCTTCGGCGCCGCCGGTATCGGCGGATCCAGCCTCGCGTGCTCGAGCAGGGTCGAAAGCTCCAGCCAGCCGAAGAAGGCTGTCGCGGGGCCGTCCGAGGGGAGGAGCCTGCCCGCGATCGGACCATCGCCGGGATGGAGCTCGAGCTCCAGGCGGATCGGTTCCATAGGACCGCAAGTGTCCCCGCTGGACCGGTTGCTCGCACTAGGGGCGTACCCTAAGATTTTCCCTGCGGGATGGAGTCGGTGAAGCTGGGAGGGACCGACGACCTGGTCGAGCGCGACCGGGAGCTTGGCGTGGTCGCAGCCACGGTCGAGCGCAGCCTGGCCGGGGACGGTGCCGCGGTCGTCATGCAGAGCGCCGCGGGGCTCGGCAAGACGCGCCTGTTGGAAGCGGCGTGCGATCTGACGCTGACCACCGGCCGGCCGGTGTGGTCGGCGAGCGGCTCGCCGCTGGAGGCCGGCTTTGCGCTGGGCGTCGCGTTGCAACTGTTCGAGCCAGTTGTGCACGCGCTTGCGCCAGCCGAGCGCAGCGCGGCGTTCAGCGGCGCGGCCGCACTGGCCGAGGGCCTGTTCGAAGACCCGACCGCTGGCGCCGAGCGCGGCCTATACGCAACTGTTCACGGGCTGTACTGGCTCGCCGTCCGGCTCGCGACGAGCGTAGGGGGTTCGCTGATCGCAGTCGACGACGCGCACTGGTGCGATCCTGCCTCGCTGCGGCTGCTGTCCTACCTCGCCCGCCGGCTCGAGGGAGTGCCGCTCGCACTCGTGGTCGCCGGCCGCGAGCATGCCGACGATCAAGCCGCGTCGCTGTTGCTGGAGCTGCGAAGCCATTCGGGCGCTCGCGCGATCCGCCTCGACCCGCTGAGCGCGGACGGTGTGGCGGCGCTGGTGCGCAGGCGCCTGGGGGAACACACGGCGAGCGAGTTTTGCGCCGCGTGCGCGCACGTGACCGGCGGAAACCCATTCCTGCTGCTCGAGCTGCTGATCCAGCTCGAGGTGGACGGACCGGCGCCCAGCGCCGAGGAGGCCGCGAGGATCGAGCAGCTCGCGCCCCAAGCCGTACTGCGCGCGGTGGTTGCGCGCCTTGGGCGGCTACCGCAGGCCTCGGTTGAGGTCGCCCGCGCGATCGCGGTGCTTGGGAGCGGCGCGCCGCTGCGGCGGTGCGCCATGCTGGCGGAGCTGGACGTGCGCACGGCGGAGCGGGTGGCGGACGCGCTCGTGGGAGCCGGGATCCTCGCGGGCGCCAACCCTCCGGCGTTCGAGCACTGGTTGATTCAGGCGGCGGTCGAGCGCGAGATCCCCGGGGCGGCGCGCGCGCGGCTACATCTCGAGGCAGCGCGGATCCTCCACGAAGAGGGCGTGGACGCGGAGCGTCTCGGACCGCACCTGCTTGCCGGCGCGAGCGGTGGAGAGGAGTGGGTGATCGACGCGCTGCTCGCCGCCGCCCGCCGCTCGCTATCACTGGGACAGCCCGGGCAGGCGGTGCGCCTTCTGCGCCGGGCGCTCGACGAGCCGCCGCCCTCCGGGCGCGGGCCGGAGGTCCTGGCCGAGCTAGCCCGCGCGCAGGCGGCAGACGCCGATCCCGACGCGGTCGTGACAATCGAGCGGGCGCTGGAGGCGGTCGGCACCTCGACAGAGCGGCTCGGCCTCTGTCGGCTACTCGGTGACACGCTGCTCGCTCGCGGCGAGCACAAGGCGGCGATCGTCGTGTACGACCGGGCACTGACCGAGCTCTCAGGCGACGAGCCCGCGGCGCGCGAACTGCGGGCCGGACGCACCGTCGCGCGGGCGTTCGAACCGGGCGGGGTGCCCGAGGCGCTGGAGCACGCCGAGCAGGTGATCGCCGCGCCGGGGGAGAGTCCCGGCGAGCGGGCGCTGCTCGCGAACGTCGCGGTGATGAAGACGTTGAGCGGCGCCCCGCGCGAAGAAGTGCGACCCCTGGTGACGCGCGCCTGGGGTGACGGGGCGCTGCTGCGCGACGAGGGACCCGGAGGTCACCTGTGGTCGCTCGTGACCGCGGCATTGACCTGGAACGATTGGCACGCCAAGGCAGCCGCGATCGCCGGCCAGGTGTTGGACGAGGCCCGCCGCCAAGGGGCCGTACTGGCGGTCGCGACCGCCAGTTACGTGCTCGGAGGGTTCGACTACCGCCGCGGACGGATTGAGGACGCGTTCACCGAGCTCGAACGCGCGCTCGACGCTCGCAACGACGGCTGGGGGGCGTACGCCGGAGCCGCGTGGTCGCTGCTCGCGCTGTGCCTGCTCGAACGTGGCGAGCCGGAGCGCGCGGAGGCGGCACTCCAAGACCCCGATGACCCACGGTGGGCGCATACCCTTGAACGACCGCTCGTGCTAGAAGCGCGCGGCGCGGTCGAGCTGGCCTCGGGCCGCACCGAGGCGGCGCTGGAGACTTACCTAGCGCTCGGCGAGCTCGCGGAGCGGCAGTTCATGGCCGCGAACCCAGTGGTGCTGCCTTGGCACTCGGGCGCGGCGCTGGCCGCCGTTCGTCTGGGGGACGTCGGCCGCGCACGCGAGCTGATCGACTCGGGGCTCGCGCTGGCGGAACGAGTGGGTGCGCCAAGCGGGATCGCGCGGCTGCGCTGGATCGAAGGGCTGCTGCTGGGCGGCGAGGAGGGACTCGATGCGATGCGCACGGCGGTCCGGCTGCTGGAGCGAAACGAGCCGACGCTCGAATACCTGCGCGCGATGGTCGAGCTCGGCGCCGCGCTGCGGCGCGCCAACCGCCGGGCGGAGGCGCGCCAGCCGCTCGAACGCGCGCGCGAGCTGGCCACGATCGGCGGCGCGACCGCGCTGGCCGCGCGTGCAGCCGACGAGCTGGGCGCGACCGGCGCCCGTCCTCGGCGGATCATGCTCTCGGGAGTCGAGTCGCTGACGGCCTCGGAGCGGCGGGTCGCCGAGCTGGCAGCCGCCGGACGCGCTAACCGCGAGATCGCCGAGGAGCTGTTCGTGACGGTCAAAGCGGTCGAGTTTCACCTCGGCAACGCATACCGCAAGCTCGATGTGCGCGGACGCCGCGAGCTCGCCGGGGCGCTGCCGGGCAAAGACTAGGGTGTGACCCTAGTGCGAGCCGGGACCGGCGGGCGTATGTTGCCGCCACGTTGAGGCGCCGCTGAGACGGCGGCGTCGGGCTTGTCACCAAAAGAACCTGCGAGGGGGGACGCAATGCGATCGTTCATCAGGCTGGGTATCGGACCGGTCGCCGCCGTGGCCTTGATTCTTCCGTCCACCGCTTCGGCGTCGTTTCTTGTCTACCGCTGTGGGTCCAACCTCTGCCGCGCCAACGCGGACGGCTCGGGACAGGCCCAGCTGACCACCGACGGGTCAAGCTCGGCCCCTTATAGCTCGCCGTCGTTGTCCACCGACGGCAACCATTTGACCTTCTTGAAGGGCGGCAGCCTGTACACGTCGGACGGTAACGCCCAAAACGTCGTGGGGCCGATCGCCGGCAGCGGAGTTGAGGCCCACATGGCGCCCGACGGCAGCCGTGTGATGGAGGTCGCCGCGAGCGGCTTCGGCCCCAACCAGATCCTGTCGTTCAATCTGAACGGATCGGGCCAGACGGATGACTGGTACCCGACGCTATCTGGTGGGTACGGCGCGACCGGGACCCAGGAGGTCAGCAACGCGCAGACACCGTCAGGAGGAGTCATCATCCGGAGTTCTCTCTGCCTGATCACGAACACGCCGCCAAGCAACAGTTGTGCGCGCGTCGTGGCACAGTCGCCGAATTCCGCGGACGTCCTCTACCTGCCGACGCTGCAGCCGGGGGGATCGACACTCGCCGTCGAGGAGGGCTCGAGCACCGGACCGACGACGATCGCGGCTTACAACTACACGACGGGCGCGCTTATCGCCAACGTCACCAACGGCACGAGTGACGCGTCGCCGACCTGGTCTCCGGACGGCCAATGGATCGGGTTCCAGCGCGGGACCGCGATCTACAAGGTTCCCGCCACCGGCGGGGCGCCGCAGCTGCTCGTCGCAAGCGGCGCACAGCCAACCTGGGGCGGGCCGATCGACACCACTGGGGGCGGCGGTGGGGGCACGGGTACTACGGTTGGCTCCGCGACGGTGTCGGGGCTCTCGCTGGGTGGCCTTACGAAGCGTCAGCCGAGCGTTCGCTTCAACGTCACCCGCGGGAACAACGCCCCCAACCTCGCCTCGGTCTCGGTGGGTGTGCCAAGCGGCCTCAGCTTCAATCGCAATGCCTTCCACAAGATGCGTACCTGCAAGGGCACGGGAAAGAAGCGTCGCTGTACGGTCACGCTGAAGGTCAAGGGACTGTCGCTCTCGGGCGGCAAACTCAAGAGCGCCAAGCTCAGTGGCGGCAAGCTCGTGATCGGGCTCAAGCAGCCGGTCGCCAGCCTGTCGATGACCGTCAAGTTGCCGCTGCTAACCGAGAGCAAGGGCCTTCAGAAGCAGGTCAAGAAGGGTGAAGTGAAGTCGCTGAAGGTGACTATCAAGATCACCGACGCCAAGGGCGGAGCGACGACCGTGGGGGTGACGGGCAAGGCATAGGCGGGCCCGGGTCGTAGGCGGTCTATCGGCTCGCAGGGCAGCTTCGGCGTAGGGGTGGGGCCGGCGCCGACCGCCGGCTGCTCACGGCCTCCCGGTCGGCGCCTGCGAGGCCGCGGCCTTGGCGCCCAGGTCGGCCAGCGTCAGCCGGTGGGCGGGGGGACTGTCGCGCACGAGCGACGTCGAGGCGCGCAGGTCAGGCCCCACGTGCACGAGCTCGCCGGGCATCAGCGCCCGCCAGCCCGGATCCTCGTCCATCGGCTCCGAGGCCACCACCACCGCCGGCACCCGAGCCAGATCGCCCGAGCGCACGCGCACGCTGCCCCGTGCGCTGGCGTGCTCCAGATGGCGGTGGCCGCTGGCTCCGCCCGCGAAGCGCTGCAGGAAGTACAGCTCGTGGGTGTCCGGGTAGCGAAGCGCCCACAGCCCATCCGGGGTGACCAGGACGACCATCCGGGGTGACCAGGACGAAGTTGAGCGCGAACACGGGCAGATGCTCTGCGATCCAGCCGACCGCCGACTCGATCCCGGCCGCGACCTCGCCCGTGCGCTCGATCTCGCTGGTGATCAGCGCGAAGAAGCGCTCGGAGTCGGTCTCCCCGTGGACCAGAGAGCGGGCTTGGCCCAGGCGTTCGTCGAGTGAGTCGAGCTCCGCGATCACGCCGTTGTGGGCGAACAGACGACCCGCCTGCTCGAACGGGTGCGTGTTCTCGGGGGTTAGCGCCCCGGTCGAGGCGTAGCGGATGTGCGCCACGAACGTGCTCGAGCGGACCTCCCGCGCCTGGCGGGCGAACTGCTGATCCTCGTAGGCGGCGAGCGGCTGTTTGGAGACCTCTGGGGTGCCGTCCGCCTCGAACGTACCGAGGCCCGTGCCGTCCGGCTCGCGGCGGCTCTGCAAAGCCAGCGAATCGGGCGCTTCGAGGAGCCAGAAGGTGGCGGTCACCCGCTCGCGCCCACCGCTCATCCCAAACAGGTGGCACATTGCCGCGGCGACGTTATAGGTTGGGAGCCATGGACGACGAGATTCCGTTCTCGAGGTTGCTGGGCATCGAGCTGTTGGAGGCGACGCCTGAGCTCGTCCGTGCGCGGCTGCAGTGGGCGCCCGAGCGCTGCACCGCGGCGGGGATCATGCACGGCGGGGCGCTGATGGCGCTGGCCGACAACTGCGGGGGTGTCTGCGCGTTTCTCAACCTACCGGAGGGGGCCGAGGGCACGGCCACGATCGAGTCGAAGACCAACTTCCTGCGGGCCGTGAGGGACGGGGCGGTGACCGCTACCACGCGGCCGCTTCACGCTGGACGCACGGTGATGGTGGTGGAGACCGAGGTCGTACGCGACGACGGCAAATTGGCGGCCAAAGTCACCCAGACCCAGGCCTTTCAGTACCGCTAAGCCAAGTCCCTAGCATTGTCAGGGTAATTTCAAGCTCCGCGCCTATCTTGTGGTTCGTCCCCGAGAAAGGCTGAGTCGATCATGAAGTTCCTTCGCACCGTCTCCACGCAGAGGCTTCTGGCCATTCTGACCGGCTTGGTGATCGCCATTGCCGGCGGCAGCGCGATCGCCGTCGCCGCCTCAAGCGGCGGGCCCGTCCCGGCTCCCAAGCCGCTGGCGCAGGCGGTCCACAGTGCGCTCACAGCGCCGACAGTGCCGGGGATCAGCGCCAAGATCACGTTCACCAACCACCTGATCGACTCTTCCGACATCCAGGGGTCCGATCCCCTCCTGCAGGGGGCATCCGGCCGGCTGTGGCTGTCGCCCTCCACCAACCAGCTGCGGCTGGAGCTGCAGTCGGACAACGGTGACGCCCAGGCTGTCGTGAACGGCCGCTCGTTCTGGGTCTACGACCCCACCTCGCAGACAACGTACGAGGGCACGCTGCCCGCGAGCTCGGGCAGCACCAAGCCCAAGGATCAGAAGACTGGCCAGGACTCGATCCCGTCGGTTTCTCAGATCCAGTCCGATCTGACCAAGCTGGCGCAGCACATCAACCTCTCTGGAGCCATCCCCAGCGACGTCGCCGGACAGGCTGCGTACACCGTTCAGGTTTCGCCCAAGCACGACGGCGGGCTGTTGGGCGACGCGCAACTGGCCTGGGACGCGGCGCGTGGCGTCCCGCTCAGCTTTGCGGTCTACGCGCGCGGCGACTCGGCGCCGGTGCTCGAGCTGACGGCAAACGACATCTCGTTCGAACAGGTGCCGAGCTCCGACTTCAACGTCTCGCCCCCGGGCGGGTCGAAGATGGTCCATGTCTCGACCGCCGAGGCCAGCCACAACCGGGCGCTGACCAAGGC
Organism: uncultured Actinomycetes bacterium; assembly: GCA_963756555.1. Classification (GTDB taxonomy): domain Bacteria; phylum Actinomycetota; class Thermoleophilia; order Solirubrobacterales; family Solirubrobacteraceae; genus Palsa-465. The sequence goes on from CAVWOC010000002.1 coordinate 143,323, forward strand.
TCGCCGGGAGGCCAAGGCCGCGCACACTCGCCGCGCGGTGACAGGCACCGCGGCGGTAGCCCGCCACCTGCCGTTCACGCTGCTGGCGCCGAGCACGCTCGTCGGCTTGCCGCGCCAGTCGGTGACGCTGCTCAATTGGGGCGGCCATCCGGCTTCGCTCGTTACCTACGGCCAAAACCTCGGCGGCATCGCGGTCATCGAGCAGAGCGCGGCCGGCGGCTCGGGTCCGGGAAGCTCGTCCCAGAGCGGCGGCCACGACCGGGGCTTCAACCTGCCCACGATCTCGATCAACGGCGCCACCGGCCAGGAGCTCGACACCGCCCTCGGCACGGTGATCCGCTTCACCAGTGGAGAGGTCACCTATACCGTGCTGGGCTCGGTACCGCCCGCCGCGGCCGAAGCCGCCGCCCGGGCGCTGTGAGCGTGGCCGAGCCCGAAGGCCCCGCGCCGCTCGAGGTCCGCGGACTCGTCAAGCGCTATGGAGATCTGACCGCCGTGGCCGGCGTCGATGTCACCGTCGACGCCGGCGACGTCTATGGCTACCTGGGACCCAACGGCGCGGGAAAGACGACGTCGTTGCGGATGATGCTGGGCCTTATCCACCCCACCGAAGGCACCGTCAGGCTGTTCGGCAGAGACCCCTGGGAGAGCGTCCGCGCGCTGGATGGGGTCGCCGGCTTCGTCGAAGCGCCGACCTTCTACCCCTATCTGAGCGGAAGGCGCAACCTGGAGCTGCTGGCGGCGTTCGACGGCGGCGGCGCCACGGGTCGGATCGATGAGGCGCTGGAGCGCGTTGAGCTCGCGGGGCGCGCGGGCGACCGCGTCGGCGGCTACTCGCACGGCATGCGACAGCGTCTGGGAATCGCCGCCGCGCTGCTTCGCAACCCGCGGCTGTTGCTGCTGGACGAGCCGGCGACCGGGCTCGACCCAGCCGGGATGCGCGACATGCGGGTGCTGGTCCGCCGCCTGGCCGAGCAGGGGATGACGATCGTGCTCTCCAGCCACCTGCTCGCGGAGGTGGAAGAGTTGTGCAATCGCGTGGCCATCGTCCAGGCCGGGCGGATCGTGTACGAGGGCGAGATCCAGGCGCTGAAGCGAAGCGCTGGCGCCTCCTACGCCCTCCAGAGCACCGACGACGAGCGCGCATTGGCAGTCTGCCGCGCCCAGCGGGGGATCGGCGACGTCCGCATTCAGCAGAACCGGGTGTGGTTCACGGCCGACGATGACCAGGCCGTGGCCGCGCTGTCGCGCGCGCTGGTGGAATCCGGCGCGTTGATCCGCTCGCTGACGCCGCAGACCGCCACGCTGGAGCAGCTGTTCTTCTCGCTCACCGAAGCCGGGGCCGGCGGCCCGGATGGGAAAGGGATCAATGGCGGCCCCGAGCCGGCGCCACCAGTGCCCGAGGAGCACGCGCAGACGACGGCAGAGGCGGCGCGATGAGCCTGGGGGCGGTGGCGGAGCGCGGCCGGGCCCGCGGAGCGCGCCGGGCGGGGATGGCCGGCCCGGGCGTGCTCACCGTCTACCGCTGGGAGCTGGCGAAGCTCCGCTACCAGAAGCGAACCTATCTGGGGCTCGGCGCGGCGACGATCGTGCCGATCATCTTCGTGGTGGCGGTTCACTTCCGTCCCGACCGGAACGGCGGCGACTTCGCCTTCGCCTCGTATCTGACCAAGAGCGGACTGGCCTTCCCGCTGGTGATCCTGCTGTTCGGGGCCGTGTGGATGTTCCCCCTTATCACCGCCCTGGTGGCAGGCGACATCATCGCCTCCGAGGACCACAACGGCACGCTGAAGACGATCTTCACTCGCTCGCTGGAGCGAAGCCAGATCTTCGCCGGCAAGCTGCTGACGGCCTTCACCTACGCCGTCGCGGCGATCCTGATCAACGGAACCGTAGCCGTGGTCGCGGGCAGCATCGAGTCCGGATTCAACTCACTGCAGAGCCTGTCCGGCACGATCGTCTCGGCTCCCAAGAGCCTGGAGCTCGTCTACGTCAGTCTGCTCGTCTACCTGATCCCAATCGCCACGATCGTTTGCATCGGGCTCATGCTCTCAGCGGTGACCCGCAACAGCGCGGCGGCGGTGGTGGGGACGCTGATGATCTCGCTGCTGTTTCAGCTGATCGGGATCCTGCCGGGGATGAGTGGCGCCCAGCCTTACTTGCTGAGCACCCAGTTCAACGCGTGGCAGGGGCTGTTGCGCACGCCGATCGACTGGTCGCCGATCATCAGGGCGGTCTGGGTCTGCGCCATGTACGGCGTTCCCGCGCTGGTGGCGGCGTTCCTGGTCTTCCTGCGGCGCGACGTGGCGGGTGGCTGAGGCCCCCGCCGGGGCTCCCGCAGACGCTCCCGCCGGGGTGAGCACTGGAGCGCCGGCACCCGCACGCGAGCGCGTGTTGGTAGTGGACGACGACGCTTCGCTGCGGCGAATGCTCGAGCGGGCGCTGGGCGGCGAAGGGTTCGAGGTGACCGCGGCGGCCGACGGGGCGGGCGCGCTGCTCCAGACCGAGCGGGCGGCGCCCGACGTGATCGTGCTTGACGTGGCGATGCCCGGACTCGACGGCCTGGCCGTCTGCCGGCGGCTGCGAGCCAAGGGGCTCGCCACCCCGATCCTGATGCTGACCGCACGGGACACGGTCTCTGACCGACTGGCGGGGTTCGATGCCGGCGCCGATGACTACCTGGTCAAGCCGTTCGCGCTCGCGGAGCTCGTGGCTCGGGTGCGGGCCCTCACCAGGCGCGGCAGCGAGCCGGAGCGGCTCCGTTCCTACGCCGATTTGACCCTCGATCTGGCGCAGCGACAGGCCACTCGCAGCGGTCGGCCGGTAGCGCTGACGGGCAGGGAGGCCGAGCTTCTGGCGCTGTTGCTCGACGCTCCGGGTCGCCCGCTGTCACGCGAGCGGGCGATCGCCGAGATCTGGGACGGCGCCGCCGAGCCCAACGTCGTCGATCGCTACATAACGCGGCTCAGGAGGAAGCTGGGCGAGCCACGGCTGATCCAGACGGTCAGAGGGAGGGGATTCGTGCTCCGGGCCTAGTGGGCAGGCGCATCGTCCCCCATACCCTGCGGGCGCGGCTGGTGCTCGCCGCCGCCGGCGCAATCCTCGTGGCCGTGGCGTTGTTCGCCGTGGCCACCGTGGTGATCGTCACCAACGAGCTTCGGGGAAGCCTTGACCAGGCGCTGCGCCAGCGCGCGCAGCAGGCCGCGGAGCTGGCCGTCTCGGCGCCGGCGGTGCTGACCGATCCAGGCGCGCTCGAGAGCCCAGTGTCCGGGCGGCAGATCGCCGTCGAGGTCCTGGACGCCCGCGGGAGGCTGCTGGCTCGCTCGCAGACGCTCGGCGCCCGGCTGTTGCCGGTCGATCGCCTGGCGCGGACGGTGGTCACCGCGGGAAGGGCAGGGTTCGAGAACACACGGCTGGACGATCGGCCGCTGCGGCTCTACGCAGCGCCGATCGCCGATGCCGGCGGGCCAGCGGCGGGCGGCGTGGTGCTCGTCGCCTCGGACACCACCGATATCGATCACACCGTTGGCCACCTGGGCGTGGTGCTGGCCCTGAGCGGCGCCGGTGCCGCGCTGTTGGCGGCGCTGGCGGCCGCCGTGCTGACGGGTCAAGGGCTCCGGCCGCTGCGGCGTCTTGCGGCCGGCGCGGCCGAGATCGAGCGCACCGCGGACCCCTCCCGGCGACTGGCAGAGCCGGAGGCAGCGGATGAGATCGGCGCCCTGACGGGAGTGCTGAACCGGATGCTGACCTCACTTGACCGGGCACGCTCGAGCGAGCGGCGATTTCTGGCCGACGCATCGCACGAGCTTCGGACGCCGGTCACCGCGCTGCGGGGCAATGTCGAGTACGCGCTGCGGCATGGGGCGAGTGCCGAAGTGCTGGCCGACCTGCGTGAAGACGCCACGCGTCTAGCGCGGCTAGTCGACGATCTGCTGGTGCTGGAGCGCGCGGGCACGACGTCAGCCGCGCCGGATCGCGTCGAGCTCGAGTCGCTTGTACGCGCGGCGGCGGCAGAACGGGTTGTGCTCGGTCCGCTGGAGCCGGCGCTCGTGCGGGGCGACCATGCCGCGCTCGAGCGTGCGCTTCAGAACCTGATCGAGAACGCCCTGCTGCACGGTCCGCCGCGAGCGCCGGTGACAGTTTCGCTTCGCGCCGGCGACGGCCGGGCGCGGCTTACGGTCTCCGATGAAGGCCCGGGGCCGGCCGCGGCCGAGCGCGAGCGGCTGTTCGAGCGCTTCTGGCGCGGTCCTGACGCCTCGGGGCGTCCCGGCAGCGGCCTGGGGCTGTCGATCGTTCAGGCCATCGCCGAGCGCCACGGGGGCACGGTGGCGGTTCAGGGCTCGGCGTTCACGATCGAGCTGCCGCTGGCTGAGAGCCGGTCAGTGACCCGGTAGCCCCGACACCCGCCCGAAGCGCATGCTGAGCGAGTACGGCGGCGCGAGGTCGACGCCGTCGGGAATGTTCAGGTAGCCGGGGGCGGTGCCGGCCACGCCGGTGTGTCCGTACTGCCAGACGACCCGGTTCGTATGGGGATCGACGACGATCACCCGGTCGTTGTAGTCGTCGTTGGCAAGGATGTCGCCGTTTGGCAGCGGCAGTGCAAGCGAGGGGTGATTGAGCTCGTCGGCGCCCGTCGGCGAGAAACGCCACAGCACCTTGCCGCTGGCGGTGAGCTCCATCATTGTTCCCGGCTGGGCGTAGTCGACTGTCAAATAGACACCCGGACGGACCTCGTTCGTGTCCGAGGGATAGCTGAAGCCCGGGGGGTTGACGGCGGCCGTCAGCTTGCCGGAGCGATCGAACGAGTCGATCCACACGCCGCCGATCTCCGTGACGACGACGCCGCCGTCGGATAGCGGAAAGGCGCCGTTGGGCGACGAGAATGCCGCCGGCGGATCATGGTCACAGCCGCCGGTGGCGCCGGTCTGAGTCAGGAGCTGCTGCTGCGGCGGTCGTAACTCGATCAGCCGGCAGTTCTTGATGTCCGCGGCGATGATGTTGCCGTCGCGGAGGCTGATGGCGTCATCCGGGTTGTAGACGTACCCCGGGCTGGAGCCCGGGATCCCGGGATGCCCATATCGGTAGGTGATCCTCCCGCTGCCGACGTCGATCATCGAGATCACGAAGTCGTCCTCCTCGGTGGCGACGATCTGGCGCCCGTCGTGGGTGAAGAACGCGTCGTCCGGCACCAGGAACGACTGACCCTTGCTCAGATCGCCCGGCCGCGGAAAGCTCCAGACGAGCTGCCCTCGAGGCGTGATCTCCAGCAGCCGGTTGTTCGCCTTGTCGGCGATCAGCAGGTCGCCGGGCAGGACCGACGGATCCGATCCCGGTCGGAGCAGTCCCGCGGGCTGGACGCTCCGGCCGGGCGTCAGCCTGAGCACGTGGTCGACGGGTCCTGAGCCGCCCTGACCGCCGGCGACGACGATTCCGCCGCTGGCAGCGCTGGCCGCGGCGTCCGACAGCGGCTGGGGCAGGTTGCCGACAGCCGTGGTGACACCGCTGTGGGGATCGACGGCGGTCAGGGCGCGGGTCGGCGAGCCGCTCCCGTCACGTCCGCCGACCACATACGCGTATCGCCCGAGCGGGACCGCGGCGGCGTGCGAGACGGCTTCGGGCATCGCTCCCAGCGACTCCACGTGGCCGCTGGCGGGATCGAACCCAAGGATCTGGCGCGTCGGACCCTGCGGCGTCTGGCCCCCTGCGATAACGATCTTGCCGTCCACGGCGGCCGCCGCCGCGTAGCGAAGCGGCTGCGGTAGGCGGCCGACGACGCGCGGTGTCTGGCCAGGGCGCCAGGCGAGGATCGTGTTTAGCGGCTGCTGTCCGGTGTAGCCGCCGATCAGGTAGGCGGTCCCGCCCAGCGTCGCCGCCGTGAGGTCGGAGCGCGCCTCGGGAAGAGTGCCGGCGGACCGCGTGTTCCCGGTTCGGGGGTCAACCGCGGTGATTGCCGCGGTCGAGGCGCTCTGGCCGCCGCCGAACAGATACACCGAAGAGCCGAGCGTGACGGCGGCGGCGTCGTGGAGCGGGACCGGCAGCTTACCGACGCTCTTGGCCGCTCCTCCCTGCAGCGTCTCGATCCCGGCGTGGGAGGTATCGCCGGCGTCGAGCCCGCCGAGCAGTGCGACCGTCTGCGAGTCGACAGGCGCGGCGGCGGCGTCCTGGATCGCGAGCGGCAGCTGACCCACCGCCCGGGCCCGGAGCGACATCGGGGGGGTCGGGGCCCCCGAGCGGGCGTCGCGCTCTGCGGCCCCGGTACGCGCCGGGGCCGGTGACCGCGAGGTCCTCGCCAGCTCCACGCCGACCGCCACAGCTCCGGCGAGGATCAGCGCCGCCGCCCACATTGACGCTCGCCGCCAGCGGGCCCGCCAGGCGGCATCGACGATCTCGGAGCGCCCGAGCGCCGGGATGCCGGCATGTCGATTGCGGGCGCGCCGGCTGGCGGAGGCTGGGCGCATCCGCCCTATCTTGCCCAACCCTGGCTAAAACGAAGTTAAGGGGCGACCGGCGCCGCTGCCGTCCGTGGGGAAATTCTCATCGTGAAGCTCTAGACGAATTCTCATACTCCTCTGACGCGGGTCTTACGCTCGATGTCGAATATCTAGAGCGATGTCACAGCACTTTCGAACCCCTCCCCGCCTTGGCTCCGTGCGCTCCTCGTCGGCTCAGCTGACCCGGGATGCCGCACTTACACGCATCTCGCGAGCCAGGCGGTGGATGATCGTCGGCGCCGCGGCGGCTACCGCAGGTATTGCGGCGGTGGTCTCCGCGGTCGCTCCTGGTCGCACCCTGGGAGCGGCCCACCCGACCTCTAACACGTCGACGCCTTCGTCAGCTGGCTCGGCGTCGTCGGGGACCGCCGGTTCCTCGCAGCTGCCCGCTCCGGCTGGTGCGAGCCAACTCGGGCTCCAGGGCCCCAGCGCTGGGCCCACTTCGGACTCGGGCTCCTCGTCCGGAAGCTCCCCGTCGGCTGCGCCCGGACCGTCGTCTTCAGGCTCGGGCTCGGCGGGGTCCGACTCCGCTTCTCCCTCGGCGTCGTCCGGCTCCGCTTCTGCCTCCGCACCGTCCACGAGCTCGTCGAGCGGCGGCTCGGGCGCCGTATCCGGGGGGTCATGAAGGCGGTCACCTTCCCGGTGTGGGGCAGCGCCGGGGTAGTCATAGCCACCGATCCGCAGGTGGTGGAGGCGGCGCGACGCGAGGTGCTCGAGGTGATTGACCAGTTTGATCTCGCCTGCTCGCGTTTTCGCCCGGACTCCGAGCTATCAGCGCTCAACGCGGCCAATGGCGCGCAGACACACGCCGGCGCGCTGCTGTTGGACGCCGTGGACGCCGCGCTGGGCGCCGCGTTGGCCACCGATGGCGATGTCGATCCCAGCATCGGCGAGGCACTGATCGCTCTGGGCTACGACCGCGACTTCGCGTTCGTGGGCTCGCAGGCCACTTCCCCGGACGTCCGCCGGCAGGTCACCAGAGTCGCTGGCTGGCGGGCTATCGAGCTCGATCGACAGGCCGGCACGATCCGGATCCCGCGCGGCGTGAAGCTCGACCTGGGGGCGACGGCCAAGGCGCTCGCCGCCGACCGGGCGGCGGAGCGTGCGGCTGCCGCCGCAGGCTGCGGCGTCCTCGTCGGCCTGGGCGGCGACATCGCCGTGGCGGGCGAGGCGCCCGAGACCGGATGGCGGGTGCGCGTGACCGACGATCATCGTGCCGGGCCCCAAGCACCTGGACAGTGGATCAGGCTGCGCTCGGGCGGGCTGGCCACCTCCAGCAGCACGGTACGGCGCTGGCGTCTCGGCTCGGAAGTGGTCCATCACCTGCTCGATCCGGCCACCGGACGGCCCATCGAGGGCCTGTGGCGAACGGCGAGCGTGACTGCCGCGTCGTGCCTACAGGCCAACGTCGCCAGCACGGCCGCGATCGTCCGGGGCGAGCGAGCCGCCGACTGGCTTCGGTCGCTCGGGCTTCCGAGTCGGCTCGTGTCGCTCGACGGAAGCGTCGTTCACCTCGCGGGCTGGCCTTCCGCCGACGAGGACCTGCCTTCCCACAAACCGGACCTGGTGGCGTGACGGCGCTGACCTCGTCAGTAGGACCCAGCGCCTACTGGTACCTGGCGCGTGCTACGGGCATCGTCTCGCTGGTCCTGCTCACTGCCAGCGTGGTCCTCGGCATCCTCGGGCCGCTGCGGGTCACGATCTCCACGCGGTGGCCCCGGTTTGCGATTGACGCGTTGCATCGAGACGTCTCGCTGCTCGTGATCGCGGTGCTCGTGATCCACATCGTGACCAGCATCCTGGACGGCTTCGCGCCGATCAAGCTGATCGACGCCGTAATCCCGCTCGTCTCCGCCTACAGGCCGCTGTGGCTGGGGCTGGGCGCGCTGGCGTTCGACCTGTTACTGGCGCTTGTCATCACCAGCCTGCTGCGGCGGCGGCTCGGCTACCGCAGCTGGAGGGCGATCCATTGGCTGGCGTATGCCAGCTGGCCGATCGCGGTTCTGCACGGACTGGGAACCGGCAGCGACACCAAGGTGTGGTGGAACCTGCTGTTGACGGCGCTCTGTCTGCTGGCGGTAATCGCTGCGGTCTGGGCCCGGATCGAGCAGGCCAAGGCGCTCTACGGCGGCGTCCGCCAGGCGGCGGTCGCTCTGGCCGTGGCGACGCCACTGGGGATTGCGGTATTCACTCTGGCTGGACCGCTCCAGGCGGGCTGGGCACGAAAGGCCGGCACTCCTTCCACGTTGCTGAGACAGACCGCTACCGGTTCGCGCACGGAGACTGTGTCCACCCGGGCGGTGCCCACCCCGGCGCGTGGCGCTGCAAACGCACCGTCGTCGTTCAACGCCTCGCTGAGCGGCTCGATATCCCAGGTGCAGGCTGGTGAAAGCGGTGGAGAGATCCTCAATATGTTGCTTCACCTGAGCGGTGGCGCCCACGGGACCCTGCGCGTTAGGCTGGGCGGTGTACCGGCCGGCGGCGGCGGGCTCTCTATGACCGGTAGCCAGGTAGACCTGTTGCTGTCCGGCGCGCCGGTCCTTCAGGGTCAGATATCTCAGCTCGAGGGCGACCGGTTCGTGGCCCACGTGAAAGACGCGAACGGGTCAAGCCGCAACCTGCAGGTCAACCTCAACATCGATCAGGGAAGCGACACGGTCACCGGGTCACTTCAAGCGACGGAGAGCTGATGGGGCTCCCGAGACTGCTGGCCGGAATCGATCCCCGCGGGACGCCGATGACGCTCGCAGAGCACGAGCAGGTCCACGGTCCGCTGCCTGGACGCCACCCGAGCACTCTGCTCGAGGTCGTAGAGCGCAGCGGGCTTAGGGGCCGGGGCGGCGCGGACTTCCCCACGGGCCGCAAACTGCGGGCAGTGGCACAGGCGCGCTCGCGCAACCGCGCCGTCGTGATCAACGGCTCGGAGACGGAGCCGGCGAGCGGCAAAGACCGGCTGCTGTTCTCCCGGCTTCCGCACCTGGTGCTCGACGGGGCCGTCGTGGCCGCCGAGATCGTCGGCGCCAGCGAGATCGTGGTCAAGGTGTCGGACCAGGCGATCGGATCGGTCCAGGGGCTACAGGGGGCAATCGCCGTACGCAGGGACCCGATTCCCGTTCAGCTGGTGGCCGGGCCCGGGGGATACGTCAGCGGCGAGGAGAGCGCCGTCATCCAGTATCTGAACGGGGGCCAGCCGAAGCCCACCTTCGTGCCGCCGCGGCCGTTCGAGCGAGGCTATCGCCGGCGTCCGACGCTGCTCGCCAACGCCGAGACTGCCGCGCAGCTGGCGCTGATTGCCCGCCACGGCGATGCCTGGTTCAGGGAGCTAGGGACCGAGCAGGACCCGGGGTCGGCCCTGGTCACAATCTCCGGGGCGGTCGCCCGACCCGGCGTCTATGAGCTGGCGTTTGGAACGCCGATCGGTGACCTGTTGGCCGCAGCTGGTGGCCACAGGGAGCCACTGCGGGCACTGCTGGTGGGCGGCTACTTCGGCACCTGGATCGAAGCATCGGAAGCGCTGGGGCTCAGGCTGGCTCGTCAGGATTTGAAAGAGGCCGGATCGTCGCTGGGCTCAGGCGTCGTCATCGCGCTCGGCGAGAGCGCCTGCGGGCTTCACGAGAGCGCCAAGGTGATCGACTATCTGGCGCGAGAGTCAGCCGGCCAGTGCGGTCCCTGCGTGCACGGCTTGCGGGCGATCGCCGATTCGGTGATCGAGCTTGCCGACGGCGTGGCTCATCCCCGCGAGCGCGAGCGCGTCGCGCGGTGGGCGTCCGAAGTCCGCGGCCGCGGCGCGTGCCATCACCCCGATGGCGCGGTCCGGTTCGTCGAGAGCACGCTGCGGGTGTTCGCCGCCGAGCTGGAAGATCATCAGTCGCGGCGCTGTACGGCGCCGCCGGCCGGCTTACCACTCGGGCCGCGGGTGCCGGGCGCCTCGGCCCGAGGGGGCCGCGAGCGGCGCCGGTCGCTGATCGGAGCATTCCGGTGATCGTGTCTTCGTTCGGAGCTCTGCAGCCATGAGCGAGCGACTGCGCGTAAACGCAATCCGCTGCGAAGGCCACGGGCAGTGTGCCGAGCTTCTTCCCGAGCTGATCCGCCTCGACGACTGGGGCTATCCGATCATCGAGCACGCCAATGTCCCGCCCGAGCTCGAGCGCCTGGCGCGGCGAGCCGTAGAGGTCTGCCCGACGCTGGCGCTGCTGATGGAGCGCGAGCGCGACTAGTCCAGTCGGGGTGGCGCGGTCGGTTCGCTCGGCGCCTTGTCCTCGGGCTCGCGGAGCTGGAGCTGCCACCAGCCGACGTCCCACCATCGGCCGTGCTTGTAGCCGATCTGGCGGTACACACCGACGGGCTCGAAGCCGAAGAGATTCGTGGATCGCCACGCTGGCCTCGTTGGGCAGCGTCACTCCGGCGCAGGCGATGTAGAAACCCTGAGCCGCCAGCAGCGGGAACAGCGAGCCGTATAGCTCGCGGCCGATGCCTCGTCGGCGCTGGCCGGTCTCCACGTAGACGCTCACGTCTGCCGCCCAGCGGTATGCAGCGCGTTCGCGGTGGGGACACCCGTAGGCGAAGCCGATGACTCGGCCTGAGTGCTCCGCCACCAGCCAGGGGTGAGTGAGCGTCGGTGCGCTCCATGCGCTGGGCGAAGCTCGACTCGCCCGGCGGCTCGTGCTCGAAGGAGATCGCCGTGTCACGCACGTAGGGGCCATAGATCGATGCGCAGGCCGCTGCGTCACGGGCGGGGTCGGCGTGGCGGATATGCATGGACTTGATTTATCGCAGCCGGCCCGGCGCGACCCGACCAACCGCCGCTATTGGCAAAATGCCAATTAGCCTGACGCCGCGACCCGATCCCATCCAGCGAGGAGAGACATGACCCTGACACTCACCGATGAGCAGCAAGCATTCGTCGAGGCGATCCGGGATTTCGCCCGCCGCGAGTGCGGTACGCGTGAGCAGCGGGACGCCCTGACGAAAAACGGCAAAGAAGTCTTCAACCGCGACATCTATGCCCGTATCGCCGATCTCGGCTGGCTGGGAGCCGCGATTCCCGAGGAGTACGGCGGCTCGGGTGGCGGTGCCGTGGACCTCTGCTTGCTGCTCGAGGAGTCGGCTCGGGGCCAGATACCGATGGGCTTCTACTCGGTGACGATGATCGTCGCCGGGGCCTATCAGCGCTTTGGAACCGAAGAGCAGAAGCAGCAGGTGCTAGGTGGTATCGCCGACGGGGTGCTCGAATGCATCGCCATGTCGGAGCCCGAGGCGGGCTCGGATGTCGGCAACCTCTCCTGCCGCGCGACGCACGCCAACGGCGGGTACGTCATAAACGGCCAGAAGACCTGGATCACGGGTGCCCACGAAGCTGAGCACGTCCTGCTCGTTTGCCGCACGAACCGGACGGAGAACAAGCACGAGGGGCTGAGCATGATCTCGGTCCCTGCCGACTCTGAGGGGCTAGAGGTCCGGGGCATCGAGACGATGGGCGGCCGCGAGGTCAACGACGTCTTTTTCACCGACTGCAAAGTCTCGGCCGATCGCCTGCTGGGACGCGAGAACCAGGCCTGGATGCAGCTGATGGCCGGTCTGAACCACGAGCGGCTGATCATCGCCGCGCAGCTGCTGGGCGTCGCTGTGCGTGCGTTCGAGGACGCGCTGGCCTACGTAAAGGAGCGAAAGCAGTTCGGTCGCCCGATCGGCAGCTTTCAATCACTGCGTCATCGCTTGGCCGACCTGGCCACGGAGATCGAAACCTCGCGTTTGCTGGTCTACGACGTCGCGGCGAGGACCGATGCCAACCCGGGCCAGCTGCTGCCGCGCGAGGCGTCGATGGCCAAGCTCAAGGCCACAGAGACCGCAAAGCGCGTTGCACTCGAGGGCATGCAGATGATGGGCGGTTACGGCTACGCAACCGAGTACGACATGGAGCGTCACGTTCGAACCGCCCTGGCGTCGACCATCTACGGCGGCACCAGCGAGATTCAGCGCGACATCATCGCCAAGACGCTAGGTCTTTAGGTCGATCCGGCCGAGCGCCGGGTCCGCGCCCAGGTGGACCCGCTCCGAGCTCCAGACGGGGCGTCCAGGCAATTTCCTGCAGGTTTGCCTCCCTGGGCTACGCAAGTCCTCCAGGCTGAAGCAGAATCGCCCGACCTGGACGTAAGTTCTAGCGAGCACTCTGGCAGGGGTGTGGCAATGAAGCCCAAGCTGCGGCGGGACTCTGCCGCGGGAAGGAGTTTGCAATGCGCATTAGGATGATGAGCGCTCTAGTTACCGTTCTGTCGGTTGGGGCGCTGTTCGCTGCAAGCGGGGGGGTGGCTCAGGCCGCGGATCCGCTTGGTGCAGTGGGAGCCGCGTACGGTACCTACGCCAGCGTGGGCAACACGCTCGTTTCGGGGCCGAGCGCAAACGTCAGCCAGTCGGTTGGGAAGCCGGGCCAGCACCAGTCGAACTCGGTGGCCACGGTCAACGTTCCCGGGCTGCTCACGACAGGCGCGGTCGACACGTCGGTGGCGTCCACGGGATCGACATCACAGCTGGGATCGGTCGCTTCGTCCCACATTGCTGATGTGAACATCCTGAATGGACTCATCACGGCCAGTGCCGTGGATGCGGGTGCGACCGCGTGGGGCCCGAACCCCTTGACTGCCAGCCCCTCGGGAACCGGCGTGCTGAGTGTTTCGATCCTAGGCCACGGGACGATCGTCAATCCACAGCCGAATACGACGATCACGCTTCCGGGCATCGGCAAGGTGGTTCTGAACGAGCAGAGCTTTTACAAGTACAACGGAGAGGTCTACCTCGACGTGCACATGATCCACGTGTATGTCACTGCGAACCTATTGAATGTCACGGCCGGAACTCAGATCGCCGTGGGCCGTGCCTTTGCCGAGGTGAAGCCAATTCCACAAGCACGGCTGTGCGGTGTTGCGTATGCCACCTCCGCTCACGCCGGCACCCTGGTCAATTCCTCTCCGAGCTGGCTCTCGGAGACGTGCGTCGAGAGCGGCCACAGTGGCGCTAACAGTAACCCGGGCGCGAGCGTGAACATCCCAGGCGTCCTCACATCCGGGACGCTCGACGACGTCACCAGTGGCAACGCTTCAAGCTCATCGACCACCGGCGCGGCGTCATCGACGGTTCAGAACCTTGACGTCCTGAAGGGGCTGATCACGGCCAACGTGGTTCAGTCGAGTGTCCACGCCTCGGGGACGGCCACTAGCGTGTCGTTGGCCGATTCCGGCTCATCCCTAGCGAACCTCAGGATCGCAGGACAGCCAGTGTCAGCTAACCCCGCTCCGAACACGACGATCACCGTCGGGAACATCAAGATCGTCCTGCACCAGGTGGTCCGGTCCGCGAAGTCGATCACGGTTCGCGCGATCGATATCACGGTGGGCGGATCCAACAAGTACGGTCTGCCTGCGGGCAGCGAGATTCAGGTGGCGACGTCGGAGCTGTCGACGTCGGTGTGAATTGACCCTGCGTCACGTACGCCGGCGCGCGGCTCGTCGCGCGTAAGGTCGGCTCGCTGGATGAGTTCGGGCGGTCCCGGAAAGGGGCCGCCCGACTCTTTAACGGTCCGTTCACCCAGGGACCGTCCACTAGTTAAGGCGATCCCCGACCGTTAGCCGCGAGGCGGATCGTGCGCAAGGCTCGGCAGCGGCGTCAGCCCGGATTCCGCTTCGTGTCCGCGCACCTCGCCGGCATGGGCTCGTGAGGCGAGACTTATCGTTACTGACGGAAAAAAGCGCTCAGCAGCGGCCGCCAGGCACTCGCCTCGAGTCGCCCGACGTAAAGATGGCCTGCCTGGCTGGGATGGATCCCATCCGGCCCGATCAATGAGTCCGAGTTACCCGTCCCGTTGGCATGGCCGACATAGCCGCTGCCGACTATCCAATGCCCTTGCACCGGCGACACATAGGGGAGGTGGTCACTGCGGGCGGCAGCCTGAAGGGCTCTGTCGATCGCTGCATAGATGTGGGCAGCGCCAGCGTTTGCTCCTACGGCGGGCCACGGACCTTCGACGATGATGCGAGTTGCGGGAAGCGCCACCTTGACCTCGTTCCAATCGGACTTTGCCGCCTTGGCGATCCTCGCCGGCGGGAAGTCGCTGTCGCCTGATCCATAACAGAAAACAACGATGTCGGGATGGTGCTCGATGACATCGGTGCGGATCCGAGCGCCGATGTTCAGTCCTTGGTCGCTGCTTTGCAAGTAACCCGTGCCTCCGATACCGGCCACCCACGTGTCCATGATCCCGAGAAGCTGGCCTGCGACGTATGCATGATCGTTGATGAGGTCTGATCCCGTTCCATCCGTCCAGCTGTCGCCAACAACGATCATGCGTGGTCCGAATGGCCAGTTCGGCGCGGAAATGTTCTGCTTGCGTGGGATCCAAACGCCGCCAAACGCGACGCCGTTTGAGCATTCCACCAGGATCTGACGCCGGCGTGGCAAGCTCCTGCGTCCCCAGTCAACAAGGAGCACATGCGCTGCTCCATCCAGCGGGAGGTGGATTCTGGCCACAACAGCGCCGTTGATGCGAATGTGGATTATGGTGCCGTTGCCCAGCGTCGCTATCTCGAACTCGTTGACGTCGGCAACGAATTCAATGCGGTACGAGAGGCCGGTTGTGATCTGGGAGGTGATCGAGTCCGCCGGAAACCGGTACCCCGAATACACCGAGCGTCCCGGAACCATCGCCGTGATGCCCGCGTAGCGGAAGAGAGAAGCATCCATCGGATTCGCAGGGATGAATGACCCGCCAGAGATGGCAGACGGTGCGTTCGGGCGACCTACAGTGACTTTCGGGTGACGCTCGCGCGCGCCCGGTGGGTGCACGTAGTCGGCAATTACCTCGGGGACGATCTGCGGGAATCGGTGGTGTGGTGCGCCACTTCCGCCCACCGGCGCAAGGGAGCTGTTGCGAGATCCCACCAGCGCCGCTACTGCGCCAATAGCGACCACGGCGAAGAGAGCAGCAACTACCCACGCTGTCGATATCTGACGCTTGGATCTCGGGCTTCGCCGCTTGCTAGGCACGCGACCGCGAAGGCGCGTCGTGCCCCAGGCTTGGCAGCGGCGCTAGCCCCGATTCCGCTTCGTGGCCGCGAACCTCGCCGGCGTACGCCAGGCGGTCCAAGCGAGCGATCTCCCGCTCGCCCTCGATCCTCGCCGGGTGTCCTGCTGGGAGGTTCCGGATCAGAGCACGGATCCGCTCGCGAAGCTGCAAAGCGAAGTGGGGGGTGGAGGCGCCCATCAGCTGCCGGACATCATCGACAGTCACCTCGCGACCTTCCCGAAGCCGGTCTGGGTGCTCGGCCTGGCTCATCCTCAGGGGGTGCTGCCGGTGTTGCTCACGGGTTGCGGCTCCAGGTCCGAATCGACCCTAGCCTGGACTCCGACTGAGATCGCGCTCGAGTCGCCGATCACCCAGCCGTGGTTGTAGACGGCCGCCGTCGGTCCTTCTTGCGTGTAGCCCGGGGTGGCGTAGTTGAAGAAGAAGTTCTCCACCGAAGGAGGAAGGCTAGTGGGACTGTTGATCAGCAGCGCGGGCCCAAAGGTTCCGCTCGCGGACAATGGCGCCGCTGCTGCAGCGTCCAGTGGGCGGGAAGCGTTGATCAGCACGTAGCCGTGACCGGGGCTCTTCATCGCCCACCCGAAGCTGCCCGGGACGTGGGCACACGGCTGGCCGGAGACGCAAGGTGGATCGCGGTACACGGCGAAGGCCACCGAGTTATCCGCTGGATCGCTGGTTCCGACGCGCTTGACGGTTCCGAAGCGCCCAAGCTGCTTGATCACGCTGTCCGGGATCACGCTCGAAGGACCAAGCACGTAGATATGGGGATGCTGGTGCGACTGGAGCGCCTGACGCGTGGGGGCGGGCACCCCCGAGCCGTTGACGTAGAGGATCGGATTCCCGCTTTCTGCCGCCCAGCCGGCGGCGGGCATCGTGTAGCCGGGGTCATCCGCTGAGGCCACCACTACGTCCGTGCTGGGCGTTCCTGCAGCAGCGCTCTGGAAGCGATCGATCGCCGCCGCCAGCGCGTAGGGGTTGCTGCCGTGCACCGATACCGCGCGCAGCCCTTTCACAGCGGGAACATCTCCGACCCTGATGAGCTGGGCTCCGTCGATCGCCCCGGAGCCACCGGGGGCCAGCGCGCTCAACGCGTCGGAGCTCGCCGACGGAAGCGCCGACGACCCCGACAGCAGTATCGGGGCTCGTACCGGCGAGGCCATCAGCACGGATGAGGCGATCGCCGCTTGCCAGTTATCGGTGGGAGCGAGGACCACTGCCGGGGGGTGGGTGCCGCTGGTGCTGGACGGATAGACCGCCAGAGCGACGCCGGCGGCATCGGCGATCGGATCCGTCCCGGCCACGCGCGTCGTGTTCTTTGTCGCCAGCGACGGAAAGCCCAGCCTCTGACCGGCCTGTGGAGTCTTCGAGGCAACTCCGCTGACGGCTGGTGCGGTGACTACGAGCTTCGAGCCGCCGCCACAGCCTGCAAGTGCCGCACAGGCGACGGCGAAGCCCACTTTGCGACGGATACCGACCATTTCCGGCGCGGGACCTTAGCGGGCGATCCCGGCCCGAGGCGCCGGTGAGAGCTGACTTACGACGGACTTGGCTGTGCTCGCTCTCGGTCGCGGTGAGCGAGGATCTGCTCTCGCTCCGCCAAGCGGTTGGTACGCCGCAGCTCAGCCTCACGCATCCGCCGAAGCTCCGTGGGCGACGTGGCTACGACGGAGGGGATCGGCGTCGGCCTGCCCTCATCGTCGAGCGCCACCATCGTCAGGTAGGCGGTATTGGTGTGGCGAAGCTCGCCGGTGCGCGGATTCTCGGCCTCCACCCGGACGCCGACCTCCATCGAGGTCCGCCAGGCGGCGTTGACGGTCGCGCTGAAGGTCACCAGCTCGCCGACGTAGATCGGAAACAGGAAATTCATGCGGTCCATGGCCACCGTCACCACCCGCTGGCGCGAATGCTTGATCGCCGCGAGCGCGGCTGCCTCGTCCACCATCCGCATGACCGTGCCTCCGTGCACGTTGCCGGCGCTGTTGGCGTCGGTGATCGTCATCCAGCGAACGAGCTGCGAGCTCGAGTCCGACACCGGGCGGGACGGCGGGTCCATAAAAGCGATCCTAGGGAATCTGAAGCCGTACCCCGCTACGCTTGAGGGGCCTTTTCAGTCACCCGCCAAGGAGGACGCGATGCCGGGCCTTTCCGGGCGCATGTCGACAGTCATCAAAGCCAAGATCTCCAAGCTCCTCGACCGTGCTGAGGATCCGTCCGAGACTCTCGAATACAGCTACCAGAAGCAGATCGAGCTGCTCCAGAACGTCAAGAAGGGGATCGCGGACGTCGTCACCTCGAAGAAGCGCCTGCAGCTGCAGGAGGAGAAGATCCAGCAGCAGGTCCTGAAGCTGGACACGCAAGCCCGTCAGGCGCTCGCCGCGGGCAACGAGGAACTCGCGCGGACGGCCCTCGAGCGCAAGAACGTGGCTCAGACCGAGCTTCAGTCGCTCGACTCGCAGGTCGCCGAGCTCGAGCAGCAACAGGAGCAGATGACCGCGTCCGAGCAGAAGCTGCGGACGAAGATCGAGCAGTTCCGCTCCAAGAAGGAGGTCGTCAAGGCGCAGTATTCGGCCGCCGAGGCGCAGGTGCAGATCTCCGAGGCCGCGACCGGGGTGGGCGAAGAGATGGCCGACGTCGGCCTGGCGATGCAGCGAGCGCTCGACAAGACCGAGAACATGAAAGCCCGCGCCAGCGCTGTGGGCGAACTTGAGGCCGCCGGGACCTTCGAGGATCTCACAGCGCTCGGATCGGGCGACGACGACATCGACCGTCAGCTCAAGGAGCTCTCCTCCACGAGCGCGGTCGATGCCGATCTCGAGAAGATGAAGGCCGAGCTAGGGAGCGGATCTGCTGCCGGCGAGCTGGGGACCGGGTCCGGCAGCGGTGCCGAGCAGCAGCAGGCATCGCAGCCGGAATCTGCTCCGTGATCGTCCGCATCGCGACCGAGGGCCAATATGAGTTGGCCGACGGTTCGCGTCAGGAGTTCGAGCAGCTCGAGACCCAGGCGCTCGACGCTTGCGAGGCGGTTGATGAGAGCAGCTTCAAAGCCTCGTTCGGGGAGCTGATCGCGTTTGTGCGGAGCAATGGCGAGCCGGTCGGCGAAGACCGTCTCGTTGGCTCCGATCTGATTCTGCCCGCCGCCGGACGCCTCGCTCCAGGAGGCGCGAGCCGAGTTCAGCGGCGAGGGTCTGATCCCGGACTGAGCCGCCGCCGGATCGGGCGCGGCTACTTGCTCTTGCCGATGCCCTGTGGGGCAGAGCTCGCCCCGAGGCTGGGCTGCTGGATGGACGGCGAGGCTGATGACGGCGCCGACGGATTCGAGGGTGCGGACGGAGACGGGGAGGGCGACGCTGGCGCAGGGCTGGAGGAGGGCGCTGGCGCGGGAGACGAAGTCGCCGGCGCCGGTGAGCTGGTCTGAGGCGTGGCAGCGGAGGGCGCCTGCGCCTGGCTCGGGGCAGCGGGTATGGCGGCTTGCGCGGCCGTGGCGGTGGTGCGTCGCGTGCGGCGACGCTTATGGGCGGGCGCTGTGCGCTTCGTTGTAGGCCGAGGCGCTGCTGGAGCCGAACGGGTGCTCGCAGGCGTCTTCACCACGGCGGCAGTGGAGACGGCATGGTGCTTCGATGTTCCGCCGGTCACCAGCGCGGCGACGGCGGCGCCTGCGAGCAACGCTACTCCGGCTGCACCGAGTGCCAGCGGGAGGCGGCGCCGCCGGACGCTCGCCGCCTCGCCAGCTTCAGCTGCGGGCAACACGGCTGTCGCCTCGGCGGCTGGAGACGACTCCCGCGGTTCGGGCTGCGCGGTCGCTCCTTTAGCCGGCGCTGCCTGCGCGAACGCGGCCACAGGTTCCGCAGGCGAAGTCTCGATGATGTCGGCAGCGGGTTCGGGCTCCGCGGAAGCGGCGGCGGCCGAGGGGCCAGGGGCCGACATGCCCTCGAGCCCCAGTATCCCCGCGAAGGCCCGGTCAGCGCGGTGCATGCGCAGCTCCATTGCCTGACAGACCAAGCATTCGTTGAGGTGCTGCCCGAGCCGTTCATTGTCGGCGTCACTAAGCTCGCCGTTGGCCCGCGCGGCCAGTAGCGCTGGGACCTCAGCGCAATCCTGCTCGTGGTCAACGGCAAGGATATGCTGCCAGCCGCGCCGCTCGGGCGTCACAGCGACGTGGTTCGATGCTAGAGCGTGTGTGAGAGCCAGCAGCTCGCTGTCATCGCCGCCGACGAATGAGCTCAGGGTCTCAGCGGCTGCCGTGGCGGCTAGAGCAGGAGGGCACACCTCCGCGCAATACGCCTCCACCGCCCGAGTCCGCAGCTTGTTGGCGGCGAGCACGCTTGGTTCGTCCGCCGTGATTGTGGCGGCAATCGGCGCCGGGCGCGCGATCCAGCGGTCGGCGGTCGAGGGCGCTTCCGGGGAGGGCGCGTGAACATCGGACACCGGATCAGTCTCTATCTCCTCGGACGCGACCCAGTGCGAGGCCGAACCCTCGAGTTGAGACGTGTAGGCCGCAGGGTGAGGGGTGACCTCCCCCGCGGGATTTGTGGCCGACAGCCACCCGTTGGGGCCGTCCCGTCGGGTCGGGTTGGTTCTCGCATCGCCGACGAACCAGCGGTCGGGATCGCTCGCTAGCTGCTCCTCGCTTGTCGCCGAGCCGGCGGGCGCCCGAACCGCCTCGTCCGCGACTGTCATCCAGGGGGCGTGTTTGTCGGCGCGGTCGACATTCCCGGGAATGTCGCCCCGAGACACGCCTTCGGGAAGCCAGGTCGCGGTCAGTGGATCGGCGTACGTCTCCTGCAGCGACTGAGCAGGCTCGGATCGAACGACGCCCGAACGCTTTTCCTTGAGGAGGTCAAGCAGCCGAAGCTTCACCCTGCGCTTTGCCACGCGGTCAGCATAGTGGAGCAACTCCAGGACAACACGCGCCTGCTTCAATGCCGCCCGCGGTGAGGATTCAGCTGTGGAGCTACAACTACGACCCAGAGCCAACTGGGATCGGGATCGTGTCAACGGTGTGGGCCAAGGCACTGAAAGCACGCGGCCACGAAGTCGAGGTCGTCGCGGCGCATCCGCATTACCCCGAGCCCCGATGGGGTACGCAAGTGCTTCCCTACCGCGAGGCGCGCGATGGGATCAAAGTCCTGAGGCTGCCACTGTGGATCGGAAGGGCCACCGCGGCTGAGCGCTACCGCCAGGAACTCACGTTCATGGCCGCGCAGGCGGCTGCGACGCCGTTTCTCAGGCGTCCCGACGTGCTCGTCTCGACGTCACCGTCGTTCCCTGCGCTGTTGCCAGCGGTGGCGAACGTACGCGCGCGCTCGATTCCATGGGTCTTGTGGCTACACGACCTGCTCCCCGACGGCGCGACCGCGACGGGCTTGGTCGACGAAGGCGGAGCCGTGATCAAGCTGGCCCGGCGGCTTGAGCGCGCGGCTTACCGCGCCGCTGATCGCATCGTCGTCCTATCACGGGCGTTCATCGACAACTTGCGCGCCAAGGGAGTCCCGGAGAACAAAGTCGACCTGATCTACGACCCGGCTACACGCGAGCCAAGCGGGCGGGCCAAGCAAGGCGGCCAGGGCTCGGCTCTCCGCATCCTTTCGATGGGGAACATCGGCCATTCTCAAGGTCTAACAGGGCTGGTGCGGGCGTTCGAAGCCGAGCCCGAGCTCGACGCGACACTCAACATCACCGGAACCGGCGTGGCCGCAGCCGAAGCGGCGCGCGAAATCCGAACCAAGCGGGTCAGGATGCTCGGTCTGGTTGACGATGAGCGTCTGGAGCGCGAACTTGCGCACGCGGACGTCGCGCTGGTCTCACAGCGTTATGAGGGATCGGAATTCAACATACCCTCCAAGCTGATGAATTTCATGGCGTATGGACTCCCGATCCTCGCCGCGGTAAATCCGTCGGGAGAGGTCGCCCGACTCGTTCGCTGCTCAGGCGCCGGGTGGGTCATTGACTCGAGCGACCCTGATTCGTTTCCGGCGGAGCTCGTGCGTCTGCGTGATCAAGGCGCGGCCGAGGTAGCCGAGCGAGGTGCGGCGGCGCAGACCTACGCCAAGGAGCACTTCACACAGCGGGCGTTTGCGGAGCAGTTCGAGCGAGTACTCGAGGCTGCCATCGAAGCTCCTGCTGCGGTTCGTTAGCTCGCGCGCGGACGCGCTCCACACCTGCGAGTTGATCTCGCTGCTCCCCCCGGACCGGCTGGATTCGTGCACGGGTCCGGTGACCACCACGGTGTCAGCGTCTCTTCCTACTGGAAAGCCAACGCGGCCGAGGTTGCCTCCCCGGCTGACGCCACACGTTCCGGGGGACGGTGAGGGGGCGCCTCGCGTCAACTTGAGGCAGGGAGGAGCTTCTCCATCACCACGCGGCGATGGCCGTATTCGCTGCGGCGATCCATCTCGAAATAACCGAGGTGCATGAAGAACTCGCGCAGCTTGAGGTTGATCTCGTTGCGGTCCAGAGCAAGGCGGCGCAGCCCCCGCTCTGCGGCCATGCGCTCGGCGTGCTCCATCAGCTGGCGTCCGAGGCCTCTCCCCTGTTCGTCAGGGTGGACGGCGAGGTTCTCGACCAGCAGGGTGTCATCGGTTTCGATCAAGACGATCGCGGCAACAATTGGATCGCCCAGCACCCAGAGCTGGCCCTCCTCGATCGCATCGCTGTCGTCGCGCAACAGCTGCGCTGGCGGGAATCCCATCCGTTGCAGGTGGCGCTCGAAGGCGGCGGCAACCACTGCCTCGATCCGGCCGAGATCCGAGGGCACCGCCACGCGGAGATCCTGCGCGCGTTCGTGGTGCCCCGCCGCGAACGACATCTCCCTAGCCAACCGTCGCGAGCGCCGCGACCTGGTCGTACACCCAACGGTAGGTGTGCTCCATCCCCACCCGCAGCGGCGTGAGCGGCTCCCACCCCAGCCGCTCGCGGATCATCGTGTTGTCACTGTTGCGGCCCCGTACGCCCTTCGGGGCGTCCAGGTTGTAGCGACGCGCGACCCTAACGCCGGCGATCTCCTCCACGATGTCGACGAGCTCGTTGATCGTGACCATCTCTTCGCTGCCGAGATTGATCGGCTCCTCGAAGTCGGAGCGCATGATCCGCAAAGTGCCCTCAACGCAGTCATCGATGTACATGAAGCTGCGGGTTTGCTCGCCGTCGCCCCAAATCTCGATCTCACGACTGCCCGATAGTTCGGCCTCGGCGACTTTGCGGCAGATCGCGGCGGGCGCCTTCTCGCGCCCACCGGTCCACGCGCCGTGCGGGCCGTAGACGTTGTGGTAGCGCGCAACTCTGGTGATGAGGCCGAAATCCTCGGTGAAGTGGCGGCACATCCGCTCCGAGAACAGCTTCTCCCAGCCGTAGCCGTCCTCGGGATCGGCAGGGTAGGCGTCGGACTCCTTGAGCGGCTCGAGGTTCGGCTTGAGCTGCTTGCCGGCGGCATATACGCACGCTGAGGAGGAGAAGAAGTAGCGCTCGACGCCGAGGCGCCGCGCGGAATCAAGCAGGTGAGTATTGATCAGCACGGACAGCATGCACCTCGCCTTGTTGGCTTCGATGAACCCCATGCCGCCCATGTCGGCGGCAAGGTTGTAGACGAAGGTCGCACCGTCGAGCGCGTCGTCGCAGGCGTCAGCCAGGCGCAGGTCCAGAACCAGGTTCTCAGCAGCGGACGTCATCTGGTGCCACGCATCCACCGGGTGCTGATCGATCGCGCGCACCCGGCGCCCCTCCGACACCAGTCGCTTCACCAGATGCGCGCCGATGAAGCCGCCTCCGCCCGTGACGACTACCAGGTCATCGGCCATCGCCGGAAGCATAAGCCAGTCCACTGCGCCGCGCCGCTCCGGTGCGGGGCTCAGGGGAGACGGCCTGCTTCCCTGCTTCAATGGGCGACGGAGACCTGCATGAGCGCCGAGCTTGACTTGCTCTATGATTCGCGCATCCGGCGGAGTCGACGTTGAGCCTGGGGGCATGGTGAAGCGACGGCGACGGCGCGGGGATTGAGAAAAATCGGCATGATCAGCCAATATGTCTGAGAGAACAAAGACGCTGCGCGATCACCTGCGCGTGTTGCGCCGGCACGTGTGGCTGATCGCCGCGACAACGGTGCTCGCGGCGATCGTGGCGGTCGCGCTGTCCGCGACTCAGCCGAAGATGTACACGGCCAGCGCGACGATCAACTTCGTCGACCCGCTGTCGTATTCCGGGATCGTCGGCGGGGGTGGCAGCCAGCAGCCACAAGCGACCTTGGCCGCCACCGGGAGCTCCCGCCTGACGCAGGTGCAGACGCTCGCGCAGGTCCAGACTCTCCTCAGCACGTCCCAGTCGATCGACCAACTCAGAAACGCGATCATCTCGAAGACGGATCCCAGCAGTTTTGTGGTCACAGTCGCGGCTCAAGCCCGCAACGCCTCGTTCGCCGCGCGGCTGGTCAACGCCGATGTCTACGTGACCAAGCAAGAGGCCGATGCGGCTGCTTCGACTCTGTTTGCGAAGGTGGCGCTCAACTACGAATCTCAGCTTCGCGGGCTCAGCCCGAGCCAACGCTCGAATGGGCTCATCACCTCGGCGCTGTACGACAATTTCGCACGCGCCCGGGCGCTGTCGAGGGGAGGAGCAACAGCGGCTCAGATCACGTCTAGCGCACAGCCGCCGGGCTCGCCGAGCTCGCCCAAACCGGTCGAAGACGGGATCATCGGCGGGTTCCTGGGACTGATAGTGGGTCTCCTGATCGCGGCCGTCCGCGAAGCCTTCGATCGTCGGCTCGCCGGCCCGAGCGAGATCGAGTCCCAGTTGGGCCTGCCACTCCTCGCGCACGTGCGCGAGGAGTCGCTCGGCAAGATGAAGAATGCAGGAGGGGTCGCGGAGATCGAGGCGCTCGACCTCGAGGCCTTCCGCATCCTGCGGACGAACCTCTCGTTCCTGAACAAAGATAACCCACCTCGTACGGTGGTAGTGACCAGCGCTCGTCCCGAGGAGGGTAAGACGACCGTCGCCTCGTCGCTGGCGTTCGCGTCGGCAGCGGCGGGTCGCCGGACGATGCTCGTGGAGTGCGATCTGCGGCGACCCCAGTTCGCCAACCGGCTGGGGATCGTCGCCTCCCCAGGGCTCGGCGACTACCTGATAGGCGCCGCGCGACCTCAGGAGGTCGTTCGGACATTGCCGGTGGCTGTACGACGGAACTCCCCCTCCGCCGAAGCGCGGAACGGGCGCCTGAACGGCGCGAGCCCGGGAGGGGGAGGCGGGGCAGGAAGACGTGAGCACGCTCGGGTCGCTGGCATGCATCGTCGCAGGGACGCATAGCCCGCATCCGGCCGAGCTGCTGGCCTCAAACCGGTTCCGCGACTTCCTGACCCAGGTGGCGAGCGTCTACGACTTGGTCGTGCTTGACACGAGTCCGCTGCTGCCTGTCGCCGACACACTCGAGCTCGTCCCGAACGTAGACGCCGTGCTGGTGTGCGTGCGCGCATCGAGGACCACCCGCGACGAGGCGCGGGCCGCCAAGGCTGCCCTTGACCGCTTCCCACCCCGCCCGATGGGCATCGTCGTCACTGGACTGCGAGATCCGCACGAGGACGGCGGCTACTACTACCCCTACCTGTACGACTACGTCTCTTCTGAAGGCGAGCCGGCGCAAACCTGAGCTCTGCCGGGCAGGTCCGCGAGTTTCGCAGCACGGCCAACATCGCCGGCAGGCCACTGCGCCTCCACGCTGCGGCCGCCGCGGAATATCGATCCGCAGGTGGGTGTCTCCGTAGAGGACCAGGAACCGGGCTCCCAGTCGGGCGCGGCTTGGCGGATCGCGCCGAGCGTGCCCAGCGGACGGGGACCGTCGTAGCTGTACCTGATCAGCGGCAGGTGGTGGTGTAGGAACGGCTAGTTCGACAGCACCGCGCCGATGGCGGCGTAGGGCGGGGAGGCGCCGTACGCCTGCTCGACGCACGACCAGGCGTAGCGAGCGTCATCGAGGTCCCCAAGCAGAGGGCCGCCGGTGTCGATCGCCTCCGCGAAGTGCTCCCACTCGGCCGGCCAGGACAGATCCTCGGCGGGATAGGAGCGCTCTTCGAGCTCAGGCGGCCCAAGCGATGGCTCCATGCGGTAAATGCGCAGCCGTTGCGTCCCGTACGAGCGCACCAGCCCGTCCACCTGGAGCTTGGCGGTCCGGCAATAGACCTCGATCGAGAACATGTTCTTCCACTCGGTCCAGCTGACGTGCAACATCGCCCACGGGGCCGAGCGGGACTCCGGCTCGCCGAGGATCAGTGCCGCATTGTCCTCGACCTCTGTGTCCCAGAAGTGTGTCCGCAGTAGCGCGGTATGCAGCGGAAGCGGGCCAGCGAGCCAATGCGCTAGGTCGAGCAGGTGCATCCCCTGGTCGACCAGCTCTCCACCGCCCGAGCAGCGGGGATCCGCCCGCCACTCGCGGTCATATCCCGGCCGGCCGCCGTGGCCGTAGCGCGCCCGCAGGTACATCAGGTCACCGTGGCCGCCGGAGTGGGTTTCTGCCGCGAGCTGGGTGAGCGCGGGGTGGAAACGGTGGTTGAACCCGACCTTGGCCCGCCGGCCCGCCGCGGCTGAGGCCTGCTGCAACCGTTCGACCTCCGCCACGCCGATTCCGGCCGGCTTCTCAACGAGCACGTGCGCTCCCGCGGCCAGCGCCCGCTCGGCGAGCGCGGCGAGCTGCTGATGGACGACGCACACGATCACCACATCGGGCTCCAGCGCCAGCAGCTCGTCGAAGCTGGCGCAGACCTTGCCACTATCGGCAGCGGCGATCGCCGCCGCCCGGTCGGTGACGACGTCGAACACACCCACCAGCTCGTCCCCGGCGCCGAGCGCGGCGGCTCGCTTGTTGCCGACCAGGCCGCAGCCTGCAACCGCGACTCGAAGGGGCGCTCGCGTCACGGTCTCAGGAGTACTCCGTCGAGTCCGCCCCAACGAACTCGAAATCGAACGCCAGCTCACTCGCGCCCGCAGCCGCCATCGCCTGGCGCGTGTCGTCCGGATTGCGGGCGTACACCAGCAAAAAGCCGCCGCCGCCCGCGCCGACGAGCTTGCCGCCTACCACGCCGCTGCGGCGCGCGAGCGTGTACAGCTCGTCGATCCGGTCGGTGACCATCCCTGGGGAGCGGCTGCGCTTCGTCAGCCAATGCTCGTGCATCAGCTCGGCGTAGGAGAACAGATCGCCCGCCAGCAGCAACTCACGGCTGTGCAAGCCGATCTCCTTGGTGCGGTGAAGGTTGGCGATCATGCTCTGATCGCCGGTCTTGGTGCGCTTGTCCTGGTCCGACAGAACCGCGCCGGCCTCGCGCGCCTCGCCGGTGTAGAACAGCAACAGGTGGTCGCGCAGCAGGCGGAGCGTGTCGGGAGACAGTTCCAGCGGCTCGACCGTCACGGTCCCATCGGCGTCGAACGAGTAGCCACAGATTCCGCCGTGGGCCGCTACGTAGGGGTCCTGCTTGCCGCATGGTTCCTCGAGCACGTCGATCTCGATCTCGCAGGCCGCCTCGGCCAGCGCCCCCTGGGTGATCGATGTGCGCCGGGCGTGTGCGAGCGCCTTGAGCAGGGCAACCGTGTACGCGCCTGAGGACCCCATCCCGGTCCCGGCCGGGACGTCCGCGACCGACGCGATCTCGAGCGGGTTGCCGCGCCAGTGACGGTGAAGCGCCTCGCGCAGGATCGGGTGCTTGATCGACGCCACGTCATCCACATCCTCGGTCTCCGAGTACTTCATCTTGTAGCGCCGCTGGAACACCGTATGGACCAGCATGTAGATGTACTTGTCGATCGCGCCGGCCACCAAGAAGCCACCGTGCTCGCGGTAGTAGGAGGGCAGGTCGGTGCCGCCGCCGCCGAGCGAGATCCGCAGCGGCGCGCGGCTGAAGATCACGCTCACCTGAGCGCGGCCTCGTGGTCGGGAGCCAACATGTGCGGATTTGCCTCGAGCCACCGAAGCGTCCGCACGATCGCCTCGCGAATCGTGAGCGTAGGGGCCCAGCCGAGCCCGCGGATCCGCGCGCAGTCGAGGTGGATCAGAGGGCTGTCGCCCGCCCAACCGCGCTTGCCCCCGGTGTGCTGAAGCTCCGGCCGGACACCCATGTACTCGCAGATCACCCGGATCGAGTCGTCGACCAGGACCGTCTCGGTGGTGCCGAGGTTGTAGATGCCGAGTTCCCCTGCTCGGTCCTCGTGGTGCCTGACGGCTACCAGCATCGCCTCGATGCAGTCACCCACGTACAGATAGGACTTCTCCTGTCGGCCGTCGCCGAGCACGCGGAGGCGCGCCGGGTCGCGCTTGAGCGCGCGGTAGAAGTCGTACACGTGGCCATGGGTGTAGCGCTCGCCGAGGATGGAGACGAACCGGAACAGCAGCCCCGTGAAACCGACTCCGTGCGCATAGGCGCCGATCATCCCCTCGCCGGCGAGCTTGGAGGCGGCATACAGAGATGTCTGGATCGGGAATGGCGCGTCCTCCGGGGTCGGGAACACGTCCGGCTCGCCGTACACCGATCCGCTTGACGCGAACGCGATCTTCTGGACTCCGACCGCACGCATAACCTCCAGCACACTCGCGGTAGCGATCGCGTTTTGCTCGAGGTCTTTGCCGGGGTACTCGAGACCATGTCGGACGTCCGCGTTGGCTTGGAGATGGAACACCCAGTCGCAGCTATTGAACGCCTCCTCTAGCAAGCTCTGATCCAGCACGTCGCCCTCGAACAGGCTGACCTCGGGATCGGCTAACAGGCGCCGGACGAACTCGCGGCGGCCGGTGCGGAAGTCGTCGACGATCACGACTGTCACGCCGTCCCGCCGCAGGCGCTCAGCGAGGTGCGAGCCGATGAAACCGGCTCCGCCGGTGATACAGGCGCGCCTCAAGGCGCTAGAGGCTAAAGCCGGCGGCGACCGCGTCGCGGTGGAACATTTGCACGGTCTCGAGCGAGAACTGCAGTAAGTCCCTGCCGAGCAGGTCGAGCTTCTTCAGCAGGTCGTGCGTGACTGTGATGATGTGGCATCCGACCTGGTCGGCCTGCACGACGTTCAAGACCTCCCGAGGAGAGGCCCAAATGAGCTCGGCCCGGGGCGCATCGACCATGATGTCGACCGAGCGCGCCATGATCGGCACCGGATCGATCCCCGCGTCGGCGATCCTCCCGGCGAAGACGGAGATGTAGGACGGCGCCCCATCCTTGACAGCCTCGGTGATCAGCTCCACCTGCGCGGTCGTGAACAGCGCGGTCACGTTGATCTTGACTCCGCTCTCCGACAGCTCTCGCACAAGCGGCGCCATTGGCTCACCAGCCGTGGTCGAGACGGGGATCTTCACGTACACGTTCTCGCCCCAACGTGAGATCTTGTCGGCCTGCCGGCGCATCTCCTCGGCGTCATCGGCGAACACCTCGAACGAGATCGGCTTGTCCGTGATCTGTTCCAGCAGCCGCTTGGCGAAGTCCTCGTAGTCGGTGAGCCCGGCCTTCCACATCAACGTCGGATTGGTGGTGAAACCCTTAATGCGGCGGTCCTCTGCCAATGCGAGGATGGAGTCGAGGTCAGCCCCGTCGGCGAAGATCTTCACGCCTAGATCATCGACCACGGCTCAGTCCTTCACCTGCAAGACCACCTCGGCTGCTGACGAAAGGTTCGGCACAACGACCTCCGGCTGCGCGTCCGCGCCCCGCTTGTGGACGCTTCGCTGGTTCTCGACCAGCACAGTGTGGCAGCCTCCCGCGCGGCCAGCAAGTACGTCGGCGTCGGTGCCGCCGATCATCCAGGACTCGTGAAGGTCGATCCCCAGCTCGCGGTCGATCGCACGTGCGATGTCGGACCTCCGCAAAGTATCGCTCCGAGTGTGCGCTCGCCACCGGCGAAGGGTAGCCGCGCCAGCTATCCTGGCGCGCTTATGGCGACCGAGGCCGGGACCGTGAACGAGCAGAGCCCGGCGAAACGCAGGCGCCCGCAGGCGACGGTCCCCGACTGGGGCTTCTTTCGCCTGGTGTTCTCCGACTACCGGTTCCTCTACCGCTACCGCGAGGAGAGCATCGAGCGGTCGATGCTGTTGCTGGCGCCGCGGCTGTTGCTTAGCCCTAGCATTCAGTTCTCGATCCTCGTGCGCGGGTCTCAGCGAGGCCCGCGGTGGCTTGCGCGGATCATCGCCTACGTGCAAGTGATCGTCTTCTCAAGCGAAGTGTTCGACTTCCACCACGGAGGCGGGATCGAGCTGGGCGCAGCCGCCGCCTTCCCGCATCCGTGGGGAGTGATGATCGGCCCCGGCAGCCGAATCGGGTCGCGCGTGACCATCTACCACAACACGATGATCGGCACCGACCGCCGCTGGTTTCGGGGCGATCCGCTCTATCCGCCTGTAATCGGCGACGATGTCGTCGTGGGGGGTGCAAGCCGAGTGCTCGGCGAGTTCATGGTGGGCGAGGGTTCCATCATCGGCCTGAATGTGTTCGTACGCCAAGACTTACCGCCTCTGAGTACGCTGCTGCTCAGCGGGCTAAAACGGCAAGGCGAGTGGGACGATCCGCGACTTGACGGACGCGAACCGCCCCCGCCAGCAGATCTGCTCGAGATCAGTCCTTACGCCGCCGACCCCAAGCGATCAGCCCCACTCGCAGCCGGGACGGCGCAAGGCGACGGTGAGCCAAGCCCAGCCGGTAAGCGATCGGGTTGAACCCAAGGTAAGAGGGCTCCGCTTCCGCGCTGTAGACGACCGCGTCGAAGCCGGCGCGGTCAAGTGCGCGCCTGAGGCGGCCCACGGTGTTGCAGCGGTATCGCGTGGGGAACATGTCCTCGGCACGGCGGTCTGGCTGCACTCGCGACAGTAGCCCAACGTGCAGCGAGCGAGGCACGAACCTGGAGACGATGCCGAGATAGCTCCAGGCGTTGATCGTGCGAATGCAGAGCGGGGCCCCGGGCCTGAGCGTCCTGGCGGCCTCGGTGAGAAAAAAGCCAGGGTCGCTCACGTGCTCTAGCACGAAGTCCGCGACCGCCAGATCGACCGAACCCGTCTCTACCGGCCAGCGCCCGCCGGCGTCGATCAACCTGAACTCGTCGACGAATGCGTTTTCGGCGGCGGCCGGGTCTACGTCGATACCAAGCACACTGCCGCACTTGCCGCGTATGATCCTCAGCTCTCGCCTGATCCCCACAGGGTCATCGGCTTGCGTTCCCCGCCCGCATCCGATGTCAAGTGCGGTGCTGTCCGGACGCAGCAGCTCGTGCACACGAGCGTAGAAGATCACCGTCCCGTCGATATCAGTGAAGCCACCAAAGTCGAGCTCGGGGTGGAAGCGGCGCATAATCGCGCGGCTGGTGCGCGCCCGCGCTCGGCCGTTCATCGTGCATCTCGCATCCGTCCGTGCGGGCGGCCGCGGCCGCGGCCGCGGCCGCGACTTGCGGCAAAGCGGATCGCCGCCAGCGCTCCCTGGGTGGATTCATCGAGGCCCCGCTCTGCGATCCTCCCGCGAGACGCGGCTCCGAACCGCTCGCGTAGTTCGTCATCGCGGACAAGACGCTCAAGCGCCCGGGCAGCGCCGACCACGTCATCGTGGTAGACGACGAACCCGCTGGCCCCCTCGCCCAACAGGTCGGGCGCGCTACCGACCTTGTCGGAGAGCACAAGCGGCAGCCCGAAGTGCATCGCCTCAGCGATAGCCATCCCGAAGGTCTCGCCCCGCTTAGACAGTAGGATGAAGATGTCAGCGGCCGCATATGCGCGTGGGATCCGCGACTGGTTAAGGAATCCGGCGAAGCGGACGTCGGGAATGCGCTCACGCTCTACCCTGGCTTTCAGTTCCTTTTCCAGCGGCCCCGAGCCTACGATCAGAAGCCCGCACGTCAGCTCGCGTCGAACCCGGCGGAACGCCTCGACCACCATCTCCGGCTGTTTCGCTTCGACGAGACGGGACGCTGTCACGATGATCGGTCCAGTGTCTGGGCCGAAACCAAACTCAGCTCGCAGCAACCTGCGCTGTCCACGGAGGCGATCCGCCTCGGCGGCGAAAAAATCCGTGTCGGGGGCATAGGGGCTCCAGAACAGGCGCTCCGAGGCGAGCCCGTAATGCTCGAGCCAACGCCGGTTCTCGCGGCTGATGTAGACCGCGGCGTCGACCCATCTGAACAGCGTGCGTAGCGCTGTCTCCTTGACTACCGTCCTGCCTAGGCTCCGCGGATGCAGCAGTGTCTGCTCCTCGCGCAGGACCAGACCGAGTCGCATGAGGTGCTGAGTCCCAAGCGCGAGAAGCTGTGTGACAGAGCTGTAGCCTTCGAGCCAGAGCACGTCGAAACGCTCTCGGACTAGCAGTGGCACAACATCCGGGTGAACGAGCTGGGTGAAGCGCACGCCGTAGCCCTTGTTGCGGTCGGCACGGCGCAGGAACCGCGAGTGGTATCCCGCGAGCAGGTCGGTGTCCCAGCGGACCCTGTTGCCATAACCAGCCCATTCCGGTTCGATCGGGCGAATGCCGAGCGTTGAGCCGTAGATCACCGTCAAGTCAATCCGGTCGGCGGCCGCGAGCCGGCGGTACAACGGCACTTTGAATGGAACCGGAGAGCCAGCGAATAGGCCCACACGCAGCAGACAGTCATCCCCCATCTGGTCCGGGCCGGAAGGTATGGCGGCGATACGGCCATGGGATACCGCTGGCTGCCTTCGCCCAATCAAAGCGCAGCGTTCGCGGGTTGCGGGCCGGGCCACGGCTCACAACGGTACCCCAGCCGAGGCGAGCGAAGTCTGGCAGGACCGAACGTGTCGTTTCGAGGAAGGTAAGCCGGGCTAGTCAAACGAACCGGGCGTGGGTCGTCGCTACTGTGGCGCCCTGAGACCGGACGCGCGCATCGCTCTAGCCGCCCACTCGATCGTTCTCCGTATCACCCAGGGACGCCAGAGCAAGAATCCGTGGCCGGCACCACGCGCGATCCGCAGGTCGATTCCGGGGCGTTCGGTCGCCAGGTCGCGCAACGGCGCGACATCGACGAAGGCGTCGCGGCTCCCGTGGTAGGCGAGCACCGGGGCGGGCAGATCGCGTAGGCGGGCTAGCGTGTGGTCGCCGGGCATCTCGTCAAGCATCGCTGCAGGAAAGAACCAATCTGTACCTAGCACCGGCATCTCGGCCCAAGTTGGGCCTGTTACACGATCGGCAGCTGCCCGCATTTGCCTCGTGAACGGAACGGTCGAAGCTACGCCGAAGTTGTGCTGGTAATCGACGACCGCGTACCACAGAACTACACCGGCGCATCGTTTGCTGATGGTCGCCGCGTGGACGGCTGGGCCACCCGCAAATGAGACTCCTACCGGGATAAGGGGTAGCGTGGATGGCAGCTCGCTGTCGATCACCCCGAGCATGGCCTCGATGTCGCACCGCAGCCCTGCCAACCGCAGATGTTGATTGCTCCCGGGGCTGCTGCCGTGGGCGCGGAAATCGAAGCGTACAACCGCCAGGCCCGATCGAAGCGCGAGGTCACGGAGCGCCGGGAATGCCCCGCGTTCCTCGGCGTCGCTCGCGAGCCCGTGGCACAGGAGCAGTATGCCCCGCGCTCCGCCGGGGGAAGCGATCCACGCCCGCAAGCGTAGCCCGTCAAGCGTCGTGACCGCGTACGGACGCTCGGCTGACTGGGCGCGAGTTTTCATGGCCCGACAGGGGTCATCGTGGGTTGTCCGGCTCGTAGCTCAACGGATCAGCCAGCGGATCGTGGGCCAGTTCGCCCGCCGGATCGCGAACCCTTCTCTCGCCGCCACATCCGACAGCACCTGGTCCGCGGGCCTGCCGTCGGGCGTAGGCTCGTGAAGCTCAAGCGCGATCGCGGAGATGCCGTCGAGGGCTCCGGTCAGTATCCGCCACTCGCTGCCTTCGACATCCAGCTTCAATATGTCGACGGAAGCGTTCTGCGCGACGTGGCGACACAGCGTTGGCAGGCTCAGCGACTTGACGTCGATCGTTTCACCGCGATGTCTACTCGGAGCTTCGCCGATGCGGACGGGGGCGTCCGCCAATCTGCCGATCCATGTCCAGCCACCGGGCACGAACTCGGCGGTCCCATCGCTGCTCGA
Source organism: uncultured Actinomycetes bacterium (assembly GCA_963756555.1). Lineage (GTDB taxonomy): Bacteria > Actinomycetota > Thermoleophilia > Solirubrobacterales > Solirubrobacteraceae > Palsa-465. The sequence goes on from CAVWOC010000002.1 coordinate 176,927, forward strand.
AAGGGCAGCGTGCAGAGTCTTCACCATGGGGTCCAAGCCGACGTTTCGTTGCAGACGCTCGAACGCATACGGATCTGGTTCGATGGCGATCACCCTGGCTTCCGGGTAGCGGATCCGAAACCATGCGGTGGTAGTGCCGACGTTTGCTCCGGCGTCGATGATTAGAGCCGCTTGGCGAGGAAGAAAGTCTCCGTACTGCTGAGCGATGAAAACCTCCCATAGGGCGTTCACTTCTCCGGGGTCGCCTACCCACCAGTCCCGCCAGCCGGTGTTCAAATGCAGGCGCAAGCGGCGAGCTCGAGCGTGGCGAACGCTCCCGCCGCGGCCCGCCAGCAGGAGCGCCGCATACTGATAGAAGAGGCGTGCCCGCGCCAGCAATCCCGGGGTCAGGCGCGCGAGCGCCAGCAACGAGCGTCCCATCACCGGGCCACCGCCGACTGAGCGACGCATCATTTTGAGGGCCTAAGTGATCTTGCAGGATCGATCATCGGCCTACCTCGTCGCCGATAGCAGGCGCCTGAGTCACTCCTGATGTATCGCCCACTTGGGGCGCCGTCAACTCCGTCCGCGGGCTTTGCAAGGCTTCGATCACGACCATGAACGGGTACAAATGGATCGAAGAGATCATCTTTTGAAGTTCATTCGGCCGCACGCGCGCGACCGAATAGTCCGGAATATCCCAGCCATGCAGGTTGCGCGCCAGGCCGTGTACGTAAGCATGGAACTCGTTTGCGGCGCCATGGGCGTCTTCACATACGTACACGCCACCAGGACTAATGTGTGGGAGTAGCGCCTCGAGCGTTGCGATCTGCTGATGGGGAAGGTGACCGCCGTCGTCGATAACTACGTCGATTTGAGGTCGATCCGCAAGCAACGTCGACCAGAAGGCCGGGTCTGCCTGGTCGCCGATCGTGATTCGTATCCGGTCGCCCTCGTACGCCTTGCAGGCAGGTTCGATGTCGATCCCGTGAACATGGCAGCGCGGTCCGAAGTAGTCCCGCCACATGTCAAGGCTGCCGCCCTGGAAGACACCGATCTCGAGCACGTGTACCTCCTCGCCGACAAACCGAGCGAAGTGGCGCTCGTAGGCCTCGAAGTAATGTCTCCATTTCCAGACGGCGCGGCCCGTTTTGTGTTCATCAAAATAGCGCTCGAGCCGGCTTTCGCCAGAGGACGGCCGCGAGCCGGTATTTAGGAACGTCATGCGGCGGCCGAACCGCTGGCCCCGGCGTAGATTGAGCCAGCGATGCGTAGGGCGCAGCGCGAACTGCGTGCCACGTCGAAAGAGTTGAGCTGCCTGCACTTACCGCGCCAGCTGTCTCGTCGACGAATCGCCCGACCGCGCAGGGGCCGCATCCCCCGATGCGTCACGCGCTGCGGCGCCGGCGAGTCCTCCGGCATCGTCCGGGGACGCCCGAGCCGCCCGAAAGAAGCTTCGAACCTCCTCTTCGCTCGCGCCACCCGGCGTGCTTCGGACTGAGTGGACCACCTTGGCGCCGAGCGCCAGGGCGTCAGCGGGCTCGAACGGTAGGGCGCCCGGCTCAGACGCGATCGGTCCTATAGGGAGGCCGAACTGGCCGACACCGAACCCGGCCGCCTGGATTATAAGCTCCATCATCACGTCCTCGGTCAGTAGTGACCAGCCCGGCTGGCGGAACGGAATCAGCCGCTGTGAGCGGGCCGCCTCGAGGGCACGCCGTGCGATGAAATAGGCCCCCCCCTGAGCAAAGACTAGGTGGCGCCGGCGCTGCCGGGCGCTGCACGCGAGTCTGCGGAGCCGCGACGACCAGCGAACCTCGGTATGCGCCACCCAGCGCGAGAAGCTGTAGTCGGTATCCGTTCTGCCGAGTACTCCCAGTGAGGGTTCCTCATCGAAACGGGCGCGCGCGAGACTGAAAGCACCCGGCGCGATAAGCAGCGCGTCCGGGTCGAGCTTGAGCACCACCGGAGCGTCGTAGTGCTCGAGGAGGTGCAGGAACGCGAGCTGTTCAGTCCGAAACGAGCACGAGGCATGGCCGCCCGGCACGCGCGCTCGAACGAAGTCCGCGCTAGGGAAGCTGCGTTTGACGAGATCTTCGGGGTACTCGCCCGTCGCGTCATCCGCCACGACCACCTTTATGTCGTCGCCCTCGTAGCAGCGCACTGAATCGATCAGCTCGGCCAGCTGGTGATGCTCGCCGGGACCAGCAACCGCGACGACAGCTCCGCGAAACGATCGTCCGCTGGCCGCCATCGTGGTTGAACCGGGCGCCTGTTTGCTCCTCCAGGCGCGGCAACGGACGCGCGCGGCACGCGCCGGCACACCGCGACGAAGGTATGCCGCCCAGACAAGGCGCCCTGGAAGTGTCGAGAGCGCGGCCGTGAGGGGGTCCCTATAGCCGAAACGTCGTGCAAGCCCGACGGTCGACACCGACCTACGAAAGAAGAAGCCGTCTGGACTCGGCGGCAGCTCCCGGGCGCTCGGACTGTCGATCACAGCGCCCAAATTATCTGAGTGCGGGCGAATTTGTGTTCGCGCGCGTCGTGGAAGTCTTGGAGTCGCCTGCGGTGCGCGCGAAGTGGTCACGCTGTAGAGCAACCGGATCGACGGACGGTGAATCCGCAGGCCGCGCGAGGCCATCACTGAGTGTGGCGTTGCGTTGTGTGTGAGGATGGACGGCGAGCCGCAGCACCTGGGAATCTTTAGACTCGGCCGGGTTGCGAGTAGGCGTTGAGGTGATTGCGGCAGGCAGCGTCCTGGGGGAAGGGCAGGGGGGCGCGTCCGGATACATCGAGGGTCTCATCCCTGAGATGTTGGCCGATCCGCGTATCGACCGGCTTTGCGTCTACGTTCCTGACTGGTACAGACCCGCCAAGGATTGGGGCGATCCGAAGCTTCGGCTGCGCTCCGTGCGCGTTCCGCGTGCGCGCCCCGGCCGGGTCGCTGTCGAACAGATCACGGTGCCGCAACACGCCCGCCACGACCGCGTCGACGTGCTGTTCTCGACCGCCAACTACCGACCCCTTGCCTATCGCGCGCCGAACGTGTTGGCGCTTCACGCGGTGCAGCACTTTCTGCTGTCTGACGACATTGGCCGCTTCCGATCGGCCTATCTGCGGTTCGCAGTACCGCGGTCGGCACGGACGGCAGACTTGGTCATAGCGGTCACCGAGACGCTGCGCCGCGATGCAATCCGGCTGTTCGCACTGGACCCTGGGCGGATCGTCAGTGTCCCTATGGGGCCGTCGCCGTGGGTGCTCGAGCTGCTCGACGCCGACCGCCCCGAGATTCAGCCATACACGACCCCGGACGGGTCCCCGTACGTGCTCTCGATTTCGCGGCTCTATGCATTGAAGAACCACCGCCGCCTGATTGCCGCGTTCGGTGAGCTGGTGCGCGGAGATTCGCTGCCGCATAACCTCGTGATCGTCGGCGGCGACGCCGATGTGACCCGCGACGAGCTCGCGGCGACTGCGGAACAAGCGGGGGTGGGAGATCGTGTCCTGCTGCTTGGTCGCGTCCCCCAGGCCGCGGTGCCCCCGCTGTATCAGGGCGCCGACGCGGTCGCGTACGTCAGCCTCTACGAGACGTTCGGCCACCCTGTGCTGGAGACATTCGCCATGGAGCGGCCGCTGGTGGCGTCACGCGCGGGTGGGATCGCTGAGGTCGCGGGAAGCGCCGCGCGGCTCGTGTCGCCCGAGGATGTGGCGGATATCACTGCGGGACTCCGCCACGTCCTGACCGACGCAGCACTGCGCCAACGGCTGGTGACCGCGGGGCGAATGCGCGTCCGCGAGTTTTCCTGGCGCAAGTGTGCGCAAGGCACCGTTGACGCCCTCGCGGAGGCGCTCAGGCGGCGTGCGGCTTGACCCGTCGTGGCCCCGGATAGTCCCGGATCCGGCGGCGCCCCACGCGCTGCGCCGGGTTCCCTCGATAGGTGCCGCGTGGCTCGCAATCGGTGAACACCACCGCTCCCATCGCCACCATCGCCTCCTGACCAATCGTCACGCCGCCCGCGATCCGCGCGAACGCGGCGATCCAGGCGCCGTCCTCGACCACGATCGGAGTTTGCACGCTGCCCATGCCGGGATCCTCCCAGTCGTGGGTGCCGCAGCAGAGATAGACGCCCTGCGATATCACCACGTGCTTGCCGATCGTCAGCGGGGAGGTGCAGTCGAGCCATGCGCGCTCGCCGACCCAGCTGTGCTCCCCGATCCGCAGGAACCACGGGTACTTGATGTTGACCGACGGCTTGATGATCACGCCCTCGCCGATCTCGGCGCCGAACGCGCTGAGGATCCGGCGCTTGAGGCTATAGGCGGGCAGGAGCGGGTTCAGGAACACGATCGCGTTCACGAGCAGCCACGCCATACGAATCAGGACACCCCGCCCACCCTTGTCGTCTCCGCGGGGCAGGCTGGCACGGGTCGAGAACTGCCGCAGGTCGACTTTCAACGGCGGCCGGGCATCAGGCTCCATCGCACGCAAGCGTAGCTTCGCCGCTATCCTGCGCGCGCGATGGATGCCGAGACGACGGTAGATCCGGAGCGGGTCATCGCCACGGCGATCGAGACGCTGCTCCAGCGTCGCGGCGCCGCTGGTCTTGAAGTGACGCCAGAGGCGAAGTTGACCTCTGATCTCGGCATGGATTCACTCGAGCTGGCTGAGCTGTCCGCCGTCCTCGAGGACGAGCTCGGGCACGATCCCTATTCGGAGGGAATCGTCCCCGAAACCGTCGCCGAGCTGGTGGGCTACTACGAGCGCTGACGTGCTCTACGAGCTGGTTCGGGCTGCGGCGGCCCAGACGCCCGAACGACCGGCGGTCATCGCCCGCGACCGGCTCACCTACGGTGACTGCCTTGCTCGAACAGAAGCGGTCGCTTCGGGGCTGCGCGAGCGCGGCGTCCAGCGTTTCGGCTGCGTGTTCGAGTCGGCCGCCGACATCGTCGTGGCGCTGTGCGCGGCGGCGGCCGCGGGCATCGAAGCTTGCGTATACCCGCGGGATCCCGGCCCCGGCGGCCATTCGCGGCTGGCCTCCCGCTTCGAGCACCAGACTGTCTTGGCGGATTGGGCTGTATCGCTTGAAGGCGTCAAGCCATTGACGCTCGCGAAACTGGCCGCCACGGGCGGCGCGCTCGATCCACCGGATCACTACCCAGTCCTGATCCTCACGACCGGCACGACCGGTGAGCAGAAGGGTGCCCGCCACGACTGGGCGCGGCTGCTGAGCACCGTCCGTCACCAGGATCTGGGGCGGGGCACGCGCTGGCTACTGGCGTACAACCTCAATCAGTTCGCAGGGGTCCAGGTGCTGCTACATGCGCTCGCGAGCTGGGGCACGCTGGTCGAGCCCGTCTCACGCCAGGGGGCCGACGCCATCACCGCGATCCGCGAGCATCGGGTTACGCATGCGTCGGGCACTCCGACGTTCTGGCGACTGTTCGCGGGGCGCCTCAATTCTCGGACGGCCGCGGCGTTGCCGCTGGAACAGATCACGTTGGGCGGCGAGGCCGCCCCAGAGGGCCTCCTTCGGCGCCTACGCGAGCTGTTTCCACGCGCACGCATCTCACACGTTTACGCCGGAACGGAGTTCGGATCGGTCGTCTCGGTGCGGGACGGACATAGCGGGCTGCCAGCGTCGGTCCTTACCCGTGACGAGCACTCCGACGTCCAATTCCGGATCGTCGACGGCGAGCTTCAGATCCGCTCACGCGTTGGCATGCTCGGCTACCACCACGGCGCCGAGGATGGCGCCACGTGGCGGCCGACCGGCGATCTGGTCGAGCTCCGCAACGACCGCATTCACTTCGTCGGGCGCACGACGGAGATCATCAACGTGGGCGGGGCGAAGGTCCACCCACTGCCGGTCGAGGAGCTGATTTGCTCCGTCGACGGCGTCCAGCTCGCTGCGGTCTACGGTCGGCCGAACCCGGTCACGGGCCAGATCGTGGCGGCTGATGTCGTCGCCGCCCCGGCGGCCCATCGCGCTCAGCTTGAGCAGCGGATCAGGGATGCATGCCAGACGCTGCCTGCTGCGGCGCGTCCCCGACGGATCCGGTTAGTCCCCGAGCTCGACATCCGCGGCAGCAAGTTGATGCGCCACGAGATCTGATGGCCCGTACCGTTCTCGTCACCGGCGGCAGCAGAGGTCTCGGGGCCGGCCTAGTCTCGTCATTTTTGGCGCTCGGTGACAATGTGGCCACGTGTAGTAGATCACCGACAGCCGCCGTCGAGGCTTGGCGCAAGAACGGTGATCAGTTTTATTACCAGGCAGTCAACCTCGCGGATCGCTCCTCGTCGGAGTCATTTGTCGGCGAAGTGGTTTCGCGGTTTGGTCGGATCGACGTGCTTGTAAATAACGCGGGGGTGGCTCGCGACGGCGTCCTCCCGCTGTTCTCGGACGAGCAGATCGACGAGGTGATCGACACCAATCTGCGAGCCACGATCCATCTCATCCGTTTGGTAAGCCGCCGCATGCTCCGCCACGGGTCCGCGCGGATCATCAACATCTCGTCCGTCGTGGGCCTGTCGGGATATCGAGGACTCTCCGTGTATTCCGCGAGCAAGGCGGCGCTGGATGGTCTGACTCGCGCGCTGGCGCGCGAGTTCGGCCCGCGCGGCATCACCGTCAACTCGGTGGCGCCCGGCTACTTGCGCACAGAGATGTCGCACGGGCTCGACGCGCGCCAACTCGAGCAGATCGTGCGCCGTACGCCGGCGGGCCGCCTCGGCGAACCAGATGACGTGGCAGCTGCCGTACGGTTCTTGGCGTCGCCAGAGGCTGCCTTCATCACCGGGCACGTGCTGGTAGTTGATGGAGGCCTGAGCGCATGAGCCGGCCCGTTGGCCAGTACGTCTCACTGCTTGTCCCAGGCCAGCAGGGCATATCCGAGCAGACCCTCGTCCCAGAAGCGCTCGAGCACATCGCAGGCGGCGACGAAGCGACGCCAATCCGCTTCTCCCAGCAGCTCGACCACGGTGGCCCGGTGCGCTTGGGCATTCTGGCGCCAGCATTCAAACGTGGGACGGATCGCTTCGCTCAGATCCGACACGTTGCGCGGCGCAAGCCCGCAGGACTGCGCCAGACGCTCGTACTCCTCGACCGGCTCCATGCGTGCGTCACCGAACACCTCACGCAGCAGCGCCAGCGGCTCGCGCAAACGGCGCACCTCGCCGAACGAGAGGCGACGGTGCAGCACGATGTCACACAGCACCAGCTTGCCGGCGGGGCGTAGCACCCGGGCGCACTCGGCGATAAATTGGTCTCGCGAGCGCATCAGATGCGAGGACTCGAGCGCCCATACGCGATCGAATGACTGCCCGGGAAACCGATTGTCCATCCCGTCCCGGAACTCGAAGGAAACAAGGTCTTCGACGTGCTCGGCGATCGCGCGCGCGCGTGCCCGCTCGAGCCCTACGGCGCTCGTGGTGATGCCCGTCACCCTCGCGGACCGCGTCTTGGCCAGGTGGCACGCAGGCGCTCCTGTGCCGCAGCCGACGTCAAGCACCTCCATCCCCTCTCCGATCGCGGCGGCGAGGATCATCGCATCCGTCAACCGCTTGGTCGCCCGAGCGAGCTCTTCGGTCGCGTGGTCGAACAGTCCGTAGTGCAACTCCTCACCGAGGAGAAGCGTCCACGCCGCGGTGACGCGATCATAGTGCTGGGCGGGGCTGTACTCCATCGGCGGTAAGGCGCTCCGGTCTTTGCAGATGACTCGGTGTTCAGCGAGTGGGCGGTCGCACGAGCCATAGGATCGTGCCCGCTGCCATAGTCGGCGAGCGGCCGGCCCTGAGTTCGAACCCGTCGCGTCGCGCAACCTCGGTGAGTGCTTCCGCTGCGGTCTTGCCGTCGGGCACGAGGTCATGCGCCTCGAGCGCGACCACATCGATGTCAGTTAGCTCATTCCGGAGAACGGTCCACTCGCTGCCTTCGATGTCGAGCTTGAGCAGGTCGATGGCTTGCCCGTCGCAGTAGCGCTTTTTCACCGTCCTCAGACTGAGCGCGGGAACCTCGACCGCGCCGGGCTGACCGTCGTTCAGCACACGGCCGACGACCGACATCTCTTGTGGTGCGAAATACATCGCTCCGTCCGAGTCAGACAGCGCGGCGCGCACCGGCACCACGTTGGGGTCAGAGCCCAATTTGCGTCCGAGCCGCTCAATGGCGCTCGGATTCGGCTCGACCGCGACCACTCGCGCCTCCGGGAAGCGATGTCGAAACCAGGCAGTCGCCGTGCCGACGTTCGCCCCTCCATCGACGAGCATGCGGACCCGCGCCGGCAGCCAGTCGCCGTACTCGCCGGCGATGAAGACCTCCCACAGGGCGGCTACCTCCATCGCGTCAGCGACCGACCGGTCGCGCTCGTGATCACCAATTGTGATCCGCAGCCTGCGGGCATGACCGTCGCCGGAGCGTCCGCGCAGTGCGTCCCACACGAGCGCCGCGTAGACCAGATAAAGCCGCAACCGTGCCCGCGGCCCAGGACACAAGACGGCGGCGCCCACTGCATGCAGGGACCGACCCATCAGCACGAAGCCAGGCGTCCTCGTAAGCGGCTCATAGATGAATCATGGCCAATGCTCACCGTTTGAGTACGGCGACGGGAGCACGAGTTCGTCGCCAACACACGAGTGCCGTCGTTCCAGACGCCCACCTTCGTCGGACATCACTATTCTTCGGCGCTTCCCCGTGGCGTCTGGATAGAGCATCTTGACCGTGAGCGACCACTTGGCAAGCCAATAGTTGTGATGTCTGCTGCAAAGAGCAGCCGCGCGCTCCACGACGACTACTGGGCACGTGATCTCTATCCGGACGGCAGCGGTTTGGGGCCCGTCCTCGAGCGAGTGTATGCGCAGAACGTGTTGCGAACCGCCAGGTGTCTGGACGTCGGCTGTGGCAACGGTCGTCATTCTGGTCCATGGCTCACCCGCCACGCAGCAAGTTGCGTAGGGGTCGACATCTCTCGAGTAGCCGTCGCCGCTGCTCGACGGCTCGGACTCGACGCTCGCGTTATCGAGGATCGCGAGCTCCCTTCCGTTCGATGACGACGCCTTCGACGTCGTCGTCTGCGCTGAGGTGCTCGAGCATTACTCCGGTCCGGACCCCGCCGCGGCCGAAATTGCGCAGGTCCCCGCGCCGGGAGGTACGCTGGTGGTCACCGTACCGAATGCGGTTTACTGGGGGGTGCCGCCTCGACCTATTGCTTGTCAGGCGGAACCCGCGCGGCGATGACTGCTCTGTCACCGAGCCTTAGCGTGATCCGGACCTACGATTCGTCGCGCCCAGGGCTCTTGCAGCAATGCTGCACTCGGCTGGCTCCACGGCCCTCGATGTTTTGGGCTATGGAGGGGCGATCCTCCGCGACATATCCTGGGCCGCGACGGTTCGCCAGCCCACGACCCTCACGCCCTGTATCGGCGGCTGCAGCACCGCCTTGCCTCGCAACCCGCGGCACGGCTGTGTGTATCGCTCACGCCCGATGATCTTCGTCACCGATAGCGACATCGATCGTCCTTCGACGCCGAGGAGAATGATCCGCACCGGGATGGGGGGCTCGGAGCTCGTGCGGCGCGCCGTTTACTCGCAGGCAGCCCAACGGGTGATTCAGGCGTTGCGCCAAGCAAGCGTGCTCGAGCCGCGTCCGACATTTCTCGTGCGCGAGCTGAGCGGCCGACGGTCGGCTGCGTTCTACTCGCTCCGCGGAGCGCCGCTCGAGGTAATGCTCCGTCACCGCTCCCGCGACCTCGACATCTTGACCGAGATCTTCGTCCCGCCAAGCGTCTACGAGCCTCCCCCGGAAGCCCGGCGGGTGCTGGAATGCCATTCGCCACTCCGCGTCCTCGATCTAGGTGCGAATGTCGGGCTGTTCGCACTGATGACATTCAGTCGCTTCGACGACGTCTACGTCACATCGCTTGAACCCGACCCCGACAACGCCTCGGCTCTGGCGAAGACGATCGCCCGCAACGCCTTATCGGACCGCTGGAAGCTCATTCAGGCTGCGGCGTCCAACCAGCCGGGAGTGACCGCGTTCAGGGCCGGGCTACAGGCCGACTCTCGCGTCGCCACAGGCTCGGAGGAGTCGATCGAGGTTCACTGCCGCGACGCGTTCGGGCTGGTAGGCGACTATGACTTCGTCAAGATCGATATTGAGGGGAGCGAGTGGGACCTCCTCAGCGACCCCCGTTTCGACACCTTTCCAGCCTCCGTGGTCGCCCTCGAATGGCACGCCTTTAGGTCGTCGGCCAGCGACCCGCGTGAGCTTGCGATTGAGCGGCTCAAGGGCGCGGGGTATACCATCGCCGCCGACCCTCCGAGCCCGGTCGACTACGGGATGATGTGGGGATGGCGGAAATCACCCTCCCGCTGACGTAGCAGGACGGGCGTACACCAGCTCGAACGGGCTGATCCCGAGAGCTTTACTTGTCAACCTCGCGGCGATCAAGGTGCTCGTCGTATACGCGGCCACCGATGTCAGCGCCGCACCCATGATCCCGAGCAACGGCACGAGCGTACCGAGCCCGACCGCCGTCACCGCGAGTGCGCCGGCCTCCGAAATCGCGGCGTCAAACGGACGCCCCAAGCCTTTCAGGGCCCCATGGAAGGCCCGTGTCAGCGAAAGCATCACGGCCGCGACCGCAAGCACTCGCGCGGACGGGGCGCCGCCGAGAAACGCATCCCCGAACACGATTCGGATCAAAGGGGAAACCACCGCCAGCACGGCTAGGCTCGCCCCGAGCGTCATCACGAACGTGAGGAGGAGCGAGCGCCTGATGACGTGCGCCTGCTCCGCTCGGGTGCCAAGGGAGGCAACGGTTGGCAGCACCGAGTTCGACACGGCCTGGCCGACGAACGCCGGTGCCGTAGCGATCGTCGCGGCGATCGCGTACCAACCGAGCTGTCGTGCCGATAGGACCAGCGAGATCACGAGCTGATCCACACGGTCATTGAGCAGGTGTGGCACGTTTGTCGCCCAGCTGCGAACGCCGTAAGCGAGCATCCTCCGGGCCAGCCCGGGCTCCCCTTGCACCAGGGGGACGCCGCGCAGTGAGCGGTGGATCCCGAAGAACCCGATTGGAACAGAACTCAAGACGCTGATGTCCGTAGCGATGATCGCGGTGCGGACCGTCAGCGACCCAAGGAGGAACAATGCGAGGTACGCAAGTGCGGTGAAGAGGAACGGCTGCAGCTGAACGATGTTGAACCAGCCATACCGGTGCAGTCCGTTGAGGAAGTACATCTGATAGACGGCATATACGGATGCCGGCACCACGAGCAGGAAAAGGAGCGCGCTCACGACGGCAGCGGATCCGAAGTGATGCATGGTCAGGTACACGACCGGGGCACCAACGCTCCACGTGCAGAGCGACTGGAAAAACCACAACCTCCTAGCCGTGTGGAACACCGCGCGCGGGTTGACATCCCCCCGGGAAGCGAAGTACGTGACCGAATCTCCGACGCCGAGGGTGAACAGGAGGTTGACGAGCTGCGGCCACAGCAGGGCCGCCGCCAGCACGCCCCGATCGACCGGGCCGAGGGCCCGGGCCAGAATCGGACCGGTGAGAAGCGCAAGCAGATTCACGGCCACGACGACGACCAGGTTGAGCTGGATCCGCCGGAACTGGGTCGAGTCTGCCCGCGGGCGCCAGCGTCGTACGGGGCTCTGAAGCTCGCTCGCCGGCGGGTCGAACTCGTCGGATTCAGCAGTGTTCATGGGTTACAGGGGCGCTGCCTCGACCGACCGTCCGTGGCCGCCGCGGCCGCGGCTGCGCCGAACCTCACGATGCGGCGAAGGCGCCCAGGTTCGTCACAGGCCCATCGTACCCGCTCGGTTTCCATCCTCCGGCAACTGCGGCGTCTGCAAAGGCCATCAGGAGCCCCCTAGATGGCGCCCGGTGAGTGGCGGCGATAAGTCACGGCCGGCGGAGCAGTCGATCCGGCTCCTCTACGAGTCCGAGCGCGTGATGCAACGCTAGAGTTCCGGACGTGTCAGCCCTCGTCGTCACTGCATCGACGCGCACGCGGAGCTTGACGCCCTGGTTGATCGCGACGCTGGCGGCCGGCGGCTGTGGCGCCGTGGCATGGTGGGGCGTCGAGCGGAGCCCCAAGATCGGCCTCGTCATCGCCATGGCTGCGCTCGGATTGGCGCCGGTCATCGTCCGGGCCGTCCAGGGCTGCTGGGACCCGTTCGAACCGATCAACCTCGTCGTGCTCGCCGTCCTGTTCTGGTTTGTCGCGCGACCGCTGATGGAGCTTCATGAGCACCTGGCGTCGTACGCCCCGGTCTACGACGCATCGCTCGGGTTCTATCCCGCGATGATCGTCGGGCTTGCCGGCACGGCCGTGCTGTACGCGGCCTACTTCTCCCGGGCCGGAAACCGGCTCGCCAGGCGGATGCCCGTGGTTCCCGCGGATTGGGATTCGCAACGTTCGGTGCGCTACACGATGGGTCTGCTGGCGGTCGGAACGGTGCTCGAGATGTTTTTCTTCGCTCAAGTGGGCCTGCACCAGTTCCTGCACATCTACTCGGGACGAGGGGCGCACGGGGACGTCTCGGCGCTCCGGTCGAGCAGCGGATACTTCGACCTAGGGCTCTACGTCGCGGTCCCCGGAAGTCTCATCGCCCTCACCGCCTGGCGACGGCGACGCAGCTTTCAGGCGGGCGGCCTCGCGGCGCTGTGTATAGCCCTCTCGCTGGCCCTGACCGTTCCGCGCGGCGACCGTACGCTCCTCCTCGCGCTGGTCTTCCCGCTGATCGTCCTGCCTTACATCCAGCGTCGCCTCCGACCGCGCGTGGTGAGTGTGCTCGCGACGGTGTTGGTCGCGGCGATCGCATTCAACGTGAATGCTGCGCTTAGAAGGGTCGACCGCAGCAAAGTTGGGGTCCAGCACACGATCGCTTCGGCGATCACGCATCCACAGCGGGAGCTGCTGAGCTTCCTGCGTGGCTCTGACGGCTCCGAGTTCAGCGTGCTCGAGATCGAGATGCACCAGTACCAGATTGGAGCCTTACCACACTGGCCGGGCTCGACGCTGCTCAGCTTGGCGACAGGCTGGATCCCGCATCAGTTCCTGAAAAGCAAGCCGCCGTCTCCGGACCAGCACCTTAATGACGTGCTGTTTCCCACCGGCGCCTTCGGCCCACCAGTGTATGGCGCCTTCTACGCCGATGACGGATGGCTTTCGCTGATCCTGCTCAGCGCCGCAGTGGGCGTCGCACTGCGCGCGCTGTGGGAGTACTTCCGTGCGAATTCCGAAAGCCTCGGCGTCCAGCTGTTCTTCGCGGCAACGCTTCCGCTCGTGGCGGTTCTGCTCCGCGCCGACCTCAGCCTCATGCTCGCAGGCGCCGTGTTCTTCAGCCTGCCGATCGTCCTCTGCGTCGTCCGCTGCTCCCGTGCGCCGCTGAATCTGCGGCTCGGAGTGCGCCAGAGGTCTTCAGCACGAGCCTAGGAGACATGTCGATTCGCGTCGGTCTGTCGGCCTGCGTATGCCGTGGCCACACCTGGGTCGGGCGACGGGCGCGGAAGGCGTTGCTTGAAACCGCACAGCAGGCCATGTGAACTCCACAGTAATGGCTTCAGTGCACCATTGACGTCGTCGTGGCGTAAGGTCGGGATGACCAGCACCTCGGCACACCAGCTGCGTACAAAGGACATTGAGTCGTAGATGCTGTAGTTCCAGGTGACGCCGTCACCGTCGAAGTATGCCCAAGTATGTCCCCCACGGCGCAGGCGATTGACAGGATCGAGCAGCCGCGTCCGGCTCAGGAGGAGTTTTGCCAGACGCGAGACGAGTGGGCCGTGCCCGTACATATTGCCGTCAGACACAAAGATTGCCTGGCGGGCGACGCGCAACATGCCCTGGAGAATCTTCGTGGGGTTGGGAACGTGGTGCATGATGCCAGTGGCGACCACCACATCGAACGACTCATCCGGATACGGGAGGCGATCGGTGGGGACACAATCGAGCTGGTCCGCGGGGACGCCGAAGCGGGACACGGCCACCTCCAGCAGCTCGCGCGACGGATCATTACCTCGTACCTCCAGAGTGGGAATCGCAGCTCCGATCAGCCGCATCGCTCGGCCGGTACCGCAGCCTGTGTCGAGCAGCGAGCGCGCGCCCAGCCATCGAGTGAAGCCGATGATGTGACCAATAGCGAGGTCGTGCTCGTATGCGTCGTGGGAGTCTTCGTATTCGAGGGCGGTACGCGCGTAATACTCGCGCTGAAGCGCGACCGGATCGACGGAGGTCATCTTCAAAGTCTAAACGGACCCGCTACGCTAGGCCGCCGTGCCGAGCGAGTAGTCAACCCGCCACATCAATGCGCTGACCGCCTGAAGCCGCCGAGTGATTTAGGCTAGACCACTCGGTGGGGTGACCGGCGGACTGTCGTCCGGGAAAGCTGGGCCACGGTGGTGACGCTGTACTCGACGCAAGCTGCTCGTGATCTGCAATCGGTTCAAGTCACGTAACAACGGTGGTGGAGTGGTGGTGGCCAATCCCGGCATCAGCCAGATGCTACATTTGGCCGCTGCGTTGGCTACTCACGGCGAGCTTGCTGCGTACTACTCGCCCGCCGTGTTCTCTGAGGATGCCCTGCGCGCGCTCGAGCATCGGCTTCCGAGACCGTTGGCCGGGCCAGTGGTCGAGCAGTTGAGCCTCCGTGCGGCGCCACCGGTTCTCGGCGACAGGATCGTCCGCGTCGCGACCCCTACCGAGATCACGTTCGTGATGGCTAACCGGATCGGCCTGACGATGAATTTGTACTCACAGTTGGTGCGGTGGCGCGACGGGGTGTTCGATCGCGCCGTCAGCGGGCTCATGCAGTCCGGGCTGGATGCCGTCATTGGATACCACTCGACGTCGGTGCGAACATTCGAAAAGGCAGGCGAGTGTGACATCGCACGCGTACTTGACTTCCCGATGGCCCATCACGAATTTACCGAGGCCCTGCTGCGTGAGGAGCTTAAGCGAGTGCCGGCATACGCCGCGACGATGATTGGCCACGAGTTTGAGCCGTGGCGAAAGCATAGGTACGTGCGTGCGATCGACATGGCAGACCGCATCATCATGAACTCCACCTTTCAGCGGCGAACGTTCGAAGCCGCTGGAATCGACCCCGAACGCATGTTCATGGCGCACTTCGGTGTCGATCTCGACCTCTTCTCCCCAGGTCCCCCGCGGGACGGCGTGTTCCGGGTGTTGTTCTGCGGTCTGATCAGCCAAGCTAAGGGCATCTCCTATCTGGTCGAGGGGTTCAAGCGCGCCGAACTCGCGCACGCGGAGCTGGTATTCACGGGCCGACCATGCGGGAGCCCACAGCCGTGGATCAACGAACCAAGTGTTCGGCATGTCCCGCCGCTGCCCAGGCCACGACTCGTGGATGTGTATCGCTCCGCCGATGTGATCGTGCTTCCGTCGCTGACTGAAGGCTTCCCGTTGACGCCGCTGGAGGGCATGGCGTGCGGCCTACCAGCCATCGTCTCGGAGCACACCTCCGCACATGATCTGATCGATGACGGGGTCGAAGGCTGGGTCACGCCGATTCGGGATGCCGACGCGATCGCGGCGCATCTCCGGACCCTGTATGAAGATCGTGACCTCCGGCGGCGGATGGGGCAGGCGGCCCGGCGCAAGGCAGAGCAGTTCACGTGGTCGCGCTACGCCGGCGCGGTTCGTGCCGGGATCGCACCACTGCTGCGCCCGGATCGGCGGCGTTCTTAGGCGAAAGGCGCTGAGACGGTGGTCGCCGCCGATCTCCAGCGCCGCATGCGAAGCCCTCCTAGAATGCCGCCGGGTGAGTGTCGGCGAGGGATCAGCGAGCGGGGGTGTGACGATCCGGCTGCTGTACGAGCCTGATCCTCCCGTACTAGAGCCGCTCGACGCGACGATCGCGATTACGACGCTGAACCGACGCGAGGAGGCGCTCACCGCGGTCAGATCGGCGTGTGCCCAGGAGGGGTGTCGGTTCGAGGTGATCGTGCTCGATGGAGGCTCGAGCGATGGCACGGTCGAGAGCTTGCACGAGGTGTGTCCAGCCGCGACCGTTTATCGCAGCGATGACTGGCTTGACCTTCTGACCGCGAAGAATTTCATCGCGCGTGTCGGGCGGGGCGAGTTCATGGTGGGACTGGATGACGACGTTGAGCTGATCGATCGACGGACGGTCGCGGCCACCCTTGCCGACTTTGCGGCCGGTGAGGACATTGGGGCGGTTGCGGTTCCCTATCGTGAGCTTGCCCCCGATGGGGAGTACGTCAAGATCCAGCACCCGAGTGGCCCTGGCGTTGAGGTGGTGGACACGTTCATCGCCTGCGCGTATGCAGTACGTCGTGAGCTGTTCGTCGCGTTAGGCGGCTATTGGGACCTGCGCGCGGGCGAGGAGCGCGACTTCTGTCTGCGGATGCTCCAGGCGGGATACGTCGTGCGCATCGGGACGGCGCCGGCGCTCGTACACCGTCCTTCGCCGATTCGGAACATCTCCGCGATGGCGTTCAATGCTCATAGGAGCGACGTTCAGTTCGCGTTGCGCCGGGTTCCGCGACAGGACCTGCCGTGGCACATGGTGCGTACAACCGCCAACCTCCTACGGGCGGGCGCCGTGATCGGGAGGGGACGATATGCGCCCTACATGACTCGCGGATTCCTGAGCGGCCTGCGCCCGGTGCAGGGCGCTCGCGCTCCCGTCCAGCGGGACGTCTACAAGCTCAGCCTGCGCCTGCGCCGCCGCGGCCCGCTCCCGCTGGCTGACGTTCGTGCTGCGCTCGCCCGTCGGACCGCTGCGCCAGGCGTTGGCGCAGCCTGTGCTGCACGAGCTGGCCGAAGAACAGGGCGTGTCCCAGGGAGTCCTGGAGGTGTGTGACCGCGACCCGCGGGCGTGTGCGTGCCGCCCGTAGTCCGCTGAGCTGGTAGCCGTATTGCTCGAGCGTCTTGCCGGCGAGCGCCTCGAACAGCGCGACATCGGCAGGGGCCATCTGCGAGCGCCAGTCACGTAACCCGCGCGTGATCGGCCGCTGCGCGTTGAGATGGTTCTTGGGGGTGCGCACGCCGACGAGTATCTCTTGTGCGACCTTGGTGTGATCGCGGAGCATCTGTTCGCTGAAGTCGAGCGCTATGTGGTCGCAGATCTTGCGCAGGACTGGCTCCGGGCCCTCGATTAGCGCCTCGTAGCTCACCTCGAGGTATCGCCAGCCGAGCGTCGAGCCTGCTTGCCGGGCTCGCAGCACGCGCCGCTTCCAGAATAGGGTCGCGCCCCCCATGGTCGTGGGGTGGTCCTCGGGCAGCTCGAGTATCGACATCGCGACGTCGCGTCCATCACGAACGATGTGCACAAAGCGCGCCTCGGGGAACAGCGCCGCCAGGCGCTTGACTCTGGCGGTGTACACGGGGGTCTTGTCTCCGTAGCGGGCTTTGCCGTGGGCTTGCGCGTACGTCGCGTACACGCGCCGGACGGCGTCGGCGTAGCCGGATGGCGGTGTGGCGGTCAGTGCTTCGACGACCGCTTCGTGGTCGAGGTCCCAGCGGCAGTACCACGGGTGGGTCCCGAGATCGGACAGGAACCGTGCGGTGTCGAAGCCGGAAGCGGTCGCGTATTGGTTGCGGGCAAGTTCGGTGATGAAGTAGGACTCGCCGGGGATCGCCAGTTCGGGATGGGCGTGCAGCATCGACCGGAGCAAAGTCGTCCCGGAGCGCTCGCAGCCGACGACGAACGCGAACGGAGGCGCGTCCCGTCGTTGGCCCGGCAGCCGTGCAGCCGTTGTCGCCATCACCACCCCAACATCGAATTCGCTACATCGGCCCCGATCGCAACACAGCGAACTCCTCACTATAGGTCCTTGGTGGCCGGGCCGCTGTGTGGGCGTCGGGTATCGGTGTGGGCACCGCGCGCTTCATATCAGCTAGTCGGACCGAACTGCGTGCCGTCGATCCGCCGCAGGGTCCCGAGGTCCGGTTCGGCTCGCAGGCGGTCGCGGAACGCCGCCTCGCGCCATGGGTCCCACTGCGCGCTCAGCAGCCGCCCGCTGATGCCGGCGGCCTCGTCGGACAACAGGAAGCAGACTAAGTCGGCCGCTTCGCGGGCGGGCACGCCCCCGCGCCGAAGCTCGGTGCGCGTGCGCTCATAGTAGCCGTGTCCCACCGCCTCGGGCCCGGCTTCGAGCGTCCCGTCGTGAATGCCGGTCGCCACGAACCCAGGGGCCACGCAATTGAGCTCGACCTCGCCGGCGTAGGCCGCCGCAACGTTCTCGGTCAGCCTCACCACGCCGGCCTTGGACGCGGCGTAGGCGTCGTAGTGGGGGAGGGGAGAGGTCGCCCCGCCGCCCGAGAACGTGACCGCGCGGCCGCTCGTGCGGCGCAGGCGCGGGATCGCGTGCTGGAGCGCCAGCGCGCTGCCGATCAGGTTGATCGAAACGGCCCTGGCGAATTCGCTCCGGCGAGACGGAGTCCAACCGGCCGATCGGGCCCAGCACCCCGGCGGCGCACACCAGGCCGTGCAGGGGGCCTGCCCGGTCGATCGTCGCTAGCGCCGCCGGCCACGCCGCGGCGGCGGAGACGTCGAGCTGCAAAGCAACGTGGCCCTCGCCAGCCAGGCTCTCGACGGCGCCTCGGAGCGCGTCCCGGCCGCGGGCGGCGATCGCCACCCGCGCCCCGCGTGCCGCCAGCTGGCTGCTGACCTCGAGCCCGATGCCCCGCGAGCCGCCGGTGACCAGGATGGTCCGGCCGGCGACGAGTGCTCGCTCACCGGGCGGCGGCGCGGTCCTGCGCCTCGAATTCCGTGACCAGCTCCCCGTAAGTCTGCCTGAGGCCCTCCTCGATGCCAACCCGCGCGCGCCAGCCCAGAGCCGCCCCCGCCAGTGACGGGTCCATGCACGAGCGTTCGAGTTCGCCTTCGCGAAGCGGGAGCAGCTCGGGCTCCACCGAGGTTCCGGCGGCGGCGGCGAGCACCGAGAACACGTCTGAGACCGGCGTCTCCAACCCGGTGGCGATGTTGAACGTCCCGCGCCTGCCGGTGGCCCGCAGCATCGCATCCATAACGTCGGCGACGTGGACATAGTCGCGCGTCGGCTCCCCGTGGCCATACATGCGCGGCCTGTGTCCGCGCCACACCGCGTGGCTGAAGATCGCCACCACGCCGGCCTCTCCGTGCGGGCTCTGCCTCGGGCCGTAGACGTTGCCGAGCCGCAGCACCGCGTGGGGCAGGCGCGACGAGTTGGCCCACGTGTTCACGTATGCCTCCGCCGCCCACTTCGACGCACCGTACGGGGCCAGCGGCGACGGGATGGACGTTTCGGGAGTCGGAATCGGGGCCTCGTTGCCGTACAGAGCCCCGCCGGTCGAGGTGAAGATCAGCGGTGTCCGGTGGCGCCGCGCGCCCTCGAGCAGGTTGAGCGTGCCGCGCACGTTGACTTCACAATCGCGCTGGGGGTCGGCTACCGAAGCGGTAACCGAAGCCTGGGCAGCCAGGTGGTAGATCGCGGTCGGGGAGGCGCCGTCGAGCACCGGGTCGAGCGCACTTGCGTCAGCGATGTCGATCACCGCCAGCTCGGCGGTGGGGTTGACTCGATCCTGGGGGCCAGTCGACAGATCGTCGATGACCGTCACCTGACGGCCCTCGGCCAGCAGGCCATCCACGACGTGCGAGCCGATGAACCCGGCGCCGCCTGTCACCACAACGCGAGACATAGTCACGGCATCCTAGATCTCACTGGCGTCACGCGGTCACCGCGTTACCGTTCGCCACTTGCTCCAGGACGCGTTCGTGCTCGCGCGCGTAGCGCAAAAACGAGAATTGTTCTGTTTCGGAGAGTAGCCTGCGGCTGTCAATCGGAACCTGGCCGCTGGCGACGAAGCGTTCCACCTCCTGTCGCAGGGAGTTCGCATCGCGACATCGAAACAGTCTGCAATGCGGAGATTCTGGAAGGCCACCACGCTGGGACACGACCGCCGGGATGCCACGAATCGCCGCCTCGGCCACGACCAGCGGCGCTGGCTCCTCCCACTCGCTGGGCACCAGGAGCAGGTCGAGGCCGTCGAAGAACTCCTGCTTAGAATGTCCGGCGACATAGCCGACGTACTCAAGCCGCGGATTGCGGCGCGCCGCTCTGATCACCTCCGGCTCGAGCGGGCCACTACCCGCAATCTGAACCCGCCAGCCTTCGGGGAAGCATTCGGCGGCTCGCAGCAGCGTGAGCACTCCCTTTGGGCGTGACAGCCGCCCGATGAAGCCCAACCGGACTCGATGGGCATCCGGGCGACGCACCCGTTGGCGGCCTGGTTCGACCCCCTGGCGGATCACCAGCGCCTTGTGCTCGGGGACGATCCCGGCGTCGACGTGCATACGTTTGAGGCTGTCCGACGGTGCGATCAACGCGTCGATCCGCGCCGCGGCGGCGCGCCCCCTTAGGATGCGCTGCGGCCGGCAGGCGAGGCATTGACCGCCGCAGAACTCGCCTCGCCGGTCCATCCCCATTCGCGCACACAGCATGCTCGGACCGTGGGAGGTGTGGACGTGTGGCAGCCCAACGCTTGAGATCGCCGTAAACGCGGCCGCCGAGAGGCCCTGGACCTCATGGGTGTTGACCACGTCGAATGACGTTGCGGCGAGGTGTCGCCGCAGCGTCATGTGGACAGAGGGGATCCACAGATCCCGCGCATGCACGACCACCCTTCGTCTGAGGGGAGCGTCCGGGGGCGGGGGCTTGAGCGCGGGTAGTTGTACGCAGCGAATACCGTCGAGGGACTCGGCCGCTTCGCTGAATACGGTCACGTCGTGCCGCGCCGTCAGGTGCTCGGCCAACATCGTGACGCACCGCTCGGCCCCCCCGCGACCCGGTGGTGCCAAGGTGTAGTTGACTAGCGCTATTCGCATTCGAGTCCACGCGCCTTGAAACGACCGACTGTCAGAAACCTTGCAGCCTGGGTGGTTCGCTGGCGCGCGCGCTTGTCAGCGCGGCGGGTCGGACTCGTGGTCTGCTACCACGGGGTGGGGGCGAGGGCCGTGATCCCGAGACGCAGCTTGTCCCGGCGGTGGGCACCCGACACTTGCGAGGGCAACTGCAACACGCGTGCCGAGCCTACCAGGTAGTTCCGTTGGGCCGGCTGCGCGCGGCGGCGGCAGACCGACGACGTGGCGAGAAGTTCCCGCTCGCGATCACGTTCGACGATGATCTCGCTTCGCACGCCGACGTGTCCATGCCCGAACTGCGCCGCGCGGACGTGCTCGGGTGCTTCTTCCTGTGCGGAGCCTCGCTGTCGGCGCCGTTCTGCTTCTGGTGGGAGGATCTGCAGCGAGTCGTGGACCGAGGGCTCAAGGCTGAGCTTCCGGCGGGCCTGGGGGACGACGATATACACGAGGCGGCGGCTCGAATCGAGCTGCTGCCGGCCGAAGACCGCGACCAGGTCGCAGCGGCGCTGCGCGCCGTCGCCGGGCCGTGTCCCGACGATGCCGGCATTCGCGCCGACGCCATCCGAGCCATCGCCAGGGCCGGCCATGAGATCGGGTTTCACACCCGCCGCCACTACGTGCTCACGATGCTCGATGACGCGGGGCTGGAGCGCGAGTTACGAGACGGGCGCGCCGAGCTCGCGGCGGTGACGGGAAAGCCCGTCCGCCGGCTCGCGTACCCGCATGGAAAGGCCGACCGGCGGGTGGCAGATGCGGCCCGGCGGACTGGGTTCGAGCAGGCGTTCACCACCGCTGCGACGCCCGCGGCACCCGACGGCCATTCTTTCCTGCTCGGACGCGTGAACGCGTCTCCGGTCTCATGGGGCCACTTCGCCCTCGATCTCGCGCGGGCCCTGTCGCGGCCCTACGCGAGCGCGGCGCCGTCGGACGTGGCCATGGTCACGGGTACCTCGCCCCCACAGCAGTGATCGACGAGGTCGCAGTTTCGGTGGTGGTTCCGACGATCGGGCGCGGGCGGTTGCTGCGCGCGTGCCTGGCGTCGGTGGCAGCGTGCCGCCCGCGGGCTAGCGAGGTCCTGGTGGTTGACCAGAGTGGCGGCAGCCAGGTGGAAGCTATCGTCGCGTCGTTCGAGGCGCATGGGGTGCGCCGCGTCGCCGACGCCGGGCGCGGCATCGGCCGAGCGGCCAACCTGGGCTTGCGCGAGGCACGCCACGACGTCGTGCTGATCACCCACGATGACTGCACGATTGAACCGGAGTGGGTGAAAACTGGTGCCCGCCTGATGGCGGAGAGGCCCGACGGGATCATCACCGGGCGGGTGTTGCCCGTGGGTGACCCGCGGCTGGTGCCAACGCAACGAACAGACCCCGACCCGGTTGATTACACCGGCACGCGGAAGTACGCGATCCTCTACCCGCTGTGCATGGGCTGCTCGCGACGCGCTTTGCTCGAGTTCGGAGGCTTTGACGAACGAATCGTCCCGGCGGCTGAGGACAACGATCTCGGCTATCGCTGGCTGAAGGCCCGACGTACGATCAGGTACACCCCCGAACTCACCGTGTGGCACCACGGGCGGCGGTCTCGGTCGGAGCTGCGGGCGGCCTACAAGGGCTATGCCTTCAGCGACGGGATGGTCTACGCCAAGCATCTGCGAGCGGGCGACCTGACGATGCTCGTGCGCATCGCCCGCCACCTGAAGTGGGCGCTGCGCGGCCTCGCGGGCGCCGTCAGGCATCCCCAGCAACGCTGGTGGGACCCGCGGCTTGGGATCCTCGGGCCGCTCGCTCGAGGGCTCCGGCAGGGCTGGCGCATGGGCGCCGCGGGCCACCAGCGATGACGCCTTGGCGCGAACGCCTCCACCAGCCGTCGCCACATCCGGGGCAGTACGAGACTCCGGCTATGGCCACGGGCGAGCAGCCACTGCCACCCTCGGTATTGGACGACATCCGCAAAAGTCGCAGCCACCCCCGACCCACCCAATTCGACTATCTGCACCTGCGCTACCTGCTCGTGCACCTTAAGCGAGCGATTGCCCAGCTTCCCGAGCCGCCTCGGGATGTCCTCGACGTGTTCTGCGGTACCCGACCGTATGAGCGACTCCTCCCGCCGACGAGCAGCTACGTCAGCATGGACATCAACGCGCGGTTCGGCGTCCCTGACTTGGTGACCGACGAGTTCCTGCCGTTCCCCGACTGCTCGTTCGACCTCGTCATGTGTATCGAGGCATTTCACTACGTTCCCGATCCGAGCGTGGGGGTGGCGGAGCTGTTCAGAGTGGTGCGCCCCGGCGGTAGCGCGATCGTCGCTGTCCCGCACGTGTGGGAGTACGACCCGAACACGGTCGAGCACCGCTTTACGGGTCCGGAGCTCGTGCGCCTGTTCGACAGATGGGAGGATGTCGCGCTGCTCCAGGACGGGGGACGGGCGGTCGTGTGGGCCACGCAAACGGGCCACATGGTCGCGTTGCTTGAGCAGCACTTGGCGCTGCGTCTGGGCCACTGGAGGCTTCTGAGAGCCGCCTTTGTCCCGTCCTACCTCCTCGTCAACGCGATCGGGATGCAGCTCGAGCGAGCCTTCCGAGCCAGGTCGGAACGCTACGAGGTTCTTCCTATGAACCTCATGGTGGTTGCCCGCCGGCCGCCGAAGTGAAGGAGGCTCACCTCGGATCTGGCTGCTCGCCCGCCGCGAAGAGCGCCGCTGCACCCCCTAGCAGGCGCTCCGCGTCCCAGGTCTCACCGGGGACCGTCGCTTCAACCCTCTCCGAACCGAGCTCAAACATTACCCGCCCTTGGTGTCCGGCCGAAAGGGCGGAGCGCAGCCGATCGGGATCGAGAGGATCGAGTGCGACGGTCACGACGTCCTCCTCCTTGGCGAGAGAGGCGCGCAGCGCATCCAGCTCGGCCGGTGAGGCGGCGTGGCGGACGCCGGCCAGGTAGGCCGCCTCGATCGCGACGCTGACGATGCGCGACCACGAGCGGCGTGCGCCGATCCGCTCGCAGGCGTTCGCGAGGGCAACTAAGTGTTCGTCCGCGATGCTTTCGCCCCGATCGACCGCGATTCTCCGCACCGGGCGTCCTCCAGGCACCCGCGAGAGCAGAAGCCGTCCCGAGCAAGGAGGATGCTTGCGGGCGATCGCGACGTCGTAGGCTCCCTCTTGACGCGCTTTCCGCAGCGTGCCGCCGAAGCTGGCGTCGGCATGATGCACGGCCTCGGCGGCGGGGTCGATCCGCAGGCTAATCCCCTGCTGCAGCGCGCGGATCGCGAACTCCCAATCCTGTCGCTGCCCGCCGGTGAACGCCACGTCAAACCCGCCCACCTGGTCGAACGTGCTGCGCAGCATGGACGAGTTGCCGTCCGCATAGTCGACGAAGCTAGGCCGCCAGCCCGGCTGCCGCATGCGCGCGAAGCGATCCTCCCACCAAGCCCGTACCCGCTGGGCCCACCACGAGGTCTCCGGCACGACCGCGGGATGACGACCCATCACGACCGATTTGGCTCCATCGGCGTGCGCGCGCCTGTGCGCGCTGACCAGGCGCCGCGCGGGAATGATGTCGTCGTCGAGCAGGAGTAGTAGCGGCTCGCTCGCCAGCTCGATGCCGCGATTGCGGCTGACCGCGAGCCCGCGCGGGGGCTGCGCCTCGATCCACAAAGGCCACGGGACATCGAGTCGCCGTACGGCCTCGGCACTGCCATCCGTGCTCCCGTCGAGGACGATCACAACTTCCATCTGGTCGGCGGGGCAATCCTGCGCCGCTAGCGCTCGCAGGACCCGGAGCAGCAACTCGCGTCGGTCTCGTGAGGCCAGCACGATCGACGCTGGCGCCAGCTCCAGCGTGACGGAGGCGGGGAAGTTCGTCTGCGACGCGGGCCGCGCTGCGAGCGCGGGTGGCGGTGTCGGCGAGCACAGCGCCCGGCGGTCGCGCCACGGTCCGGCCAGGATTCCTCGCGCCTGCGCCACGAGCAGCCTGGCGCTACCGGGCGTCCGGTGGCGGAGGAGCCGCGGAGCGTACTCATGGACCCACCAACTCCACAACCGCGCGGCGGCAAGGTCGTGCGAGCCGGCTAGGGCGCGCGCGCTGACGGCCGCGAGACCGGTCATGTATCCCTCGAGCGCATCGGCCAGTGGCGCCAGCTCGCGGCGCTGGCGATGCCACACGACGCGCGCGGGCGACACGCGCACGCGATAGCCACGCCCGAGCAGGCGATGGAACATGTCCGCGTCCTGCGCCGATCGCGCCGACGTGCCCGGCCCGAGATCCTCGGCGAAGCCCCCGTAGCGCTCGAACACTGCACGTCGCCAAACCGAGTTGCCGTCGCCCAGCCCCGACGCGGCCCAGGCGCCGTCTTGGGCGCCATCGATGACGGTCGAGACGAAGCGGCGCTCGAATCCGCCCTGCGCCTCGAACAGTAGCTGGGCCTCCGTGCTCAGCTCAGCCGGCCCGACGTAGCCGACGCACGCTGCGACCAGCGGATGGGCGAACTCAACGCCCAGGCCGGCCAGCCAATGCTCATCGACCACGCAGTCGTCATCGACGAACGCGACCAGCTCACCTCGGGCCGCAGCGATTCCGGCATTGCGAGCCGCGGACAGGCCGCGACGGGGTTGGTCGATGACGTGAGCTCCCCGCGCCTCGGCCACCGCTCGCGTCTGGAAATCGGCTGGATCGTTGTTCACCACCAGGATCTCGAGCGGGGGGTCACGCAACTGCTCGAGGCTGGCAAGGCATGCGTCAAGCTCAGCCGGCCGATGAAGGGTGCAGGCGACGACGCTGACGGGTGGCTGCGGCGGGTCGGGGAGCGGCGCCAGCACCGGCCGAAGCCGCTCGCTTGCCTCCTCCTCGGCCGCACGCCGCACCACGTCAGCCGGGATCGCCTGGGGCGCGCCGCGCGCGGCTGCGCCGAGCAACTGCTCGCCGATAACGGTGTGGCGCCACGTGTAGATCACCTTGACCGGTCGTGCGTCCCCAGCCAGCAGCCGGGTCGCCGCATCGGCGGCCGCCAGATCCACAACCGTGACCAACCCCCCGCTCAGCGATGCCATCGCGCGCACGCAAATGGGTACCGTACTCCGGAAGCGCGGGACGTCCGGCACACTCGCCGGGAGTACGGTTGCTGTGGTGTCAAGTCCCTGCGCTGGGAGCCACCGACCCGACGTGTCGGTCGTGATTGCGACCCGCAACCGCCGCGGGTTGGTGCTACGCGCGGTCGCGTCGGTGCTGCGCCAGCGCCACATCGCCTCCGAGGCTGTGGTCGTGGACGATTGCTCGACCGACGGAACGGCCGCTGCCGTTTCAGCGCTTCCGGGTCCCGTCCGCATGATCGCGTGCGATCGTCAGTTGGGCCATCGCCGCGCCTGCAACGCTGGGCTCGGGGCGGCCGCCGCGCCGTGGATCGCATTTCTGGACGACGACGACATTTGGTCACCCGACAAGCTGCGTGAGCAGCTCGATGCTGCCGCTGGGCATCGTTGCGACTGGGTCTACAGCTCGCTGGTGATCGTCAACGAGAGCCTGCGCCCGATCGACGTAGTGCCCGCCCCTGCCCCCGATGATCTCCTGCCAGCGCTACTGCGGCGAAATGTCCTGAGCGGCGGCGCCTCGAACGTGTGCGTGAAGTCCGAGCTGCTGCGCCGCTGCGGCGGCTACGATGAGACCCTCACCCACCTCGGCGACTGGGACCTATGGATCCGCCTGGCCGCGGCGGCCACCCCGGCGCGCTCCTCTGCCGTGCACGTGGCCTACGTTCAGCATCCTGGCAGCCAGATTCGCGCTGGTCGCGAAGACCCCGAAGCGGAGCTCGACCGCCTGACCAAGAAACATCGAGAGCTGCTGCGACGCCATGGGGTCGAGCCGGAGCGGGCCGTCGTCGCGCGCTGGGCAGCCGAAGGCCATCGCCTCGCGGGCCGCCGCTGGAGCGCGGCCAGGCGCCACGTGCGCAACGCCGTTCGGCATCGCACACCGGCAGATGCGCTGCGAGGCATCGCGTCGTTGATTCCCGGCGAGATCCCTCGCCGGACCGGGCTCGAGCTGTCGCCCGAGCTCATGCCCGCCTGGCTGATCGACCAGGCACCCGAGTGGCTGGCCGCCCACCGCGGCGTCGCGCCGGTTTGATCAGCGCCCGTCCACGGGCGTCGCGACCCGCCAGCCGAGCGTTGGCTGGACGAGCCGCTGGCGGAGCAGATGCTCTTCGCGGTCCTCGGGGCGCGGCCGCACCGTGAACGCGAGCACTTCGGCGTCGAACAGCTGCTCGTAGTCGTCTCCGATCCAGACACCGAGCGTGTAATCGCCGGCTCGTAGCAGCGGCGGGATCGAGACCGTCACGACCTGCCGACCGCGGCCAGGCAGCGACTCGCCGTGGTCGGACAGCGCGTCGTCGAGGACGCGCACGCCGTCGGCATTGATCACGTACAGAGCGAGATCGAGGCGCGGGAGCGGTCGCCAGAGCTCGACCTCCAGCTCCACCTGGAACGGGTGGTCGCGTCGTGGCGCGTCGATCGGATCGCCGTCGGCATCCAGCAGCGCGACCGATAGATCGACGCCGGCCTCCCGGCGCACCACGCGCGAGGCCGTCCTGCCCACCTCCGCCTGCCGGTAGCGATCGACTGTCTCGGGCGCGGGGCCGTCGTGGCGCACCCCTCCCGCGTCAAGCCACACGGCTCGCTCGCATAGGCGGGCGACCATCCCGAGGTCGTGGCTGACCACGATCACTGTCCGCCCCTCCTGCCCGAGATCCGCCACTCGCCCCAGGCACCGGCGCTGGAACTCGGCGTCGCCGACAGCCAGTACCTCGTCGATTACGAGGATGTCGGGGTCGATGTGGGCCGCGACCGCAAACGCCAGGCGCAGCATCATTCCGGCCGAGTAGCGCTTCAGCGGGGCGTCGAGGAAACGCCCGACGCCGGCGAACTCGACGATCTCCTCGAACCGCGCGGCCGTCTCGCGTCGCGACAGGCCGAGCAGCGCAGCGTTGAGGTACACGTTCTCGCGTCCGGTCAGCTCCAAGTGAAACCCCGTGCCAACTTCCAGCAGCGCCCCCACCCGCCCGCGGACCCGCGCGACGCCTGCGGACGGCTGGGTGATGCCGGTGAGGATCCGCAGCAGCGTCGTCTTGCCGGCCCCGTTTCGCCCTACGACACCGAGCGCCGAGCCCTCTTCCACCTCCAAGTCGAAGTCCCGCAGAGCCCATAACTCGCGGCGGTCAGGTACCGCATTGCGACGCCGGACAAGCCGGCGGGCGCCGCCGCTGAGCGTCTCTCGCAGTGTCCCGTACTGGGGACCCCCAACCTGATAGCGCTTGCAGAGACCGTGCGTCTCGATCACAGCAGGCATCGCTCAGAGATAGTCGGCCAGGCTGGACTCGGTGCGCCGGAAGTAGAGCATGCCCCACGCGAGGAGCATGAACCCCGTCAGCGCGGAGGCAGCGTCGGCCGGCGGCGGGGGTGGCGCGCCGACGGTCGACCACCGCAACACGTCGACGAGCCCGGTGAGCGGGTTGAGCGCGAACGCCCACCGCGCCGCGCCATGGATCAGCGAGCCCGGGAATGTAATCGGGCTGGCGAATAGCCAGAACTGAAGTGCGAACGGCAGCGCATACTTGACGTCCCGGTAGCGCACGTTGACCGCCGCGAGCAGAGCGGCGACGCCGAAAGCCAGCCCGACGGCCGCGGCGATCCAGGCTGGCAGGAGCAGCAGCTGGGGTCCGGGAGCGGTTCCGTACGCGGCTGCCAGCACGGCGAGTCCAGCCAGCGCCACGAGGAGGTCGAGCAGGCCCGCAGTCACGGCTGCCAGCGGCGCCAGCAGGCGCGGGAAGTACAGCTTGGTGACTAGCTGGCGATCGTCTACCAGGCTGTTGGCACCAATCTGCACCGAGCCGGCCACGTAGTTGTATGCGGTTAGTCCCGTGAACGCGAACACGGCGTACGGCAGACCCTCGCTCGGGACGTGCACTAGCCCACCGAATACCCCGGTGAACAGCGCGGCCGCGGCGAACGGCTGAAGCAGCACCCACACAACCCCGAGGGCGGTCTGCCGGTAGCGGAGCTTCAGGTCGCGCCAGGCGAGGAACAGCGCCACCTCCCGGTAACGCCACAACCTGCCGAGCTCGAGCCGCGGCAGCCACCCCGCGCTGGGGCGGTACTCAGCCCAGCCCGTTGATCCCGCGCGCACGCTGCTGGCCATCACGCCGCCGAGCGACGACGATGCCGCCGCGCCCCCTCCAGCAGGCCGCCGCGGCGGAAAGGCGCCTGAACCGGGGCAGGCGGGGCGTCCCGCGTTGCCCGTTCGCCGCCGAGCGTCGCAAACCCGGCAGCCGGATCGACATCGTCGGCCGCACCGAGGTCGATTAGCGGGCTCTCCGAGACGAGTTCAGTGCCCATTGCGCGGCATGGTCCCATGCGCGGGCAACTTCGGCGAGCTGGTGAATGCAACTCGCGGCGTTTGGGGGCAAAGGCGGCTACCGTTCCCGCGGTCGTGGCTGTTCGGCTGACAAGAGTTAGCGGTTTGCTCGCGATATTGGCCATCGGGGCCCTCGCCGGCTGCGGCGGCGGGCACGGCCTTGGCCATCCGTCCCGTTCCACGACAGCCGGGGGCCCGCCGCCGACCGGGATCCACAAGATCGAGCACGTGATCGTGATCATGCAGGAGAACCGGTCGTTCGACTCCTACTTCGGCACCTACCCCGGTGCAGACGGGCTGCCCGTGTCGAACGGCGACTTCACTGTGTGCGTCCCGGATCCGCGACCGCAGACCTGCGTCAAGCCGTACCACGACTCAGCTCTCGTCAACGGCGGCGGCCAGCACTATCAGGGCTCAGCGGCGGCTGACATCGATGGCGGTCGGATGGATGGATTCATCCGCGAGTCCGAGTTGAGCAGCGGTCGCGGCTGTGCCCTCTTCACGACTGGTGGCATCTGCGACCCGAACTCGCCCTCGGACGTCATGGGCTATCACGACCCGCGGGAGATCCCGAACTACTGGAGCTATGCCGAGCACTTCGTGCTCGACGACCACATGTTCCAGTCAGACGCATCGTGGAGTCTCCCCGCTCACCTGTACATCGTCTCCGAATGGTCGGCCCGCTGCTCGGTCAACGGTGAACCGAAGAGCTGCGTTAACGACGACCAGCTCGGCGGCGAAGGGGGGTTCAACGAACGAACGATCCTCGCCGCGGTCGGCCCCGGTCCGGCGCACGCCTACCAGAGCTGTTTGGCCACTCAGCAGGTCAATCTCGCGAGCCGGCATCTGCGCGGCTCCGCCTGGGTGGCGGCAGCCAAGGCTGCATTCGCGACATGTCAGGCGCCCCTTGAACGGAGCCTCGCGCGTTCGCACAAGCCAACAATCGGCGTCTACAATTACGCCTGGACAGACATCACTTATCTCCTGCACAGGCACGGCGTGAGCTGGGGCTATTTCGTCCAGAGCGGTGGTGAGCCCGACTGCGAGACAGGCATCGGCAACTGTACTCCGGCTCGCAGAGCGCTAGCACCCCCGGGATCTGGAATCCGCTGCCTTCCTTCACTGACGTCAAACACGACGGCGAGATCCACAATATCCAGGGCACCTCGAGCTTCCTCTCGGACGCCCGCCGGGGCGCGCTCCCCGCCGTGTCTTGGGTGGTACCGGATCAGACGCACTCCGACCACCCCCCAGCCAACATCCACGACGGCCAGGCCTATGTCACCAATCTGATCAACACCGTGATGAGGGGACCAGATTGGGGCTCGACGGCGATCTTCCTCGAGTGGGACGACTGGGGCGGCTTCTACGACCACATCGCTCCCCCGGTGATCGACCAGAACGGTCTCGGCCTGCGGGTGCCCTCGCTCGTAATCAGCCCATACGCGCGGCAGGGATTCGTCGACCACCAGACGCTCAGCTTCGACTCGCTCAACAAGTTCATCGAGGATGACTTCCTCGGTGGCGCTCGGCTCGACCCGGCGACCGATGGGCGGCCGGACCCGCGCCCCGACGTGCGCGACGCGAACCCGCACCTCGGACAACCTGGCGGCTGACTTCGACTTCAACCAGGCGCCGCGCGCGCCGCTGATCCTTCCGCCGCACCCGCCCCCCGGCCCGGCATCAATTCCGGGCGCGTAACGGATAGCAGCGGCGCAACGGCCTGCCCGCCCTCGAATACGTCGAGCATTTCTCGCACGCTGGCCGAGCAGGCGCACTGCGGGTCACGACGGAGACACTGATAGACGATGAGTTGCCAGGTGGGTAGCTGCCTCGGTGAAGGCGCCTTCGAGCGCAGGGTCGATCACGCCGCAGTCGGCGCCCCCGGGTCACGATTACGGGAGCCACTCTGAGCTCCTGTCGGGGCCGCTCGATGTCATTTGGTCTTGGGACGGGCCGGAGATCAGGCGCCTCACGGCGCCAACGAGCCCGCCGCTGCGGCGCCTCGCCCGGACCTTAGGCGGCGCAGTCGGCTCCGCAGGCGCCTCAAGCCCGGGCGGATGCCAATCACCCGGCTCGCTGTGTCCCGCCGTCGGCACGCCGGCCTGAAGCTCATCAGCGGGCGCCGTGGCATCTGCTCCCGGGAGGGGGACGGGCGCGCTCCACTCATCCGCCGGTGCAGTCTCAAGCTCGCCCGCGCTCCGTTGGGACCGGCGAGCCTCCGCGTGCGCCCTCCTATGTCCCTGGGGGAGCGACCATCGTCCGGGGTCATCTGATGCCCGTGTTCCCGGCTCGGCTGGCCGCGCTGACTGAAACAGCTCGAGCCATGCGCCGCGTGGGCCTTCCGGCGGCTCGGACCTCCGCCCGCGGGCAAATGCCTCGTCCGCCGCCACTAGACGATTTGCAGTAGCCGAACAGGCTTCGCAGTCGCTCGAGGTGGGTCCGAAGCGGGCCGTCGTTGTGAAGGAGCTCTCCGTTCATGTCGGCCGCAATCAACTGTGGTGCGGCCTCGCAGGTCTGATCGCCGACGTTTGCGAACTCCATCCTGTTCACGGCTGCAAGGCGAGCGGCGCGAACGAGCAGCTGGTCTGGGTCGGCCACCCCGCCCGCACTGTCGACGCGGCCGAGAAGCTCGACAAACGCTGCCAGCACTGCTTCGTCGACCCGCTCCGGAGGGCATAGCTGACCGCAGTACTCCATGACGGTTGGCGCGTGCTGGTCGTAGTACTCACCGGCGGCATCCGGGTCGCGAGCGGCCAGTAGCCGTAAAACGGTCTCAGCTGGCGTGGCATCGGTGGTCACGCGGCAATGGTGCCACGTGGCGCCAACGGCGCGCGGCCCTGCCAGAATCGCGCGCTCAATGGGGCTTCGGCGAATTCGCATTTGCGTGACCACCCTGGGCCTTGCCGTGCTTTGCGCGTTACCGACCGCTGCGCATGCCAGCTTTCAGCTCGGCCTTCAAGACAACGGCTTCGGTGCCCCTCCCGGGTCTGGCCCGGAGTCTGCAGCCTACGCCGCCCTGCAGCAAGTCGATGGGAGCGTCGTGCGAATCGATCTGCCGTGGGGGCTTATCGCTCCTCAGGGCAACAGCAAGCCCCAGGGTTTCGACGCCAGCAATCCTGCCGATCCGGACTACAGCAATTGGCGGAGCACCACAGATGTCGCGGTAAAGGATGCCGTAGCCCACCACGCCACGGTGATTCTCCAGGTGACGGGCGCGCCCAAGTGGGCCCAGGGCAACAACCCACCTGCGGTCATCAAGACCTATGGCGGCGCCTGGGACGTCAATGGCGCCGAACTGGGCGCGTTCATGTACGCGGCCGCCGAGCGCTACAGCGGCCACTTCACAGATCCTGCCGCCCCCGGCACCTACTTGCCCCAAGTAAGCCACTGGGAGATCTGGAACGAGGAGAACCTACCGAACTCGCTGACCGGGCCAAACCGCGTCGCGGACTATCGGGCGATGCTCAACGCCTCGTACTCCGCGATCAAAGCCGTCGACTCGAGTGCAGTCGTGTCGGTCGGCGGGCTGGCTCCCGTGTCGCCCATCACTGGGGCGACGGTGCCGCCCTCCGTGCGTTCGATATCGCCGCTCAAGTTCGCCGCCCAGCTGTTTTGCCTGCACCGGCGCGGGACGAGCTTCTTTCGCGACAAGAGCTGCCCTATTCGCGCCCGCTTCGATGTCCTTGCTATCCACCCGTACACCCTGGCGGCGACGCCGACCGAGCACGCCTACCGCTATGACGACGTGTTCGTAGCCGATATGGGAAAGCTGCAGGGGCTGCTTAGCGCCACGGACCGGTTGAGGACGACGTTTCCTCGCGGTGGCCACGAGATCTGGGTCACGGAGTGGTCCTGGTTCACGAACCCGCCCAACAATTGCTTTGGCGACCGGTGGCCGACCGCAGCCCGCTATGTCGCTTGGGGCATGTACGAGATGTGGCGTGCCGGAGTGAAGATGATCATCTGGCTCCAGGTAGCCGATCTCCCGAATGTGCAGGCCTGCATTGAGCCCGACTTTTTGCCAGGTGGGGCTCTTTACGCCAGCGACGGACAAGCGAAACCGACGCTCACAGCGTTCGCTTTTCCATTCGTCGCGGGTGTGCAATCGGGACGGCGCTTCGCGTGGGGACGGGTCCCGGTCTCCCGCTCGGTTTCGGTCGTCGTCCAGCGCCGCGCGGGTCGGCGTTGGGTGTCCATCACAAGGACTCGCACGGCGTCGGACGGCACGTTCTACGTCCGCTTCGCCGCGCGCGGAAACGCCATATACCGCGCGACGGTTCCCAACGGACCGGCGAGCCTGCCGTACAACTCGAAGCCAATTCCGCCGCGCCGGACGCACCGGTTCGTCGAGTAGCATGATCCAAGGTTTGGGGGGCAAGTGATTCGACTTAGGCGCAAGATCGTTCTCGCTTTCGGTGTGATGTCGCTCGCGCTCGGAGCTGCCCCCACCCACGCGCTCGCCGCCGGCGGCTGCGGCGCGCCTGCCAACAGCGCGCTCAACCAATATTGCGAGTCGATTCCGACCGCGCGGGGCGGCCAGCGGCCA
This sequence comes from uncultured Actinomycetes bacterium, assembly GCA_963756555.1. GTDB lineage: Bacteria > Actinomycetota > Thermoleophilia > Solirubrobacterales > Solirubrobacteraceae > Palsa-465. The sequence goes on from CAVWOC010000002.1 coordinate 210,752, forward strand.
AACACCCCTGCGCCAAGCGTTGGCTCTGCTCTGCCTCCCGGCGTCGCTCAGCGGATTGGGCAGAGCGGCGCCAATGCAGGCGTGCGGAGCAGCGGCGGCCGTGCACTGCGATCGCCAGCGGCGCGCCAGCTGCTGAACTTGCCGGCGCCGGTGGGCCATGTGACGTTGGGGGCGCAGCGGGCGTCGGTCTCGGGCTCGTCGCTGCCGTTGTGGCTGATCCTCGTGCTCGCCGTCGCAGCCCTGTTGTTGGCGGCGGCCGCCGCCTATCGCTGGCGGCGCGGCCATAGCCCCGAAGCGTAAACCTCCGGCGCTTTGGTAGTCGACCAGCCTTCGGCCATGGCGCTGCCGCCGCGGCCGGTGCCGCCCGAAGGTCGAGCTGCTAGAGCCCGACGGCCGCCGAGCCTTCCGGCGCGCGTGTTCGCATTTGCCTGTACCGCAGGGCTCGTGCTCGTCTACGCATTTCGGGGCGGCGGCTCGTACGACCTCGTCAGCTTCGAGGAGCAAGGGCTCGTCATCTGGTTCGTGCTGGCGGTGGGAATCGCGCTGGGCGTGCTGCCGCGCCGGCGCCCAGCGCGTTCCTTGCTGCTCCTGCTCGCCGCGCTCGCCGCGTACGCGGCCTGGACCGCGCTGAGCCTGCTGTGGAGCGATAGCGGCGAGTTGACGATGGTGGAGGTGGCGCGCTCTCTGGACTACCTCGGCCTGGTGGCGCTTATCGGCGCCCTGATCGACCGCGACACTGGGCGGCCCGCTGCTGCGGGGCTCTGGTTCGGCGCCATGTCGGTATGCGTGATTGCAGTTGGCGGGCGGCTTGCCCCGGGCGTCTTTGGCAAAGACACCGTGGACGTCTTTCTTCACTCCGACCGGCTCAGCTATCCGTTCGGGTACTGGAACGCGATGGCCGCTTGGGGGGCGATGTGCATCGCGCTCGGGATTGCGTGGAGCGCCCACGAATCCTCCCGCATCCTCCGAGCCGCGGCGCTGGGCCTAGTGCCGGTGGCGGCGACCATGATCTACATGACCTACTCGCGCGCGGGCCTCTTCGGCGTGGGGTTGGCGGTGATTTCCGCGATCGCCTTCAGCCGCAACAGGCTCACTGCCCTCGTACACACGCTGATCGCGGCGGCGGGCTCGGCGCTGGCGATCGTCGCGGTCAGAGGCGCCCCGGCGATTGCCCACAACACCGGCACTGCGGGGGCGGGTGGTGTGCTCGGCGCGCTCGCGTTCGGGGTTGCGCTGAGCGCGGCCGTGGCACTGCTCACGGGCTGGGCGGGGACCGATCGGTGGCGGATGCCATCACGCGGTCGGGGTCCGATTGCGCTTGTTGCCACAATCGCGGTCTTGATACCCCTAGCGGCCGCTGGGCCCCGGCTCGCTAGCCACGCCTGGCATTCGTTCACACGCACAAACACCGCCGGGTCGATCACCAATCCGACGGCGCGGCTCTCCAACCTCTCGAGCTCCCGCTATCCCGTTTGGAAGGCCGCGGTGAAGGCCTTCCGCGCGCGGCCCGGGCAAGGCAGCGGTGCCGGCACATTTGAGTTCTGGTGGAACGAGCACGGGAGCACCGGTGAATTCCTGCGGGACACGCACAACATCTGGCTTCAGAACATGGCCGAGCTGGGAATCCCGGGGCTGCTGCTGATCGTTGCTATAGCGATTGCTGCATTAGCGGTGGCTGCGCATGCACGATTTCGTGCCCGGCGCAGCTCCACCGCCGGCGTGGCGGCTGCATTCCTGGCGGTGTTCGTCGTCTACCTGTTGCACGCCAGCGTCGACTGGATGTGGGAGTCGACCGCGGTCACCGTGCTGGCGCTTGCCGGCGTGGCTGTGGTCGGCGCCCGCCTGGCTGGTAAGCGCCTGCGGCTCTCGCTGCCGCTCCGGGTGCTGTTCGTGGCCTTCGCGGCCACGGCGGCCATTGCGCAGCTTCCGGGAATCCTCTCGACGAATGATCTGCGGCGCAGTCAGTCCGCAGTGCGGGCCGGGAACGGCCCGGCAGCGCTCGCCCTGGCGCGAGATGCAGTAAGGGCAGAGCCCTGGTCGGCCAGCGCTCACGAGCAGCAAGCGCTGGTGCTCGAAGCCGGAGGCAGGCTCCAGCAGGCGAAGGGCCAGGAGACCATCGCGATCTCAGACGAGCCCGACAACTACGGCCACTGGCTGATTCGCTCGCGGATCGAAGCCGAGCTGGGCCAACTGGGTCTCGCAGTCCACGACTACCTCCGCGCCTATCAGCTACGCCCACACTCCGAGGTGTTTGCTCTGGCGCGCCATTTCGCCAACGTGAGGCGCTAGCGCGCCCGATCGCCCGCGGAAACACAGCTCAGATCGGAATCCCCCACAGGGGGAACCAGCGCTCGAGCTCTTGCTCCACCGGCAGCTCGCCGCCGACCTGGGCCTTCAACCGCAGCTCGCTCTCTGAGTCGCGCTGCTCGGAGCCGCCGGCGGGCACGAACGGGTAGAACGCTCCGCGCTTGTAGTTGTAGATCCAGTACAGCGGCCGCTTCTGCCGGTCCTCGAAGGCGAACACCGCGCACAGCAGGCGCTCGCCGTATCCGCCAGCCTCGATCGCCCCCGAGACGGCGTTGAGCCCCACGACCAGCTGCTCGAAGTCCGATCCCCGCAGGATCAGCCAGCGGAATCCATACGAGTCGTCCGAGCTCTCCACGGTCGTGGCGCTATCGGCGGCCGTTGCCCTGACCACGTCCTCGGTGTCGCGCAGAATCGCGTTGAAGTCGGCGGTCTGCGAGCGCCTGAAAGACGATCGCCGCCGTACCGCGGGAAGCCGATCTCGAGCTGGGTCTGGAACAGCACGTAGGCCGTGGACATGGCGAACAACCGGTCTTGGGCGGGCGCAGCCAGCTTGCGCTTGCCGGTGATGATGTCGAGCAGGCCCATCTCGGAGGCGAGGCTAGCGTCCCACGCTCATGGCGTATCCGTCCCCGGCGCCGCTGGGTCGCTGCGGGCGTAGGATGCCTTCATCGTCTCGCGTCCCGCCTTGGGCCCTGCCCGACACCTGACTCCCGCGCTCGCCGTATGCGTCGCCCTCCTAGCCGCGGCGCTGGCGACTGCGGCGTTCGCTACCACGACGCAGACGGTGCGCTGGGTTCGGGCGCCGTGGCGCCAGATCGCACAGGGCAGCGCCCCGAAGCTGCTCGTGATCGACGTCACGGAAAGCACTCGTAACCGGCATAGCCCGTGCTACGACCACTACAAGGCCTACCCGACCCAACAGACCGCGAGGCGGATAGCGATTCTGCTGCTGAAACGCGTTCCGCACGTGCCCAAGGGAATCGCCTGCCCTGCCGTCGCACTCCGCGGGCCGTTTCTCGTTCCCGTTTACCTCAAGGCGCCGTACAGGGGCCAAGTGTTGATCGATGTAGCCACGGGTCGGCTTCACCCCCTCCTCGCCCGGGCGGCTCTTCAGTGACCGAGCCGACGAGCGCCCCGAAGCAAGCTCAGCCGAGCCACTCCGGGTGCTCGCGATACCAGTCGATCGTCAGCTTCAAGCCCTGCTCGAGGCTCACCCGGGGCTCCCAGCCGGTGACCGACCGGAGCTTTGAGTAGTCAACCCACTGGCGGTCGATCTCGCCGCGCGGGGCCCCTTGCCCGCGAATCTCTGGCTCCAGGCCCGTCCCCACGAGCTGGCAGATCAGCTTGACGACCTCGCCCACCCGATGCGTGCCCCCGCCGCCGGCGTTGAACGGCTCGCCGGCCGCTCTCGACGAGCCTGCCGAACCGCCTTCCCCACGCCGTCCCAGGGCCTCCCAGATCGACAGGTACGCCGCCACCGCATCCTCTACGTACAGAAAGTCACGCTCCGGCGAGCCGTCGGAGCGAACCACGGGCCGGCGCCCTGAGAGCGCGGCCGTAACCGCCTCGGGCACCAACCGCGAGCCGTTGACATCGCCGCCGCCGTAGAGGTTGGCAAAGCGCGTCACCGCCACGGGCAGCCGCCATGTGTGCCAGTAGGAGCGCGCGATCAAGTCGGAAGCCGCCTTGGAGACGTCATAGGGATAACGGGGTGCAAGCGCGCATCGCTCGGTGTAGGGCAAGCTGTCCTGGGCGCCGTAGGCCTTGTCGGAGGAAGCCACGATCACCCGCTTGGCCCCGTGCAGACGGCAGCCTTCGAGCACCGTCCAAGTGCCCCGGATGTTGGTCTCGAAAGTGGAGATGGGAGAGTGGTTGGCGGTAGGCACGATCGTCTGGGCAGCGAGGTGAAAAACGCTCTGCACCTCGTACTCGGTCAGCGTCCGCAGCACCAGCCCCTCGGCGCAGATGTCGCCGTCGACGACGTTGACCTGGCGCTCGAGGTCCATGCTCTCTAGCGCCGAGTGGACCCGCCGGTCCCGGCGGATTACGCACACCCGGGCCCCTCGGGCCAGCAGCTCCTTCACCAGCCACGAACCGAGCAGGCCATAGGCGCCGGTGACCAGCACGGAATGTCGCGCCAGAGATTCGCCGCCGCCGGAGACGTTTGCGGCGGCGCTCAGTTCCACACCGTCCACGGCGGTCGACCGCTGGTCCAGAGCTCGTTGAGCGCCACCGCGTCCTTGTAGGTGTCCATGCAGGCCCAGAAGCCCTGGTGGCGAAACGCCCGCAGCTGCCCCGCTTCCGCCAGGCGAGAGAGGGCGTGACGCTCGAGCACCTCGTCCATCCCAACCGAGCGCAGCACCTGGGGCTCGAAGCAGAAGAACCCACCGTTGATCCAGCGCTCTGAGCGCGGCTTTTCCTGAAAACCACGAACGATGCCGTCGCCATTGAGCTCCGCCACGCCAAAGGGCAGCTCCGGTCTGACGACGGTCAGCGTGGCCTGAACGCCGCCCTCCCGATGGACGGAGAGCAATTCGTGCAGGTCGATGTCGGAGAGCCCGTCGGCGTAGGTGACGCACACCGTCTCCTCGCTCCCGAGCTCGGCTGCGGCACGGCGAAGCCGGCCGCCGGTTGGCGTGTCAAGGCCGGTCTCGAGACACCGGACACGCAGCCCGGCGGGCCATGGCTCGCGCCCCACGAACTCCTCGATCAGCTCCGATCTGAATCCCGTCAGGAGCAGGAAGTCTTTGAATCCCTCAGCGGCATAGATGCCGATCACGTGCCACAGGATCGGACGGCCCCCGATCTCTACCAACGGCTTTGGGATCGACTGTCCGTGCTCCCTGAGGCGGGTGCCCGCGCCGCCGCACAGAATCACCACGCTCGGAAGCACGGGGGAAATTATGGTCGCTGCCGCCCCGCTCGGCGGGCGAAGGCGCTCTCAGGCTGTCCCCTGAAGCTGCGCCTCGAGGCGCTGGAGGCGGGCCACACGGGCGTCGAGCGGCGGGTGGGTGGAGAACAAAGTGGAGATCGACTGCTTGGCCCGGGGAGGAATGATGTAGAAGGCCGCCAGCTCGCCCGAGGCCGCGCGCAGGTCCCGCTGCGGAATCCGCTGGATCGTGCCCTCGATCTTGTACAGCGCCGAGATCAGCGCGCTGGGGCGGCCGGTGAGGATCGCCGAGCCGCGATCGGCGGCGAACTCGCGGTAGCGCGAAAGTGCCTGCAGCAGCAACCAGGAGACGACGTACACCAGCGCCGAGACGAGCATCACGCCGATGATCCCGATCCCGTTGTTGTCCTCGTCATCGAACATGCCGCCGAACCAGAAGCCCATCTGGACGATGAACGAGGCGATCGAGGCGAAGAAGCTGGCCAACGTCATCACCATCACGTCGCGGTTCTGGACATGGGTCAGCTCGTGGCCCAGGACGCTCTCGAGCTCGCCGTCGGTGAGCAGCTCCATGATCCCGGTGGTGGCACAGACGGTCGCAGTCTTCGGGGAGCGGCCGATGGCGAACGCGTTGGGCATCGGCGTCTGGGCCAGCGCCACGCGGGGCTTCGGCAGGTTGGCTTGGATGCAGAGCCGTTCGATGATGGCGTGCAGCCGCCGCGCGTCTGGCCCGTCGCCAGGCCCCACAACGCGTGCCCCCATGGACGCCAGCGCGATCTTGTCCGAGGTGAACAGCTGAATCAGGAACAGCGCCCCGGCGACTACAGCGATCGTGACCGCTCCGGCGCCGGCGGCGATCAGGACGCCGACCAGCACCGCGTAGACCAACCCCAGCAGGAACAGGGTCAGCACCATCCGGGCCTGAAGCCCCGGATCGCGGCCAAATTTCGTTGGGCGTGCCATCTAGAAGGCAATGGTGGCAGACGCTCCAGGGATTGAATGAACGAATTCGTAAGAACGGGGGCGATGGGGCCGCGGGACCCGGGGCGAACCGGGGCGGCGGCCCGGGGCGAAGGCCCAGGTAGAACCGGGGCGATGGTCCATCTGCTAAAGCCTGCGGCTCCTTTTGCCGATACCGAAGTGAGGTAATGCGGGCAACTCGGGCATACCTGGCAGGTTTTGGCACCGCCGGCTCGCTGCTGGCGGGAGCGTCGATTCTGTTCGTGCTGGCGAGCGCGGTGGTGGCGGTACGGGGATGGCCCCAGATCGACTACCACGGCTCGGTGGCTTCGCTTGCGCTATCGGTGCCGAAGCCGTCCACCAGCGCTCCCGTAGTCGCGCGCCAGCGGGTTGCGACGCGCCCTGCACGCGTCCACGCCGCAGCGGCCCGGATTGCGAGCAGCGCCGGGGCGCCGACCCCGGCGGCCAAAGCGGTGGCAGGGGCTCAGGCGGTCGGCTCCGGCAGCGGTTCAGTTGGCACCCCGGCCCCGCAGCGGTCGTCGCCCACCCCCAGTCCCCGCGGCCCGGCCACTCCCAGCTCCGGCTCCACCGGCGCCCCGAGCTCCACGGCATCGGCGCCGTGCACCAGCTGCTCCGGATCCACGACCACGACCAGCAGCCCATCTACGCTTAGCGGCCAGCTGAACAGCGTCGTTCAGAGCGCGACCAACACCGTGCAGGGCGCGGCCAACACCGTTCAGACCACGGTCTCCAACACGAACCAGAACGTGGGCTCGACGGTCAACAAGGTCGTCAGCGGCCTGCCCTAGCTGTGTTGCGAGGGTGGTGTGGGGTGGGAGGGGGGGTGGCCGACCATCCGGTGCCCGGCGCCCAGCGTGGAGATCCGCCCCAACGTCTTGATGTCGACGTGAACCAGCTCGCCGGGATGGCGGCGCTCGTAGCGGTTAGGCGGCTCGAGCGGGGCGAGCTGCGAGCGCTTGCCAAGTCCGATCCGCTTGAGCCACAGCGAAACCGTCGACAGCGCCATCCCAAGGATCTCCGCGATCTCAGCCGCGGTCATCCGCAGTCTGCGCAAGCGTCGGATCAGCTCCACCCTGCTCTGCGGCAGACGTGCCGGCGAGTGGTGTGGGCGCGAGCCGCGATCTAGCAAACCCTCGCTGCCCTCCCGGCGCCAACGCGCCAACCACCGATACACCGTCCGCTCGCTAACGCCGGCGGCCTCGGCCGCCGCCGTTACCGACCAACCCTCCTCGATAACTCGATCGACCAACAGCCGACGGCTGTTCGGACAGGTGCGCGCGTTACCGTGAAGCTTCATCCGGTGTCCTCCTTTGGACTGAGGGGCTTGCCTAGCTCAGTCCCGCGCGAGCGCCTTCTCGATGAACCGCAAGCTGACGGCTTGCAGCTCGTGATCGTGCTGGATCGAGCGGTGATGGCCTCCGGGCATCACGATCAGCCGGCTCTCCGCTACGCGCAGGCCGGCGGCGAGCTCGCGCGAGTGCTCCACGGGCACCTGCTCGTCGCCGGCGGCGTGCATTAGCAGCAGCGGCGCCTGCAGCTCACTCACCGCGGCGTGCAGATCGTGGTCGGCCAGGAAGGCGTCGAGCGCCTCGACGTCGGCTTCGAAACGGAGCGTCCCGGCGGCCAGGCCGCGGCGCAGCCCTTCGCCGCTCGCCGGGCAGATCGCCACCACGGCGCTGGCGGCGACCGGCTCGGCTGCCAGGATCGCCAGATAGCCGCCCATGCTCGAGCCACGCAGCGCCAGCGGCGGCGGTTCGGTGTCCGTGCGACACGCGTCGCTCAGCAGCTTCGACATCGCCACTACGTCGGCCAGGACGCGACCGTCCATCGGCCCGTCGCTCTCGCCGTGTCCCCGCTGGTCGAAGCACAGCGCCCCCAGGCCGGTAGCGATCAGCATCCGCGCGTAGTCGTGGTGGCTCTCCTTGCAGGAGCCCGCGCCGTGGAGAATCACCACCCCGCCACGCGCCGGACGAGACGGCAGCCACAACGTGTAGGCCAGCCCCTCGTGCCGGCCGATGTCGGCCGGACGCGGCGCGTTCACGGTCCGCACCAGCCTCCGCATCAGGAATTTGCCGTATGGCGCTGGCGGTCGGGCCGCGTGGCGGCCTCGAGGAACCGACTGGTCTCTGCCATCGCCGCCGGCGTCCCGATCTCATAGAAGCGCTCGCGGGCCTCGAAGCCAAACAGCTGACCGCGCGCCGCCAGCCCGTGGTAGAGATCTGCGAGATCCGTCGTGCGGTCGTTGGCCTGATCGAGCGCCATCTGGGTCAGGCCCCCGAGTCCGTAGTCGATCCAGCGCATTTCCGGAGTGGGGGAGCGTTTGTCGTAGACGGCGACCCGACCGCCGCGAAAGATCGCATTCGAGACGTCCCAGCGTCCGTCGTTGCGAAGGACCGTCATCATCGCCGGGAGCTCGCTGCGGCGCCAGCGAGTCGCCGCCTCGACGTAGTCAATCCGAAGATAGGTGTCTCCGTACAGCACGAGGAAGCGCTCGCCGAGTAGCGGCCGTGCCTTTTGGATCGCGCCGAGCGTCCCCAGCTGTTGTGCGCCGTCGAAGCTGTAGGAGAGCTTGATCCCGAACTGCTCAGTCCCGACTGCCGCTTCGATTTGCTCGCCGCGGTAGCTGACGCACAGCACGGCGTCGCGGGCGCCGTGGTCTGCGAGGAGCCGTAGCTGGTGCAGGATGAATGGCCGGCCTGCGACCTCGACCAGGGCTTTCGGCTTACCGCCGGCAGCCGGGCCCAGCCGGGTACCGAGACCGCCGGCCAGGATGCATATCGGGGGTAGCGCCTCCGACATCGCCGTCGTTCTCGCTCAGCCCCCGAGATCGCTAGACGCCATGTCATCGATCAGTAGATCCGCGGCGGCGCCCAGGTCGGGGACGGTGACGTCGGCTTGCGCGTTTGCCGTCCGTTTGTGGGCGCTTCTGGGGTTCGTGATCAGCGCTGTTTTGCAGCGTGCGGCGCGGCCCGCGAGCACGTCGGCGTCGGTGTCTCCGATCATCCATGAGCCCTCAAGATCGGCGTGCAGCTTCGCCGCGGCATCGAGCAGCATCCCGGGCGCGGGCTTGCGGCATCTGCACGGCCCGCTCAGCTCGGGCACGACCCCCTCCGGGTGATGCCAGCAGATCTGGAAAACGTCGAATCGAACGCCGTGCGAAGCCAGTAGCTGCTCCACGCGCGCCTGCACGGCCTGAAGCCGCTCGAGCGATGCGGTTCCCTTGGCGGCCGCGGGCTGGTTCGAGACCCCTACCAGTCTCCAGCCGGCATGCCTCAAGCGGGCGAGCGCCTCCGGGGCGCCGGGCGAGATCGCGACATCCTCTGGGCGCAGCGGCGATTCCCCAAGGCCCGTGGGCGGGTCGTCCACCAGCTGGTTGATCACGCCGTCACGGTCGACGAACGCGGCGCGGGTCACGTCCGCTCTGCGGTCAGCGACTCCCAGTGACCCTGACGCGCCGCAAGCTCCGGGTGCGATACCAGGGCATGCCAGACGACGGCTTGCAGCGACTCGACCAGCGGCGTCTTCAGGTCCGCCGGCGGGTCGATCAGGATCGCGACGTCAGCGAGCTGCCCAAGCGCGCCCCCCGGTGCGCCGACCACGCCGTAGATGGCAGCTCCCGCGTCGCGCGCCAGCTCGATCGCGTTCACCAGATTGGTGGACACCGCCGGGTGGCGCGAACCTCCCCCGACGCTGAAGACGAAGAGCGCATCCTGGTCAGAGAGCTTTGAGACTTGCAGCCATTCGCTGTACGCGGTCGCCCAGCCGTCATCGTTGGTCCGGGCGGTGAGCTCGGAGACGTTGTCGGTGGGGGCGTAGCTCTCGAGCAGACACAGTTTCCGAAAGTCGTTGACCGCGTGGGAGGCATGGCCCGCCCCGCCACCCACGCCCAGGATGAAAAGACGCCCGCCGCGCTCGCGCACGTCGCCCAAGCCGCGGGCCATGGCGTCAACCAGGCTGGCATCGACTGCCCTCGATAGTTCGGCGGCGGCGTCGAAGTAACGAACGCTATGGCCGCTTGACATGCGGCAAGGGTAACCGACCCCCATATCGCGCCCCCGACGAACCCTGGGGCGATCATGCCATGATCGCCGCGCTGTGACCGCAACCGACGCCAGCACCAAGCTCTCGCCCGTCTACCCGGCGGGCACGCGTGTCAACGAGCGCGGGCATTTGGAGATCGGCGGCTGCGACGCCGTCGAGCTGGCTCGGGAATTCGGCACGCCGGCCTTCATCGTCGCCGAGGACGACCTGCGCGCGCGGGCGCGCGCATTTCGCGACGCGTTGGCCTCTCGCCACGACGATTTCGATGTCTTGTTCGCCTCTAAAGCGTTCCCCTGCACCGCCGTCTACCGCACCCTGGCCGAGGAGGGGCTAGCTTGCGACGTGGCCTCCGGCGGGGAGCTGGCGCTGGCGCTCAGGGCGGGATGCGATCCGCGGCGGATCTATCTGCATGGCAACGCCAAGTCGGAAGCTGAGCTGCGCGAAGCGCTCACGGCGGGGGTGGGCCACATCGTGCTGGACTCCTTCGACGACATCGGGCGACTGGAGCGGATCTGCGCGGAGGCGGGAGCCCGGCAGGAAGTCCTACTGCGCATCACGCCCGGCGTGGCGGGTGCCACGCATCAGGCGATCTCCACCGGACAGGCGGACTCCAAGTTCGGGTTCTCGATCGATCGGGCGCCGCTCGCTCTGGAGCGCGCCGGCGCGTCCGATCATCTCGAGCTTGTAGGGCTTCACTTCCACATCGGCTCGCAGCTGCTGGAGCTGCAGCCCTACCGGGAGGCCGTGCGGGCAATCGCTTCGCTGGGGTCCTATCCGGTCTACAACCTGGGCGGGGGGCTTGGCGCGGAGTACACGCGCGAGCAGCGCGCTCCGACGCCGGCCGAGTGGGCGCAGGCTCTGGTCGGCGCGGCGCACGAGTTCCTGGGCGCGGACAAGCGTCTCTTGATCGAGCCGGGTCGGGCGCTGGTGGCGAACAGCACCGTGACGCTCTACGCGGTGGAGACCATCAAGCGCAATGTCTCCACGTGGGTGGCCGTCGACGGCGGCATGTCCGACAACCTTCGCCCGATGCTCTACGGCTCGGTGTACGAGGCGCTGATCGCCGATCGTCCACTTCAGGAGCCCACCGAGCGCTGCCATCTCGCCGGCAAGCACTGCGAGTCAGGCGATGTGCTGGTCCGCGACGTGGCTCTCGCCGAGCCGCGAGTGGGCGATGTGGTGGTGACGCCGGTTACCGGCGCCTACGGCCATGCGCTGGCCAACAACTACAACGCCGTGCCGCGGCCGCCGGTCATCTTCTGCCGCGACGGCTCGGCGCGCGTCGTGGTCCGGCGCGAGACCTACGAGGACCTGGCCGCCCGTGACATCTAGCGAGCCCGGAGGGCGAGCGGTTAAGGGCGACAGGAGGTCGCCCGACCTTGTCGGGACCGCGGGGCGGGACGCCCCGCGGAGCATCCCCCTTTCGCGTCGGCCTGCTGGGACACGGCACGGTGGGCTCCGCGTTCGCCGGGCTGCTGCCCCAGCAGGCGGAGCGGATCGAGCGGATCACGGGGCTGAGGCCGGAGCTGTCCGGCATCGTTACCCGGCGCCAGGGCTCCTTCCAGGCTTTGCTCCAGGACTCGGATCTGATCGTGGAGCTGATCGGGGGCCTAGAGCCCGCCCACCAGTATGTGCTCGACGCGATGCGCGCCGGGCGTCACGTGGTGACGGCGAACAAGCAGCTGCTCTCGCGCCACGGAGAGGAGCTATGGGACGCGGCGCGCTCGGAAGGCGTGCAGCTGCGCTTCGAGGGGGCGGTGGCGGGCGTCGTGCCGGTCATCCGCGTGCTTCAGGAGTCGCTGGCGGGGGCGACGATCGATCGCGTGCACGGGATCGTAAACGGGACCACGAACTTCATCCTCACCGAGATGGCCCGCACCGGCGCCACGTTTGCGCAGGCGCTCTCGGAGGCCCAGCGGCTGGGCTACGCCGAGGCCGACCCCACCGAGGACGTCACCGGCTCTGACGCGGCGGCCAAGATGGCGATCCTGGCCCGGCTGGCGTTCGACACTCCGGTGCACATCGACCAGGTGCGCTATGACGGGATCGAGCACATCCAGCCCGACGATCTCGAGTACGCGCGCGAGTTGGGTCTGGGTCTGAAGCTGATCGGCACCGCTGAACGGATCGACGGGGGGCTCTCGGTGCGGGTGCACCCCGCGTTCCTGTATCCGGCGCATCCCCTGGCGTCGGTGGGCGGACCGTTCAACGCGGTGACGGTGGAGTCGAAGGACATCACCGAGATCACGATGTCGGGGCCCGGGGCCGGCGGCCCGCAGACGGCGAGCGCCGTGCTGGGCGATGTGATCTCGGCGATGATCCCGCCTGCCTCAACCCCGGCCGCCACCGAGCGGCTGGAGCTGGTGCAGGATGTGGTATCGGCGTTCTATCTGCACCTAAACGTGGCCGACGAGCCGGGCGTCCTGGCCGGCGTTGCCCAGGTCCTTGCCCGTCACGACGTGTCGGTCAAGTCGGTGGTACAGAAGGGCCTCGGCGCGCAGGCCCGGCTCGTAATGGTCGTCCACCCGGTGCTCGAGTCGCACTTCGACGCCGCGATGGCCGAGCTCGACGGGCTATCGGTGCTGCGCGCGCCACCGCGGGCGATCCGGGTCCTGGAGGAGGAGTTCGGGTAGGGTCCCCCCGTCGTGCGCGCGCTGCAGATAACCGAGCTCAGCGGCCCGGCGAGCGCGCTGCAGCCGGCCGAGCTACCCGACCCGGAGCCTTCGCATCCGCTGACGCCCGGCAGCGGCGTGGTCGTTGAGGTCAAGGCTGCGGGCGTCTCGTTTCCCGAGGTGCTCCAGACGCGCGGCGAGTATCAGATCAAGCCTCCGCTGCCGTTCGTTCCGGGTGCAGAGGTCGCGGGGATCGTGCGCAAGGCAAGCGACGGCGCGGCATTTGAGCCTGGCCAGCGCGTGGCCGCCTTCTGTGGATTGGGCGGCTTCGCCGAGCTGGCGGTGGCGCCTGCGCACCTGTGCTTCTCGCTGCCCGACTCGCTCGACTTTGCCCAGGGCGCGGGCCTGGTCCTGAACTACCACACGGCGTACTTCTCGCTGAAGCTGCGCGGCCGGCTGACGGAGGGCGAATGGGTGCTGGTGCACGGCGCCGCGGGCGGGGTCGGGACCGCTGTGCTGCAGGTGGCCAAGGGACTTGGGGCACGGACGATCGGCGTGGTCTCGAGCGATGAGAAGGAGCGCGTGGCACGCGAAGCAGGCGCCGACCATGTGCTGCGCGCCGATCGGCCGTGGAAGGACGAGGCCAAGGAGGTCTCGCGAGGAGGAGTGGACATCGTGCTCGACCCGGTGGGCGGCGATCGCTTCACAGACAGCCTGCGTGCCCTGGCCGAGGGCGGCCGGGTGGTCATCGTGGGCTTCACGGCCGGTTCGATCCCCGAGGTCAAGGTCAACCGCCTGCTGCTGAACAACACCGAGCTGGTGGGCGCCGGCTGGGGCGCATCTGTGATGTCGAAGCCCGATCTGATCGGGCAGATCGGCGAGGAGATCGCCCGGCTGATGGAGGCGGGATCCGTCCGTCCGGTCGTCGGCGCTCGGTTCCCCCTCGAGCAGGCGTCAGAGGCCCTGCGGTTGCTCGACGAGCGCGGCGCGACCGGCAAGATCGTGCTGGACGTCGCGGGCTAGCTTCTCGCCGAGTCGGCTGAAGCGGTAATCGTCGAGCGGAAAGCTCTTCGCCGCCCGCCACGCCTGGCGCGAGCTCGTCGGCCTAAGGAACGGTGTGTCGCCGTTGTGGTCGAAGTAGTAGCTGTTGGCCGTGGCGCAAGCGCCGACGCTCCACAGCGAGCGTCCCAGGCGATCGGTCACGAATTGCGTCCAGGAGTCGGCTGCCTGCTCGCGGACCTCGACAGCCGTGGCCCGGCGGCGGCGGGTCTCCTCAATCACCCGCACGATGTGGTGTGAGGCCGTCTCCACCAGCACGTGCCATGTGCCTCCGGTCCAGCCATAAGGACCGAAGATCATGAAGTGGTTGGGTAGACCCGGCATGCTGACGCTCTCGTAAGAGCGCGCGCGGTGCGAGGCGTAGAACGAGGCGAGGTCGAAGCCGTCGCGGCCGCGGACAGGGTTCTGGCGGTAGTTCTCGGGATCGGTAGCCAGGCGAAAGCCGGTGGCCAGAACGAGCACGTCGACGTCGCGCTGGCGGCCGTCGACGGTGCGGATCCCGCTTTCGGTAACCCGCTCGATCCGCTCCGAGACCAGTTCCACGTTCGGACGGTTGAAGGTCCTCAGGTAGGTGTTGGAGACGGAGGGTCGCTTGCACCCCACCTCGTAATGGGGCGTCAGCCTGCGGCGGACGTCGGGGTCGCGAACCTGGCGGTACCAGACGTTGCGCGCCAGCCAACCGGCCAGGCGCGTGATCCAGCCGAGCTCGTCGTGGTGGACGACCAGCCCCACGAGGCCGGCCTCCACCGCGCCGGTCAACTGACGCCGCACCCGGTCCTGCACCGCCGGATAACGCCCGAAGAGCGAGCGGACCGGAGCCAGGGTGGGGAAATCGAGCTTCGGGCCGACCCAGATCGGGGTGCGCTGGTAGACGTCGAGGCGGGAGACGAGTGGTGCGATCTCCGGGATGATCTGGACCGCGCTCGCCCCGGTGCCGACTATCGCCGCCCGCGTGCCCTCGAGGGCGACGGAGTGATCCCAGGCTGCTGAGCGCAGCACCGGCCCCCGGAACTCGTCGACGCCGGGAATTTCGGCGGGCTTGGGGTTGACGAACGCCCCCACGGCGCTGATCACGAACCGGGCGGTGAGCGTCTCGTCATGCGGCAGCGCAAGGCGCCAGACGTGCGACGTCTCGTCCCACTCGCGCTCCAGGACCTCGCAGTTCAGCCGCACGCGACGACGGATGCCGTAGCGCTCCGCGCACTGGTCGATGTAGTCCTTGACCTCTGCGCCTCTGGGGAACACGCGCGACCAGTCGGGCTTCAGCTCGAACGAGAACTGGTACGCCTGGGCCGGTATGTCGACCGCGATTCCGGGGTAAGTGTTGTCGCGCCAGGTCCCGCCGATGTCGTGGGCCCGCTCCAGGAGGACGAAGTCGTCGATCCCGGCCCTTTGGAGCGCGATCGCCGCTCCGATCCCTCCCAGGCCGGCGCCGATGATGGCCACTTCATGGTCGGGTCCGGGGCCGGTGGGCGGGACGGTGCTCCCCATTGCTACGGGAGTGTAGCTATTCGTCGCGCGCGGGGCGCCGGGCCTAGGGACGTTTGTGTCGCCCTGCGCCATCCTTTATCCCCAGACTCCCCTCTGACATGCTCCGGCCCCATGTCCGGGGCCGAGCCCACGCCCGGCGTGATCGAGCGCTATCGCGAGCGCCTGCCGTTCGCGGCCGGCGACCCAGTCGTCACCCTCGGCGAGGGCTCGACGCCGCTGATCCCCGCTACGCGTCTGTCGGAGCGCACGGGAGCCGAGGTGTGGCTGAAGCTGGAGGGCGCCAATCCGACCGGTTCCTTCAAGGACCGGGGGATGACGTGCGCCGTGTCGGCGGCGGTCCGGGAGGGGGCCACGGCGATCGTCTGCGCCTCGACCGGCAACACGGCCGCCTCGGCCGCGGCCTACGCCGCACGGGCCGGGCTGCGCGGCGCGGTGATCGTCCCCGAGGGCAAGATCGCCACCGGCAAGCTGGCTCAGGCCCTGATGCACGGCGCGCGGGTGGTGGCGCTCAAGGGCAACTTCGACGAGGCCCTGCGGCTGGTGCGCGAGCTGGCGGGACGCCACACGATCTCGCTGGTGAACTCGGTCAACGACTTCCGGATCGAGGGCCAGAAGACCGCCGCCTTCGAGCTGCTCGACGCGCTCGACGGCGAGCTCGACGCCCTCTGCATCCCCGTCGGCAACGCCGGGAACATCACCGCCTACTGGAAGGGATTCACCGAGTCCGAGCGGCGTCCCCGGATGTTGGGTTTCCAGGCCGCCGGCGCGGCGCCGCTGGTCGAAGGCGCGCCCGTAGAGCAACCGGAGACGGTGGCCAGCGCCATCCGGATCGGCAACCCTGCCCGCTGGGAGGAGGCGATGGGGGCCATGACCGCCTCGGGCGGGGCAGTCAGGGCCGTGACCGACGAGCAGATTCTCGATGCCTACCGGCTGCTGGCCTCAGGCGAAGGCGTGTTTTGCGAGCCGGCCTCCGCGGCCAGCGTGGCGGGGCTTCTGAGTCACGGCGCCGGCGATGCCCGCCGCGTGGTTTGCGTGCTGACCGGCCATGGGCTGAAGGACCCCGATGTGGCGCTCTCCCAGGCCGGCGCGATCGTCCCCTGCGAGCCGGACATCGACGCCATCGAACGGGCGGTGCTGGAGTGAGCACCCTGACGCGTAGACGGATCGTTCGCGTGCCCGGATCAAGCGCCAACCTCGGCCCCGGGTTCGACGTGCTGGCGGCCGCGCTGTCGCTGCACCTGGAGCTCGAGGTGGTGGAGACGGGGAGCTTCGCGGTGGTCAGCGAGCTGGACGTGCCGCGTGACCGAAGCAACCTGATCGTGCGCGCGTTCGAGCGCCTTCATCCCGCCGACTCGTTCGAGTTCCGGATCTCATCGGACATCCCGCTCTCAGGCGGGGCCGGTGGCAGCGCGGCCGCGTCCGTCGCCGGCCTGATGGCCGCCGACCATATCTTCGAGCTGGACGCCGATCTGTTTGCGCTGGCCTCGGAGCTCGAGGGCCATCCCGACAACGCCGCCGCGGCGCTCCACGGCGGCTTCGTCGTCTGCGTCGACGGGCGCGCGCACCGCTTCGACCCCCCGCTGGGGCTCGAGGGGCTGCTCGTGGTCCCGGACACCGCGGTCTCGACCACCGAAGCCCGCCAGGCGCTGCAGGACTCGGTTCCGAGGCCGGACGCGGTCTTCAACGTGGCCCACGCCGCCACGCTGATGCTCGGCCTGTGCACGGCCGACTGGGAGCTGATCGCGGCAGGGCTCAAAGACCGCCTGCATCAGCCTCAGCGCGCGCCGCTCTACCCCCGTTCCGCGGCGCTCGTGGAGAAGGCGCCTGAGCTGGGGGCGCTGGGGGCCACGATCTCGGGCGCCGGTCCGAGCGTGCTCGTGTGGTCGCACTTCGAGCAGACCGGGATGCTGGCCGACGCGCTCTCCCGCGAGGCGCGGGGGTGGGGCCGGGTGGTTCGAGTCCCGTTCGAGTCCCAGGGCGCAGACGTTCGGTCGCTTACCGGAACCTAGGCGCTACGGCGCTGCGCGAGCCTCTCGCGCAGCCACTCGGCGTGGCGCTCCTGGATCTCGCGGCCCCGGCGCGTGAATTCGAGCAGCAGCTCGAGCTCTGACTCGCTGTAGCGGTCGATTAGTGGCTTTGCAGCCTCACTCATCGGTCCTCCCATCAGCTCCCACGCGAGCGCCTGAGTCTTCGGAGTCAACTCCACGAGCACGCGCCGCCTGTCGTTCGGATCGGCGACCCGCCGCGCGTAGCCGGCCCGCTCGAGCCGGTCGACGACCGCGGTGACCGCTCCCGTGCTCAGATTGCTGAGCTCCGCCAGCCGTCCCGCGCTCATCCGGCCGTGGTCGTCGAGAATGTCGAGGCAGCGGCTGTCCGTGCGGTTGATCCGAAGGTGCTCGGTGATCAGCTCGTCGACCGCGTCGGTGGCCCGCTGCGAGGCTCGTACTTCATCGCCAAGCCGCTGGAAGAGCTCTTCGCGCCTATCTCTTGACATCTAAGATACCTTAGCATCGAAACTCTCTGGAGGTGAAAGATTTGACCGAAGCCGCGATCGAGGCGCAGGACCTCGTCAAGACATATCCGAAAGGCGTAACGGCGCTCGACGGGTTGTCGTTCAGTGCCGAGCCGGCCACGGTATTCGCCCTGCTAGGCCCGAACGGTGCCGGCAAGTCGACCGCGGTCAAAATCCTAACGACGCTGACGCGTCCGGATTCGGGCCGGGCAACCGTCGCCGGAATCGACGTCGTCGACGATCCGGATCGGGTGCGGCGCACGATTGGAGTCGTCTCCCAGGAGTCCGGCGTCGACGTCCAAGCCACGGGACGGGAGAACCTGCGTCTGCAGGGCCAGCTTTACGGTCTCCGTGGCGGCGCGCTCGAACGCCGCGTCGACGAGCTGCTGCGGCGCTTCGGACTGGCGGACGCCGCTGAGCGCATCGCGCGAGGCTATTCGGGCGGCATGAAGCGCCGCCTCGACATCGCCATGTCGCTGGTCCACGACCCCCAGGTTATGTTTCTCGACGAGCCGACCACCGGGCTTGACCCGGAGGTCCGTTCGGAGATGTGGGACGAGATCCGGGGCCTCTCCGCGGAGCGAGGCAAGACCGTGCTTCTGACCACGCATTACCTGGAGGAGGCAGACCAGCTGGCCGCCAGGATCGCAATCGTCGACCGGGGCAAGGTGGTCGCCGACGGCACCCCGGATGCCTTGAAGCGTCAGCTGCGAGGCGACGCCATCCACATCGAGCTCCAAGCGCAGGCCAACGGCACCGTCGAGCGGGCGTTCGACGCGGTCGACGGGGTCCACGAGGTGGAGCTCGACGGTCGAGCGCTCAGGGCCCGCTCCGACGACGGCGGCCGGGCTGTGCCGGCGATGCTCCAGGCGCTCGAAGCACGGGGGGTGGCGGTTTCGTCGGTCACCGTCGCACGCCCATCGTTGGACGACGTCTATCTCAGGTACACCGGCCGCACGTTTGCCGCGGCCGAGGAGGAGGCCACGAAGGAATGACCATGACCCGACAGACCCTCTACATGACGCTCAGGCACCTGCGCGAGCTGTGGCGCCAGCCGTGGTTCGTGGCGATCACGGTGGCGACACCGATCATCTGGCTGCTGCTGTTCGGCGCGCTGTTCAAGCGCGTGATCGAGATTCCCGGCTTCCATGCCAGCTCGTACATCGCGTTCTTGGCACCTGGAGTGGTGGTGATGAACGCCATGTTCTCCTCGGCGTGGAGCGGGATGGGGCTGATCGAGGACATCGACCGCGGCGTGACGCCCCGCTTCCTGGTAACGCCAGTAGGGCGGGTGTCGCTGATCGCGGGGCGGATCGTCAAGGACGTGATCGTGTTCGCGATCCAGGCGCTCTTGATCGTCGCGCTCGCGCTCGCCGACGGCGCGTCGTTTTCGGGCGGCGTCGGCGGCGTCGTGGTGCTGGTCGCGGTCGGCGCGCTGCTGGGCGCAATCTTCTCGGGCCTCTCGAGCGGCTTCGCCCTGATCATGCGCCAAGAGGAAGCGCTGATCGGGGCCGTGCAGTTCATAACGCTGCCGCTGACGTTCGTCTCCTCGGTGTTCATCGCCTCCAACCTGGCTCCGAACTGGATCCGGCACTTGTCGGACTTCAACCCCGTCAACTGGGCGGTGGTCGCGGGACGCGAAGCCGCGTCTTCCCACCCGGACTGGGGTCTCGTCGCATCCCGTGCCGGCTTCCTGGCCGCGCTGTTGCTGCTGTGCCTGGCGTTTGCCACCAGGGCCTTTCGGACCTATCAGCGCAGCGTGTGAGCACCCGCCCCGGCAGCGGCCTCGATGCCGACTGTCCCTACGCCACCTGCGACTGGCGCGCCAGGCCCTCCAACCGGCGGCGGGCGTCAGTCATGTCCAGCCGCCTCAGTAGCTCGTCGGTGACGTTTACGTAGTCGGCTGCCAGGTCTGCGCGGTAGTCGAGAATCGAGACCGCCCGCTCGGCCGATTCGGCATAGGCGATCGAGGCCCTGATCGTGGTGTCAAACAGCTTCTCGCCGTAGTGCTCGCGCAACGAGTCGAATGCCTCGCGGGAGTGGCGGGTGCGCATGTCGGCGATGTTCAGCAGGACCCCCAGCCACTCGAGGTCGGGGTTGAGGCTCTCGCGCGCCAGCTCGATCACCTCGAGCGCTTGCTCCACGCCCTGCAACGCGAAGTACTGCGCCTCGGCCGAGAGCAGGGCGTAGTCGGAGGCCACGAGCGCGTTGACGGTCAGCAGTCCGAGTGCGGGGGGACAGTCGATCAGCACCACTTCATAGCCCGCTGCCAGCTCCCGCAGCGCGCGCTTCAGTGTCAACTCGCGACCCATCTTCCCCGACAGCGCCAGCTCCGCTTCGGCCAGCCCCAGGTTGGCCGGAATCACTCCGTCGTGGACCGCCTCGGCGGCCTTGGCCTGCCCGGCGAGCACATCGCCGATCGTAGGCGAGGCATCCGGGTCGACGTCCAGGTAGTCGGAGAGGTTGCCCTGGGGGTCGAGGTCGACGGCCAGGACCGGCACCTCGATCCTTTGCAGCACGTCCCTCACCGTCCGCACGGCAGTGGTCTTGCCGGTACCGCCCTTCTGCGAGAGGACCGCAATCGTCGCCGCCATCGGACGGCGCACTATAGGGTCTATCGACTCGCCCCGAAGCCCGACGCCTTCTCAGCCGCTCAACTGGCCTGCGGCTGGGCCTCGCTGCGCTCCGGCTGCTCTGAGTAGCGCATCCCGGAGATCACCGGCACATCGATGAAGTGCAGGTGATGACGCCCGATCACGACCTCGTCGCCGTCGGCAAGCGTCGACCACTCCACGCGCTCGCCGTTGACGAACACGCCGTTCAGGCTGCGGTCATCGAGCACCCGCAGGCCGTCCGGCTGGCGCACGATCAACGCGTGGCGGCGCGAGACGGTGGGGTCGTCGAAACGGATGTCGGCGGCCAGGCTGCGACCGATACGGGTCCATTCGCGCTTCAGGGCGAACGCCATCACGTCGTCCGATGGCGTGCGGTAGGCGAGATACTGACCGGGCTCGTCGAGGCCGTCGCGCAGCTCATCGAGCCAGCCCTGATCCGGGACGTCGCTGGGCATCTCCACCACCGTGTTCTGCGCGGTCGTGAACAGCGAGGCGCGGACGAACTCGGTGCCGCCACAGTTCGGGCAGGTGGGAAGCTCGTCAACCGCGTCCAGCGATACTGGGTAGTCGCAGTCGGTACAACGAAAGGTTCCGGTCCCCGCCACATTGCCCGATGTCCACGCTTTCATGGGCGCTCTCCTTTACGACGGGGAACAGTCCGCTTTGGACGGGCGATCACGAGCGAACTGTGCGATACGGACAACTCGCAAACACGATCATAACCTGCTCGTCAAAGAACCGCTAAAGGCGGGCTGTACGCAGGACTAATTCTCGCGGCGCCGAATCGGGGCTCTCATGGACGCCGAAGTTCGCGAGATGCCGGACCTCGAGCTTCAGCTGATGCGCCGCGCGTTGGATGACAGGGCGGCCGCCTCGGAGCGCTGCGGGCGGTGCGAGCGCACCCCGCTGGTCGGTGAGTACGTGCACGTCTACGCCGACCGGGTGCTGTGCGAGCTCTGCCGGGAGCTCGAGCGCGAGGCGCCGCTGGCCATCCGCCTGGTGCACGGCCCCGAGTTCGGCCATACGATCAAGATCCGCGACCGGCGAGCGGCATAAGCAGGTCGGCCGCCGAACATGTTCGGCGGCCCCGGTCGGCACATGTGCCGACCGGCCGGGTCGCGCATGCGCGACCCGGAAAAATGAACATAAGATCTCGGACGTGGACCCAGTCACCGTCTCCACGACGATCTCCCGCCCGCGCCAGGAGGTGTTCGAGTACCTGGCGGACATCGCCAACCACCCCGAGTTCAACGACCATTACCTGGTCGACTGGCATCTCACGCGCGTGGAGTCCTACGGCACGGGCGCGGGGGCGCGTTTCAAGATCAAGGCCCCGCTCAGCCGATTCAACTGGGCCGACATGACGTTCGCGGAACTGCAGCCCCCGTACAAGATCGTCGAGCATGGCCGCGGCGGCAAGTTCAACCGCATCCGAATGCTGGGGACCTACACGCTGCAGTCGGGGCCGGGGGACACGACCAGGGTGCAGTACACGCTGGAGACGCTGCCCGTGATGCCGTCGGACAAGCTGATGGAGACGCTCGGCGGGAGAGCCTGGACCAAGCGCCAGATGGGCCGCGCCATGCGCCGGTTGCAGCGCATCCTGGAAGAAGACCGCGACCGCGGACGCCGCGCGACGGTGGCCGGACGCTAAGTACACTCCGCTCGCCTTGCGTCGCGCATTGACAGCCGTAGTCCTGGCCGCCACGGCCCCGCTGCTCGCCGCCTGTGGCGACCACCACACCAACTTCGCCGACGCCAACAACAACGGCACCTACGTCAAGGCGGGACCGGTCACCTACCAGCTCGAGGTCTCACGCGAGCTGAACCCGTACGCCAACGAGGACTCGGGCTATGTGACCGGCGTGGCGAAGTCGCAGGCCACTCTGCCCCCCGACCAGGAGTGGTACGGAGTCTTTCTGTGGGCCAAGAACCAGACCAAGCAGCCGCAGGTGACCACCGATAACTTCGACATCACCGACACCCAGGGCGACGTCTACTACCCGATCAAGGCCAGCAATCCCTACATGTGGACCTCGCAGATGCTGGCGCCCGGGGCGATCCAGCCCAACCCCAACACGACTGCCGGGTTCGGTCCCACCGAGGGCCGGCTGGTGCTGTTCAAGATCTACTCCTCGGGGACCAAGAGCGCCTACTCAAACCGGCCCTTGACGCTCGAGATCCGGGGCCCCTCGAACAAGGTCTGGGCCACGGTCTCACTCGACCTCTAGGGCTGGGCGCCGGGCCGATTGGGTCCCGCGCCAACGTGCCTCAGTAGTGCGCGTGTAGCGCAGCCACGAGCACCTGCTGGACCGCCGGGGCCGCGGTCTGCCCGCCTGCCCCCTGGTTCGGGAACAGCGCGGCCACCACGATCCGCGGAGCGCCCACCGGCGCGTAGCCCACGAACCAGGCGTCGGTGTTGGCGGCCGTCGAGGCGCCCGGCGCAGCCGTGTTGCGCAGCTCGGCGGTCCCGGTCTTGCCCGCCACCTGCACCCCGGGGATCTGGGCCGAGGTGCCGGTGCCGAACTGCACCACCGCCACCATCATCCGCTGCACCTCGCCCGCGACCGTCCGCGAGGTGACCCCGAAGAACTGCGGCGTGGCATGAAGCTTGAGCGTCGGTTGCGGCCGTTTGCCGCCCATGGCGATCGTCGCGCCTGCTTCCGCCATCTCCAGCGGCGTTGCCAGCACCTTGCCTTGGCCGATGGCCGACGAGCCGACCGCCAAATCGCCGCCGATCTGGCTGGCCGAAGGGATCGTCGACGGGAGCGCGCCCGGAAACGGCGCAGGCTGATCGAAGCCGAAGCGCTCCGCCATCGACACCAGCCGCGCGCCGCCCAGCCTCGCCCCCAGCGGCGCGAACACCGAGTTGCAGGAGACGGCGAAGGCGTTCAAAAACGTGCCCCCGCAGGCCTCGCCGTTCGCGTTCTGGAGGGTGTAGCCCCCGACCGTGGAGGAGGTCGCGATCGGGAACGTGGTGGAGAGGCTGACGATCCCGGCCTGGAGCGCCGCGCTGGCCGTGATGATCTTCATCGTCGAGCCAGGGGGCTGGCCGTCCGAGTAGGCGATCCCGGACGCCGCCAGGATGCCGCCGTTGCGTGGGTCCATGGCCAGGATCCCGGCGTAGTTGCTGCCCAGCGCGGCGGTCGCTGCCTGCTCCAGCGTGGGGTCGATGGTGGTCGTGACCGATTGGCCAGCGGTGGGCCGGGTCGAAGCCAGCACGCGCGTGCCGGCGTAGAGCGTGCCGCCCGGCGTTCCCGCCAACCGGGGCTGGAAGACCTCCTCCAGACCGTCGGTGCCGACCTTGGCGCTGACCGGATATCCCTGGGCCATGTAGTAGCCGCTCTGGGCAGCGGGGACTGAACCGAGCGTGCCGGCGATCTGGTTCGCGACCGAGGGGATCGGCGAGCCGCGGTCGGGACCCTGCGCCAGCGGAGTGCCGTCGCGGGCGAAGATCGCGGCCCGCGGCGCCAGCGAGACCTGGCGGTGCAGATGCTCGCCGGCTCGCAGCCCAGGGAACAGCAGACGCTGGTCGAAGCGCACCTGAGGGCCGGAGCTGGCGCTCGAATAAGGGATCTGGAGCGTCTCGCGCAAAGTGCCGAAGATGCGCGTCCGGGCGATGATGCGGACGGGGACGAGTCGGCCGTTCGGGCCCCCGACCAGGGGGCGCCTTAGAGCGGTCAGCGTGGCGATGTCCGCCGCGCGCTGGTAGGCAGCGGCAAACGCCGCCTCGGACAAGCGGTGCTTCGAGCGCTGGTCGAGCATCGAGTACATGCGCGAGTAGTCGTCGCGCTGCCAGGCGGCGATGTAGCGGCGCGCGAGCTGCTTTTCGTCCTGGCCGCTGGATGTGGCCTGCACGATGCCCCAGGCGAACGCCGCGACGGCCACGGCACCCAGCGGCACGGCGCGCGTAATCAGGCGCCGGCGACGACCACTCGACCACGGCGGATGTCTCTTGTGAGCCCCCCGGCTTAACCCCACGGCTTGCAATTCGGCGTGTAACGGTACCGGGTCCTCGGGCGGGCTCTCGCCCTCACTACTCTCCCGCTCCGATGACCGGCATCGACTGGGTGATCGTTGCTTTCACCGCCCTGCTGGCGATCTACGGCTACCTGCAGGGGTTCCTGGTGGGCGGCTTTTCGCTGCTGGGATTCGCGCTGGGCGCGTTCCTCGGGACCCGGATCGCGCCGCTGGTGTTGCCGAATGGCTCGCACTCACGGTACGCGCCGTTGTTCGGGCTGCTGGGCGCGCTATTGGCCGGTGGCGTCCTGGCCAGCGGCTTCGAGGGGGTGGGCATGCGAGCCCGCCGGGCGTTGCGGCTGCCCGGCATCCGCACGGTCGACGGCTTGCTGGGCGCTGCGCTGACTGGCTGCGTGGGCTTGGGAATCGCCTGGCTCGTCGGCGCCGTGGCGCTCCAGTCGAGCAACTCGCTGTCGCTGCGCCAGACCCTCCAGCGCTCGACGATCCTCCGACACCTCGACGAGTGGTTGCCTCCGTCGGGACCGATCCTGAACGCCCTGGCGCGGTTCGACCCGCTGCCGTCGCTGCACGGGCGGATCGTCGACGTGCCCCCGCCCACGAGCGGGATCCTGGCCACCGGCGGCGTGCGGGCCGCCGCCCCGAGCGTGGTACGGGTGGTCGGCACCGCCTGCGGGCTGGGAATCGAGGGGTCAGGCTGGGTTGCATCACCGGGGGTCGTGGTCACTAACGCGCACGTCGTTGCGGGGGAGTCCGACACGCGCGTCGAGTCGGGTGGCAACGCCCCGGGGATGCCGGCCGAGGCGATCGACTTCGACCCCCACGACGACATCGCAATTCTGCGGGTGCCGGGGCTTTCCGCGCGACCGCTCGCGCTCGAGAGCAATCCCGCGGCTGGGACGGCCTCGGCGATCCTGGGCTATCCGGAAGACGGCCCGTTCGACGCTGAGGCCGGGCGCATCGGCCGTACCCAGGATCTGGAGACCGAGAACGCTTACGGGCAGGGGCCTGTGCTGCGGTCGATCACCCAGCTGCTGGGGGTCGTGCGGCCCGGAAACTCTGGCGGGCCGATGGTGGCAGCCAACGGCCAGGTGGTGGCGACCGTGTTCGCCGCCGTCACCGGGTCGCCAAACGGCGGCGGCTTCGCTGTGCCCAACGCGGTCGTGGCCGGGCAGCTGTCAGCGGCCGAGCGGCGAGGGGCTGCGGTCGGAACCGGGCCGTGCGCGGGGTGAGTGAACGCATCCGGCCCCGGGCGGGCGGCGGCCTGCTCGATGGTTAGGCCCCGGGCGGGCGGCTCGCCGAGTGAGGCCCCGGACGGGCGGCGGTCTGCTCGCCACCCGCCCGCGGGCCTGCGCCCCCGGCTTACTGACCGCTTCCAGCCACCGGAGTCCCGGCATCCTCGGCCATCTGGTGCACCACCTCAGGTCCAATTGCCCCGAGGAGCTGAGGATGGTGCTGGGCCAGGTGCAGCTGCGCCGCTTCGTAGAGCTCCTGTTCGGAGCCGCCCTCGAGTGTCGCCCCACACTCACAGCGGGCGATCCGCCGGTGGCCCGCCGCAGCGGCGTGCTGGCGCCCGGTCTTTGCGAGCTCGCCCCGGTCCGCACGAGCCACTCGACCGTTCCCGTCCGTGCCCTCTGGATTTCGCCTGTCTGCCCCCAGCCTTGCGCCCCCATTTGCCTCCACGCCTGCGCCCCCGCTGCTACCCGCGGGAAAGTCTCCAGTTAAGCCCGCGGGAATATCTCCATTTGGCACGAGGGGCAGGATTCCGGAGCGCCGTTGGCGCTACGTTTCCGTAACGTTGCCGGAGGTGTTCGAAGTAGGGAGAGGTCTCCTGTAGACGAGAGGACACGCATCCAGCTGTGTGGACGGCTGTCTGTCGAGATCGACGGGCAGCAGCTGGCCGGCGCGCTGCGCGGCAGGCAGGTTCCGCTGGTACTGGCCTATCTGGCGCTCAACCGGTCCCGCGAGGTGGGTCGCGACGAGCTGGGGGACGCGCTGTGGCCCAACGACGCACCGCAGTCCCAGGACGGCTCGTTACGGACGCTGCTCTCGCGGCTGCGCTCGGCGTTGGGCGCTGAGATGCTCGGGGGCCGCGAGCAGCTGCGGCTCGCGCTGCCCGAGCCGGTGTGGGTCGATGTCGAGGCGGCGATCGCGGGCATCGAGCGCGCGCGCGACGCGCTGGCGTTGAGGGACGCCCGCTCGGCCTGGGCCCTGGCCCAGGTGCCGCTGAATATCTCGGGGCGGGGCCTGCTGCCCGGGGCGCAGGCCGATTGGCTGGAGCCGCGGCGACGAGAGCTCTCTGATCTACGCCTTCAGGCGCTCGAGCTGATCGGTCGCGCCGGCCTGATGCTGGGAGGCACGCAGCTGTCTTCCGTGCAGCGTGCCGCCCGCTCGCTGATCGACGCCGAGCCGTACCGCGAGTCGGGCTACGTGCTGCTGATGGAGGCGCTGGCTGCGGAGGGCAACGTGGCCGAAGGCCTGCGCACGTTCGAAAGTCTGCGAACCCTGCTGCGTGACGAGCTTGGCACCACGCCCTCGCCGGAGACGATCGCCGCCCATGAGCGACTCCTGCGTCCCTCGGGGCCGGCGTCGAGACGCGTCATTCGGTCGGCACCCCCCGAGGGGCCGGTGCAGATCGAGCTGCCCGCGGAGCTGCGCGCCGAGCAATCGGCAGCACTGGTGGGGCGCGGCATCGAGCTGGCCGCCCTCGAGCAGCTGTGGAGGACGCAGCAAGAGCCGGAGGCGACTGAGCCGGAGGGGGGGAGGCTTGTACTGCTAGCCGGCGAGCCGGGGATCGGCAAGTCTCGTCTGGCCGCCGAGCTGGCCCGCCGGGTTCATGCCCAGGAGGCGATCGTGCTGTTCGGGCGCTCGCCGCAAGAGCCGCTCGCCCCCTACCAGCCATTTCTGGAGGCGCTTCGCCACTACATCGCGCAGGCGCCGGCAGAGCACCTCCGGTCCACGGCGGGAGCGCACGGGGCGGAGCTCCAGCGCGTGCTTCCCGAGCTTCGCCAGCGCGTACCGGACCTGCCGCCTCCGGCCGCCGGACAACCCGAGACCGAGCGCTACCTGCTGTTCGACGCCGTGGCCGGGCTGCTGTCGGAGATCGCGGCCAGCTCGCCGTTGCTGCTCGTGCTGGACGACCTGCACTGGGCGGACCGCCCGACCCTGCTGCTGTTGCGGCACCTGGCGCGCTCGGCCTCACGGATCCCGATCCTCGGCGCTTACCGCGCTTCCGAGGCAAAAGGGGAAGGCCCGTTCGCCGATGCGCTGGCGGAGCTGCGCCGCGAGCAGCTGGTGATGGAGTTCGAGCTCCAGGGGCTCTCGGAGGATGACGTCGCGGAACTGGTCCGCTCGCGCACCGCCACCGGAACCGTGCCGCCGGTGGCGTTGATCCGCGCCCTGCACGAGCAGACCGAGGGCAACCCCCTGTTCGTCTCCCAGATCGTCCGCGAGCTGAGCAGGGCCGGGATCGACTTGGGCACCGCGGGGCCGGCAGACCTCCAGGAACTGAGACTTCCCGAAGGTGTAAAGCGCGTCATCGCCCACCGCCTGGGAGGGCTCGGCGAGCCGACCGAGGAATGGCTTCGAACGGCGGCCGTGATCGGGCGTGACTTCGACGCTGCGCTGCTGGAGCGGGTGGTCCCGCTGGAGGAGGAACGCTGCATCGCGGCACTGGAGGAGGCGCTGGCCGCCGGGGTGGTGGTGGAGCAGGGAGGCAATCTCGGGCCGCGGGGCGTAGCCCGTGTCCACGGGCGGGGCTCGGCTGCGTTCGGGTACAGCTTCTCTCACGCCTTGATCCGCGAGACGCTCTACGAGGACATGTCCGCCAGACGGAGGGCGATGCTCCACCGGCGGGTGGGGGAGGCACTCGAGCGAATGAACCGCGGCACGGTGGACGACACCCCGCCCGACCGCATGGCGATGCTCGCCGAGCACTTCACGCGCGCCGCCGGACCGCAGGACGCTGAGAAGGCGATCCGCTATGCGGTTCGGGCCGCCGAGCACGCCACGGCGATGCTGGCCTACGAGCAGGCCGCAGAGCATTATGCGCGCGCCCTGTCGGTACTGGAGCGGTTCGCCCCCCAGGACGAGCAGCAGGCCCTTGAGTTGCTGCTGGCGCTTGGCGAGGCCTACGTGCGCAGCGGGGACCGGCCGCTGGCTTGGCCGCTCTTGCGCCAGGCGGCCGACATCGCCATCAGGCGCTCGGACAGCGCGAGCCTGGCCCAGGCGGTGTTCTCCGCGTCGCGGCGCTACGTGCAGCAGCCGGGCGTGGTCGACGACGAGGTTCTTGATCTGATCGAGCGGGCACTCGAGCTCAGCGCCGGCCAGCGGACGACGCCGCGGGTGCGATTGCTGGCGCGGGCCTGCGGCGCGCTGTACTACTCGCCGCAGCGCGAGCGGATGGAGGGGCTGGCGCGAGAGGCCAGCGATATCGCCCGCGAGCTGGGCGATCCCGAGGCGCTGGCGCTGGCGGCGGCCGCCCGCCGGCGGACGTCCTGGGAACCAGCCCGGCTTACTCAACGGCTGTCGGACTCGGGCGAGTTGCTGCGTTACGGCGGTGAGGCGGGCGACGTGGAGCTCACCCTCCAGGGCCACGCCTGGCTGGTGGTCGACTTGCTGGAGCGGGGTGACGTCCAAGCGGTCGAGGCCCAGATCGAGGCTTTCGAAGAAGGAGCGGAGCGCCTTCGGCAACCGCTCTATCTGTGGCAGGCCGGCGTCTGGCGGGCGATGCGGGCGCTGCTCGCCGGGCGCCTGAAGGAGGCCGACCAGCTGGCTCAGCAGGCGCTGGCCCTGGGCGCGCGCGCGGAGCCCATCACCGCCGCCCAGTACTACGGCGTCCAGTTGATCGCCATCAGCCGCGAACAGGGCCGGATGGGGGGCCTAGAGGCCGCCCTCAGGCGGATGATCGACGAGTATCCGAGCAGGCTCGCTTATCGCGCCGGGCTGGCTCTGCTGCTGGTCGAGACCGAGCGGCCGGCTGCCGCCCGCACCGAGCTCGCGGAGCTGGAGCTCGACCAGGTCCCGGAGGACGTCGACTGGCTGACGACGATGTCGCTGCTTGCGGACGTCTGTGCCGAGGTGGGCGACGTGGAGCGGGCCGAGCGGCTCTATTCGCTGCTGTTGCCCTACGCCGAGGTCAACGTGGTGATCGGGCTGGGGGTGGTTTGCGAGGGCGCGGCCGCACGCCACCTCGGGCGTCTGGCCGCCGTGAGCGGGCACGCCGCCGATATGGAGCGCCTCTTCGAGCGCGCGCTGGAGCGAAACGAGGCATTGGGCGCCAAGACCTCCCTGGCCCGGGCTCGACTCGACTATGCCCAGGCTCTGGGTCAAGGACGGCGTGCCCGGGAGCTGCTCGAGGCCGCCGCATCGGTGGCTCGGGAGCAGCAACTGCCGGCACTCGCGAGACGGGCCGAGCGACTGCGGGTGGCGCTGGGTCCGTGACCGGGGACAGCTCGTGTGTGGCCTGTGGGCGGGGGTGGGCTTGACCAGAGCGTTTCAGAGGTCCTTGAAATGGGCGCTACCCTCCGCGGACTCATGCCCAAGACGCTCGTAATAGCCGAGAAGCCGTCGGTCGGCCGCGACCTGGCGCGCGTGCTGCCCGGGCCCTTCCAGAAGTCAGAGGGCTATCTGGAAGGCCCCTCTCACGTCGTTACGTGGGCCGTCGGTCACCTCGTCCAG
This sequence comes from uncultured Actinomycetes bacterium, assembly GCA_963756555.1. Classification (GTDB taxonomy): domain Bacteria; phylum Actinomycetota; class Thermoleophilia; order Solirubrobacterales; family Solirubrobacteraceae; genus Palsa-465. The sequence continues at coordinate 240,917 of CAVWOC010000002.1, forward strand.
CTGGCGGATCCGGACGAGTACGACCAGCGCTTCAAGAAGTGGCGGATGGCGGATCTGCCGATCGTGCCCGGCCGTTTCAAGCTCGTCGTGCGTGACGAGCGCTCTAAGAAGCAGATGAATGTGGTCAAGCGGCTGCTGGCCCGCGACGACGTTCACGAAGTGGTCAACGCCTGCGACGCCGGACGCGAGGGCGAGCTGATCTTCGCCTACCTGTATGAGAAGTCGGGGTCGAAGAAGCCGGTCAAGCGACTGTGGCTCAACTCGATGACCAAGCGGGCGATCCTGGACGCATTCGGCTCGCTGCGTCCCGGCGCCGACCTAGCGACTCTGCAGGATGCAGCCCGCTCGCGCTCGGAGGCCGACTGGATCGTGGGCATGAACGCCACCCGGGCAGCGACGATCCGCCTGCGAAGTTCCTTCGACGGGACCGTGTCGCTGGGGCGCGTGCAGACGCCCACGCTCGCCATCCTGGCCCGGCGCGAGCAGGAGATCAGAGACTTCAAGCCGGAGCCCTACTGGGTCGTGGACGCCAGCTTCGAGGCCGTCGATGAGCCGTCCGGTCGGGTGTACGAGGGACGTTTTCATGCCGGCGCCAATCCTCGCGTGGGATCCGCGGCGGAGGCGGTCGCCGTGGTCGAGGCCTGCCGGGATCAGACGGGGACGATCACCAAGCTCGAGAAGTCAGAACGCCGTGAGCGTGCGCCGCTGCTCTACGACCTGACCTCGCTGCAGCGCGATGCCAACAGCCGCTACGGATTTTCGGCCCGCCGAACGTTGGCCGCGGCGCAGCGGCTGTACGAGGAGCACACGGCCTTGACGTATCCGCGGACCAATTCCCGCTTCTTGACCGGGGACATGATTTCCACGATCAAGCCCACCGCTCGGCTGGTGGGCTCGGTGGACCGAGGCGCTTACGGCCCGGCGTCGGAGTTCGTACTGGGGTTGGACGTGCTCCCGCTGGGGCGCGTCATCAACGACGCCAGGGTCACCGACCACCACGCGATCATCCCCACGCTTGCCGAGCGCCATCCGGTGGATAAATTCTCGGATGACGACCGCCGCGTATACGACCTGGTCGTGCGGCGGTTCCTGGCCGTGTTCCACCCCGATGCGGTGTTCGAGAACACGCGGGTTGAGACGACGGTGGCCTCCCAGCACGTCTTCCGGACCCGAGGCAAGCTGATGCTCGTGCCCGGCTGGCGCGGCGTGTACGGCGAGACCGCGGACGCCGATGGTCGCGGCGCGGACTCGGACGAGGACGAAGGCCGCGAGCAGCGCCTGCCCCGGCTCTCGCAAGGGGAGCACGCCGCCGTGCGCGAGGTCGCCTCCGAGGAGAAGGAAACCAAGCCCCCGCGGCGCTATAGCGAAGGCTCGCTGCTGGCCGCGATGGAGACCGCGGGCAAGCTGGTGGAGGAAGAGGAGCTGCGCGAGGCGATGAAGGACTCGGGGATCGGGACCCCGGCCACCCGGGCGGCGATCATCGAGCGTCTGATCCAGGTTGGCTACGTGGAGCGGGACGGCCGGGCGCTGGTGGTAACGGAGAAGGGCCTGAACGTGATCAAGCTGCTGGGCGAGCACGCCCTGACCTCGCCCGGTCTCACCGGGGACTGGGAGCACCGTCTGGCGCGGATCGAGGCCGGTGACGATTCACGGCGGGCGTTCATGGGAGACATCGTCAAGTTCACCGAGGAGACCGTCGGCGAGCTCGACACGCGGCTCAAGGGTGTGCGCATCCCCCGGGCCCAGCTCGGGCCGTGCCCGGTGTGCGGGCGGGAGATCGTCGAGAACCGCAAGGGATACTCGTGCTGGTCGCGCGAGGATCCCGGCTGCGGCTTCGTTATCTGGAAGGCGAAAGCCGGCAAGCAACTGCCCGTTTCGGTGGCCCGGGAGCTGATCAAGACCGGCCGAACCGAGAAGGCGCTCAGCGGCTTCAAGGGTCGCTCGGGCCGCTCGTTCCGGGCCCGGTTGGCCCTGCAGCAAGGCGAGGACGGCAAGTGGCGCGTGGAGTTCGACGAGCCCTGGGCCCGCGAGGGGGCTCGAGCGCCGGCGGCCTCAGAGTCCGAAGACGGCGCTGCGGCCGCCCGGTCGTCCGCGTCGCGGGAGCCCGCGGCGGCGTAGGGGGGCTGGGGCGGGCGCGGGGCCGGGCGGGCGGGCGGGCCGGGCGGGCCGGCGGGGCTCGCGGGCGCTCCGGAGCGGGCCGGGACCTTATGGAAGTTGTGGTAGTTCCGCGCATAAAACTTCCATCACCCATCCAATCCAATCTGAACGCGGGCGGGGTGCTGTGCTGAACGCGGGCGGGGTGCCGTGCTGACGTCCTCCGGCCGCGCCACCATGGAGCGTTATGCCTCTGACGCTCATCCTGGGACCCGCGAACTCGGCCAAGGCCGGGGAGGTGCTCGGCGCCTACGGCCTGGCCCGGGGCCGTGGAGCGCTGCTGGTGGTGCCCACCGTCCGGGACGCCCGAGCGTACTCCCGCGAGCTGGCGGCGGGCGGCGCCGCGCTCGGTGGCGCCGTGCTGACGTTCAGCGGCCTCGCGAGTCAGATCGCGCGGGCTATCGGATTCGAGCCCGGGCGCCGCATCAGCCCGCTCCAGCGCGAACGGTTGCTACGCCGGGCGGTCGAGGGGGCCACGCTCGGTCCGCTGGCACGCTCGGCTCCGGCCCCCGGTTTCGCCAGTGCCGCACTCGAGCTGATCGCGGAGCTCGAGCGGACGCTGATAACTCCGCGGCGATTCGCCGGCGCACTCGCCAGATGGGCGAGCGGCAATGACGATCGCCAGCGGTACGGCCAAGCCCTGGCCTCGATCTACGGCCGCTACTGGGACCAGCTAGAGCGCCGCGGCCGGCTCGATCCAGAGCTGTTCGCATGGCGCGTCCTGGACCAGCTGCGCGCGGCGCCCGCCCGGTGGCGCGCCAGGCCCGTGTTCTTCTACGGCTTCGATGACCTCACCCCGCTCGAGCGTGACGCGATCGAGACACTGGCCGGCGCCGCGGGCGCCGAGGTGACGGTCTCGCTCACCTATGAGGCCGGGCGGCCGGCACTGGCGGCGCGCGCCGAGGTCGTGGAGGACCTTCGGGCGATCGCTGAGCGCGTGACGGAGTTGCCGGCCCTCGATCGCTACTACGAGCAGCCAGTGCTCCACCTGGTCGAACGGCGGCTGTTCGAGGAAGACGCTGCCAACGGCGGCGGACATCCCGACCCGGGCCGCGCCGTCCGCCTGCTTGAAGCCGGCGGCGAGCGCGCCGAGGCCGAGCTCGTGTGCGCCGAGGTGCTCGAGCTGCTGCGGGCCGGGTTCGCCGGCGGCGAGATCGCGGTCATCTACCGCTCTCTGGCGTCCGTGGCACCGCTGCTCGAGCGTGTGTTTGCCGACTTCGGCATCCCCATTCAACTGGAGCGCCGCGTCCAGTTCGGCCACACCTCGCTGGGCCGCGGCTTGCTGGCCATGGCGCGCAGCGCGCTGCTGGGAGAGGACGAAGCGACCGCGGCCGACCTGGTTGCCTACATCCGCACACCAGGGGTGCTTCCGAGCAGCCGCGCCGACGAGCTTGAGGCGGTGGTCCGCAAGGAGGGACTGCGGACCGCGGCCGAGGCACGCGAGCGCAGCGGTCTTCGCTTCGGCGAGCTCGACGCACTCCGGACCTCGCCCCGTCCGGGGCGCGAGCTCGAGCGTCAGGCGCGGCGGCTACTGGCGCTCCCGGCCCGTGGCGAGGCGGCGCTGCTGGACGAGGGACGGCTGCTCGACGCCAAGGCCGTCGCGGTCCTCAGTCGCTCCCTGTCGGAGCTGGAGGAGCTGGATGAACAGCTCTCCGGCAGGGAGTTGATGGATCTGCTCGAGAGACTCGAGGTGCCGGGGGGGACAGGCGCGGGCTCGGACGGGGTGCTGATCGCCGAGCCGCTTCAGATCCGCGCGCAGCGCTTTCGCGCGGTGTTCGTGTGCGGCCTGCAGGAAGGCTCATTCCCGTCCCCCGGGGCGCCCGAGCCGTTCCTCTCCGATGAGCGCCGCCGAGAGCTCGCGGAGGCTTCCGGACTGAGGCTCCGCCCGCGCGAGGATGCGCTCGCGCGCGAGCGCTACCTGTTCTACTCCTGTCTCTCCCGAGCGACCGAACGCGTCGTGCTCAGCTGGCGGAGCTCCGACGAGGAGGGCAACATCGAGCTCCCTTCGCCGTTCGTCGCGGACGTTGCCGAGCTGCTCGACCCGGGGTGGTCCGAGCGCCGCCGCAGGCGACTGCTGGCGGACGTCGTGTGGCCCCCCGAGCAGGCGCCGACGCCGCGAGAGCGTGAGCGCTGCCAGGCGGCGCTGACCATCGATGGTGGACCGAGGACCGGTGAGGAGGGGACCGCCGGGCGGCAACTGAGCGAAACGGCGCTGGCCCAGGCGCGCCATCGCGAGATCCTGTCCCCGGGTGCGCTCGAGACATACGCCAGCTGTCCGGTGAAATGGCTGGTAGAGCGGGAGCTGCGGCCCGAACGGTTCGAGCCGGAGCCAGATCCGCTGGCCCGGGGACGCTTTATCCACGACCTGCTCGAAGAGCTGCTGCGCCGTCTCGGGCGGCCAGTGACGCCGGACTCGCTCGACGAAGCCGAACGGATACTCGAGGGGTTGCTGGCGGAGACGGAGATGCCGCTGGCGCGGGGGCGCCCGGAGTCGGTGCGCGCCGCCGCCCTGCGATCGGTTGAGGCCGACCTGCACCGCTACCTGCGCTACGAAGCGGCCTGCGGCTCGGGCTGGCGTGCCGACGCGGTCGAGCTACGGTTCGGCTTCGCGGAGGAGGAGCAGACACTGCCACCCCTGGAGCTGGCGTCAGGCGTCCGAATGCGAGGTGTGATCGACCGCTTGGACATCGACGGCGCCGGCAGGGCGATCGTGCGGGACTACAAGACAGGCGGCAAGCGGGCCGAGTACCACGGGGCGCGCTGGGCCGAGGATCGCCAGCTGCAAGTGGCGCTCTACATGCTCGCGGTGCGCGAGCTGCTGGGCCTCGAGCCGGTGGCGGGCTTCTACCAGCCTCTGGGCGCCGACGACCTTCGCGCCCGCGGGATGTTCCTCGACGGTGCGCCGGTCGGCGCCGGGGTGGTGGCCAACGACGGCCGCAGCCGAGAGGACATCGACGCCGCGCTCGAGGACGCCCGCGCCAGGGCACTTGCGCTCGCCGCCCGGCTTCGTTCCGGCGACCTGACGCCGTGTCCACAGACATGCTCCCGAGACGGGTGCAGTCATCCGGAGATTTGCCGCAGCGGCTGATGCCGGAGCCGGAGACAAGACTGACATCCGAGCAGCTCGAGGCGATCGAGCGGCGCGACGGCGATCTACTGCTGGACGCGGGTGCAGGCAGCGGCAAGACCTCGGTGCTGGTGGAGCGCTTCGTCCGTGCGGTGCTCGATGACGGCGTCGACGTCGGAGCGATCCTGGCGATCACGTTCACCGAGAAGGCTGCCGCTGAGCTGCGCGAGCGGGTCCGGGCGCGGCTTCGTGCTCTGGGCGCGGTTGGGGAGGCGCGTGCCACCGAGGGGGCGTTCATCTCCACGATCCACGGGTTTTGCGCCCGCGTGCTGCGAGCCCACGCGCTCGCTGCTGGACTCGACCCCCGGTTCCGGGTACTGGACGAGGTCGAGGCGGGCCGGCTTGCCGACCGCGCGTTCGAGGACGCCTTGGCCAAGGCCGACAGCGAGCTGATCGCCTCCTACGGCCCCTGGCCGCTGAAGGGAGCCGTGGTGGGCACCTTCCACGAGCTTCGGGCGCGGGGAGAGCTTCACCCGGCGTTGCCTGCGCTCGGAGCCCCGCCGGATCTGTCGGGCGCCCGTGGGGCGTTGCAAGCGGCGACGACAGCGCTGGTAGCCGAGCTGGGTGGGGCTGCGCAACCGAGCGCCAGGGTGCAGGAGGCGCTGGCGCGGCTGACGGACGTGCCGGCCGTGCTCGAGAGCGCGATCCCCTGGCCCGGGGACCTCGAGCGGTTGCAGCTTCCGAACGGCAACGGGGCTGCGCTCCACACACCTGCGTGTGCGACGTATGCCGACGCCCTCAATCGCCTGCGCTCCGGATGCGAGCAGCATTGGGCGGCGCGGGTGCACGCTCCGCTTGACCGTTTACTGCGCACATTCGGCGAGCGCTACGCGGAGCGAAAGCGAGCTTGCTCGGGCGTGGACTTCGAGGATCTCGAGCTGCTGGCCGCTGAGCTGCTCTCAGACGGCGAGCTCCAGGAGCGCTATGCAGCGCGCTTTGCCCAGATCATGGTCGACGAGCTTCAGGACACAAATGGGGTGCAGCTCTCGCTGATCGAGTCGATTGCGCGCGGCAACCTGTTCGTGGTCGGCGATGCCCACCAATCGATCTACGGCTTCAGGCACGCCGACGTGCAGCTGTTCGAGCGGCTCTCCGAGCGGCTCGAGCAGCGCGGTCGCCGCGCGACGCTGAGGAAGAACTTCCGCTCACGCCGGGAGATTCTCGACGTCGTGGCCGCTACGTTCGGGGTCGAGGCGCTCGAGCCGGGCCGGGAGGAGCCGCCGGCTGGTGAGTCGCTTGTGGAGGGCCGCGACGAGCCGCCGGCTGGCGAGTCGCTTGTGGAGCTGCTGGTGGTGGAGAAGGAGGACGCTGACTGGCGTGCCGGCGAGGCGCGCGCGGTCGCCTCGCGCGTGCGGGAGCTGATCGACGGCGGGGCCGCTCCCCGCGACGTGGTGCTGCTGACGCGCGCGGCCACCGATCTGCGGATCTACGAGCGCTCGCTCGAGGAGCGCGGGATTCCCACCTACACGATCGGCGGGCGCGGATATTGGTCATCGCCGCAGATCCTGGACCTTCTGGCCTATCTCCGAGCGCTGGCGAACCCGGCTGACGAGGAGGCCTACTACAACCTGCTGGCTTCTCCGCTCGTGGGGCTTTCGATGGACGCCTTGGTGCTCGCCGCGGCGGCAAGGCGAGAGGGCAACGACGCGAGACCGGAAGGCCTGGCTGCCGAGGACGCGGAGCGGCTTCGGACATTCGAGCAATGGTTCTCGGGCGAGCGCCGACGCGTGGGCTGGGCTTCGATCGACGAGCTGATCGAGCGGGCGCTGTACCTCACCGGCTACGACCTGCGAATGCTGGCGCTCGCGGGTGGCGAGCGCCGGCTGGCGAACGTGCGCAAGCTGATGCGCCTGGCCCATGAGTTCGCTGCCTCCGAGGGTCCCGACCTGCGCCGCTTCCTTGACGCGGTGACCACGCGCGCGGCGACGGGGCGTCTGGATCCGCGCGAGAGCGAGGCGCCGGTGGAGGGGGAGGCGCTCGACGCCGTGCGGCTGATGACCATCCACAGGGCCAAAGGGCTCGAGTTCGAGATCGTGGTGGTGGCGGACCTCAGCCGCGAGCCCCGCCGCGGGGGCGAGCTGCTCAGGGTCGCTCCCGATGGGCGGCGACTGGGGCTGAGGCTCTCGCGGCCCGGAGGCGGTAAGTGGGTACCGGCACTCGATTACCAGGCGTTGGGCGATGAGCGCCGACGCGCCGAAGAGGCAGAAGAGCGCCGGATCTTCTACGTGGCGATGACGCGCGCTCGCGAGCGGCTGATCCTGAGCGGCTCGCTGCCGTCAGAAGGCCCGATCGCCTGGCTGAGCGAATGCCTGACCGAAGCGGGCGTTGAGGCGAAGATGATTCCGTCCTCCCAGGGCGCGGGCCAGTCCGGCCCACCGCCGCTTGACCTCACCAGTCCGCGAGGGGCGCTTCCGCCGGAGCACGCAGCGCAGGCCCCGCGCGCCACCACGCTCAGCTATTCGTCGCTGAGCGAGTACCGCCGCTGTGGGTATCGGTTCTACCTGGAGCGGGTGGTGGGGCTGCCACCGACGGAGGAGGCCGGCGCCGAGGCCGCAGGCGCGGTTCCGTCGCCCGAGCTCTCCGGGACCGAGCGTCGCGTTCCCGAGCTGCCCGCCGCCGAGCGCGGCGTGCTCGTCCATTCGCTGCTCGAGCGCCTCGACTTCCGCCGTCCCGTGGTGGCCGCCGGGACATCGGATGACCTTGCGGAGCTGATCGCGGGATTCATCGACAGCCCGTTGCGACGCCGGCTGGCGACCGCGCGTGATGTTCGCCGGGAAGAGGGTTTCTCGTTCCTGCTCGAGGACGCGCTGATCACCGGCGTGCTCGACGTCGTCGCGACCGAGTCCGACGGCGGAACGCTGATCGTCGACTACAAGAGCGACCGTCTGGAGGGAGCCGACCCTGCCGAGATGGTGGCCAGCGAGTACGCGATCCAGCGGCTGATCTATGCCGTGGCCGCGCTGCGGGCGGGCGCATCGAAGGTGGACGTCGTGCACCTGTTCCTGGAGCGGCCGGACGACCCGGTCAGCGTTTTGTACTTGGCCACCGACCTTGCAGAGCTCGAGCGCGAGCTGCTGGCGCTGGCGGGCGGGGCGGTGAAGGGAGAGTTTCCGGTGTCCGGTCGGCCCTGGCGCGGCCTGTGCAATGGCTGCCCGGCCGAGAATGGCCTCTGTAAGTGGCCGCGCGAAATCACCAGGCAAGCGGTGCCGTCGCCGGGCGCGGGCGGGGCGGCGCCGCCGGGAGCGGGCGGGGCGGGGCGCGTACCGGGAGCGGAGGAGGCGCCCACCACGGAGCACGGGGATTGCCCTACTGCCGAGCTCCAGGGCCGCCTGTTTTGAACTCGACGTCGATCTGCTCCTCTTCGGAGCGTTCCTCGACTTTGGCCAGAGCGCGCAGGGTCTTCTGATCGGCCGGGACCGCGGGCGGGCCGAGCAGGCTGCGAGGCCACAGGCCGCGATTGAGAACCACGTTGATCTCAGCCGAGTAGACCAGGATCTGGGCGCCCAGGTGAAGCCACACCAGCAGCGCCAACACCAGGCCGAACAGCCCGTAGGTACTCGTGGTATGGCGAAAAACGTGACCGATGTAGTAGCCGCCTACGACCTGCAGGATCTCCCACAACACGGCAGCCGTCGACGCTCCAATCCACAGGCGACTAGTTCCGATCACGGACGAGGTCATCAACCGGAACGAGGCCAGGAATAGTGCGAAGTTGAGCAGCAACGAGAGGGCGATCCCCGCCACCTTGGCCGCGCTGCCGCCGAGGCCACCGATGACCAGGCCGGAGGCCAGCGTGGAGACGATGAAGAGCAGGCCCAGCGACGTCAGCAGGATCAGTCCGCGCAGGCGACGACCGAAGAAGTCAGGGCGGTCCTTGAACGGCACGGCCCAGATACGGTCGAACGCGTTGTTCACCGCTTGGGTGACGCCCAGGCCGGCCCAAAGCGAGCCGGCGGCGCCGATCGCCAATGCCAGCACGTGACCCTGCAGGGTGTGGATGTTCTTGTGCAGGTCCTGGCCGATGATCGGAAACTGCGCCAGGACGGAGTCCGTGATTGCGTTCTGGGCGCTGGGGCTGGAGTGCAGCACGTACGCCAGCACGGTGAACAGCAACAGCAGCAGTGGGAACAGTGAGAAGAATCCGTAGTAGGCGACCATCGCCGCCAGGCCTCCGGCGCCGTCGTCCGAGAACTTCTTGATCACGGCCATCGGAATCGCGAGTGGCGGGATGCGCTGCTGCGCGCGGTCGAATGCCCGCACCGGCCGGAGAAAGTCCACGTGACATTGATACCCGCCGGAGCGGCTTCAGGCAACGGCGGCCAGCTGCGCGGCGCGTCGCCCGAGAGCCGCCCGCGGGCGCAAGACAACGGTCGCCCCGTCGTCCGGGCTGAACGTGATGCTGCGGCGCCCAGTGCGCTCGGGCCTCTCGCCGGCGGAATGAATCTCGAAGCGCTCGAGCGCCGAGCGGATCACGATCTTCATCTCCTGCAGCGCGAAGCTCGCGCCCAGGCAGCGACGGCGTCCGCCTCCGAACGGGATCCAGGTGTAGGTGCCGGGTGCGTTGCCGAGGAATCGCTCAGGACGGAAGGCGAACGGTTCGGGATAGATCTCGGGGTCGTGGTGCACAAGCCAAGCGCTCGCCAGCAGCGCCACTCCGGGCGGGTAGTCGATGCCGCCGATCTCCACCGTCTGCTTGGTTAGTCGCGGCTCCGCGTTTGGGAGCACCGGGCGCAGGCGCAGGATCTCGTAGACCGTCGCAGTCAGGTATTCGTCGTCATCGCCTCTTCGAGCAGGCGAGCGACGACGCGGGGCTCGCGCGCCAGGCGCTCAAACGCCCACGCCAGCTGCGAGGCGGTTGTCTCATGGCCGGCGACGAGCGCGGTCATGAGCTCGTCGCGCAGCTCTTGTGTGGACATCGGACTGCCATCCTCGTGCCGTGCCGCGAGCAGCACGCCCAGTACGTCGTCGCGCTGCTCCTCGTTCTCGCCGCGGCGCTCGTCGATCAAGGCGAAGATCTGACGGTCGACCCGGGCGCTCAGCGATTGAAAGCGTCTCAGCGGGCCGATCCAGCGCCCGAGGCGCTGCGCTACCGGCAGCACCGAGAGCGGGTTCTCGCTGAAAGCCAGCACTTCGGTCAGCAGATCGCGCAGCGCCTCGAGCCGCGCTCCTTGGTCGAGGCCGAATACCGATCGGAGGATGATCTCGAGGGTCAGGCGCTGAAGCCGCGGGTGGAGCGAGACCGGCTCGCCGGTGGGCCAGCTGTCGAGCTCAGCGTCGGCGAGCTCCTGCATCAGCCCGGTGAGCGCCAGCATCTTCTCGCCATGGAACGCGGGCAGCAACAGCTTGCGCTGCTCGAGGTGCGGTGCCTCGTCGAGTCGGATCACCGAATAGCGTCCGACTATCGGCTCGAGGACGCGGGCTCCCTCTCCGGGATGGACCGCCTCGGGTGAGGCGGTGAACAGCTGCTTTATTTCCTGCGGATCGGACAGGACCACGAACGGCGGCTGGAACGGGAGCTGGACGGTGATGCGCTTGCCGTATCGCTGGCGCAGCCGCTCTAGCGACGCCGCGGGCCGCTTCCAAGTGGCGATCAGCTGCAGGGCGGCGGGCAGACGAGGACCGGGAGGCAACTGATCGCGGAGTCCTCGCTTTGCCATGGTGCGTACACATACGCCCCGGTATGCGCGAGGCGTGTGACGTTGATCACGCTTATCCCTTGACAGGGGGTAAGCTGTGACGGCGCATGGCAAGCAGGCCCTCCCGCTTTCGCTCCCAGAGGCGCTAGGAGCTAAAAGCTGGGCGGAAGTGGTCAACGATCCGCTCGACCTTGGCGAGGATGTCCTCGAAGTCGAAGATGGTCATTGGCCGTTCTCTATCGCTGAGCGATATCTCAAGGGTGAGGGGTGGATACACCTGCATGTTCGGTTGCGGGAACGAGCTAAACACCCCGGCGATTCGTGCAATTTCTGCGGGGTCGTCAGGATTGGGCGAAGGGGCAACGATTCCCAGGATGCCGGTCTGTGGGGTGGCCCGTATGGTCCAGGGCCAACCTCCAACCAGGCGCTCCACATCGAAGAGGCGAGCGTTCGGGAAGACCGGGCGGAGGCTTCCACTGGTGCCGGGGGTCTGCTGGATCAAGAAGGTGGACTGCATCGCAGGCAGGTTCACAATGAGGTCATCGCTGGGCGCGAGGGGGACAGCGGCTGCGGCGAACGCGGCATGGACGAAACGATGCTTGTCGACGTTGTTCACGTGGGCCAGCATGGCGAGTTCGTCCCAGGCGGGGTCCGCTCTTCGGTAACAGTTCGTTCCCGTGTTGAACGGCTGCGCCGACTTGATGAATGTCCGATATTCAGGAAGTACGCCGTCCGTCAGCCGATCGGCTTCTGTGGCCCAGAGTCCCTTCCGCCTCGGCTTCCCCTCGAAGTCGGCTTCATCTTCGTTGATCGGGAATTGTGTGACTCCCTCGACGGGAGTGCCGTCGCGAGCAAGGATGAGTTGCCAGAGCAGGTTGTCCAATGCCGAGCGCAGGGCGTGGGCGAACTCACCGATAGTGATTCCGAGCGCCAGAGGGGGCAGCTCCCCTTCCACCCGAAAGACGTAGCTCGTCTGGTCCGCGTTGTAGTGATGGACCACTCGGTTCCGGTGGAGTTCAAGAAAACGACTCCTTTCCGCGTGGAGAGTGGCCAGACACTCTTTTGCACGCCCAAGCTTCAGATCGACGCCAGCAAGCGACGCGGGTGCCATGCCCTACCCTTGGAGGCCGATGCCGAAGGAACCGGAGGACCAGCGACCGACCGAGAGGACCCCAAAGGGGTATGAGGTTCCGGTCCCCAAACGCGGCGAGTTCTTCGCCAATCTCAAGAAGGTCGCCAAGCCCGAAAAGGGCAAGGACTCAGACTCCGCTAGCCGCTCGCCTAAGAAGTAGCTGGAACATCGCCCGTCCACCGACGGTGTTCGTGTGCCAGTCGCCGATGACGTATTCGCCGGTCGAGTGGCGAACTCGACTGTGGTCGAAGTGCCGATACAGGGAGTTGTACGCGGGCCACTCGTCGGTGTAGACAATCGACTCCGGGCGAACCCACTCGATGACCTGGGCGCACAGCGCGGGACCGCGCCGCGACTCAAGCACCGTCGCCTTGATCCGCCCGCCGCGCTCGACCGCAGCAACCACCGTGGCTCTACTACGCTCGCGCAGCGTCGCCGCTTGCGGGCGGGGCAGGTGTTTACGCGGCTTGCCTTCGACCGACGTTTCGTCAACCTCGACCGTGCCGAACAGCGGTGTTCCGTCATCGTCGGCCATCAGCCGATTGCGGATCAGATTGAACATGCGCCACGCCGTCTTGTAGGTGACACCAAGCTCGCGTTCGAGCTGCTTAGCGGCGATCCCACAACGAGTGCTCGTCATCAGATGGATCGCGTAGAACCACAGATGCAGCGACGTAGACGACTTGTGAAAGATCGTCCCCGCGAGCGGGTGAAGATGATGCCCGCAGTGGTCGCAATCCCAAGTCGGACGACCGTTGACCTTGTGGAACTTGCGCTCCGTGTTGCACTTCGAGCAGTACGTGTGATGGCCGTCCTGCGCGTAACGCTCGCGCCACAGCCACTCAAGGCACGCACGGTCATTCGGGAACTCGCGCATGAACTCCATGAGCGAGTACTGCGATCCCGAAGCCGTAGAGCGAACTGGGTTGTCTCGATCAACGGGAGGCATCGTGCGCCTTGAGCTTGTCCACCTCGGCAGCAATGAGCACGACCACCTCAGCAAGGGATTGCAGGTGCGCCCTGACAGCCGAGGTGTACTCATCGACCGAGATCGTCTCGGGAGGGTCGCCGCCAGCGAGAAAGTGCCGCCCGACCGGGTTCTCGTTCAGCTCGCGGGCAAGGCGCTCGCGCACCGTGTCCTCAAGTCTCATCGTCTCAGCCATGCCTGGATTATCCCAGAAGCCTTACCCCCTGTCAAGGGATAAACGTGACTTGGTCACGCGTAGGGGCCCAGAGCTCAGAGCCGTCCCTCCACCTTCAGCAGCGCGCGCTTGCGCTCGAGTCCGCCCGTGTAGCCGCCGAGCCCACCGCCCGAGTGCACGACCCGGTGACAGGGAACCACGATCGGCAGCGGGTTGCCTCCAAGCGCGTTGCCAGTCGCGCGCGACCCGCGCGGGCTTCCGGCCTCCGTGGCCACCTGCTTATAGGTAGAGACCGAGCCGTACGGTATGTGGGCGGTGGCTTCCAGCACACGGCGGGCGAAGCCACGGATGAGCGCCCAGTCCTGGGGGGCCTCGAAGCCCTTGCGCCGTCCGCCGAAGTAGTCGTCTAGCTCGCGGCGGTGGCGGTCAAGCCTGCGCGGCGCCGAGAGCACGCGCGGAGAGATGCGCGCGGCGAGGTCGGCAAGCACCGCGTCTTCGCCGGGCACGCCAGAATCGAGGTAGGCGATCCGTGCCAGCCCCCGCGGCGTCGCCGCAAGAAGCAGGGTCCCCACTGGGGAGTCGAGAGTGGCGTATGCCACGTCGAGGAGGCCCGCATCCGATGCCGGACCGTGTAGGGCCGGCAGCGGCTCATCGCCAAGCTCCTGTCCTGCCCGCCTGAGAGCAGTTTCCAGTGCCTCAGTCTCTGTCATGTTCGTGCTCCGTTCTCAGTCGCTTGAGTCCTTCGTGCACGTTGCGGCGCGCCGCCTCTTCGCTGGTGTCCATGGCTTTCGCGATCTCGGCGTGGCTGGCATCGATCACGAATCGCAACGCGACGGCTGTTCGCTGCTTGGGCGGTAGCTCGCGCACCCTGGCCCACAGCTCCTGGCGCCCGTCTGAGGCCCCGGGCGGCTCAGAAGCGGTGGGTGGTGCCACGGCGGCGACGTCGGCTACCGGGACCGTGCGGGCGCGACGGCCGGTGCGGATGTGATCGAGCGCCTTGCGGTGGGCGACAGTGAAGATCCAGCCGCGCAGATTGCGGCTATCGCGCAGCCGCGGGTACGCGCGCAGTGCGGAGAGCCAGGTCTCCTGGTAGCAGTCGTCGGCGTCCGGACGGCCCACAGTGGCCACGAGGAAGCGATGTACATCTCGCCCGTGCTGATCGAGCAGGGCCTGAAAGGGGGGGAGGCTCACCGTCACGCAAATGATGAAACGCCGCGCCGCGGCATTTTGTGAGAACTAGTCTGGGCATATGAACACACGCACGCTAGGAACAGAAGGCCTTGTCGTCTCGGAGCAGGGGTTGGGATGCATGGGCATGTCCGAGTTCTATGGCCCGGGCAACGAGGCAGAGTCGATCGCCACGATCCACCGTGCGCTCGAGCTGGGCGTGACGCTGCTGGACACCGCCGACATGTATGGCTCGGGGGCCAACGAGCAGCTCGTCGGCCAAGCGACCGCCGACCGTCGCGACCAGGTGGTGCTGGCCACCAAGTTTGGGGTAGTGCGCGATGCTGAGGACCCTCGGGGCCGGGGCATCAACGGGCGGCCGGAGTACGTGCGCAAGGCATGTGACGCTTCGCTCCGTCGGTTGGGGATCGAGCACATCGACCTCTACTACCAGCACCGCGTCGATCCCGAAGTTCCGATCGAGGAGACGGTGGGCGCGATGGCCGAGCTGATCGACGCCGGCAAGGTCCGATTCCTGGGGCTCTCGGAAGCGTCTGCGGAGACGATCAGCCGGGCCCAGGAAGTGCACCCCATCTCCGTGCTGCAGAGCGAGTACTCACTGTGGACGCGTGACATCGAGGACGAGGTGTTGCCGACGATCCGAGAGCTGGGCATCGGGCTGGTGGCCTACAGCCCCCTGGGCCGCGGTTTCCTCACCGGGCGTTTCAAGAGCGTGGAGGACTTCTCGGAGGATGACTTCAGGCGTTACAACCCGCGCTTCGAAACCGAGAACTTCAAGCGCAATCTCGACCTTTTGGGACGCGTCAGACAGCTGGCCGCCAGGCATGAGTGCACGCCCGGCCAGCTGGCGCTGGCCTGGGTTCTCCACCAGGGAAGCGATGTCGTGCCGATTCCGGGCACTAAGCGGCGCCAGTACCTGGAGGAGAACGTCGTCGCGAGCGAGGTTTCGCTCAGCGGGGAGGACCTGAAAGAGCTCGACGAGGCGGCTCCACGCGGCGCAGCCGCCGGCGACCGCTATCCGGACATGTCGTCGGTGAATCGCTGAGGGGTCCGGGGTGGTCCGGGGGCTCCGGGGCGTGAACGGGCGGGGGTCCCGGGGGTCCGGGGTGAGCGGGGTCCGGGGGAAAAACTTCCCAGGCGGTCGTGCTCAGCGTCTGGGCTGCGCCTGAGAGGCTGTCCGCGGGGCTTGAAACTTGACAGGGGTCGGGGGCGTGAAAACTTCCCAGGCGGTCGGTCCGCTCAAGCGCTTGGGCATAACCCCGCCTGAGCAAGAGCTTTCCCCCGGAGGCGGCACGGCAGATGTAGGTCGGGGATTTTTTTGCTGTGCGGTGACGGGGGCGTGGCGGGGCGCGTGCCGGCGTGGCCGCCGAGACCCCCGGGCCGCCCCCCGACGCGCCGGGGCAGCTTCCCGACGGGGCAGCTCCCCGACGCCCCCGGGCCGCCCGCCGACGCGCCCGGCCAGCTCCCCGACGGACCCCGGCCAGCTCCCAAACGCCCCGGGATGCCCCCCAAAGCCCCCCAACGCCCCCATGCCCCCAACGCTACGGGGCGCGCCCCAACGCCCCCAAGTGCCTCCAAACGCTACGGGGCGCCCCCCAACGCCCCCAATGCCCCCGCGAACGAACCCGGCAAGACCACGCCCGCCCCTTGCCGAGCCCGCCGCTGCGCTATACAAACCTGACATGCCACGTGCGATCTGGAGCGGTGCGATCAGCTTCGGGCTGGTCAACGTTCCCGTCAAGCTCTACAGCGCGACGTCGCCCAAGACGGTGCGCTTTCACCAGCTCTCGTCCAAGACCGGGGCCCGCGTGCGCCAGAAGCGCGTCGATCCGTCGACCGGCGACGAGGTCCCCTATGAGGAGATCGTCAAGGGCTACGAGATCAGCCCCGAGCGCTATGTCCTGATCGACCCTGACGAGCTCGAGGCGCTGGACCCCAAGGCCACCAAGACTGTCGACATCGAGGATTTCGTCGACCTCGAGGACATCGACCCGATCTACTATGACCATTCCTATTACCTCGCGCCGACGGCAGGGGGCGCCAAGGCCTACCGGCTGTTGGTCGACGCGATGCGAGAGTCAGGCAAGGTTGGGATCGGCCGGGTCGTGCTGCGCTCAAAGCAGCAGCTGTGCGCCCTTCGGCCCACGGGGGAGGTACTGACGCTCTCCACGATGCTGTTCGGCGATGAGGTCCTCTCGCCCGAGCGGCTCGATGAGCTGGACGCGGTCGGCGATTCCGCCGCGTCCGAGCGCGAACTGCGCATGGCCGAGCAGCTGATCGCGTCGCTCTCCAGCGATTTCGATCCCAGCAAGTACCACGACGACTATCGCGAACGGGTCCTGCAGCTGATCGAGCGCAAAGCCGCGGGCGAGGAGATCGCGGTGGAGCCCGAGGCCGAGGAGCCGGCCGCGGCGCCCGACCTGATGGCCGCGCTGGAGGCCAGCCTCGCCGCCGTGCGCGACGAGGACGCGGCTCCGGCCGAGCCCGAGCCGGCCGAGTCTAAGCCGAAGAAGCCCGCCCAGTCGCGCAGCCGCGCAAGCGCCAGCGACGGCGACGGCGGCTCCGCGCGCGGCAAGCGCAAGCAGCCGGCGAAGGCCAAGCGCTAACGCCGGGCCCTCGCCGGCCCGACCTGGGGCGCCTCGCCGGCCCGACCGCCTCGCCGGCCCGCCCGGCGCGCGAGGCCCGAACGGGCCCTTCCCGGCCCGAACGCCTAGACCTTCTGCAGCCGGTAGCTGTTCTTCTCCTTCGCGCAGGTGAGGCCCGCCTTCTTATAGGCGGAGTTGTTCTTCGGATAGCAGAACTCGCCGGCCTTGTAGTTCCCCGTAGCCGCGGCCTTCTTTTGCTTGACCTTTTTGTGATGGTGGTGAATCGCGAATGCGGTAGCGCCGGCGACAGCGGCCTTATTGGCCGTCGAGTGTTTGCTCTTGCTGCTTGAGCCGCATCCCGCCGCCGTAAGCGCCATCGCGACCAGAACGACCATCAGCACGAGACTCACTGCTCGAACGCGCATACAGACTCCATTAACCCTACTCCCAGAACAGTGCTCCGCTACGACCCTGAGGGTGTCCGCAACCCGCTCCAGGTAGGCGCCGAACGTGCTGCACACGTCTCGCTCACGGTACCTCCCACTGGTACGCTTTGCGCACTCTCGCAGTGCGCCGTCCCGCCCGCTTCCACCCTCCCCACATCACATGTCTCGCTCCGCTCCGCCGGGGGCCACTGGCCTCTATGACCCCGCCAACGAGCACGATTCGTGCGGGATCGCGCTCGTGGCCAAGCTGTGGGGCGAGGCTTCGCACGCAGTAGTCGAAAAGGCACTGGACGCGCTCGAGAACCTCGAGCACCGGGGTGCCGAGGGAGCGGATCCCAACACCGGCGACGGCGCCGGGATCCTGCTGCAGATTCCAGACGGCTTCCTGCGTGCGGCGCTCACCGGCGTGGAGCTCCCGAAGCCCGGGCGCTATGGCGTCGGCGTGTGCTACCTGCCGCAGGACGCCGAGCGGCGGGTGGTGCTCGAGCAGCTGATCGACGAGACGATCGCCGGCGAGGGCCAGCGGCCGATCTTCTGGCGCGATGTCCCCGTCGATGACCGCCACGTCGGGCAGACCGCGCGGCTGTCGGCGCCCGTCATCCGGCAGGTTCTGATCGAGGCCTCGGACGAGCTCCAAGCCGACCAGGAGGCATTCGAGCGAAAGCTCTACGTGATCCGAAGACTGATCGAGCGCCGGCTTGGACGGGAGTTGTCGCTGCCGAGCTTCAGCTCGAAGACGATGGTCTACAAGGGAATGCTGACGGCGCCCCAGCTCCCGCGCTACTTCACCGACCTCAGGGACCCGCGGGTGGCGACGCGGCTGGCGCTCGTGCACTCGCGCTTTTCCACCAACACCTTCCCCAGCTGGCAGTTGGCGCACCCCTATCGCATGATCGCCCACAACGGGGAGGTCAATACGCTGCGAGGGAACATCAACTGGATGCGAGCCCGGGAGTCGCAGCTGGCCTCGGAGCTGTTCGGCGACGACTTGGAGAAGGTCGTGCCGGTGGTGCAGGAGGGCGGTTCGGACTCGGCGGTATTCGACAACGTGCTCGAGCTGCTGGTGCTGAGCGGACGCTCGATCCCCCATGCGGTGATGATGATGATTCCCGAGGCCTACCGCACCCGCAAGGACCTGGACCCTGACGTCAAGGGCTTCTATGACTTCCACTCCTGCCTGATCGAGCCCTGGGACGGCCCCGCCGCGGTGGTCTTCACCGACGGCCGCTGGGCCGGCGCGGTGCTTGACCGCAACGGGCTGCGTCCCGGCCGCTGGGTGCAGGACACCGACGGATATGTGGTCCTGGCCTCGGAGGCCGGGGTCATGACCGTGGCCCCTGAGCACGTGCAGCGCAAAGGCCGCTTGGCTCCGGGAAAGATCTTCCTGCTGGACCTGGAGGAGGGGCGGATCGTCGAGGACGACGAGGCCAAGCGGCGGGTCGCCAGGCGCAAGCCCTACGGCGAGTGGTACGAGCGCTCGGTGGTGCACATCGACGATCTCCCGGAGCGAGAGCCGCGCGTGCCGCGGATCGAGTCGCTGCGCTCAAAGCAGCTGGCGTTCGGCTACTCGCAGGAGGACCTGCGGTTGATCATCGCGCCGATGGCGGCCAAGGGCGAGGAATCCGTGGCCTCGATGGGCAACGACGCCGCCCTGGCCGTCATGTCTGATCGCCAGCCGCCGCTGTTCGCTTATTTCAAGCAGCTGTTCGCTCAGGTCACCAACCCGCCGATCGACCCGATCCGCGAGAACGTCGTGATGAGCCTGCAGGCGGGCGTGGGAGCGGAGGTCAACCTGCTGACTGAAAATCCTGAGCAGGCCCACCAGCTGGTTATGCCGCAGCCGATCCTCCGCAACTCCCAGCTCGAAACGCTCCGCCAGGTCTCACACGAGGTCTTCAACGCGGCGACGATCGATCTGACTTGGCCAATCGAGGAGGGGCCGGATGGAATGGAGGCCAGGCTGGAGATGGTTTGCGAAGAGGCCGCCGGCTACGTCGAAGCAGGCGCGAGCATCCTGATTCTCTCCGACCGCAATCTGGGCCCCGAGCGGATCGCGATTCCTTCGCTGCTGGCCGTGGCCGGCGTCCACCACCACCTCGTCAGGCGCGGCACGCGGCTGCGCACTGGACTGGTGATCGAATCCGGCGAGCCACGCGTCATCCACGACATGGCGACGCTGATCGGCTACGGGGCGGCGGCCATCAACCCTTACGTGATGTTCGAGTCGCTCGACGAGCTGGCCGAGCGCTCGCTGTTGCCCGTCGAGCTGACGATCGACGAAGCGGAGGCCAACATCGTCAAGGCGATCGGCAAAGGCCTTCTGAAGACGATCTCGAAGATGGGCATCTCCACGATCCAGTCCTACTGCGGGGCGCAGATCTTTGAGGCCGTGGGCCTCGAGCCGGAGCTGATCGAGAAGTACTTCACTGGCACTGCGTCGCGGATCGGCGGAGTGGGCCTCGAGCAGCTCTCGACCGAAGCCATGGAGCGCCATTTCCGGGCCTACCCGCGCACCGGCCGCGAGGTGCTTCCGGTGGGCGGCGTCCTGCAGTGGCGGCGCTTTGGCGAGCGCCACGTCTGGAACCCGGACACGATCGCCACCCTCCAGCACGCGGTACAGGGCGGGGCACCGACGGGTACGCCGGAGGCGGGCTCGTTGGTCGGCGATCCACGCCAGACGTATAAGGAGTACGCGCGTCAGGCGAACGACGAGGCGGTGCGGCGCTCGCTGCTGCGCGGCCTGATGAAGCTGCGCGCGGCGGGTGAGCCGGCGCCGCTCGAGGAAGTGGAGCCTGCGACGGAGATCGTCAAGCGCTTCACAACCGGCGCGATGAGCCTCGGAGCGCTGAGCCGCGAGGCCCACGAGACGTTGGCGATCGCCATGAATCGCCTCGGCGCCCGCTCCAACACCGGCGAGGGCGGCGAGGATGCTTCGCGCTATGTCCCCGACGAGAACGGGGACTCGCGGCGCTCGGCGATCAAGCAGATCGCATCGGGCCGGTTCGGCGTCCACATTCACTATCTCGTGAACTCCGACCAGCTGCAGATCAAGATGGCCCAGGGCGCCAAGCCCGGGGAGGGCGGCCAGCTGCCGGGCCACAAAGTCGACGAGTACATCGCCAAGATCCGCTCCTCGACTCCCGGCGTCGGCCTCATCAGCCCACCGCCCCACCACGACATCTACTCGATCGAAGACCTCAAGCAGCTGATCTACGACTTGCGCTGCGCCAATCCCGAGAGCTCGGTGTCGGTCAAGCTGGTCTCCGAGGTAGGCGTGGGCACGGTCGCGGCGGGGGTGGCCAAGGCGAATGCCGATCACGTCACGATCGCCGGCCATGACGGCGGCACCGGCGCCGCGGTGCAGTCTTCGATCCTTGGCGCAGGCGTGCCCTGGGAGATCGGCCTGGCCGAGACGCAACAGACGCTGTTGTTGAACGACCTCCGTAGCCGGATCACCGTGGAGGTCGACGGCGGCATGCGAACCGGCCGTGACGTCGTAGTGGGCGCGCTGCTGGGCGCCGACGAGTTCGGGTTCTCCACCGCGCCGCTGATCGCCATGGGCTGCATCCTGATGCGCGTCTGCCACCTGAACACCTGCCCCGTGGGCATCGCCACCCAGAATCCCGAGCTGCGCAAGCGCTTTCAGGGAACTCCCGAGCACGTCACCGGCTATCTGCTGATGGTGGCCGAGGAGGTCAGGGAGATCATGGCCTCGCTCGGCGTCACGCGCTTTGAAGATTTGATCGGCCGCAGCGAGCTGCTCGACATGGACGACGCGATTGAGCACTGGAAGGCGCGGCGCGTCGACCTATCGATGGTGCTCGAGACGCCCGAGCTACCGCCGGAGGCCCCCCGGCACCGGACGCGGGCCCCGCTCCCGGTGCTGGACGACGCGCTCGACTGGGAACTGGTCCAGAAGTGCGCGCCAGCGCTCGAACGCAGCGAGCAGGTGAGGCTCGGCCCGGTGCTGGTACGCAACGTGAACCGCACCGTGGGCGGCATCCTGAGCGGCGAGATCGCCCGCCGTCACGGCGCACGCGGGCTGCCCGAGGGGACAATCGAGGTCTCCTTCTCGGGCTCCGCGGGGCAGAGCTTCGCCGCCTGGCTGGCTCCCGGCGTGACTTTCTCGCTGCGCGGCGAGACCAACGACTACACGGGCAAGGGCCTCTCGGGCGGCGTGGTGGCGGTCCGCCCGCCGGAGCGCGCGCGCTTCCGCGCGGAGGAGAACATGCTGATCGGCAACACCGTGTTGTACGGCGCCACCGCCGGCCGAGCGTTCTTCCGCGGGCTGGCCGGCGAGCGCTTTGCGGTCCGTAACTCCGGCGTGAACGCCGTGGTGGAGGGCGTTGGGGACCACGGCTGCGAGTACATGACCGGCGGCCGGGTGGTCGTTCTGGGCCGGACCGGGCGCAACTTCGCCGCGGGCATGAGCGGCGGCATCGCCTACGTCTATGACGTCGACCGTCGCTTCGAAAGCCGCTGCAACCTGGAGCTGGTCGATCTCGAGGCGATGAGCGATGAGGACACGGAGGAGGTCAGGGCGCTGATCTCGGAGCACGTCGCTCGGACCGGCTCGCTGGTGGGTCGCAACGTGCTGGCTTCATGGGATCGGGCGGTGGAGCGGTTTGTGAAAGTCATGCCCCGCGATTACAAGCGCGTGCTGGCCGAACGCGCCACACGCGAGTCGGAGG
Source organism: uncultured Actinomycetes bacterium (assembly GCA_963756555.1). Taxonomy (GTDB): domain Bacteria; phylum Actinomycetota; class Thermoleophilia; order Solirubrobacterales; family Solirubrobacteraceae; genus Palsa-465. The sequence goes on from CAVWOC010000002.1 coordinate 263,018, forward strand.
CGGCCGAAGGCGAACCGGCCGTCGCCTAGTGACCGTCACCGCGATCAGCACAGGTCTCAATGGGTGAGCTCGGCGCGTTTCTCAAGATCCACCGGGTCGGCTTCGACAAGCGCGAGCCGCGCGAGCGTGTGCACGACTACCGCCAGTACTTCAACCTGGCCCCCGAGGAGGAGCTCCGTCGGCAGGGCGCGCGCTGCATGGACTGCGGGATCCCGTTCTGTCACGAGGGCTGCCCGCTCGGCAACCTGATCCCCGACTGGAACGATCTCGTCTACCGCGACAAATGGCGCGACGCGATCGAGCAGCTGCACGCCACGAACAATTTCCCAGAGTTCACCGGACTGATCTGTCCCGCCCCTTGCGAGTCCGCCTGCGTGTTGGCGATCAACGACGACTCGGTGACGATCGAGCAGATCGAGCTGGCGATCGTCGAACGGGCCTTCGCCGAGGGCTGGGTGACGCCAGAGCCGCCCGATCGACGCAGCGGCAAGACGGTGGCGGTGATCGGCTCTGGTCCGGCGGGGCTGGCCGTGGCCGCCGAGCTCAACAAGTCGGGGCACGAGGTCACCGTCTACGAGCGCGACGAAGGGCCCGGGGGCCTGCTTCGCTTCGGCGTGCCGGACGCCAAGCTCGAGAAATGGATCATCGACCGGCGCGTCGCGCTGCTTCAGGAAGAGGGGATTCAGTTCGTCTACGACACCGATGTGGGAGTCGACGTGTCGGCCCTGGAGCTACGCGAGCGCTGTGACGCCGTTGTCCTCAGCACGGGCTCCAGGGTCTCGCGCGACCTCGACGCCCCAGGCCGCGAGCTGCGCGGCATCCACTTCGCGATGGACTACCTGTATCAGCGCAACCGGTGGGTCGCGGCCCAGCAGGGACGCCGTTACCGTCCCACGCCGCGGGAGCGCGAGATCAGCGCCGCCGGCAAGCAGGTGATCGTGATCGGCGGCGGCGACACCGGCATGGACTGCATCTCAAACGCCCACCGCGAGGGCGCGAGCAAGGTGACGATGCTCGATGTCTACGAGCAGCTTCCCGCCGACGGTCGAGACCCCCGTCATCCCTGGCCTCTGCCCCCGAAGCGGACGCTCAGCACCTACGCGCTGGAGGAAGGCGGAAAGCGTCGCTGGGGCACGGAGGTGACAGGCTTCGGAGGCAAGGATGGCCACGTGAGCCACGTGTACGCCCGCAAGGTCACCGGCACCTCGTCGCGGGACCTGACCCCGGTGCCCGGCAGCGAGTTCGTACTGGAGGCTGACCTGGCGCTGATCGCCATCGGGTTTGAGCACCCCGATCACGCCGGCCTGTTGGCCGAGCTCGATCTGGAGCTCGATCGTCGCGGCAACATCCGCACCGCGCAGACCTATCGCACGTCTCAAGAGCGCGTGTACGCCTGCGGGGACGCGCGCATCGGCCAGTCGCTCGTGGTCACCGCGATCGCCGAGGGACGAAAGTGCGCCCGGATCGTCAACAAGGATCTGGGCGGCAGTCCGATGGACGCGGACCGCGAGATGCTGGCACTCGGCGCGTGGAGCGGCGAGGCGGACCGCACGCTTCGCCACGAGGCGGAGGCCGCCGGAACGGTGAGGCCGGGAGAGGAGTTCTTCACCGGGCCGGGCGCTCGCGACCGCTGAACCCAGCTGAATCCCCGCCCCCGTGCCGCTCCCGAACGCGCGGGTGGGTTTCTAACCAGCTTAAGCAAGCGCTTAAGTTAAATCGTTGATCGCAAAGCGAACTTCCTGTAGGGTGCTCGGGTCGGTGGCCGTCCTTGTTGGGCGCGTGGGGACGGCAGAGTTGAGGGTTTACTATTTGACTTGGGACGGGGAAACTCGCCCCTGTCGGTCAGGGAACTGCGCCCCCACTTCCCTGACTCTCCGGGGGGCCCAGAAGGAACTGGGTCCCCCGGGCCTTTAACGGACCGGCCCGGCTCATGAGCCGGGCCGCCGGGCCGATCATGATCGGCCCGGGGCTGGCGATCATGATCGCCAGCCATCATGATCTATTCGTGCCCCCGTTCTGCCGCCACAACCGCCTGGTTCAGAACTGTCCGATCTGCTCGCGCGAGCAGCACGTGGAGATGCGCCCGGTGATCACGCCGGCCGTGCCAGGCGCTTCCGCCCCCGCCCACACGCCGAGAGAGCGCAGCCCCCGGGCCACGCCCGGATCGCGCGGCGCGATGACAAGCGGCGTGCGCGTCCATCGCCTGGCCCGCTCCGCGGATGACGGCTACCGGTCGCCCCTGGCACCCGGTCTGCGCTCGAGCGCCGACGCCCTGCGTCTGGCCGAGGAGCTGGCGTTTGCGGCCGGCCGGCTCGTGCAGCTCGAGACCGCGCCGCCTGGGCTCTACGACGATGTAGCGCGTGAAGGGGACATCGAGGAACGAGCCTGGCTCGCGTTTCAGATCGCCTATCTCTGTCCGCTGGAGGGCGAGCAGCCGTTCGCCGCGATCCAAGCGGTGAGGACCTCGTGGGCATCGGGAGAGCAGCCCGAGTTGGAGGGCGTTCGAACCGGTCCTCGCACCGCCCACGACCCGGAACGCGGCACCAGGACGCTCGAGGCATACCGCGCCTGGGCCGGGCGCGCGGGTTCGCAGGCGCAGGCCTTCCGCGGCGAGCCCGCCTGGGGAGCCGAGCGCCGTTTCGCCCGGGCGTTCGAGCGGCTTGCGCTGCCGGGGCTGCATCGTGACGCGCGGTTCGACCTGCTCGTCACGCTCGGTGCGCTCGGGGTCTTCGAACTGCAAGCCGGCACGTTGGCGCTCGGAGGCGCACGGTCGACGGCCGGGGACACCGACGTAGTCGTGGCGGCCAAGCGGGCGCTGGGGATCGGCGATCCGCTGCTGCTGGAGCGCCGGGCCGCGGAGCTTGCCGGTGCCTGCGAGGTGCCGCTCGCTGCACTCGACCTCGGGTTTTTTAACTGGGCCCGCCCGCCCGCGCGGCCACCCGAGCGCGACGGGCGAGTGACGCTCGGCTTGGACAGCTCGAGCGACCCGGAACCGGCGGCCCTGGAGAAAGCAAGGCGAGCGCTCGGGCTGTGAGGCGTGGGTTAATCGTCTCCGGGAGCGTGCCCGGCGCCGGCTCCGGCACGGCAGTGACGATGTGGCAGAGCCGTCGCGTCAAGCTGCGCGTCGTCTTCGTGGGCGATCGGAGAAACGTCACCTCGTACTCGAACAGGGTTCGTCTCTAAACGGCTCCGTCCGACCGACGTCCTACCTTCTGCGGCGTTCCATCACCCGAGCTGGAGCCGCTATGTCACTGTGCTTCATCGAACCGCAGAACGCGATCAGGGTCATCGCCGACTCGGTTGGCCGGGAGGCGCGCCGCCAGATCCTGAGCGAGGTGGTTCGGGCGTGGGTCGACGAGATCCCGGAATCAGAGCTCGATTCGCACTATGCGAAGGCGGTAGCGGATCTCGACGAGCATGACCTGTCGTTGCTGGCCGCCTGGCATGCCTCGCTGGAAGTCGGGCATCCGCTGCCCAACAAGGAGTTCCTGACGGGTGTGTTCCCATCGCTCGGCGAGAACCGCCGGGAGGCGCTCAAGATCGCCGCTGGATTCCGGGGCGAGGAGGCTTTCGAGGCCGGCGTCGGCGAAGAGCAGGCGTTCGACACCGTGCTGCCGTGGCTATCCCAGGAGCGATGTCTGGAACTGGCGCGCGAGTGTGTCGAGCTCTACTGCTGGGACAGGCTGGGCGTCGACAACTAGCGCCCTGACTGGCGCCACTAGCTTCCCTGGGCCGAGGACTGGGACCGGGCGGCGCCGTCGAGCGCGGCCTCGATCTCCGCGATGGCTTGCTCGTTAGAGCGAAACCAGACGGCGCCCATACCCAGCTCGCGCGCCGCTTGGCAGTTCAGCTCGACGTCGTCGACGAACAGCGCCGCGGGCGGGTCGATGCCTAGCCGCTCCAGCGTCAGCTCGTAGATCCGTTTCTCCGGCTTGCGCGTGCCCACGAACGCCGAGTCCACCACCACCTCAAACAGCTCGTCGACCGGCAGCGTCGCCCGCCAGCGCTGCTCCCACTCGCGCACGTTGTTTGTGCAAATCGCGAGCCGGTAGCCGCGCCCCGAAAGATCGCGCATGTAAGCGATCATCTCGTCGTTGGGCCGCAGGTGCTGGAAATAGCGCTCGCCGAAACCGTGCAGCTGCACCTCGCGTCCCTGCTGCGCGCTCAGCTCCGCGGCCAGTGACCCCAGGAACTCCGACTCGCTCATCCGACCGGTCTCGAGCTCAAACAGGGGATTCTTGCCGTCGCGCCCGGCGATCGCGGCCATCGCCAGCCCCAGCTGCTCGAGCGAAATTCCAGAAGAGTCCTGAAAGGCGCTGAACGCGTCCAAGAGCGGCGAGGTCAAGACGCCACCGAAGTCGCTTATCACGGCTTCGATCATCGCGCTCGAGCCAGAACGTAAACCCCTGCTCCCTGGCGGCCGCGGGAGTGCCAGCGAAACAGCGCGGCATCGACATCGAGTCCGTCAATCTCGGACCGCGCACGAGGACCGATAGCTTCGCCGGCGGCCCGCTGGGCACGGGGGGCTGGCGGCTCCTCTGGCCCCTCGGAAGTCGCCTGGTCCTCATCGGGGTGCGGTGGCCAGAGCTCGAGGCTGGCCCGAACGGGGAGCCCATCGGCGAGGTATGTGGTCGAGAGCCGGGGGTCCTCCACCAGCAGCGCGTGGCCCTCCTGGAAGGCCGAGGCGCTGAGAAGATCATCCGCGTGGCTCACGGCGCCGCGGGGACGGGCGGCGAAGACCGCCATGCCCTGGTCGGGCTCGAAGCAGGCGGTGACATCACGAAGCGACTCGAGCTCCGTCAGCCTGACGGCGTCTCGCGCTCCCCGCCGGCCCAGGCAGTCGATGCTCAGCTCGCCGCCGGAGATGGTGACCGTGCCCTGGATGCGGGTCAGCTGGTCAAAGCCCCCGTCAACGGGGGCGGGCTCACTCTCAGCGACGGCCTGAAGCTCGAGGCCGTTGGCCGCCAGCTCCCACGTTCCCCGCTCATCGGAGCCGCGGACCGCAGCGGCAGGCTCGAGCCAGACTTGGTCGGCACCGTCGGCGACGAGCGCGAAGCCGCGGCCGTCGTCGAGGTCCCAGACCACGCCCCAGACCGCGGTCTCGAGGTGGCCGAAAGTGAGCGTGCGAAAGCCCATCGGCGCTGAAGGCTAGTGGTGGCCCGGCGTGAGGCGGGCCTACGCCAACGCCGCGGCGGGGCCGTCGAGGCGCACCCCTGGCAGCCGGTGTAGTCCGACCACCTCGATCAGGGTGTGAATCTGCGGCTTGGCGCCGTGGAGGCGGATCCCGCGGCCGTGCGTGCGCAGCCGTCGCGCCACCATCGCCAGATCGAGCATCAGCGAAGCGTCCGCGAACACCAGCTCGCTCAGGTCCACAATGACGTCCGCCCTCGAGCGGATCGCCCGGGCCATCGCCGGCCGACGGAAGCCCTGGGTTGCCCGGTCCTCATCGCCTCGGCACAGCAGTGTGGGGGGCGTGTCCACGTACTCGACGATCTCGACAACCTACCTGAAGTTGCCAATCTTGGACAAGACCTGCAATGGCGCTCTCGTAAACTGAACACTCGTGACTTCAGTAGACGACATAACTGACGCACTGCGCGACGTGATCGACCCCGAGCTGGGTCTGGACTTTGTCGAGCTCGGGCTGATCTACGACGTTGAGCTCGACGGTGGCACGGTCAAGGTCACCTACACGCTGACCAGCCCCGGGTGTCCGATCGGACCGCAGGTCTCCGAGCAGATCGAGGAGTTCGTCTCGGAGCTCGACGGGGTCGAAGAAGTGCAGCCGACGATGACGTTCTCGCCTCCCTGGACGCCGGAGCGGATGAGCGACGACGCCAAGTTCGCGCTGGGCTTCTGAGGCTGCCGGGAATCTGGCCATCGGCTCGCGCCGCTCGAAGTTAAGCCGGGTGTAGGCTGCACTTGGTGTCGCCCGGCGTTGGGCGGGGCGTGGGACCTGGAGGGGTTTTGTTATGTGGTTGCGTTACGGGTCGGTGGCTGCCGTGGTGGCGGTGTTGTTGGGCTGGGTGTGTTCGAGCGCGTTTGGGGCGGTGACGCCGGGGTGGGAGTGTGTTCCTACGACGGCGGGCCCGATGCATCCGGTGTATTCGGGCGGCATTGGCTCTACGCCGTCGTGTGATTCGGGTACGACGTCGGTGTTGGCGCCCACCTATGTGTCCGCCGGGGTGGGGGGTAAGCCCACGGTGCAGTTCTCTGGGGCGAATGTGCAGATCGTCAATGGCAGCGGCAGTACGGCGTCTGCCAACGGCGAGGGGAATTTGGTGTTGGGCTATGACGAGTCGCCGGGCACCCAGACCGGCTCGCATAATCTGGTGATGGGGGAGAAGCAGACCTACACGAGCTACGGGGATCTGCTGGGCGGGTTTGGCAATCAGATCAGCGCGCCGTTCGCGGCGGCGGTGGGGTATGGGAACACGGTCTCTGGCGCCTATTCGCTGGCGGCTGGTAACTCGAACGCGGTCTCTGGCAATGTCGCGAGCGCGCTGGGTGGCTATCTGGGCAAGGTGAGCACCGCCGACTCGGCGCTGTTGGGTGGCTGCTCCAACCTGGCAGGCACCGGCACCGTGAGCGCCTCCAGCACCTGCTCCAACAGCTTCGACGCCGGCGACTTCGCCACCATCTCAGGCGGCTCCGGAAACCAAGCCAGCGGGATCGACTCCTCCGTCAGCGGCGGCGAGGTCAACACCGCCTCGAACGTCGACGCGTCGGTCAGCGGCGGCGAGTTCAACACCGCCTCGAACGAGTGGGCGTCGGTCAGCGGCGGCGACGGCAACACCGCCTCGAACGAGTGGGCGTCCGTCACCGGCGGCGACAGCAATAACGCCTCGAACGCCTGGGCGTCGGTCAGCGGCGGCGAGCGCAACAACGCATCGAACGCCTGGGCGTCGGTCAGCGGCGGCTGGAGCAACACCGCCTCGGGCCACGGGGCGTCGGTCACCGGCGGCTACCAGAACACCGCATTAGACGATTACAGCGTGGTCGCTGGTGGCTGCTCGAACTACGCCGGCTCGGCTCCCAACGGCTTCACCATCAGCTCTAGCTCTTATTGCATCGACGACTCGGATTTTCCGGGTGATTTCGACTCGGTGTCCGGCGGGGTCGGCAATCAGGCGCGAGGGCTGGACAGCTCGATCCTCGGGGGTCTCGGCAACGACGCCTCCGGCAACGAGGCTGCCATCGCCGGTGGCTGCGACAACCTGGCCGGCGGCGGGACGCTGCCCGCGTATACCTGCGACGCCAACGACGACCAGGCGATCCTGGGGGGCTATAACAACCAGGTCTCGGCGCGCCTGGCGACGATCTCGGGCGGGATCTACAATCTGGCCTCGGATCGCTTCGGCAGCGTTCTGGGGGGCTGCCAGAACCGCGCCGGGCCAGGCGGCATCCTCTCGAGCCAGATCTGCGCCAGCAGCGGCATGGAGGTGGTCCTGGGCGGGGAGAGCAACGAGGCCAGCGGCGTCGCGTCGGCCGAGCGCGGCTACACGAACACCAACATCACCGCCGCTGAGGGCTATGGGCCATAGCCAGCGTCGTTCGGCGGCCGGGAGACGGGACGACCGACACAAGTGGCTACGAACTCGCCAATTCGCGTTGGGGTCCTAGGGTCTTGCGCGCAGGCGCACGGGGCGAGGACGCAGAGGCTTCCTACAGCGCCCGGCGCGCCGCTCACCTCCACGCCGTCCGAGCAGCGCTCGAAGACCACGTAACTCGAGTCGATTGGCCGCGCGAGCGGCTTGAGCGGTACCGGACCGAGCGCCTGCGCGCACTGCTGACCCACGCGCGCGCATGTTCGCCGTTCCACGCCGCGCGGATGGGCGGGATCGACCCATCGACGGCGACTCTCGCCGACCTGGCAAGGCTGCCGCCAATGCGCAAGCAGGATGCCCAGGACGAGTGGGACGCGATCATCGCCGAGCCCGGGCTGAACCGGGCCGGTGCTGAGCGGATCTTGGCCGAGCAGAGCTGGTTCTCCTACACGCCGTCTGGTTCGCAGGTGTTCAGCTCTGGCGGATCGAGCGGCGTGCGTGGTGTTTACGTATGGACATGGCAGCTGTTCGTCACCCTCGCCTGCCTGGCATGGCGGATGCAGCTACGCGCTGGGCGAAGCGGGGGTAAAGATGCACCCCCGGGCGGACCCGCCCGTCTGGCGGTGCTCGAAGCGGGCGAGCCCCCGCACGCCTCGACGCCGCTGTTCGACTTCGCGGCGGACCCCCAAATGGACACCATCATGATCCCGGCATCTGCGCCGTTCGAGCATGTGCTGCGCGCAGTGGCAGACGCCCGGCCGACGCAACTGGTGGGCTACGCCTCAGTGATCGGCCGGCTCGCACGGGCTACGATCGCGCGCCAGCTGGACATCCGTCCGGTTCGGGTCAGCACGAACTCTGAGCCGCTCAGCGAGGAGGATCGCCACGCCATCCAGCAGGCCTGGGGTTGCGCCATCCACAACCTCTGGGGCTCGACCGAGATCGGCGTTCAAGCGGTGGGATGTGGATGGGGCCAGGGGCTGCACGTGTGTGAGGACGAAGTGGTGCTCGAGCGAGTCGACGCGTCAGGCCAGCCGGTAGCGGCTGACCAACCGGCGGCACGAACGCTGGCCACGGGGCTTGCGAACATGACATTCCCGTTCATTCGTTACGACTTAGGCGACGAGGTCACGCTGCTGCCAGGCCGGTGTCCGTGTGGCAGCTCGATGGTTCGCGTAGCGGACATCGCCGGCAGACGCGACGATGATTTCCACTACGGCGCGCGGACGATTCCGGCGAGCGCGTTCCGCCACGTCCTCGGAACCGACCCACGGATCTCGGAGTATCAGGTCAGGCAGACGCCGGCGGGCGCTGAGGTGCTGATCGTTGGGGCTGCCGAGGTTGACCCGCTCGTCGCCTCGCTGGTTGCGGCGCTGCGCACCTATGGCTTTCACAACGCTGAGATCGGCGTATCCCGCGTGGCCCATATTCCTCGCCACGCCTCGACGGGCAAGCTGAAGCGGTTCGTCGCGCTCGGCGACTGAGCACGTCGCGGACCCGTGTGTTTCCGGGGGTGGTCTGCTCGCTTAGCTAGCGCGCGGACTCGCCGCGGAGCTCTCCGCGGAGATCGAGGGCCCTGATGCGGTAGGCGGTCTCACCCGGTTGAATGAGGTCATCGGCCACGAGATTTTGGCCGTGCCTGACTGCGCCCCGGCCGACTGCGCTTGGCGCGCATGTCGGCTGCCGGGCCGTGCTTCGGCCGCGCCGCGGCGCCGGGGAAGATCGGGGTCGGCGCGCCGTTGCCGGACGCCGGATCCTCGCGCTCGGATGTCTGGGGCACCTCCTCGGACGTCTGGGGCGCCTTATCGGAGCGATCGCGCGCGGACTTCTCGGAGCCCCCGCGGGCGGCCGGCTTCTTACTGCTCGTCCGCGCCGCCTGAAGCAGCTCCGCGAGCGACTGCTCGATCCCTTCGGCCACGACGTCGATGTCCGGCAGGGCGTCATAGTCGCCCAGCAGGCCGTACTCCAGCCGTCCGTCGTAGGACATGATCGCCACCGCCAGCGCGTGGTGCTCGGGCAGAAACGCGACCGGGAACAGGTCCTGAAGCTTGCGGCCCAAGACGTAGAGCGGAAACTGGGGGCCCGGGATGTTGGTCACGATCAGGTTGAACAGCCTCGTCGAGAACTGAAGTCGCGAAGCCTGGGCCAGGATCGTCGGTGGCGCCAGGTTGTTGACGCGGGCGATGGTCGCTGCTCCCAACGCTTGCTTTGACTCCTTGAGCCCGTCCATCGCCTGGCGGATGAATCGCAGCCGGGCCACGGGGTCGGAGATGTAGACGGGCAGTGGTCCACGCATCGCCGTCAGCTGGTTGCCGAGCGTGTTGCGCTGGTTGTCGGTCCTGACAGAGACGGGCACCAGCGCGCGCATCTCGAGCCCCTCCGTCCGGATCCGGCGAGAGTGAAGCCAGCCGGCAAGCGCGCCGGAGACGACGGTCAAGACGACGTCGTTGACGGTGCCGCCAAGGGCGTTCTTGATTTCCCTGTAGTCGTCGAGCTGCTGGCGGACAACCCGGAAGCGGCGGTGCGGGCCGATTTCGACGTTGAGTGGAGTATCGGGCGCCGGGTTGAGCCCGGCCCACACAAGCTCACCGAGGCCCTCGGCGGCATCGGCCAGTAGTCCCACGGTGCTCGCCGGCCGGCCGGCGGCCTTGAGCGTCCGCTCCACCAGCTCCAATGTCGTGCCGATGAAGCCCCGAACGCCGCCCAGGATCAGCTCCGCGGCCGAGGGCTCCGCGTGCGGTTGCCAGGGCTCTAGCTCGGTTCCGGACGGCGGTTTCGGCGTCCGCTCGAGGTCGAGCAGCACCGTGGCCAGATCGACGCCCGAGACGCCATCGACCAGCGAGTGGTGGGTCTTGAACACCAGCGCGAAGCGATTGCCCTCCAATCCCTCCACCAGCCAGCTCTCCCACAGCGGCTTCGAGCGATCGAGTCGCTGTGACGCCAGCCGGGCGGCGAGCAGGAACAGCTGCTCCTCGCTGCCGGGGGAGGGCAGCGCCGTGTGGCGCACGTGGTACTCGAGGTTGAAGCTGGGGTCATCGACCCACAGCGGCCGTCCGGTCTCCAGCGGTGGGGTGGCCAGCTTCTGGCGGTAGCGGGGGACCAGGTGCAAGCGGCTGCGGACGTGATCGAGGTAATCGTCGAAGTCCGGCGGTGGCCCGTCGAAGACGAGCACTCCCCCGATGTGCATATGCGACGCCGCCCCCTCCTGGTGCAAAAACGAGGCGTCGGTCGAGGTCAGGCGGTCGAGGTGGTGCTGAGGCATCGAATTACGAAGGGTACGCTGTGAGGCGATGGCGTGGGATTTCTCCACCGAGCCTGAGTTCCAGCGCCAGCTCGACTGGATGGCGCACTTCGTACGGGAGGAGATCTGGCCGCTGGAGACGCTGCTCGACGAGCTTGGCACCGACGGCTTGGGCCGGGCGATCGCCCCGCTGCGCGACGAGGTCAGAGCCCACGGACTATGGGCCGCGCACCTCGATCCGGCGCTGGGAGGTCAGGGCTTCGGGCAGGTCAAGCTGGGTCTGATGCACGAGATCCTCGGCACGTCACCGATCGCGCCACTGGCCTTCGGTAACGCCGCTCCGGACTCCGGCAACTCCGAAATCCTTGCCATCGCCGGCTCCCCGGAGCAGAAGGAGCGCTACCTGCACCCACTCCTGGCCGGAGATCTGCGCTCCGCCTTCAGCATGACCGAGCCAGACAGCGCGGGCTCGGACCCCACGCTGCTTCAGACCCGCGCCGTGCGCGACGGCGACGGCTGGGTGCTGAACGGGCACAAATGGTTCTCCTCGAACGGCTCCGTAGCGGACTTTTTGATCGTGATGGCCGTCACGGACCCAGACGCACGGCCGCACCAGCGGGCGTCGATGTTCATCGTCGACGCCGACGCACCGGGAGTGCAGATCGTTCGTGACGTAGCGACGATGGAGCATCCGTGGGAGAGCTTCGGCCGCTACGGCAACCACGCCGAGATCCTCTATGACGACGTGCGCCTGGGTCCGGACGCGCTGCTTGGCGCCGAAGGCGCAGGCTTCGTGATTTCCCAGCAGCGCCTGTACCCCGGGCGCATCCACCACTGCATGCGGTGGCTGGGAGTCGCGCGACGGGCGTTCGACATGCTCTGCGAGCGCTCCCTCTACCGCTACGCGCACGGCTCGCCGCTGTCCGGCCACCAGAGCGTCCAGAACTGGATCGCAGATTCGGCGGCGCAGATGCAGGCGGCGCGGCTGATGACGCTGCACGCCGCGTGGAAAATGGACACGGAAGGCGTTGCGGCGGCGCGGACCGAAATCGCGCTGATCAAGTTCTTCGGCGCCGAGGTGCTGCACGACGTGATCGATCGCGCGATCCAGGCTCATGGTGCACTCGGCTACTCCACCGATCTGCCGCTCGAGGCCATGTATCGCTACGCGCGCGCCGCCCGGATCTATGACGGGCCCGACGAGGTCCACCGGGCGTCGGTCGCCCGCCGCGTGCTGCGGGGCTATGAGCCCCCGGCCGACGGCGTTCCCTCCGAGCTGATCCCGCGCCGGCGCGAGCTCGCGCGGGCCCGGTTCGCCGACCTGCTCGAGTCGGTGACCGCCAACGACTGATTACAGGCTGCCGTAGCGGATTGCCGAGCCCCTTATCGGGAACTGAGCCACTCCTCCTACACTCTCGTAACTCGATGTCCTCGGCACCGCAAAAGCTGCTGCTGGCCGCGCCGCGCGGATACTGCGCGGGCGTCGACCGCGCCGTTCAGACCGTGGAGCGCGCGCTCGAGCTCCACGGCGCGCCGGTCTACGTACGCAAGGAGATCGTCCACAACAAGCACGTGGTGGAGCAGCTGCGCGAGAGGGGTGCGGTCTTCGTGGACTCGGAAACTGACGTTCCCGAGGGGTCGACCGTCGTCTTCTCCGCCCATGGCGTGGCGCCGAGTGTCCACGCCAACGCCAGCGCGCGCACGCTGAACACGATCGATGCCACCTGTCCGCTGGTGACCAAGGTCCACGTCGAGGCCCGGAAGTTCGCCGCTGATGGCTACACGATCGTGCTCGTTGGCCACGAAGGCCACGAGGAGGTTGAGGGGACGATGGGGGAGGCTCCGGGCCAGATCGTGCTCGTGCAGAGCGAAGAGGACGTGGAGCGGCTCGAGGTCGAGGATCGGGGCAAGGTGGCCTACATCTCACAGACCACGTTGTCGGTCGACGAGACACGGTCGATCATCAACCGCCTGCGTGAGCGCTTCCCCCAGATCGTCGGCCCCCGCACCGATGACATCTGCTACGCCACCACGAACCGCCAGGCGGCGGTCAAGCAGCTTGCTCGTCGCTGCGACCTGGTGCTCGTGATCGGTTCACGCAACTCGTCGAACTCAAACCGCCTGGTGGAGGTGGCGCGCGAGTACGGCGCCGACTCGCAGCTGATCGACAACGAAGGGCAGCTTGAAGAGCAGTGGCTGGCCGGCAAGCGGGTGGTGGGCATCACCTCGGGGGCCAGCGCCCCGGAAGAGCTCGTGCAGCGTCTGGTGGAGCTGTTCCGCAGCAGGGGAACGGCGGAGGTTGAGGAGCTGGAGGTCGTCCGCGAGGACGTGCGCTTCATGCTTCCGAAGCCCATCCGCCAAGCCGCCGCGGCGTAGCGCTCCGTACCGAGGGGCCCGGCACCACACAGGTCCCAGGCCCCGAGGCCAGGTGGACGTCAACGTTGACACGCCGCAGGGCTGGGCTGCCTACCAGCAGCTCCTGCGGACCGGCGGTCTGCGGCGCGAGGAGCTGACGCTACGCTGGCGCCCGTGCGTACGCTCGTCGTCTCCGACCTCCACATCGGCGCCCGGACGGGCACCGACGTCTTGCGCGACGCCGAGCAGCGCGCCGCGCTGCTCGCGCGGCTTCAAGACGTGCAGCGGCTGGTGCTGCTGGGCGACATCCTCGAGCTGCGGCACGGGCCGATCCGCCAGGCACTGGAGCATGCGCGGCCGATCCTGGCGGATATCGCCGCGGCGTTGCCCGATGGGGCGGAGGTGGTGATCGTGCCCGGAAACCACGACCACCTCCTGCTGCGGTCCTGGTCCGAGCGCCGTGACGACGAGCCTGCTCTGGGGCTCGAATCGCCGGTGGAGTGGAGGCCGGGCGACCTGCTCGGACTGGTTGCCGAGCAGCTGGCCCCGGCCGCGGTGCGCGCCGCCTATCCGGGCGTGTGGCTGCGCGACGACGTGTACGCCATCCATGGTCACTACGCCGACAGGCACACAACGGTGCCGATCGTCGAGCGGCTGGGCGCGGGACTGATGGCGCGGATCATGCGAGAGCAGCCCGAGGGCCCCGGTCGGGCCGAGGACTACGAGGCCATATTGGCGCCGATGTATGCCTGGTTTCACGCCCTGGCTCAGCATCAGCCGCCGCTGCAGCTGGCCACCGGCTCCCAAACGCAGGCGTGGCAGGTCCTGACCGGCAACGACGGCAGACGCAGCCTGCGCCAACGCGCGGTCGTGGCTGCGTTTCCGGCGGCGGTGGCGACGATCAGCCGGGCCGGGCTCGGCCCGCTGCGGGCGGAGGTGACGGGAAAAGAGCTGCGGCGCGCCTCGCTGCAGGCGTTTGGCGAGGTGCTTAGGAGGCTGGGAGTGCCGGCTCGCCACGTGATCTTCGGACATACCCACCGTGCCGGCCCTCAGGCGCGAGACGATCGCACGGAGTGGCGGGCGCCGGACGGTCCCGCGTTGCTCAACGTCGGCAGCTGGGTCAATGAGCCCGTGTTCCTCCGATCAGATCCACAGAGCCCCTACCGCCCGGGCTTCGCAGCGCGGCTCGACGACCGCAGCGAACCTGAGCTGCTCAACCTGTTGGACAACTAGTTCTCCGGGGGCCGCGAGGGTTAGCCTTTCGGCGCGTGATGCCACATCGACGGTGACATCCTCCGGTCGGTTCCGTTGTTCGCGGGGTTGGCGCCGGAGTCGCTCGAGGAGCTACGCGCGGGGGCGTCGTGGACTGCGGTGCGCGCCGGCCAATATCTGTTCCAGCAGGGTGACGAGTCGACGAGCATGTTCGTCGTCGCCTCCGGGCGGCTCGAGGTTCTCATCCAGGATCCCGAGCCGGTGCTGGCGAGGATCATCGGCCGTGGCGAGGTGCTCGGCGAGCTCGGCCTGCTGACCGGCTCGCCGCGGTCCGCGTCGGTCCGCGCCAAGCGCGACAGCGAGCTGCTGGAGATCAAACGCGACGAGTTCGTGCGCCTGCTGGAGGGCTCATCGGAGTTCGCGGCCGATCTGGCGCGGACGCTGGGGCGCGCACTCCAGGCCAGCCGTGGAGTGATGGGAGAGGCGGACCCCGTGCCGACCACGATCACGCTGATCGCGCTCGGCCCCGACGTCGACGCAAGCGCGGTGGCCGAAGACCTCAGCCGCTCATTGCGCAACTTCGGGACGGTGACGGTGCTTCGCCGGACCGAGAACGAGCGGCAAGAGGAAGCGGCGGTTGCCCGACGGCTCGACGAGGAGGAGCATCGCAGCGACAGGGTGCTGCTGGTCGCCGAAGCCCAGGATCCCGCGTCATGGCAGGACTTCTGTCTCCGGCAGGCCGACCGGGTGGTGGCTCTCGTCAAGCGCCCGCCCCAGGGCCGGGAGCAGCTGAGGACGGAGCTTGCCGGCTGCGACCTCGCCAACTGCGGGGACCGTAGCGTGGCGGGCGCCTGGCTTGACATGCTTGACCCGCGCGCGATCTACAGGCTCCCGCCGGGAACAGACTCCATCGCGGTCGTGGCCCGGCGCCTGGCGGGGCGCTCGATCGGCCTGGTGCTCTCTGGCGGCGGCGCACGGGGTGCCGCCCACATTGGGGTATTCGAAGAGCTGGCGAGCGCGGGCGTGGTAGTCGACCGCGTCGTCGGCTGCAGCATCGGCGCACTCGGCGCGGCGGCGTTTGCCACCGGCATGACGGCCAAGGAGATGGCCGAGGGCTGGCACCGCGACATGATCGCCACCAACCCCCTCAACGACTACACGATTCCGGTCGTCTCGCTGATCCGCGGGGCGAAGCTTCTGACCGGGTTGCGCAACCAGTTTGGGACGACGTCGATCGAGGAGTTGCCGCGGGAGTTCTTCTCCGTCAGCTCGGACATCCGTGCCGCCGAGCTCGTGGTTCACCGCCGCGGCCCACTCGTGGACGCCATCTACGCCAGCATGTGCATTCCCGGGTTGCTGCCTCCGGTCAGGGTCGGAGATCGCGTCCTGGTGGACGGCGGCGTCCTGAACAACCTCCCGGTCCATGTTCTGGCTGCCCGCAGAGAAGGGCCGGTGATCGCCGTCAATCTCTCGCTCGGCTCGGACGGCAGTTCCGCTCGAACGCAAAGCGCTCCTGTTGCCACGGAGAGCCGCCGACCGAAGAGGCGGCGGCTTAGAAGCACGATCACAGCCGCGGTCACCGGGGCGGAGTCCAACGTGCCGCGTCTTCCGGACACCCTTATGCGCGTGCTGCTGCTGGGCAGCGTCGACGCCACGCGTGCCGCGCGTGAGCAGGCGGATCTTGTCATCACGCCCGAGACGCGAGGGATCGGCCTGCTGGACTTCGGCGCCCTGGACCGTGCCTTGGAAGCCGGGCGGAGCGCGACCAGAACCGCTCTGGCGGCTCCGGACGCGCGGCGCAGACTGCTGCTGGAGTGAGCTCTTGGACTTCTACGACATAGTGGTCCATGCCGGCTACCCGTTGCGACGATGGGGGCGGCTCGGGGTCGAGGGGCGCGAGCTGATTCCGGTCGAGGGCCCGGTGATCGTCGTCGCCAACCACGACAGCATGCTTGATCCGGTCGCGGTCGTCGGCGCCTGTCACCCGCGCCGGAATGTGCGGTTTCTGGCGATGGCCGAGCTATGGAGGAACCCGGCGATTCGCTTCGTGCTGGAGCGGATGGGACACATTCCCATCGATCGTGGCGGCGGCGGAGAGACCGCCATCCGCGAGGCCATCCGCGCGCTGAAGCGGGGCGAGGCGATTGCCATCTTCCCCGAGGGAAAGCTGTCCCGAGGCCGCCAGCTGCCTGCCCGGGGCGGGGTGGCGAGACTCGCGTCGGAGTGCCCCAGCGCGCCGATCCTGCTCGCCGCGGTGACCGGCGCCGACGATGTGGTCCGCTTTCCGAAGCGTCCTCGAGCGACGGTCAGTTTCTTCGCGCCTCGGCCGGCTCCGCCGGGGGAGCGGGCGGCCGAGCTACCTGCTCGACTGCTAGCTGAGATCCGCGCGGTGGCCCCGCCGGTGCCTGCGGGCCGGAGCGGCCGGGCGGCGGCGTGGCTGCGAAAGCGCCGCGCTGCACGCGCGCGCCCGAGCGCGCGCGTTAGGGGGCGACGCGCTAGCCGGCGGTCGGGGCGTCTCGATCAACCGCCCGGTCGGGCCGCGGTTGAAGGGCGGCGGGCGGCCATGGGGGCGGTGGTCCGGCGGTCCGGGCGGCTTCGCGCGTAGCGGCGGCCAGCGCACCGGCGGTCGCATACCGCTGGGCCGGCGCTTTGGCCATCGCACGGGCAACGACCTCATCGAGCGCCGCAGGCACCTCCGGCCGACGCGCGCTGGGCTGGGGCGGCGGATCCGAGAGATGCTTGAAGAGCTTCTCCATGTCACGCGCCGCAGGGAACGGAACCTCGCCCGTCAGCGACTCGTACAGCACGCATCCCAGCGCATAGACGTCAGTCCGGGCATCGATCGCTTGCGACTGCAACTGCTCCGGCGCGGCGTAGTCGATGCTGCCAACCCACACCCCGGCGGCGGTGACCCCGCTCTGGGAGTTGACGTGACGGGAGACGCCAAAATCCGCCAGATAGGAGTGGGGCTGCCCGTCACGGCTCTGCAGCAGAACGTTGCCGGGCTTGACGTCGCGATGGACTAGACCTCGCTCGGCGGCGGCGTCGAGCGCAGCGCCGATCTGCTCGACGATCGTGGCCGCGAGCGCCGAATGGAGCGGTCCCCCCTCGGCCAGCAGCGCGGCCAGGTCGGTCCCGTCGATGTAGGGCATCGCCAGGTAGAGCAGGCCGCCGACCTCGCCGGCGTCGAGCACTGGCACGATGTGAGGGTGGCTGAGCTGCCGCCCCAGGCGTGCCTCGCGTGCGAAGCGGGCACCATAGGTCGGATCCGCCACATCCGGTCGCACCAGCTTGAGCGCGACGCTGCGTCCGCTCCCGACCTCCGTCGCCCGGTACACGAGTCCCATGCCACCGCGCCCGAGGACGGCGTCGAGACGGTAGCCGCCGAAGGTCGAGCCGATGGGACGTTCGGTGTCCATCGCGCGAGCGTAGCCCGAGGGGCCGGCTCGCGCCCTTGCGCCGCACCGATTAAAGTTGCACTGTGCCGGAGGGTTCGGATGCGACCACACCGCACGGGGCTACTGGTTTCGAGAGGTCCGCTGGCCCTGATCAAACAGCTGGGTCGGGCTCGCTGCTAGGAGCCGCGGCGATCCTCCACGGCGGGCGCCGCCACTTCATCGGCGGCGCCGGGGTCACGATCGGACGCGGTGAGGGCAATGAGATCGTCGTGGACGATGAACGAGCCTCACGGCAGCACGCGCGGGTCGCGCTGGGTGCTGAGGGCTCCTATGTGGTGGAGGATCTCGCGTCCCGTCACGGCACCTGGGTCAACGACCGGCCCGTGCAGCAGGCTCCAACGCCACTTCGAACCGGCGATCGAATCACGATCGGCGCCACGACGCTGCGGTTCCTGCTCGGCGACGAGACACGGATGGCCGCTGGGCCATTGGCGGTGACCACGACGCAAACCGTGGCCTTCCGAGGTCCGCGCATGACCATCGGTCGCGACGAGTCAAACGATGTCGTCCTTCCGGACGTCAACGTCTCTCGCTTTCACGCGGAGATGGTCGCCCTTGACGGCACGATCGAGCTGAATGACCTGGGGTCTCGAAACGGGACGCGCGTGAATGGGGAGCTGGTGCAGCGGGTGACGCTGCGCGACGGCGATGAGATCGGCGTCGGCCCATTCGGCATCGCGTTCGACGGTCAGCGGTTGATCGCGCGCACAGACCGTGGAGCGCTGCGGCTCGAATCGCGTGAGGTGTCGGTGATCGTCAAAGAGCGCCAGATCTTGAGCTCCACGTCGCTGGCCATCGAGCCCGGAGAGCTCGTCGCGATCATCGGCGAGAGCGGCGCCGGGAAGTCGACGCTGCTCAAGGCCATCTCCGGCGTCAGCCGCCCCTCCGCCGGCCGCGTGACGATCAACGGTGAGCCGCTTGCCAACCGCCTGACCGACGTCGGCTACGTACCACAGGACGACATCGTCCACTCGCTGCTGACGGTGGACGAGGCGCTGCGCTATGCGGCACGGCTGCGGCTGCCCGAGGACGCCTCGCGCGCCGAAATCGACGAGACCGTGAGCCGCGTGATCGCCGAGCTCGCGCTGGAAGGAAATGCGCGCCAGCGCATCGGCTCGCTCTCGGGAGGGCAGCGAAAGCGCACCAGCGTGGCCACCGAGCTGCTCGGCAGCCCCAGTCTCTTGTTCCTCGACGAGCCCACTACCGGGATGGACCCGGCGCTCGAGTCGAAGATGATGCAGCTCTTCCGGGCGCTGGCGGACCACTCCCGCGCCGTGGTGCTAGTGACGCACGCGACGAAGAACCTCGCTCTGTGCGACCGCGTGATCGTGATGGGCCGGGGCGGCGTGATGGCGTTCGAGGGGCCGCCCGCCGAGGCGCTCGAGTTCTTCGGCGTGGACACCTACGACGGTATCTACGACGCGCTTGATGAGACGCCGAGCGGCGACTGGCGCGAGCGCTATGAGCGCTCCCACCGAGGGCTCGCGGCGACCGAAGCCGCCGCCACGCCGGCCACCGCCGAGCCCGGACCTCCGCCGACGCGGTCTGGGGGCGGCCTTGTGGCGCAGACGGTGATGCTGACCGGGCGCTACCTGAAGCTGTTGGTACGCGACCGGCGAAATCTCCTTCTGCTGCTGGGACAGGCCCCGATCTTGGCCCTTGCCGCCGTCGGCCTGTTCCACAGTGGCCTCTTCAAGCATCGAGGGGGCAGCGCTCAGCTGTCGATCGAGCTGCTGTTTCTGATGTCGCTGACGGCGATCTGGATCGGGTCGATCGACGGCGGCCGGGAGATCGTCAAGGAGCGCGCCGTGTTCGAACGCGAGTCGGCGGAGGGCCTGCGGCTGAGTGCTTACTTGCTGTCGAAGATCGCGGTCCTCTTTGCCGTCATCACGGCGCAGGTCGTGCTGAACGCCGGCGTGCTGTTGGCGTTCCGACCGCTCGACGAACCGGCCTCGGCGTATCTCGCGGTGGGCGCGCTGCTGATCCTCACGGGCTTTGCCGGGGTCTGCATGGGGTTGTTCCTGTCGACGATCTCCACCACCGAGGACCAGTCGATGACGCTGCTGCCGCTGGCCCTGATCCCCCAGCTGCTGTTCGGGGGCACGATCGTCACCGTGGCGCGGATGGCGCAGCCGGCAAAGGCCATCTCGAACGTGATCTTCGAGAGGTGGGCGCTGGCGGGCCTGGGGACGGCGATCGGGATGAACGGTCGCATGGCGCACGACCCGGAGTTCGGTCAGGTCAACCCGTTCGGCTCGCACTTCTTCAACGTCCATCTGGTCCCATCGCTCCTCATCCAGGCGGCGTTTGCCGCCGTGTTCCTGAGCGGGGTGACGCTAATCCTGTGGCGCCGGCGCTCGCCGCGTTGACCGCTGCTATGTCCCTGCTGCGACGCCCGGCGTAAAACACGTCGCCAGGCAGCGGACGCCCGGCTCGAGCTCCAGCCGCAGGGAGCCGTCTGTGCTGTGGGGGTGGGAGATGAGCTCGTACGCCCCGGGGTGGTCGACCTGGATCGGCTCTCCGTTTGCCCTGACCGCGCCGCGGCCGTCGAGCACGGCCCACACGGCGGCGGCCCGGTAGGGCCCGGTGTAGGGGCCCTTTACATCGTCGGTCTGCGGCTCGAGTACCGCTCCGGGCTGATCCTCCGGGCGCAGCGGCCGCACGGGCTCGGGCGGAGAGGGCAAATCCAGCAGGTCCTGGATCGCCTGCTCGGTCTCTCCGTAGGCGCCCTCGCCGTAGTGGTAGTCCCACAGCATCCCGCGCTCGTCGAACAGGTAGCGCGCGGGCCAGCCCAGGTTGCCGTAGACCTGCCAGATCTGGCGGCGGGCGTCGATCACTACCGGATAGGGGATCTCGAGCCGGGCCACGGCGGCGCGAACGGTCTCCGCGTCCTGGGAGGGCTCAAACCCGGCCGTATGCACGCCCACCACCAACAGGCCGTGCTCCGCGTACCGGCGGTTCCACTGCTTGATGTAAGGGAGGGTGCGGATCGAGTTGGGGCGGCAGCAGTCCCAGAACTCCACCAGCATGGGGTGTCCGGGACGCTGCTCGAGCCGGATCGGCGGGGAGTTGATCCAGCTCAGACCAGATGGAAATGGGGGCGCGGCGATATGGTCGACCGGTGCGCGCATAGAGCGATCGTAACCCGCCGCTCGGGGCGTTCCCGCCTCCCCAGCCGCCAGTTCCCGCCTCTCGAACCGCCGCTATACTCAGTGAAGTATTGAATCCAGGGTGCATTTGAGGAGTTTTCGATGAGTCCGTCGGGAGCGGAGTTGCTCCGCGAGATCAAGAACCGCATAACCGAGGTGGATCCGGCCGAGGTGCGCGAACAGATGTCAAACGGCGCCGTGGTGGTCGACGTGCGCGAGAGCGAGGAGCTCTCGAGCGGTCAGCTGCCGGGCGCGAAGCACGTGCCGCGCGGATACCTGGAGTCCCGGATCGAGGGCGCCGTTCCAAACCGCTCGCAGCACGTGATCCTGTACTGCGCCTCCGGCAGCCGCTCTGCGTATGCGGCCCGCACGCTGGCGGAAGACCTGGGCTACGAGCACGTGGAGTCGATGCGCGGTGGGATCACGCTGTGGAAGGACCGCGGCTACGAGATCGATGTGCCGCGGACGCTGACCACCGAGCAGCGCGAGCGCTACTCGCGCCACCTGCTGCTGCCGGAGGTGGGGGTCGAGGGCCAGCAGAAGCTGCTCGACGCCAAGGTCCTGCTGCTCGGGGCAGGGGGCTTGGGCTCCCCCGCCGCGCTGTACCTCGCGGCCGCCGGCGTGGGCACGCTGGGGATCGTCGACTCCGACGAGGTCGACCTCTCGAACCTTCAGCGCCAGGTGATCCATTCCACGGACCGCATCGGCGTATCCAAAGTCGACTCAGCCGAGCAGACGATCGCGGCGCTCAACCCGGACGTCAACGTCGTCAAGCACGACGTACGCCTGGGCGCCGAGAACATCATGGAGATCCTGCCGGGCTACGACATCGTGGTCGACGGCCTTGACAACTTCCCCACGCGCTACCTGCTCAACGACGCTTCGGTGCGACTGCAGATCCCGGTGGTCTCAGCCGCGATCCTGGGCTTCGAGGGGCAACTGTCGGTGTTCAAGCCCTATGACGGACCGTGCTATCGCTGCCTGTTCCCGGTGCCCCCGCCGGCGGAGCTGGCGCCTTCCTGCGGCGCCAACGGCGTGCTCGGCGTGCTGCCCGGGACGATGGGCCTGCTCCAGGCGACCGAGGTGGTGAAGCTGATCCTGGGCGAAGGGGAGCCCCTGATCGGCCGCCTGATGATGTACGACGCGCTCGCCGCGACGGTCACCGAGGTCAAGGTTCGCCGCGATCCACAGTGCCCGATCTGCTCGCGGGACCCCGACTCGATCTCCGATGAGGAGCTCGGCGTGTTCCCCGACTACGAAGCATTCTGCGCCGGCGCTCACTAAATAGGACTGCCGGATGAAGTCCCTCGGCATCACCAGCGCGGGCTGGATACCCGCGGTGTGGTAATGGTTTGATCTGTAGATGGCGACAGTTCGCATCCCCCCGGTCCTGCGTCCCGCTGTCGGCGGCGAGAAGGAGCTGAGCGCCGACGGCTCATCGGTCGGCGACGTCCTGCGCTCGCTGGCCTCTGCACACCCGGACACCGAGTCGCAGCTGTTCTCTTCGGACGGCGGCCTGAACCGCTATGTCAACGTCTATCTGAATGACGAGGACGTGCGGGTGCTGGACGGCCTCGAGACCACCGTGGGCGCCGACGACACGCTTGTGATCTTGCCCGCGATGGCCGGCGGCTGAGAGTTCCTTCCGCCGAGCCACTCGGAACTCCGAGTGACTTTCCGGTCGTGGGGTCCGGAAATGGACTCCGAGTGCGTGGGCGCGGCGGGCTGGGGCGCCGCTGCGACAGTCGGGGACCCATCCGGGCTACTACGGTCGGTGATCGCCGCCACGGCGGCTCGTAGGCGCGGGAAGGTTTGCGCCCGGGCGGCGTCCTCAGGGTCGAATGCTCACGACCCTTTGGAGGAGAAGCTGATGCGCAGAAAAGCTTGGCCGCTGGTGGCACTGCCGGTGGCGGCGGTGGCGATCGGTCTGGCGCTGCTGGCCGGCGCCGCGCTCGCCAAGGCGTTCACACTGCAGGTTGCCAAGAACGCCAAGGTGACAAACACCCAGGGCGCAACAACCCACGAGCCCATCGCCGTGACCAGCAAGGGGCTCGCGGTCTACACGCTGGGCGGCGATTCCAAGAGCCATCCGGAGTGCACCGCCAGCAACCACTGCTTGGCGATCTGGCCGCCCGCCACAGTGGCCTCCGCGAAGCACCTGGCCAAGGCCCACGGGATCACGGGCAAGCTAGGAGTCTGGCACCGCGATGGGTTCAACCAGCTGACACTGAACGGCCACCCGCTGTACCTGTACGCGGGTGACGGGACGCGTAAGGATTCGGCGTCCGGCCAGGGGATCATCAGCTTCGGCGGCATCTGGCGCGTGGTCCGAGTGGGAGGCTCGTCTGGGACGATGTCGACGCCCCCGCCCACCACGACCACCAGCACCACGCCCGCCCCGACGACGCCCACCACCACTTCCCCGACGACCCCGTACTACCCCTAGGTCCCTCGCGGGACGGCCCCCGGCCGCGGGCTCGTTCTCCTCTGTGAGCCGCCGCGGCCGGCTTTCCGCGCACGGGACCGCAGTTGACGGGTATGAAACCCGGAAAGTGTCCTCGCGTCGTGGGCCGAGACCGCGGGCGGTCACGCGGCCGGCTTGACCAAGGGACTGACCGGGGACTCCATCGGTCCTACGTGCTCCACCGCCGCCGCCGCCAGCCGGGCCGCGAAGCGGGCCGCCTCCACCGGCTCGGCCCCGGTCAGCGTCGACGCCACGAACGCTGCGGCGAACGCGTCGCCGGCCCCCGTGGGGTCGCGCTCCTCAACCGGCGGCGCCTCCACGAGCTCTCGCCTTCCACCGGCAACCACCTCGGCGCCGTGGGCCCCGAACGTCGTGCAGACGATCGGGGCCGACTCCGCGCCTAGTCCCAGGGCCTCGAGCTCATCTCCCGAGGGCAGCAACACATCGGCCTGAGCGGCGAGGCTCCGGATCCGCTCGGATATCTCGGACGTCAGCGCCTCCGGGCGCAGGTTGGGGTCGACGCTCAGCCGCGCGCCCGCCGCACGGGCGCGCTGCACCGCCCGCTCGGCGACCATGCCCATCGCTTCGCTCAAGGCCAGCGTGGCTCCCGAGATGTGGATCCAGTCCGCTCGTTCGGGCAGCTCTGCGAGGTCCTCCTCCGTCAGGCGGGCGGCGGCGGACTGCGCCACGTGGAACACGAACTGGCGGCTGCCATCTTGCTCGTAGGCCACAAACGAGGTAGCCGTGAACGCGTCGGGGTCGGTGCGAAGGCCAGTTGGCTCGACGCCGTCCTGGCCCAGCCGCCGCCGGATCAGGGCCCCGAACGGGTCGTCTCCGACCACCGCGCAGAACGACATCTCGGAGCCCAGCCGCGCGGCCACGCTTGAGAAGATCGCCGGCGCGCCGCTGGGGAAGGGGCCGAGCAGCTCCCCCGGGCGGTCCAGACCCTCGCCGGGACGGGGTCGCATGAACTCGGCCAGGGCCTCGCCGAGCGTGAGGATCACAGCTGCTCGAGCGTGGCCTGCGCGCCGCGCTCGTGCAGTGAGCGAAGCGCCCACAGATAGGGCTCGGTGAACCGTTCGTGCTCCGCCAGGTCGCCGAACAGCTCGCGGTCGGAGATGAACGCCAGCGGGTCGTCCTCATAACGGGCGGCGAGCTCGGTCAGGCGCTCACGCCTCTTGTCGACAATCTCGATCTGCTCGCCCTGCTCGTCGGCGCCCTCCGCATATCTGGCCCAGCTGGCGACGATCGCCGCGGATCTCCTCACCGGCCCGCCACGCTCGAGCTGGGCGCGCACCACCGGCAACAGCCATTTGGGCAGCCGGTCGGAGCCGTAGGCCGCCAGCCGGGCGACTGTGTCGCGGATCTCGGGGTTCTTGAGTCGCTCGATCAGCGTGTCCTTGTAGTCGTCAAGATCGATGCCCGGCACGGGCGGGAGGGTTGGCGTGGCCTCTTCGTCCATGTAGCCCCGAAGCAGCTTCTCGAACAGCGGGTCGAGCGCGGCGTCATGAACAAGCTCGTAATTGCACAGGCGCCCGAAGTAGCAGAGCGCCTGGTGGCAGTCGTTGACCAGCCGTAGCTTCATCAGCTCGTAGGGCTCGACGTCGTCCACCAGCTGCACGCCGGCCTGCTCGTAAGGGGGGCGACCGATGCTGAAGTCGTCCTCGAGCACCCACTGCACGAACGGCTCGCAGACGACGGGCCAACGGTCTTCGATCCCGAACCGCTTGCGCACCTCATCGCGGTCGGCGTCGGTGGTGGCAGGCGTGATGCGGTCGACCATCGAATTCGGGAACCGAACGTGTTCCTCGATGAAGCGGCCGAGCTCCTCGTCACGCAAACGGGCGAACGAACAGAACGCGCGACGAGCAAGTGTCCCGTTGCCCTGCAGGTTGTCGCAAGAGACCACCGTGAACGGCTCGAGGTCCTGCTGCCGGCGGCGGACGAGCGCCTCGGTGATCAGCCCGAAGACGCTACGCGGGGTGGCGCCGGGCTCCAGGTCGTGGGCCACGTCCGGGGTCTCCGGGTCGAACTCGCCGCTGACGTCGTCGATGCTGTAGCCGCCCTCGGTGATCGTCAGCGAGACGATCCGGATCGCCTCCTGGGCGAGCTTCTCGATCACCGCTTCGGGGTCATCGGGCGCATACAGGTACTCGACGAGCGAGCCCACCACGCGAGCCTCGTAGTTGCCATCGGCATGTTTCTCGACCAGCGTGTACAAGCGGTCCTGCGCCTCGAGCGCCTCCTGCATCGGGCGATCGGCCTCCATCACGCCCACTCCGCAGATTCCCCAGTCGAGCGCCTGGCCCGAGTTCATCAGCCGATCCAGATACATGGCCTGATGCGCGCGGTGGAAGTTGCCGACCCCGAAGTGGACGATGCCCGCGCTCAGCGAGCTGCGGTCGTACTGCGGGGTGGCTACGTGCTCGGAGCCCGCCGCCGCGTCGGCGTCCAGCGGGAGCGCCGCCGCCTCGCTCACCGCTGCTGACCGTCGCTCGCGGCGCGCGCCGGCTCGCGTTCGCCCAGTCGCTCCTCGGTCTCGGTGTCGAACGCGAACAGCCGCTGGGGATCGACCCGCAGCCGCACCCGGTCTCCGGGGTCGGGATCCTCATCGCCCGCCACGCGAGCCACGAACTTCGTGTTGAGACCGGCCAGCGTGGTGTGCAGGTAGCTGTCGGCTCCGAGCGACTCCACCAGCGCCACCTCCGCCTCGAGGCCCTCGTCCTGCGCTCCGACCTCGTTCACGTGCTCCGGCCGGGCGCCGAGCGTGATCTCCTCGCGCCGCCCGACGGCCTGGGCCAGTCGCTCGGGGAGTGTCAGCGACTGCTCTCCGAGCCGCGCCTTGCCGTCCTTGACCGGCACCCGCACGAGATTCATCTGCGGCAGCCCGATGAACCCCGCCACGAACGCATTGACCGGTCGGTCGTAGAGCTCCCGGGGGGCCGCGACCTGCTGCAGGCGGCCGTCCTTGAGCACCGCCACCCGGTGGCCGAGCGTCATCGCCTCTCCCTGATCATGGGTCACGTAGACGGTGGTCGTGCCCAGCCGCCGCTGGAGCTCCGCGATCTGCACGCGGGTCTGAACCCGCAGCTTGGCGTCCAGATTGGAGAGCGGCTCGTCCATCAGGAACGCCTGGGGACGGCGGACGATCGCACGGCCCATCGCCACGCGCTGGCGCTGGCCGCCCGAGAGCTGGCGCGGCTTGCGGTCCAGCAGGTTCTGAAGCTCGAGCAGCCGCGCGGCCTCTTTGACGCGCTGATCGCGCTCGTCGCTGCCCACGCCCTGCATCTTGAGCGCGAAGCCGATGTTCTGGGCCACCGTCTTGGTGGGATAGAGGGCGTAGTTCTGGAACACCATGGCGATGTCGCGGTCTTTGGAGGGCACGCCGCTGACGTCGCGGCCGCCGATCTGAATCTGGCCGGAGTCGAGCTCCTCGAGTCCCGCCAGGAGCCGCAGCGCCGTGGTCTTGCCTGACCCTGATGGGCCGACCAGAACCATGAACTCGCCCTCGCCGATATCGAGGTTCAGGTCATCGACAGCGGGCTCCTGCGCGTTCTCGTAAGTGCAGTAGACGTCGCTGTAGCTCACCTCGGCCATTGGCAGGCCTCCTCGTCGTCGTAGCTCAGTGTGGCCATCCGGCGGTCCCCTTTGTCCTCGCTCACTTGATCGCCCCCATCGACAGTCCCCTCACCAGCTGGCGCTGCGCGATCCAGCCCGCGATCAATACCGGCACCGAGGCCAGCGTCGCGGCCGCCGCCAGCTTGGCGAAGAACAGGCCCTCGCTGGTGACGAAGCCCACCAGGAACACGGGCACGGTCGCGGCCCGGATCGAGGTCAAGTTGAGCGCGAAGAAGAACTCGTTCCAGGAGAAAATCGCGCAGATCAGCGCGGTGGCCGCGATTCCGGGCGCCACCACCGGCAGGATCACCTCCACGAGCTCCCGCCACAGGCTTGCTCCGTCGATGCGGGCCGCCTCGAGCATCTCCCGTGGAACCTCGAGCAAGAATGAGCGCATCATCCACACGGCGATCGGGATATTCATCACCGTGTAGAGCACGATCAGCGTCGGCAGGCTGTCGAGCGTCCCGATGTCGCGTACCGCCAGGTAGATGGGAATGATCGCCGCCACGACCGGCAGCATCTTGGTGGAGATGAAGAAGAACAGGGCATCGCGCCAGCGCGTAATGGGGCGGATCGAGAGGGCGTAGGCAGCGGGGATCGTCAACAGCAGCACGAGCAGCACCGAGATGACCGTGGCCAGGGCGGAATTGAGCAGGTACGGGCCGGCACCCGCGCTGAACACCTGCTTGTACTCCGTCAGCGTGGGGTGAAAGATGAACTTCGGCGCCTTGGTATAGGCGGCCGATTCCGGCTTGAACGAGGTGAGCACCATCCAGAAGACCGGGAAGAAGAACACGATCCCGGCCAGCCAGGCGACGGTCCCGGCGGTGATGCCGCCGAGCGTCGGGCGTCTGAAGCGTCGCTTCCGGGGGATGGCACGAGCTGGGGCGCGTGCGCTTTCAGAAACTGTCGCCATCAGGCGCCCTCGTTCTCGATGAACGACTTGAAGATGACCCTGATGGCCACCGTGGCCACGATGATCGTGCCCACCACCGTGACCACTCCCAGCGCGGCCGCTTGGCCGACGTTGAAGCCTTGGAATACTCGCTGGTAGATGTAGAAGGGGAGGTTGGTGGTGGCGGTGCCCGGACCGCCCTGGGTCAACATGTACACGGCGTCGAACGTGCTCACCACGTAAATCGACCCGAGCAGCACACCCAGCTCGATGTAGCGCCGCATGTGGGGGAGGGTGACTTCGCGGAAGCTGGCCCAGCTGCTGGCCCCGTCGACACGCGCCGCCTCGAGCACATCGCGCGGCTGGCTCTGCAGGCCGGCCAGCAGGATCAGCATCTCGAACGGCGTCCACTGCCAGACGACGGTCATGATCACCGAGACCATCGGCGCGCTGGAGAGGAAGGACACCGGCCCC
The DNA here is from genome assembly GCA_963756555.1 of uncultured Actinomycetes bacterium. Lineage (GTDB taxonomy): Bacteria > Actinomycetota > Thermoleophilia > Solirubrobacterales > Solirubrobacteraceae > Palsa-465. The sequence continues at coordinate 291,434 of CAVWOC010000002.1, forward strand.
AGCCCGAACCAGCCGAGGACCCAGTTGAGAATCCCGTACTTCGGGTCGAACATCGTGGTCTTCCACAGCAGCGCCCCGGCGGTGGGCATGATCAAAAACGGTGAGATCAGCAGTGTGCGCACGAATCCCCGGCCGATGAACTTGCGGTCAAGCAGGAGCGCCAGCCCTAGGCCGAGCAGCGCCGCGATCCCTACCGAGAAGAACGTGATCTCGATCGTGTGCAGGATCGCGCCGTAGAAGACGGGATCCGAGAAGACCTGTGAGTAGTTGCGCAGCCCGACGAAGCTGGGAGAGGTTGGCTTGGCCAGGTCCCAGGACTGAAGCGAGTAGTAGATCGTCAGCAGGAACGGGATTTGGGTGACGAGGATCGTCAGCACCAGCGCCGGCATCAGCGGCAGTCGCCTGCTCCAGCCCTCTGCGCGCGAGGCACGCGCCGGGCGCGGCCGAGGCCGGCCTACGATCTGTCGCTCAGCGGTCGCTGTGGCCATCTCTACTTCCGTCGTCTCGGTTGCCGGGAGCGTCGTTCATCGGTGGGCGGCTCCCACGGTCTGGGCATAGCCCTGAGAGGTGGACAGGGCGCTGCCAACGCTTTCCTGGCCGGCGATCACGGCCGTCATCTGCTGGCTGACGCGGGTGCCGAGGTCCTGGAACTCGGGGATGTCCACGAACTGGATGCCGACATAGGGCACGGGCTCGACGGTCGGACGCTCTGGGTTCGCGGTCTCTATCGACTGAAGCGTCATCGGCGCGAAGGCGGCCGCGGCCTGCTTGTACTGCGGGGCGCTGTAGGTCGAGAGGCGGCTGCCGGGGGGTAGCTCTGCCCAACCCAGCTTCTGACCCACGAGTTGGATGTAGGCCTTCGACGTGGCCCACGAAATGAAGCGCCAGGCCGCGCTCTTGTGGGGTGACGTAACCGGCATCCCCAGCGACCACGTGTAGAGCCAGCCGGAGTGGGCGGTCTTGTCGACCGGCGCCCACACGTAGCCGTTCTTGCCGCCCACGGTGCTGGACGACTTGCTTTCGATCGTCCCCGCCGCCGAGGTGGCGTCGTACCACATGGCGACCTGACCCTGGGTGTAGTCGGTCCCGCACTCAGAGAAGCCGGCCTGGGCCGGAGCGGGCTCGCCGTACTTCTTAACCAGGTTGACATAGAAGGAGACCGCCTGCTTCACCGCCGGAGAGGTCAGCTGCCCGTGCCAGCGCGAGTCGTACCAGCGCCCGCCGAACGTGTTGATCACCGTGTCGAGCGGGGCCAGGACTTCTCCCCAGCCCGACTGCCCGCGGAGGCAGATCCCGGCCACGCCTGGGTTCTTGGCCTGAATCTGCTTGGCCAAGGTGGCTACTTGTGCCCACGTCGGATGCTGCGGCATGCGCAGCCCCGCCTTGGCGAATAGGTCCTTGCGGTACATCAGAAACGAGGACTCGCCGTAGAACGGCACGGAGTACATGTCGCCGCGGTAGGACAGCGAGCGCCGAATGGAGGGGATGAAGTCCTGCGCGTCGTAGCCAGGCGTTTGGTTGATGTAGGGCTGGAGGTTGGTCAGCCACCCGTACCGGGCCCACATCGGCGTCTCGTAGTTGGAGATCATCACCACGTCAAACTCGTTGCTCTTTGTCGAGACCGAGGCGGTGATCTTGGCCCGGGACTCGTTCTCGGGCAGCGTCACGAAGTTGACCTTGATCGAAGGGTTCTCCTTCTCGAAGGTGCTGGTCAGCGTCTCCACGTCCTGCATCTGCGGGTTGGCGACGATCGCCACGCGTAATGACACGGCGTGGGGACCTGACCCGGCACCTCCACCCGCACCGGCCACCGAGCAGCCCGCCAGGGCCGCGGCAAACGCCGCCAGCGCAAGAAGCACGGCCGGCGGCGCCGCGAGTCGGACCCCGCGCCTGCGCCTCACCGGCCGTCTGCCTTTGCCTCTCCTCACCTCTGGCAAAATTCTGCTCCGCTCAAACGAGCATTACGATGCTCGTCAGTGCGGGGGGAGCCTAGAGGTGGGACTCCTCTAAGTCAAGTTATGAGCGCCGATGGCGTTAGACTGCTCATATGAGCGGTTTGTCGGCCGGGGATAGGGCTGGGGCCGGCGACGACGTTTCGGCCGGATCCCGCGCCATCCCCCGCGCGCCTGGCGCGACCCCCGGGCCTGCCGCCGCGGTCCTGGCGGCAACGATCGCCCGCCGCTACTACTTGGACGGGGCGAGCAAGACCGATATCGCCACCGAGCTGGGCCTCAGCCGCTTCAAGGTGGCGCGCGAGCTCGACCGCGCCCGTCGCAGCGGCTTGGTCCGAATCGAGCTGCATTACGAGGGCGAAATCGACCTCGAGAAGTCGGTCAGCCTGGGATCGCGGTTCGGTCTGGGGCGCTGCCTAGTGATCGACTCCGCCGACGACGACGACGCCCTCCTGCGCGCCAACCTGGGACGTATCGCGGCGCGCCTGCTGGCGGAGATCGTTACGGCGGAGGACATCGTCGGCCTGGCATGGTCACGGACGCAGCTCGCGATGCGCTCATCGCTCACCAGCCTCAGCCCCTGCACCCTGGTGCAGCTCACCGGGGCGCTCTCCCGCTCGGACGTCGACGAGAGCTCGATCGAGCTGGTCCGCGACGTGGCTCGGGTGGCCGGCGGACGCGCGTACTGGTTCTACGCGCCGATGATCCTGGCTGATGCCGCCAGCGCGCGGTCGCTCAGCGCCCAGACTGAGGTGGCCCGCGCGACCGAGCGCTTCGAGGAGCTGACCAAGGCGGTCATCACAATTGGGGCCTGGGCCCCTGGACAGTCCACGGTTGCCGACGCGATCGACGCGGCCGAGTTCGACCAGCTCGCTCGGCTGGGGGCCTGCGCCGAGTTCGCTGGGGTCCATATCGACCCCGACGGCCATCCGCTGAGAACGGCGCTGACCGAACGCATCATCGGCATCGGCCCCGAGCAGCTCCGCGGGGTTCCGGAGATCATCGCCACGGCCTACGGCAAACCCAAGGCCGAGGCCGTCCGAGCCGCGATCCGCGGTGGGTTCGTGAACAGCCTGATCACCCACAGCTCGCTCGCGGACGAGCTGCTGCGTCTGGAGTGACGGTCCGACTGGCGTAAAGTCGCGAGCCTGGTGCGGATCCCGTTCGCCAGCCGCGCGGAAAACAGCGAAGCGCCGCTCGTCGGAGGGTTGACCAACGCCGGACGTACGAGCCGGGTCGGCGACACGGTCAGACGCCCGCTGCGCTCCACGAGCGCTGCCACCAAGGCACTGCTCGACCATCTGGAGCGCGTCGGCTTCGACGGCGCGCCCCGCTATCTGGGAGTCGACGAGCGCGGGCGCGAAGTTCTCAGCTACATCCCCGGGCGAGCGGCGATCCCGCCGTACGAGGACTGGGCGCTGAGCGACGCGGCGCTGGCCAGTGTCGCTCAGCTGCTGCGCCGCTACCACCAGTCGGTGGCGTCGTTTGACCCCAGCGGCCATCAGTGGCCACGCGCCGTCCCCGACCGCTTCCGCCACGGAGTGGTCAGCCACAACGACCCCAACCTGGACAACGTGGTCTTCGACGGCGACCAGGCCGTCGCCCTGATCGACTTCGACCTGGCCGGCCCTGGCTCCGTGGAATGGGATCTGGCCTGCTGCGCGCGGCTGTGGGCGCCGTTGCGCGACGGTCGCGACTGCCCACCGGGGCTCAGCGGACGCTCGCTCGAGCGCCTGGTCCTGTTCGCCGACACCTATGGGGCTTCGCCGGAGCAGCGCGCGGGGTTGGTTGAGGCTGTGGTTCATACCCACGACTGGTGCTACGGGATCGTGCGCGGCGCCGTCTCGCACGGCCACCGGGTGTTCCGCCGCTACTGGCGCCTGGAAGGCCAGCAGCGGGCCAAGCGAACGCGCCGTTGGCTAGTCGGCAACGGGGAACAGATGCGCGCCGCGCTGGGGGTCGAAGCGGGGCCACCGGACGGTGCCGACGGCGTGACCGAGGCGCACTCCGAGACCCCGCCGAGAATGCCAGCCGCGCTCGAGACCCGTCGCTATACTTCGTAAAGCATGGCCCTCGAGCGGCTCCAGAACAAGCCCTGCGGGGGGCGCTACGGGGACATCGTCTCCTCGATCGGCCACACGCCGCTGGTCGAGATGAAGCGTTTGAGCCCGAAGCCCGGGGTCCGGATCTGGGCCAAGCTCGAATCCCGCAACCCCACCGGCTCCGTCAAGGACCGCGTCGCCCGGGCGATGATCGAGGACGCCGAGGAGAAGGGGCTGATCCGCCCCGGGCAGACGATCCTCGAGCCGACATCTGGGAACACCGGCATCTCGCTGGCCATGATCTGCAACCGCAAGGGCTATGCGGTCAAGGCCGTGATGCCGGAAAATGTGACCCCGGAGCGGACCGAGCTGCTGCGGATGTACGGGGCCGAGATCGTGTATTCCGAGGGCGACAAGGGCTCCAACGGCGCCGTCGAGCTGGCGCTGGAGATGGCTGAGCGCGACGCCTCCTACTACATGCCCTACCAGTACGGCAACCAGGCAAATCCGCTCGCCCACTACAACGGAACTGCGCTCGAGATCCTCGAGGAGCTGGACGAGGTGGCGGCGTTCGTGGCCGGGCTCGGCACCGGCGGCACCTTGATGGGCAACGGACGGCGGCTCAAGGAGGAGCTCGGCGACCAGGTGAAGATCGTGGCCGCGGAGCCGATGCAGGGCGAGCCCGTCCAGGGTCTCCGCTCGCTGGAGGACGGCTTCATCCCCCCGATCATCGATCTATCCCTGCTGGACCGCAAGATCTTCGTCACCAACCAGGACGCGATCGTGTTCACCCGCCGGCTGCTCGAGGAGGAGGGCCTGTTCGCCGGCGTGTCCTCGGGCGCCATCGCCCGGGTCGCCGTGCGGATCGCCGGCGAGCTGGACGAGGGCAACGTGGTCTTCGTCGTCGCCGACGACGGCTGGAAGTACCTGTCGTCGGGGATCTACACCCGTCCGCTAGAGGAGATCGAGAACCTCGACGCCACCGTTTGGTGGTAGCTCGAGGCCGGGGGGTTTCGCGCCGGCAGCTGCTCGGCGCCTCCGGCGCTGCGAGCGCGGCTGCCGTCCTCAGTGCGTGTGGAGGCTCCTCGTCGCCACCGTCGGCGACCGCGGCGCCGCGCGTGACGCGGCTGCCCTCGAACCTCTCGAGCGGCGAGCAGGAGCTCCTGATCGGTCTGCTCGAAGTGGAGTACCACGCGGCGGCCGCCTATATCGCAAGCATCCCGCTGCTCCGAGACCACAACGAGCGGGCAGCGAAGCGTTTCCTGCGCCAGGAGCTCTCGCATGCCGCCGAGCTCACCGCGGCCATCCGCGCCGGCGGCGGCCACGCCCCGGGCCCGGGCACCCGCTACGACCTCGGTCATCCGCGCGGCACTGGCCAGGTGATGGACCTCCTGCACGGCGTCGAGCGCCTGGCGATCAACGCCTACCTCGACGCACTGCCAAAGCTGCCGGTCGGTCCGCTTCGCGCTGTGGCGGCGTCGATCTTGGCCAACGAAGGGCAGCACATCGCGATCGTGCGGCGGAATATGGGACTCGATCCAGTGCCTGCGGCGCTGGTGACGGGGGCGGAGTAGGTCTCTCGGATGGCGGCGAGATGCGGCACAGCCGGCGCGAGCTGATCCGGGGCGGCCTGCTGGGCGGCGCGGTGGCGTTCGCGGCGCCTGCCGCGGTGGCGCCCGGCGCCGCGCGCGGCTCCGGCGCGGTACGGCCGGCCTCCACCGGCGTGGCGAACCTGTTCGCGCAGGCGAGCAGCGACGGCGACGTGCTGCACGGGCTGGTGGTTGTCGAGCAGCTGCTGGCGTTCGCCTATCAGCAGCTGCTCGCGGCGGGCGGGCTGTCCGCCTCCACCAAGCCGCTGATCTCGAGCTTTCTGGGACACGAGCGCACGCATCTGCAGCTGCTGGGCGGCGCGCTTCGGCGACGCGGCGTGGCCGCGCCGGCGCCGCCGCGGGGAGTCGAGCAGGCGAGCCGGGCGCTCGCCGGCCTGGGGGCTCCCGGCAGCCTCCGGCGTTCATCCACTGAGACAGACTCGATCCACTACTTGATCGGCGCCGAGACGGTGGCCGAGGGTGCCTACTACGACGCAATGTCGAAGCTGAGCGATTCCGGGCTGACGGTGCTCGCCGCCCAGACGATGGCCTGCCAGGCGCAGCACTGGAGCGCACTGAGCGGGTTGCTCCATGCCGGCGACGTCAACCGCGCCGTGCCCTATCCGGTGGTGCTCGGTTAGCGTTGTCGGAGATGCGCATCGCCAGCCAGCTTCTCGATGAGATCGTGGCCCACGCCCGGGAGGAGGCCCCGGACGAGTGCTGCGGGATGGTCGCCTCACGTGATGGCCAGGCGGTCAAGGTCTACCGAGCCACGAACGCCGCTCACAGCCCGCTGCGCTATGAGCTGGATGGCGCCGAGCAGTACAAGATCCAGATGGAGATCGATGACGCCGGGCTCGAGCTCGGGGCGATCTACCACTCGCACACCCGCACCGAGCCCTATCCCTCGCAGACAGACATCAACCTGGCCTTTTATCCCGACGCGCTGTACGTGATCGTCGGTCTGGCCGGCGAAGAGCCTGACGTGCGGGCATATTCGATCCGTGACCGCCAGGTCGCGGAACTCGAGCTAGTGGTGGAGTGATGCCTGGCGGCAGCCTGCAGTGTCCGAGCTGCGGCCGCCGCTACCAGGCAGACGAGCGCTTCTGCCCCAGCTGCCGGGTGCCACTAGTGCTCACCGGAGAGGCTGCCGAGGGGCAGGGCTCCGGCCAGCAGATCTCGGAGCGCCGGGCGCGGGTACGCAAGATCAAGCCCCAGTTGGCGGAAGGGCAGCTGGTCAAGGTCGCAGGCGGCCGCAATCAGCCCGAAGCCGAGTTCATCCAAGGCCTGCTGCTCGAGGAGGGGGTGCCGAGCATGGTCCGCCGCAGCGCGGGCTTCGACGTGCCCGACTTCCTGGCGGCTGGCCCGCGTGACATCCTGGTACCCGAATCGGGATTGGCGACAGCGCGCGAGGTGCTGCTCCAGGCCGAGCTGATCTCCACCGAGCCGCCTCGGCCCGTCGTGGCCCCGGCCAAGCTGCTGATCGGGCTCTTGATCGCCTTGGCCATCGGGGCATTGCTTGCCTGGCTGGTGCTGTCGGTGCGCTAGGCCGCGGACGCCAACAGCTCCAGATGCGAGCGCCAGGCGCGCTCTGTCTGCGAGAGCGGGCGTCCAGCGAAGGCGGCAGCCACCGCGCCGCGCGGGCCCTGCGGATGCAGGCTGCGGACGAATCGAGCAGCGGCGGCCTCGCCGCGCTCGCGGGCCAGGAGGTCGACCACGGTGGGGCCGAGCAGCGGCGCGTCGCGGGCATCCGGTGGGAAGCTCGGCCGCCGTCCCTCGCGCAGCCGGCGGGCGATCGCCGGGCGGGAGTGGTCGGCTTGGCCGGCGAACCACCGTGCTCCGCCCTCCAGCAACCAAGACCAGCGGAGCTCGAGCAGCATCCGGGGAAGCGTCCTCGCGGCGCTCAGCTCGTGGTTGTTCTCGGTGATCAGACGGCGGGCGTAGAGCGCCACCGGCGCGAGCTCCAGCATCTGCCGAGAACCGGGGACATTGGAGCCGCGCGACTCAAGTTGCGCGGGCGCGAGCACGTGGATCTCGCGCGCACCCGCCCAGCCGGCTACGTAGCGCCGCGCTGCCGGCGCGGTCGCCAGCCAGGCCACCGGCAGCAGCGGGTTCGTGAGCGACAGGCCGACAAAGCCGCGGTGCAGCACCACCGTGACCTCATCGGGCGCACGGGGGAAGAAGCGCTGGAGGCGCTCTCGAGCGCGCTCCAGCGCATACAGCACGCGGTCAGCGTCGTCGGCGTCCGCCGACTCGTGCCGCGCCCGGAACGACGGCGAGACGGACTCGACCCAGCTCAGACCAGTACCGGCTGGCGATCAGAGGCGATCGCCGCGATCTCCTCCGAGGCCCGCTCGAACTCGTCGTCAGAGAGGACGGGAGTGCCTTCGAACGGCAACTCGCGCGTCAGCTCGAGCCAGGAGCGACAGCCGCCGTACTCGTCGCGGACCTTGACCGTCACCGGCCGCGGAATGCGGTACGTCCGCAGCAGGATCACGTGCAGAGGATGCCGCCGCTTCCAGGCCAGCCGCTTCTCGGCGTAGTCGGTCGTCCAGACGTAGAACGGCGACAGGGCGTCGACCGTGCGACGGTCGGCGATCGTGTAGTGCGCCGCCACCTCGGCCCAGGCCCGGATCCGTACGCGGTCCGGCGGGGTAATAGGCATGTCGCGCCGCAAGGCGTGGGGCGGAGGCTCACCGTCACTCCAGACGCCCTCTTCGAGCGCCCGGGCCAACTCCGGCTGATGAGACTCGCGCACCAAGTCGGCGCATTGGTGATCGAACGTGGGGTACAGGAAGAAGCGCTCGTGATCGAGCTTGAAGTGCTTCTCGGGCTCGCGGATGCCGCCCTTGCGTAGTGTCAGAAGCTGCTCGCCTTCCGCGAGAGCCCGCACAGTGACGGCCCATTCTTTAAAAGCAATCGGCATGTAATCGAAATAGGGGAGAGGATTTACCAGCCCCGCGCGCGCATGTCTGCAACGACCGCTACGGGGAGCGTTCATTGTACGCGAGCGTTTCGGAAATGCAAAATTTCCCTGGAAATCGAAAGGTTTCGGCAAGGAGACATAACCGGCCCGGACGCCGCCCGCCGCGCCTTCCGATCCCTACAGTCGCGTCCCCGCGGCCCCCTCGAGCACTTCGATCAGCGCCGCGAAGTCCTGCTCGCCGTACCCCAGTCCCGCCGCGGCGCTCAGGATTTCTCGAGTCAGCGCGGCGAACGGGAACGGGGCTCCCAGCGCCTGGCCCTCATCGAGGCACAGCCGGACGTCCTTGAGCATGTGATCGAGCTTGAACAGCGGCTGGAAATCGTGCTCGCGCATGGGCTGAGCCTTGATATCGACCATCGCCGATCCGCCCGAGCCGGCGCGCATGACTTCGATCAGCGCGTCGAGATCGAGGCCCGCGCGGGCGCCGACGAGCAATGCTTGCCCCAGCGTCGCGGCGTTGGTGGCGGCCACGGCGTTGTTGATCAGCTTGACCATCTGCCCCTGTCCCAGCGGCCCGCAGTGGACGATCACCTCGCCCATCGCCTCCAGCACCGGTCGCGAGCGCTCAAAGTCAGGCCCCGATCCTCCGGCCATGATCGTCAGCGTGCCGTCCTGCGCCCGGGGCGCCGACCCGGTGACCGGCGCATCGACCATCGACGCTCCGTGGGGCTCAAGCCTGTCGGCGATCGAACGCGCCCACTGGCGGCCGATCGTGGAGCAATCGATGCACAGCAGTCCGTCCCGAGCGCGCTCCACGACGCCGTTCTTGCCCAGCAACACCCGCTCCACCTGCGGGCCGTCGACCACCATCGTCACCACGGCCTCGGCTTCCGCTGCCGCGGCCGCGGGGGTGTCGGCGAGCACGGCGCCATGCTCCGAGCAGAAGCTCTCGGCCCGGGAGCGAGTCCGGTTCCAGACGGTCAGTTCGAACCCCGCCCGGCTCAGGTTGGCCGCCATCCGCGAGCCCATGATCCCCAGACCCAGAAAGGCGAGGCGCATCACGGCTCACCATACCCGCCGCCTCCCGGCGTCTCGATCCGCAGCCGCTGGCCGCGCTCGAGCTTCCCGCTGGCCTTGGGCTCTAGCTCGGAGCCGTCGAGCAGGTTGCGGCCCGGAGTGCCATCGGCGCCGCCTTCGGCTCCCGGCGGGCCGTGGCGGCGGCGTTCGGTCAGCAGCGAGTAGTGAAGCGGCGCCGTGGCCTCGAGCTCGCGGATCACGCCGTCGCCGCCGCGGTGACGCCCAGCGCCGCCCGAGTCGCGCCTCACCGCGTACTCCGTCATCCGCATCGGAAACTCCAGCTCCAGCGCCTCCACAGGCGTGTTGAGCGTGTTGCTCATCGCCACGTGCACGCCGGTTGGCCCGTCGGCGTCTGGACAGGCACCCTGGCCGCCGCCGATCGTCTCGTAGTAAACGACGTCCTCGGAGCCAAGGACGACGTTGTTCATGGTCCCCTGGCCCAGCGCCCGCCCAAAAGCCCTGAGGATCACGTCGGCGATCCGCGAAGACGTCTCCACGTTGCCGCCCACCACCGCCGCGGGGGCGCGCGCGTTCAGCAGCGAGCCCTCGGGCGCCCGGACCTCGACCGGCCGGTAGGCGCCGGCGCTGGGCGGAATGTCGGGGTCGGTCAGGACGCGGATCGCGAAGTAGCAGGCGGAGCGAGTGACCGCTTCGGGGCAGTTGAGGTTGCCTTCGTGCTGGGCCGCCGTGCCGTCGAAGTCGAGCGTCAGCTTGTCGTCCTTCACGGTGGCGTTCAGCACGATCTCCAGGTCCCCCTCCCGCGCCTCGAGCACGTCTGTGGCGGTACGCGTGCCATCGTCGAGCTCACGGATGCAGGCTCGCGTTCGCCGCTCCGCGTAGTCGAGGACCTCGGCGAACGCGCTGATTACCGTCTCCGCGCCAAAGCGCTCCCAGAGCTCCGAGAGCCGCAAGCCTCCAACCCGGTTGGCCGCCAGCTGAGCCCGTAGGTCGGCGCGACGCTGCTCGGGCTGGCGCATCTGCCCGGAAAGCTCGGCGATCGCATCCTCGTCAAGTTCCCGCGGGGAGATCACGACGCCCTCATCGGAGAGCTCTCGGCTGTCGGCGGGCATCGAGCCTGGCGTTGGGCCCCCGACGTCCGCGTGGTGGGCGCGGTTGGCGGCGAAGGCGATAAGTCGCCGCTGCGCAAACACCGGCGTGATCACCGTGATGTCGGGCAGGTGCGTGCCACCCCTGTAGGGATCGTTGAGAATCCACGAGCGCCCTGGCTCGTGGTCTTCTTCCAGCACCGCCGCCACGGCGGCCGGCATCGCCCCCAGGTGTACCGGGATGTGCTCGGCCTGCATAACCATCTCTCCCTGTGGGTCGAACAACGCGGTCGACGCGTCGCGGCGCTCCTTGATGTTCGCCGAGTGCGCGGACTGGATCAGGACAGCCCCCATCTCCTCGCAGATCGCGCGCAGGGCACCGGTCAGGACCTGGAGCTCGACGGGATCGATGCGGCTCATGCGCGCCGCAACTGGATCGTTCCCGTGTCGTCGACGTCGCCCTCCCAGCCCGGCGGCACCAGCAACGTCGACTCGGCAAGCTCGACGATCGCGGGAGCCTCGATCTTCGTGCCGGGCTCGGGCGGCTGCCCGAACACCTGCATCTCGAGCTGCTCTCCGTTCACCGTGGCGGTGCGACGCGAGGTCTGCGCGCCATCCGCAGCGTTTGCCGTCGCCTCGCCGAGGCTGACGTCCGCACCGGGCACCATCGCGCTGACCCTGATCGTCACCAGCTCGAGCTCCTGCTCCGGGTCGTGGTACCCATAGCGGTCCTCGTGCTGTTGCTCGAAGTCCTCGCGTAGCTGCTCGGGCGTGGCCTGCGGCCCGCCCGCAATCGCCAGCTCGAACGCCTGGCCGCGGTAGCGGAGCTCGTAGACCACCGCCACTTCGGTCTCCGAAGCGCCCAGAGCCCTGCGCGCCCTCCCGGTCAGCTCTTGCACTGCGTCGGCGATGGCCTCGGCGCGGAGCGACTCGCCGCTCCACAGGACGCTGCGCTGCACGTCGCGCCGCCGGGGGGATACGACTAGGCCAAGCGCGGCCAGCACCCCCGATGCCCGGGGGCAGACGATCCGCTCGATCCCCAGCTCGGAGGCGATCGCCGCCGCATGCAGAGGGCCGGCCCCGCCAAACGCCAGCAGCGCGTAGCCGCGGGGGTCGATTCCCCGCTGCACGGTAACCACACGCAGCGCTCTGACCATCTCGGCGTTGGCCACGCGGATGATGCCCTCCGCGCACTGCGACGGCTCCAATCCCAGCTGCTCCGCCAGCCCCTCGACCGCCTCGCGCGCGGCATCCGCGTCCAGCTCGACGCCTCCGGCCAGCGGACTGTCCGCCCCCAGGTAGCCCAAGACCAGGTTGGCGTCGGTGACGGTGGGCTCGGTGCCCCCGCGCCCGTAACATGCGGGCCCTGGGTCGGCGCCGGCCGATCGGGGACCGACGCGCAGCGCCCCTCCGGCGTCGCGCCAGGCGATCGAGCCGCCTCCGGCTCCCACGGTGTGCACGGCCAGCATCGGCAGCGCCAATGGCCGGTCGGCGATCTCGCCCGAGCTGCGCTCCTGGACCTCGCCGTCGTCGACCACGCACACGTCGCACGAAGTGCCCCCCATGTCGAAGCACAGGGCGTCCGCGGCCCCGGTCTCGCGCGCGATGAAGGCCGCACCGGCGGCGCCGCCCGCGGGACCCGACAGCACAGTCCACGAGGCATGCGAGGCCGCGGCCGCGACGTCGATCAACCCGCCGTTCGACTGCATGATCGCCGGCTCCGGGAGCTCCGAGCTCTCGGCGCGCTGCACGAGCCGCCTCAGGTAGCGGCGAAGCAGCGGGGAGAGCGCGGCGTCAATCTCGGTCGTCGCCGCGCGCTCGAATTCGCGGAAGGTGCCGACCACCTCGTGCGAGAGCGAGATGTGGACGTCGTCCATCGTCCGCTGAAGCGCTTCGGCCACCGCCAGCTCGTGCTGCGGATGGCGGTAGGAATGAAGCAGCACGACCGCCACGGCCTCCGGATCCTCGGCGGCCACCCGCTCGGCAAGCTCAGTCGCCTCCTCTTCGCCCAGCTCCTTGATTGGGCCTTCGGGGGTCATGCGCTCCGGCGCGCCGAAGCGCAGGGAGTCTTCCACCAGCGGGGCCGGCCGCGCGGCACACAGCCGGTAGAGATGGGCGCGGTTCTGGCGCCCGAGCGCGACCAGATCGGTGAACCCTTCGGTGGCGATCAGCGCCGTCCGTGCCGCGTTTCCCTCCAGGAGCGCATTCGTGGCCACGGTCATCCCATGAGCGAAGGCTTCGACCTCCCGGTGCTCGCGGCCGGCCCGCTCGAGCACCGCGGCCACAGCCTCCATCACCCCCTCGGACTGGTCCCGCGGCGTGCTCGGCGCCTTCGCGGTCACGATCCGCCCGTCGAATGCCAGCACCGCGTCGGTGAAGGTGCCGCCCACATCGACGCCCAGAAGCATTGGGGGAAGTTAATAAAACAAGGGCCCGCTGTGGCGGGCCCTTTTATTCGATTGAAAGGCCGATCAGGCCGCCAGCGCCGGTTCGAGCTCCTCCGTCTCAGCCAGGTGCTGGTGCGACGGGCAATAACCGTTGTGCGCCAGCGGCATTCGCTGACAGGGAGTGCCCTTCCGAGTGCTGGCGCGACAGCGCAGCGGATTGCCGTAGATGTCGAAGCCGTTGCTCGGCTGGTTGCGCAGGAACTCGTCGGCGAATTCCAGGTAGCGCGAGATGACGTGTAGCACCCGCGCTTGCGCGCTCAACGGGAAGTAGGCGCGGACGTTCTGGAACAGAGTCCGCGCCGGATGGGCGAAGTAGTGGCGGTCGGTTGCCAGACGCTCGATCGCCTCCTCGCACGCCCGCAGCACACGCTCGTGGTTGGTGTAGCGGCAGAGCGCGCTCGGATCCTCGATGATCTCGCTGGCAAGCTCCTTGTAGATGGCTCGGCTGAACCGGTACATGCAGAATGCTCCTTTTGGTTCTCCCGGCCTGTCCCTACTGCGGCGAGCGAGTATCCCCTGGCCGTATGAAGCCTACGGCGCTGTATCTATTAACTCCGCGTTAAGCAGGTTTCCGGAGTGGACGCTGGACACTCGAAGCGCCGAGCGTCCAGCGCTGAATCATCTAGGCCCAGACCTTGAAGCGCGGCTCGCGGGCGGCGCCGGCAGTCACGTGTCGGCCGTCAAGCGCGGGGTCAGTAGCCGGATAGTCGGAGCGGCGGTGAGCGCCACGGCTCTCCTCGCGCAGCAGCGCGAAGGCTCCGATCAGCCGGACTAGTGGATGGGGGTCTTCGGCCAGCGCGCGCAGGCCGCCCGCGTCACGGTCCAGGCCCGCGTGAAGCCAGAGCGCTTCCCGGCTCGCCGCGCTGGGGCGAGCCGGCGGCTCGCGCCTGGCGTGCGGAGCCAGCATGGCGCCGCCGGGCGGCGCCTCGGCCGCCGCGGCGCGCGCCGCTCGGGCCCCGAACACAAAACATTCGGTCAGGGAATTCGACGCCAGGCGGTTGGCGCCGTGCAGCCCGGTGCACGAGCACTCGCCGACGGCGTATAGGGCCGGGACCGTCGAGTGGCCGTCCTCGTCGATGGCGATCCCGCCCATCATGTAGTGCGCGGCCGGGGCCACCGGGACGAGCTCGCGCTCGGGGTCGATGCCCGCGCCGCGCAAGGCGGTGACCACGTTGGGGAACAGGGCGGGATCGACGTGGCGCATGTCGAGGGCCACCGAGTCGGCGCCGGTGTCGCGCATCCGCCGCTGGACGGCGCGGGCCACCTCATCCCGGGGGGCGAGCTCGTCGACGAAGCGACCGCCGGCGGCGTCCAGCAGGTGGGCTCCCTCGCCCCTGACGGCCTCGGTCACCAGGAACCCGTCCCCCCCATTGGGAGCCACGACCGCGGTGGGGTGAAACTGCATCATCTCCAGGTCGGCCAGCGCGGCCCCGGCGTCGTATGCCAAGAGCAGCCCGCCGCCGGTGGCGCCGTCGGGATTCGTGGTGCGCGCCCACAGCGCGGCGGCTCCGCCCGTGGCCAGGATCACGGCCCCGCTGCTGATTGGCTCGCCGCCCTCGAGCTGCACGCCGACCGCCCTGCCTTCAGCCGTCAAGATCGCCGTCGCGCGTCGGCCCTCGAGCACATCGATTTGCTGGTGCTCGGCGACGAGCGCCGACAGCTGGCGGATCAGGCGACGTCCGGTGGCGGCTCCCCCGGCGTGCACGATCCGCCGCGCCGAATGGCCGCCCTCGAGCCCCAGCGCGTAGTGCCCGCGGCGGTCGGCGTCGAAGCGCACGCCCAGTGAGGACAGATCCTCGACGGCCCCCGGAGCCTCGTGGCAGAGGATCGTCGCGGCGGACAGCCGGACCATCCCCCTGCCGGCGGCGACGGTGTCGGCGAGATGGCGCTCCGGGCTGTCGTCGCCGCCGATCGCTGCCGCCAGGCCGCCCTGTGCCCAGTAGCTCGAGGAGGCCGCCAACGGCGTCGCCGAGACCAGCGTCACCTGGACGCCCGCTCGAGCCGCGCACAAAGCCGCGTAGAGACCGGCGGCACCCGCGCCAACGACGCACACCTGGGTCGGAATTGGTGGATTCAAGGGGGCCGGGTACGGTACTCGGCGATGGCTGCCGCACCCGTGTTCCTCTCGGATCCTTCCTCGCTGGAGCACGACACCGGCTACCACCCGGAGCAGCCGGCGCGGATCGTGGCCATCGAACGGGGGCTCTCGGAGCGCGGCTGGCTGGGGTACGAGCGGCTGCGGTCCCGGGCCGTGGAACGCGCCGTCCTGGCTCGCGTCCATCCCGAGGGCTACATCGACGCCATCGAGTCGGCGGCGTCGACCGGCGGCGCCCAGCTCGACCCCGACACGTCGGTGAGCGAAGGCTCGTTCGAGGCCGCGCTACACGCCGCCGGGGGCGCGGTGGAGCTGGTTGAGCTACTGCTGTCGGGCGATGCTGATGTGGGCTTCAGCTGTCATCGCCCCCCGGGACATCACGCGCTTGCCGCCCGGGCGATGGGCTTCTGTCTGTTCAACAACGTCGCGGTGGCTGCGCAGGCGGCGATCAGCGACGGCGGACTGGAGCGGGTGATGGTGCTGGACTGGGACGTCCACCACGGCAACGGCACGAACGACATCTTCCATTCGAGCCGCCAGCTGCTGTTCGTCTCCATCCACGAGTCGCCGCTTTACCCCGGAACTGGCCCGGCGAGCGACGCCGGGTCGGGGGAGGGGCTCGGCTATACGGTCAATCTGCCGGTACCTGGCGGGGCCGGAGACGAAGTTTTCGTCTCGCTCGTTCGGCACGTTGCCGTGCCACTGGCGCGGGCATACGCGCCTCAGCTGCTGCTGATTTCGGCCGGCTTCGATGCCCACCGCGACGACCCGTTAGCCGGCTGCATGGTGACCGAGGAGGGCTTCGTCGCGATGACCCGCTCGATGCGCTCGTTGGCGGCCGAGCTGGGCGTCCCGATCGGGGCGGTGCTGGAAGGGGGCTATGCGCTGACGCCGCTGGCGGGCTCGGTGGCGGCAACGATGGACGCGTTGGCGGCTGTTGAGTCCGGTGGCGAGGAGTGGGCCGACGTGCCTGTGTCGCCGCTCGCGGCGAAGGCGCAGCAGCGTCTGGAGCAATGGTGGCCGGGGTTGGGGGGTTAGCGTCGCGCGCCGGGCG
Organism: uncultured Actinomycetes bacterium; assembly: GCA_963756555.1. Taxonomy (GTDB): domain Bacteria; phylum Actinomycetota; class Thermoleophilia; order Solirubrobacterales; family Solirubrobacteraceae; genus Palsa-465. The sequence goes on from CAVWOC010000002.1 coordinate 307,662, forward strand.
TTAGCTCGTGGTGGCGCGCTCCACGAGCTTGGCGTGCGCGCCGTGATGCCCCTCGGCCAGGAGCTGGCGGGCGGCGGTCTTGGCCGCCTCGTTCGTCAGGTAGCGGCCGGAGAACACCACCCAGTAGCCGGGGGCCCAGCCGGCGTGATGGCTCGAGTCGATCACGCCCGCTGACACGCCCTCGTCAGCCAGCCGCGTGGCCTTGGAGTAGGCGACCGCCTCGCTGCGGGAATGCGCCAAGACGACGGTCCAGCCTGGCACCCCCGCCGGCCACTCGGAGATCCTCACCAGCCCGCCGGCGCTGGCCACCGAGGTGGTGGGAGCGGCTGGGGTGCTGCTGGACGACAAGCGGTCGACCGCGACGAAGTAGCCCGCCAGGGCGATGGCCACGATGAAAGCCACGATCGCCACCGGGACGCGCCAGTCGGGCGCGGTGTGGATCACGGTCGTCGCGGTACCGCATTCGAGGCACCACTCCTGGTCATCTTCGAGCGGGGCCTGGCAGCGCGGGCAGCTACGAGCCTCCGTGACCGTCATGCCTGCGGCGAAAGCTGATTACCGCACCAGGAGCAAAAGCGATCGGCGCTCCCGTAGACCGCTCCGCAGCTCCGGCACGCGCCGCCAATCCCCGCCTCGCGCAGCTCGCCCACCGTGACCGGCTCGTGAAGTGCGCGCTCGAGCTCCCGGAGCTCCCGATCGGTCCGCACTGCGCTCTGCAGCTTGGCGTTCAGGAGGTCGTCTCGACTCCTGTCGGCGCGATGTAGCTCGAGCAGGAAGCCGCCGACGTCGCGCAGCTGGAGCTCGCGTAGTCGACGCAGGTAGCGGACGCGGCGGCGGACGTGTGCGCGGGCGAGGAGGGTTGGGGGTTCGGGGGCCGGGGGCGGGCGCGGGGGGCGCGGGCGGCGGCGCGGGTCTGGGGGCCGTTCTCTACGGGCGCGGGGGGCGGTTCTGGCGCCGGGGGTTCTGGGGTTCACGGGCGCGGGGGGCGGCGCGGGCCGGCGGGGGGTTCCGGGGTCTCTACGGGCGCGGGGGGCGGCGCGGGCGCGGGGGGCGGCGCGCCGGGCGGTTCTGGCGCCGGGGGCCGCGCGGGCGCCGCGACTGTCCCCGGCGCGGTCCCGTTGCTGTTCGGCGCCCTCGGCGGCGCGGGAGCAGCGCCGTTATCGGAGGTCGGAGTACCGAGCCGGCGCCTCGCCGACGCGCGACGGCGGCGGGCGATGCTTTCTAACAAGCCGCTCATGGTGCTCCAGGCGATGCCGAGTATAAGAGTCCGTAACGTGACAGCCCGCACACCGGCTTAACGTCACATTGCGCCAACCGCCCCCGGAGCTTTGTCACGTTAGGGGGCTATAGCCGGCTTAACGTGACACGGCGACGGACGTGCCCAGAGCTTTTCCACGTTAGGCGTGTTGTCCTCACGCGTCGACCAACTTCCGCCACGCCGCCAGCACACGCTCCGCCATGTGCGCATTCGAGAAACGCTCAGCCCGCGCCCGGCCGGCGATCCGCGGATCGTCGGCGGCCAGGTGGGGCGCAAGCGTCTCGCGCCAGCTAGCGAGCTCGAACGGACCGCAGTAGACCCCCTCCACACCCGCCAGCGCGTCGGGCGCGACGCCGACCGGCGTGGCCAGCACCGGCACGTCACAGGCCAGGGCTTCGAGCACGGACAAGCCGAAACCTTCGCGCTCGGAGGGAACGATGACGGCGTTGGCCGCGTTGATCCACAGCCGAACCTCGCGCGGGTCGACGTCCCGCAGCACGAGCAGTGGCGTCACGCCCGCAAGCTCCAGCGCGCGGTCATAACGCTTCTCTTCTCGCGCAGGGTCGGCCGGGAACAGGAGGTACTTGCCCTCTGGGTCGAGGCCCAGCGCGGCTCGCGCCTCCACGCGCGAAACCGGATAGAAGCGCCTCACATCCACTCCACAGGGCAGCACCGACGGCGGCCGCTTGACCGCCACGCGCGGCACGGCAGCAGCCAGCGACTCGGAGACGACCGCCACGAGGTCGTAGGCGCGCAGCGCCGCGAGCGTGATCGTGCGCGAACGGGGATGTGAAAGGTCCGTCCCGTGAAGCGTCACCACCCGGCGGTTGGCGCGTACCGCCAGCGCCGGCCAGGCTGTGAGTCCGAAGTGCGCATGGACCACGTCGAAGCGCTGCCCGCGAGCGCGCCGATGGAGCGCCCCGGCGGCATGCGCGTAGGCACTCGGACTGCCGGGCTCAAACGCGAATAGCTCAACCTCCGCCTGCCGCGTGTCCCGCAGCGCCTCGACCTGATCGCGGACGAAGCTCCCACGCGCAGGATGCTCCGCCGTGGGATACATGTTGGTGACGACCAGCGCCCGCATCGGCGAGCCGAGCGTATCCGCAGGCTCCACCACCGCCAATCGCCACCGCAAACCCATGCCACCGTCCAGCCGACCGTGCCGCCTCCGCCCGCTCTGTCACCATGCGGCGCATGGCAGCGCTCGCAGAGCAACCCGTCGCCGTGTTCGACTCGGGTGTCGGCGGCTTGACCGTGCTGCACGAGTTGCTCGTCTCCCTGCCGACCGAGGACTACCTCTATCTGGGTGACACCGCGCGATTCCCCTATGGAAATCGCAGCGAGAGCGAGCTGCGCTCGTTCGCCATCGAGATCGCCGAACACCTGTTGGGCGAAGGCGCGAAGCTGCTGGTGGTGGCCTGCAACTCCGCGAGTGCGGCGGCGCTGGACGCGCTCGAAGGCCATTTTCAGGCAACCGGCCGCGACATTGACCTCATCGGGGTGCTGAAGCCGGCGGCGCAGCTAGCGGTCGTCGCCAGCCACAGTGGCCGGATCGGCCTGTTGGCCACGCCGGCGACCGTCGCGAGCAGGGCGTACGAGCGCGCGGTCGAGGCAGCCGATCCCCACGTACATCTCGAGAGCGTCGCCTGTCCCGACCTGGCCCCGATCATCCAGGGCGGCTTCCCCTTCGATCAGGGCGTAGTGGAGACGGTCCGGGGTTACTGCGCGCCGCTGAAGGCGGCCGGCGTGGACGCAGTGATCCTGGGCTCCACTCACTACCCCCTGTGTGCGCCAATACTGCAGCGGATGCTCGGGCCACGCGTGACGCTGGTCTCGGCCGGCGCGGGGGTGGCCCGCAGCGTGGAGCGGGCGCTGGCGGCCAAGGGCTTGCTCAACGAGCGCCGAGAGGAAGGCCAATACCGCTTCCAGTGCACGGCGGACGTCCGGTCGTTCAAGGCGCTGGGGACGCGCTTCTTGCAGATGCCGCTGGAGGACGTAGCGCACGTGGAGCTCGAACCCGCGCTGGCCGCCTGATAAAGCGATGGAGGGCGGCGAGACACAGATGCCCGAGCGGAGCTACAACCGCGCGCCAAACGAGCTGCGCCCGACGATGGTCGAGCCCGGCTTTGTCCGCACCGCCACGGGATCGGCGTTGATCTCGATGGGTGAGACGCGGGTGATCTGCACGGCCTCGGCTCAGGAGAGCGTGCCACGGTGGCTGGCGGGGTCTGGTCGCGGCTGGGTCACGGCCGAATACGGAATGCTCCCGGCCTCGACCGGCGAGCGCAAGCAACGCGACGTCAGCCGGGGGCGACCAGATGGCCGGACGGTGGAGATTCAGCGCCTGATCGGGCGCTCGCTGCGCGGAGTGGTGGACTTCGACGCTCTGGGAGAGCGCACGATCTATGTCGATTGCGACGTGCTCCAAGCCGACGGCGGCACGCGCTGCGCGTCGATCACCGGCGGCCTGGTGGCGCTACGGCTGGCGTGCGAGCGCCTGCGAGCGGACGGTTTGCTCGAGCAGTCGCCGCTGACCGGCGCGGTGGCCGCGATCTCGTGCGGAATCGTGGCCGGGCAGCCGCTACTGGACCTGGATTACTCGGAGGACTCGACCGCCGAGGTGGACGCCAATGTCGTCATGACCGGTGACGGCGGGCTGGTCGAGGTTCAGGCCACGGCCGAGCGCACGCCGCTCTCCCGCGCGCACCTGGACGAGCTTCTGGCGCTCGCGGCGGGCGGTATCGAGGCCCTGCGCGGGCTCCAGGACGAGGCGGTGCTGGCGCGCACGCTGTAGCAGAGCGATGTCCTCCCGCACGCTGGTTCTCGCCAGCCGAAACGCACACAAGCTAAGGGAGTTCCGGCGGCTGCTGAGCCCGGCGGGAATCGAGGTCCAGCCGCTACCGGACGCCGTTGAGCTGCCGCCGGAGGACGGGCTGACGTTTTCCGAAAACGCGCTCCCCAAGGCTCAGGCGGCAGCCGCTCACGCGGGGCGGCCAGCGTTCGGCGACGATTCCGGAATCGAGGCCGAGGCGCTGGGGGGGGCACCTGGGGTGCGATCGGCGCGCTACGCAGGCAACGGCGCTTCCGATCAGGAGAACCTCCAGAAGCTCATCGCCGAGGCCCCGACCGGCAGCGGTCTGCGCTACGTCTGTGCCTTGGCGTACGCGGATCCCGATACCGGGCTCGAGCGGCTGTTCTTCGGCGAGTGCCGGGGCCGGATGGCCGCCGCTCCGAAGGGCTCGGGCGGATTCGGCTATGACCCGGTGTTCGTCGCCGACGAGACCCACGATGGCCGCACGATGGCTGAGCTCACCGACCGGGAGAAGGACGCCATCAGCCACCGGGGAAAGGCGGCGCGAGCGCTTTCGAGCTGGTTGCGCGAGCGATGAAGACCCGCACGGCGGCATTGTCGGTCGTCTCCAACTCGACCCTGATCGTCATCAAGGTGATCGCCGGAACCGTGACCGGATCGGTCGCGATCCTCACCGAGGCGGTGCACTCGAGCATCGACCTCGTGGCGTCGGTCGTGGCGTTCTTGTCGGTCCGCAAAGCGGACGAGCCGGCAGACGAAAGTCACCGCTACGGGCACGAAAAGATCGAGAACCTGGCGGCGGCGATCGAGGGCATTCTGATCATCGTGGGCTCCACGGTCATTGCCTTCGAGGCGATCCGCCGCCTGGTCCGCGGTGGGACCGTTCATTCGATCCCCCTGGGAATCGCCGTGGTGGCTGTATCCGTCGTGGTCAACTTGGTTGTGTCGACGGTGATCGGCCGCGGTGCGCGGCGCACTGACTCCGCAGCGCTCGAAGGAGACGCCGCCCATCTGCGGACCGACGCGCTGACATCGGGTGGCGTGCTCGTCGGACTGGGTCTGGTCAAGCTGACCGGGGCGCAGTGGATCGATCCGGTCGTGGCGTTGGTCGTCGCGTCTTCGATCGTCGTCACGGGCGTGCGGCTGCTGAACCGTTCGTCACGGATCCTCGTCGACGAGGCGCTGCCCGGCGAGGAGGTCGAGCAGATCCGGGTGGCGATCGAGGCGTTCGCCCCGCGCGGGGTGGTCGGGTATCACGCGCTACGCACGCGCCGGGCCGGCGCGCGACGTTACATCGATCTTCACATTCAGTTCGCGGCCGGGACCTCACTGGAGGACGCCCACCGCACGGCGCACGAACTTCAGGACGTGATCTCCGCGCGGCTGGCGAGAGCCGACGTCCTCATTCACCTCGAGCCAGAGGATCGCGTCCGGCCGGGGGAGGTGCTCCGGGGGCGGGTGCGCCCCAGGAAGGCACCGTGAGATAAAGAGCAATCTCCTAGCGGAGGTTGATCGCAGCTGACGCGGCCACGGCCAGCGTCACGGCCGCATAGCCGATGTAGCCCTGCAGGGCGAGGATCACGACCGTGATCAGGCACGCGATCACAATCACCAGCCAGGCGATGCGGGCCAGAGGCACGTGGTTATTCTCTCGGCGCCGAGCGTCGCGTGCGTTCAGGGTCGCCGCTAAGCGTGGTGCCTGGAATCCCGCAAAATGCGAAAAAAGCGCCTAGAACACGCGGGGTTGCCGTCCGCCCACCGTGTTAGCGTCGGGCATTCCACCACCTTGAAGGAGGGAGCAAGTGACCAAGTCAGAGTTCGTCGACCAGGTTGCCGATCGCGCCGGGTTGAGCAAGAAGGATGCCGGGGATGCCGTCGACGCCTTCCTGGAGACCATTGAGAGCACGCTCCGGCGCGGCAGCGAGGTCAACTTCTCCGGCTTCGGCAAGTTCAGCGTCTCCAGCCGCAGCGCGCGCGAGGGTCGCAACCCCGCCACCGGTGAGCGGATCCACATCGCCGCCTCGCGAGTACCGAAGTTCACGGCCGGCGCAGGGCTGAAGAAGGCAGTCAAGTAGCTGCCATCACCGGGGCCCGCGCACGCGAAGGTAGACGCGGGACCGGACGCCGTGTTCGCGGATGACGGCGCAAGCGCTGCGAGCGGCGCGGCGCCGTTTGGTGACCGGCTCGCCGGCCGAGTATCGGCGCGCGGTTCGCAGCTGGTGCTGGGGCTGGATCCGGACCCCGCCCGGCTGTGGCCGCGCGCCTACCAACTCGCCGAGCTTCCGGATCACCCGCCCGCTGCGCAGGCCGCGTTCGCAGTGGCGGTCCACTGCCGTCTGGTGCTCGATGCGGTTGCCGAGCAGTGCGTGGCAGTCAAGCTCCAGCTGGCCTGTTTCGAGCGGCTCGGGGCCTCCGGGTGGGCGGCCCTGAATGAGATCGTGGATCGGGCACGCGAGCGCGACCTGCTGGTCATCGCCGATGGCAAGCGTGGCGACATCGACGTCACGGCGTCTGCTTATGGCCAAGCATTCTTCGGCTCGACGCCGACACCGTTCGGCCCCGTAGAGGGGCTTGGCGTTGACGCCATGACCGTCAATCCGTTGTTGGGAGCAGATTCGCTGGCACCGCTGGTGGCGGCGGCCCGCGGCCGGAGCGGCGGGCTGTTCGTTCTGACTCGAACTTCAAACCCGGGTGCCCAGGATGTCCAGGACCAGCAACTGGCAAGCGGGGGGTCGGTGTCATGCCGCCTGGCCGAGTTGGTCGCGAAACTCGGCGCGGAAGGGATTGGAAGCTCGGGGCTGTCGGATGTCGGGGCCGTCGTCGGCGCCACCGCTCCCGAACAGCTTGGGGCGCTGCGTGAGCGAATGCCAACGGCGACCTTCTTGCTGCCTGGGGTCGGGGCACAGGGCGGGGAGATCGAGGCGCTCGCCGCCGCCTTCGAGCCGGGCCCGGCAGCCGGCTTGGTCTCTGCCTCGCGAGCGATCGTCAACGCCTACGAGCAAAACGACGCGGAGCCGGCGCGTGCGGCGAGCGCGGAGGCCGCCCGGCTACGTGCCTTGGCCTGGGAGATGGCGGCGCGCCAAGTATGATCGCCCTGCGATGGTGGCTCGGAACCCGGCGCGCTACCTGGCACCGATCGTGATCGTTGCGACCGCGATTGGCACCTATCTGATTGTGAACGAGCACGTAGGTGGTGGTTCCGTCACCCAGACGGCGACCCAGGCACACGGTGCCGGCGAGCCCTCGCGGGGTCGGACGGGCCCCACGTTCTACACCGTGAAGCCTGGAGACAGCCTGACCGCAATCGCTTCCAAGACCGGGGTGCCGATCACGACGCTCGAGCAGCTCAACCCGTCGCTCAATCCCGACACCCTCCAGACCGGTCAGCGCATCCGACTGCGGCAGTGAGGTCGGCGTTGCTCGCAGTGAGCCGCGCCGCGGTAATAGGCACGGTGGCCCTGGCGGCTGTGCTGTGGATCGGCGTGAGACCCGCGCCGGCGGCCGGGGGCGCGACGGCCAACGCGTCGGCGCCGGCGACGCTCGCCGCCGGAACCGCACTCGCGGCGCCCGCGCTCAGCGTCCGCGCCGCGACCCTCGTAGTCCAAGGCACCGGTCAACGGCTTTATGGCGTCGATGCCGGATCGGAGCTGCCGATCGCCTCAACGACGAAACTCATGACTGCGCTCGTGACACTGGAGCACGCTTCGATCGGCGCCATGTTCACCTATCCGAACTTCTCGCTCTCGTCTGGGGACTCGCAAATCGGGCTGGTGCCGGGAGAGCGGATGAGCGTCTACGACCTCATGGTGGCGATGATGTTGCCCAGTGCGGATGACGCTGCCTACGACCTGGCCTACAACATCGGCCACGGGTCGGTCCCGAGCTTCATCGCGATGATGAACGCCGACGCGCGTCGCCTGCACCTTACGGAGACCCACTATTCCACTCCGATCGGGCTCGACACGCCGGGCAACTACTCCAGCGCCTCCGACCTCGTGCAGCTGGGCTCGTATCTCCTCGAGCACTACCCGCTGTTCGCGCGCGTGGTGGCCATGTCGAGCGCCGTGCTGCACACCGGCAACCATGTCCGCTCCGTGGTCAGCCGCAACGGCCTGGTGGGGCGCGTGCCGTGGATCCACGGCATCAAGACCGGGCACACTGCGGACGCCGGCTACGTACTGGTAGCCGTAGGCACGCAAAACGGGATGACGCTCGAGAGCGCCGTGCTCGGGACCGCCAACGAAACGGCACGCGACGAGAACACGTTGTCATTGCTCGACTGGGGCTACGCGAACTTCCGCCAGGCCAATCCGGTCAAGGCCGGGGCCGTGCTCGCCCATCCGGCCGTCGCCGATCAACCGGGCCTTCACGCCCGGGTGATCGCCGGACGATCGTTCAGCGAGGCGGTGCGCAAGCCCGTCCACCTGTATCTCAAACTCCGTATCCCCTCCCAGCTGTCGGGGCCGCTCGCCCGAAATACCGTCGTCGGCAGAGCTAGCGTGCTGGCGGATGGGAAGCCGATCGGCTCGGTGCCGCTGGTGCTGGCGCGGGCGTTACCGGCGGTCAGTCCATTGACCCTGGCCGTGCGCTTTGTGACCCGAACCTCTACGCTGGTGGCGCTCGTCATGGTGCTCGGGGGGGTGGCTACGCTGGTTGTTCGCCGCCGCGGTCAGCGGCGGACGCATCAGCCGGAGGCAGCATGATCATCACCGTCACGCTTAACGCGGCGCTCGACAAGACGCTCGAAGTACCGAGCTTTACGCCTGGCCGCCGGCATCGCACCGTGGCCCAGACGACGATGCCCGGCGGCAAAGGGGTCAATGTGGCACGGGCGCTGAAGCGCTTGGGACAGCCGGTCATCGCCACCGGTCTGGCGGGAGGATCGACCGGGACGCGGATCACCGACGCTCTGACCGACGAGTCGATCCTCGGCGCCTTCATGCGCATCAGCGAGGAGTCGCGCACCAACACGGCGGTGCTCGACCCGACGACCGGCATCCACACCGAGGTCAACGAGCGGGGTCCAGAGATTTCCCTGCGGGAGCTCGATCTGTTCCGCGACAAGCTGCTCTACCTGGCCCAGGGGGCGAGCATCTGCGTGTTCGCCGGCAGCCTCCCCCGCGGCGTCGACCCGGGCGTCTACGGGGATCTGATCCGCGAGGCGCGAAAGCTTGGTGTGACGGCCGTTCTCGACACCGAGGGCGAGCCACTTCGCCTCGGCGTCCGCGCCGAGCCCGACCTGATCTCGCCCAACGAGCTCGAAGCCGAAGAGCTCGTCGGCCACGAGTTCAACGACGACGAGGACCGCGTGGAGGCCGTAGTGGAGATGACAAGGCTCGGTGCCCGGGAGGCGATCATGACCGTCTCGGACGGCTGTTATGCGCGCGTGATTGAGGATGGAACCCCGGTGCTGGTTCGGGTGCGGATCCCAGAGCAGGAGGCCCGCTCGGCGATCGGCGCCGGCGACGCGTTCTTGGCCGGCTATCTGGCCTCGCGGTACACCGGCCGCCTAGCGCTTGACTGCCTGCGCTTCGCCGTCGCCTGCGGCGCTGAATCGACCCAGCACTTCGGCGCCGGAGTGCTCGTCCCGGGGCACGCCGAGCGGCTGCTGAGCGAGGTTCAGATCGAGCGCCTCGAGCAGCCCGCCCAGATCGGCTAGCGCCGGCGTGGGTCAGCGCGCGGCGCGGTTCGAATCAAACCAGGCCCGTCCGGGCCGTCGGCTACGCTTTCGCAATGGAAGTTGAGATCGGTCGTGGCAAGAAGGCGCGGCGAGCCTACGGGTTCGACGACATCGCGATCGTGCCCTCCCGCCGGACGCGAGATCCCGACGATGTCGACATCTCCTGGACGCTCGGGCCCTACCGGTTTGAGCTGCCGCTGCTGGCCGCGGCCCTGGATGGGGTCGTCTCGCCGGAGACCGCCGGCGAAATCGGCAGGCTGGGCGGGCTGGCGGTCCTCAACCTGGAGGGCATCTTCTGCCGCTACGAGAACGCCGAGGCGCAACTGGAGCGGATCTCCACGTTCTCGCGGGACATAGCCACGCGCGAGATGCAGGACATCTATCGCGAGCCGATCAAGCCTGAGCTGATCGCACAGCGGATCAAGGAGATCAAGTCCCGCGGCGCAGTTGCCGCCGCGTCGCTGACGCCGCAGAAGGTGCGCAGGCATTACGAGGTCGCGCTGGAGGCGGGCCTGGACATCCTCGTCATCCAGGGGACCGTCGTCTCCGCCGAGCACGTCTCGCGCGACGAGACGCGGCCCCCGCTCAACCTCAAGGAGTTCATCCGCGAGTTGCAGCCGACACCGGTCGTCGTCGGCGGCTGTGCTTCGTACCACACCGGACTTCATCTGATGCGCACAGGCGCCGCCGGCGTACTCGTCGGAGTGGGACCCGGCGCGATCTGCACCACGCGCGGGGTGCTGGGAATCGGGGTGCCGCAGGCCACGGCGATTGCCGACGTGGCTGCCGCGCGCTCTCAGCACATGCTGGAAACCGGCGACTACGTCAAGGTGATCGCCGACGGCGGCATGCGCAACGGCGGCGACGTGGCCAAGGCCATCGCCTGCGGCGCCGACGCAGTGATGCTGGGCTCGGCCCTGTCGCGGGCCTACGAGGCCCCAGGACGCGGCTACAACTGGGGCATGGCCACATTCCACCCGACGCTACCGCGCGGCACCCGCGTGGCCACCAGGCCGAACGGAACGCTCGAGGAGATCATCAAGGGCCCGGCACGTGAGAACGACGGCACGTTCAACCTGATGGGTGGCCTGAGGACCTCGATGGCGACCTGCGGCTACCGGGACATCGCCGAGTTCAACCGAGCGGAGTTGATGGTCGCGCCGGCGCTCCAGACCGAGGGCAAGCAGCTTCAGCGCGAGCAGGGCGTAGGCATGGGGACCGTGGGCACGCCGGAAACAGTCGGTGTCAGCGACTGAGACTCCGAGCCCGGCTGTCGCGGCTCGGCGGGAGGCACCGGAAACTGCCCTCGACGAAGTGGTCGTATTGGATTACGGGGGCCAGTACTCGCAGCTGATCGCGCGCCGAGTGCGCGAATGCGGCGTCTTCTCCGAACTACTGCCGTACCACGTGGGCGCTGAGGAGGTCGCGCGGCGCAGGCCCAGGGGCGTAATCCTGTCCGGTGGCCCGGCTTCGGTCTACGCCGAGGGGGCGCCGCCGCTCGAGCGTGAGCTGCTGGAGCTGGGCGTGCCCGTGCTCGGCATCTGCTACGGGATGCAGCTGCTGGCTCGGGAGCTGGGTGGCCGCGTAGAGGGCGCGGAGGTGGGAGAGTTCGGACGCTCGGAGCTCCGGGTGACCGAACGGGGTCGTCTCCTGGCCTCGACGCCACCCGAGCAGACGTGCTGGATGTCGCACCGCGACACCGTGTTCGCCCCGCCTCCCGGCTTCGACGCGCTCGCATCGTCCACCGCCTCGCCGGTGGCGGCGTTCGAATCGAGACAGCACGGCGTGTACGGGATCCAGTTCCACCCCGAGGTTGTCCACACGCCTTACGGACAGCAGGTGCTGACGAACTTCCTCGAGGACATCTGCGGATGTGAGCGCAGCTGGAGCCCGAGCTCCGTGATCGAGGAGCAGGTGGAGCGGATCCGAGCGCAGGTGGGGGATGGACGAGCGATCTGCGGCCTCTCGGGCGGCGTCGACTCGAGCGTGGCCGCGCTGCTCGTACATCGGGCGATCGGCGACAGGCTGACATGTGTGTTCGTCGATCACGGACTGATGCGCAAGAACGAGGGCCAGCAGGTGATCGCCGCCTTCCGTGACCACTTCAAGGTCCCGCTGGTGGCCGTCGACGCCTCGCATCGGTTTCTGGCCCGCCTGCAGGGGGTCAGTGACCCGGAGGAGAAGCGCAAGCGGATCGGTGCCGAGTTCATCCGCGTGTTCGAGGAGCAGGCAGCGCGGCTGCCAGATGTCCAATTTCTCGTCCAGGGCACGCTCTATTCCGACGTGATCGAGTCGGGCGGCGGCACCGGCGCGGCGACGATCAAGTCCCACCACAACGTCGGCGGCCTGCCCGAAGATCTGGAGCTTCAGCTGGTCGAGCCCCTACGCGCGCTGTTCAAGGACGAGGTCAGGGCGGTGGGCGCCGAGCTTGGCTTGCCGGAACGACTTGTCTGGCGCCAACCGTTTCCCGGTCCCGGCCTGGCGATCCGAATCGTCGGCGGCGAAGCCACGCGGGAGCGGCTGGAGACGCTACGCGAGGCGGACGCCATCCTCCAGGACGAGATCCGCAAAGCGGGCCTCTACCGAGAGCTGTGGCAGTCGTTCTGCGTGCTGCCGGACATTCGCACGGTCGGCGTGCAGGGCGATGAGCGCACGTACGGCAACGTGGTCGTGATCCGCGCCGTGACGTCTGATGACGCGATGACCGCAGACTGGGCCCGGCTTCCCTACGAACTGCTGGAGCGGATCGCCTCGCGGATGATCTCCGAGATCCGGCCCGTGGGCCGAGTGGTGCTCGACATCACCTCAAAGCCGCCCGGCACGATCGAGTGGGAGTAGCGCACTTCGACGAAGCGCCGGCGCGCGAGTACCACCTCGGGCACCTGCATGGACGCTGGACGATGCTGGGCGACGCTGCGGGCAGCGTCGGAATCGGCGTGCGCCGAATCCAGTTGCCAGTCGGCGGCTGGTCCACCCCGGCACACGAGCACGGCGCGGCGGAGGAGATCTTCTATGTCCTAGCCGGCCGCGGGCTCTCGTGGCAGGCTGGGAGAACCTCCGAGATCGTCGCCCGCGACTGCGTGCTCTATGCCCCGAATCGAGGCGCGCACACACTGCACGCGCTGGAGCCGCTCGACGTGCTGGCGTTCGGCCCGCGGAAGCTAATTGAAACCATTGGCTTTCCTCGGCTGGGCATGTCGCTCGCCGGGCGCCGCGCGGTGGTCTCCGAGCCCGGGGCGATCGAGGGTCACCCTTTTCAATTCGTGCGCGAGTCGGAGGTCGGTCCGCCGGAGCTGCCCGATCAGCCCGGCGAGCGGCCGGGGACGATCGTGAACGTGGCAGCGGTGGAGGAAAGGCAGTTCGGACGGGGGACGGTGGAGGCCGTACGGCGCGATCTGGGAAAAGCGGTGGGCTCCCGTTCCACGGGGCTCAAGCACGTCTCCGTGGCGCCGTCCAGGTATGCGGCGCCCGCCCACTGCCACACACTGGAGGAGGAGCTGTTCGTCGTTCTCGGCGGAGAGGGGACGCTGTTGCTCGGCGATGAGGAGCTCGGAGTCGCTGCTGGCCATGTGGTCGCGCGACCGCCCGCCACCGGCGTGGCCCACGCCTTTCGCGCCGGCCCGGCCGGTCTCGAGCTACTGGCCTATGGCACCCGCGAGCCCGGAGACATGTGCTACTACCCGCGCTCCAACAAGGTCTCCTTCCGCGGGCTGGGCGTCATCGCTCGGCTCGAGCGGCTCGATTACTGGGACGGCGAGCAGTAGGACCGGGTCCGCGGCGCCACCCGGGTCCCGGCGCCCTAGCTCCCCGACCACCGCTCGGCGGCGAGCCCCACGCCCACCGCCAGCCCCAGCGCGCCAAGTACGAGCATGGCCAAGGTGAGACCGCCTCCGGCACCCGTCGAGCCGGCGACGGCGGCCGTGAAGAGGGCGCCCGCCACCGCGACTCCGAGCGCCGTGCCCGCGCCTCTGGTCATGTTCAAAAGCCCTCCCACTAAGCCGGTGTGGCCACCGGGGGCCGCGGACATGATCGATGCATTGTTCGACGGGGTGAAGGCGCCCAGACCGATCCCGGCCAGGGCCAGGCCCGCCAGCAGCCCGGCTGTGCCGTGCACGAAGCCCACGAGCGCCAGGCCGGCCCCGGCGGCTGCGATCCCACCCGCTGTCAGGGTCCGGGCGCCCAGCCGGTTGGTGAGGCGCCCTGCGATCGGGGCGGTGACCCCGATCGCCACAGGCAGCACAGCCAGCTCGAGGCCGGCCTGAGCCGGCCCGATGTGCTGGTCGTTCAGGAAATAGGGGACGACGAACAGCGCTCCGAACAACATCAGGTAGGAGATCAGGCCACTGCCCAGACCAATCGAGAGCGCTGGGCGACGCAGCATCGAGAGCTCGATCAGCGGCGACGACGAGCGGCGCTCATGCCAGACGAAGCCCACCGCTGCCGCCACGCCGCAAGTCAGCAGCGCGAGCAGGACACCGCTTCCGTAGCCGGCACGTTCGGCCAGCGACAGGTAGGCCAGCGGTCCGCCGGCCCCGAGCGCCAGCAGCAGCGCCCCGATGGGATCGCCGTGGCCGATCTCTCGCCGCGAGCGGCTGCGGGGCAAAAAGAGCCACCCGAGCGCGAGTCCCAAGGCGCCGGCCGGGAGGTTGACCAGGAAGATCAACCGCCAGCCGCCGAGTGCCAACAGCAAGCCGCCCGCGGCGGGCCCGAGCGCCAGTCCCAACGCCTGCGCCGCGCCTTGGATCCCGATGCCCCTCGACAGCGACTCCGGCGGCATCGCCTCGGTGATCAGCGCGACGCTGTTGGCCTGGAGCATGGCCGCTCCCAGCGCCTGCACGACACGCGCCGCGATAAGCACCGACAACGAGGGCGCCAGGCCACAGAGTGCGGACGCCAACGTAAAGACCCCGAAGCCGTAGGAGTAGAGCAGCTTGCGACCGAAGGCGTCCGCGAAGTGACCGATCGTGGCGACGGTGGCGATCAGCGTCAGCATGTAGGCCAGCGCGACCCACTCGACCGCACCAATGCCGACGTGTAGGTCGTGACCCAGATGTGGCAGGGCGAGCGTGACGATGCTCGCGTCGAGCTGGCCCATGAATGCGCCGATGCAGACGGTGCCCACCACGAACCAGGGGGCGTGAGGGCTCTCCCTGATCGCCGCCGGCCGGCGTGGCTCGCTCAGGAACGGGCCCATCCGGAACCCGGCGTCAGTTAGCGGTATTCGAGGCCCTAGCTACCGCAGCGCCGCCAGGGCCCGCGCCATCCGCGGAGGCGTTGCTGGGGGGCACCCGGGCCAACAGGCGCCGTACGTGCTTGGCAAGGTCCGTCGGCAGTTGGTCGCGTGGAAACCAGCAGGCGTCGGCCAGCTCGGCACGCTCGATCGAGAGGTTCGGCGAATCGACCACGGCTTGGAAGCAGTGCAGCGTGTCGCGCCGGTGGTAGACGGTGGCCCAGGCCTCACCCAGGTAGCGCCAATCGTCGGTCTGGATTCCCAGCTCCTCCTCCATCTCACGGCGGGCAGCATCGAGAGGTCGCTCTTTGCGCTTGATCCCGCCGCCTGGCAGGTCCCACTCGCGACGGCCGTAGGTGTGGCGGACGAGCACCACATCCGCTCCGCGGGTGACGACGAACTTCACGCCGTACATCGCTGGGCGCCGGATCAGCCACCAGAGGCGCAGCAACAGATGGGCGACCTTGAAACCCAGCCTGCGGATCCGGACCGAAATGCTCATGCGGCCAGCGTACGCATTCCGGGTGGCCTATCATCAGCGGCCGGGCCGCGCCGAACGGCGCGGCTTGTGCGTGCTATGAAGACCTACGTAGCGAAACCAGCCGACAGAGAGCGAAACTGGCTGCTCGTCGACGCCACCGGGCAGACGCTCGGCAGGCTGGCCACGCAGATCGCCGACGCGCTGCGCGGCAAACGCAAGCCAACCTACACTCCGCACATCGACACGGGTGATTTCGTCGTGGTCGTCAACGCGGAGAAGATCTCGGTGTCCGGAAACAAGCTGCGCGACAAGCGTTACTACCGCCACTCCGGCTACCCGGGCGCGCTCCGCTCGCGGACGCTCGAGCAGATGCTGGAGCGCCGTCCGGAGGAGGTCCTGCGGTTAGCGGTCAAGGGCATGCTGCCCCGCAACCGGCTGGCCCGCAAGCAGCTGACCAAGCTCAAGATCTATGCCGGCCCCGAGCACCCGCACGCAGCCCAGCAGCCACGACCGATGGAGATCCAGTGAGCGAAGATCAGGAGACACCGCCCACGCCTGAATCGGGGCGGGGGGAGCCCGAAGAGGCGTCTGACACAGAAGTGCCGCGACCGGATTCGGACGCGGACGTGTCCCCTGAATCAGCATCGGAACCGGAAGGCTCCGCGGCACCGGCAACCGAGCCCCCCGCGGAGGTCGCCGAGGAGCCTGCTGCCCGAGGAGGAGCCCATAGCCGAGGAGGCTCCTGTTGCCCGAGGAGGAGCCCATAGCCGAGGAGGCTCCTGTGCCCGAGGAGGAGCCCATAGCCGAGGAGGCTCCTGTGGCCGAGGAGGCTCCTGTGGCCGAAGAGACCATCGAGGAAGAGGTCGAGCTGGCGCCGCGCCAGCGGCCCGAGATTCCAGGCGCCGACCTGATTCCCGACATCATCCCCGAGACCGACGAGTTCCTTGACGCCGAGGCACGGGCGGCGGCCGAGGCGGAGGCCGAGGCCAGGGCCGCGCGCGAGCGCGAGCAGCGCGACCAGGAGGAGACCCAGCCGATCGCCGACGCCGCGATCGATCTGGCCGCGGGTGCGCGCTACACCGCGACCGGCAAGCGCAAGACCGCCGTGGCCCGCGTGATCCTCAAGCCCGGCGGCGGCACCTACGCCATCAACGGCAAGTCGCTTGACAACTACTTCCCCCGTCAGACGCTACAGCGCGTGATCCGCCAGCCGCTGGAGACGGTGGGCTACGACGCCCGGATGGACGTCGTGGCGCGTATGCACGGCGGCGGCGTCGCGGCACAGGCCGAGGCGCTTCGCCACGGCATCTCTCGTGCGCTGATCGTCGCCGACCCGCACCTGCGTGGGGAGCTCAAGCGCAGAGGCTTCCTGACGCGCGATCCGCGGGTCAAGGAACGGAAAAAGGCCGGACTCAAGAAGGCCCGCAAGCGCCCGCAGTTCTCCAAGCGCTAACCGTCCCGCCCCGCCGACCCCAGGTTCTTATGCCACGAGAGCTGTTTGGCACCGATGGTGTCCGTGGCCGGGCCGGAGACTTCCTGACTCCCGACCTGGCCCTGGCCCTGGCGCGGGCCGCGGTGACCCACATCGAGGCCGACCAACCCCAGGTCCTGATCGTTCGCGACACGCGTGAGTCAGGGGAGATGCTCGAAGCGGCGATCGCCGCAGGGGTCAGCGCCTCGGGCGGAGACGCGCTCATCGCCGGTGTGCTGCCGACGCCGGCCGCGCCGCTGCTGCTCCGTAGGCACAAGCTGCAGATGGCGGCGGTGATCTCCGCCTCTCACAATCCCTACGAGGACAACGGAATCAAGCTCTTCGGCCCCGACGGCTTCAAGCTGCACGACGAGACCGAGCAGCAGATCGAGGCCGAGCTCGCAAAGACGGCGCCCACCCCCGGCACGCACATCGGCCACGTTCGCCGCTTGGAGGGCGTGCTCGAGGACTACCTGGACGAGCTCGGACACCGATTTGCCGGCCTCGACTTGACCGGCCGGCGGATTCTGCTCGACTGTGCGAACGGAGCCACGTACCTCGCGGCGCCAGAGATCTTCCGGCGCCTCGGGGCTGAGGTGAGCCTCCTGGCGGACACCCCGGACGGCCGCAACATTAACGACGGCTGCGGTTCCACCCACCTCGAGCACGCGTTGCGAGCGATGGAGCACGGGCAGTACGACGTGGCGTTCGCCTTCGATGGCGACGGCGACCGAGTGCTGGCAATCGACGGCGACGGCCAGATCGTCGACGGCGACGAGCTGATCGCGCTGGCTGCCGTCCACTTGCGGGCCCGCGGTTCGCTGCTGGGTAACGGCGTCGTAGTGACCGTGATGACCAATTACGGCTTCCACACGGCGATGGCCCAGGCCGGGATCGAGGTCGCGACCACCGCCGTCGGCGACCGCTACGTGCTCGACGAGCTACGCCGCCGCCAGTGGGCGCTGGGCGGCGAGCAGTCTGGACACATCATCGACCTTGGCTTCGGTCCCTCCGGCGACGGCATCGCCAGCGCGCTGCTGACGCTCGAGGCCCTGGGCGAGCGTGACCTGCGCGAGCGGGACGTGATGGAGAAACTTCCGCAGCGGCTGGTCAACATCCGCGCCGGAAACCGTGGAGCGCTACGGGCGGCGCTCGAGGCCGCGACGGTCAAGGAGGCCATCGATCGCGAGCACGCCGCTTTGGCTGGGCGGGGGCGGGTGCTGGTGCGCCCGTCGGGGACAGAGCCGCTGATCAGGGTGATGGTGGAGGCGCCGAGCGACAGCGAGACCGAGGCGGTCTGTGGGCGGCTCGCAAAGCTCGTTGAGCAGACGCTCTCGTAAACCGAGCGTTCCCTAGTACCCTCGTCCGGCATGTGCGGGATCGTCGGTTACGTGGGGACCCGAGACGTGCGCTCGTTGCTGCTCGAGGGCCTGCAGAAGCTCGAGTACCGGGGTTATGACAGCGCCGGGATCTCTGTTTTGAACGGCGACCGGATCGACGCCGTGCGCGCCGTTGGCAACCTGAGTGCGCTGCGCACCGCGCTCGACGAGCGCTCGCAGCCGGGCGCAGTGGCGCTGGCGGAACCACCCCCGCGGCTGGAGGAAGTGGGGACCGGCATCGGGCACACCCGGTGGGCGACCCACGGCCGCGTCAGCGAGGCCAACGCCCATCCGCACTTCGACACCGCAGACCGCGTGCACATCGTCGTCAACGGCATCGTCGAGAACTACATGTCGCTCAAGGAGCGGCTCTCGGACATGGGAGCGGTCTTCACATCCGAGACCGACGCCGAGGTGATCGCGCACCTCATCGCTCACCACTGCGCCCAGGGGAGCCTGGAGGAGGCCGTGCTCGCCGCCTATGGCGAGCTTCGCGGCCACTACGCATTTGTAGCCATGAGCGCAGATGAGCCCGGCGTGCTTGTCGGCGCCCGCAAGGAGTGTCCGCTGATCATCGGCCGCGGAGACGGCGAGCAGTTCATTGGCTCCGCGATCCCGGCGTTCATGCGCCAGACGCGGCGGGTCCAGTACGTAAACGACGACGAGATCGTGGTGCTGCGGCCGGAGGGCGTGGAGTTCTTCACCGCCGATGGCGAGCAGCTGGAGCGCGAGGTCGTAGAGATCGACTGGGACGCCGACACTGCGGAGAAGCAAGGCTACGAGACGTTCATGCTCAAGGAGATCCACGAGCAGGCCGACGCTGTGGCCGAGACGCTCGGGGAGCGGATTGCCGGCGGCGACAGCATCGACCTCGGCGAGCTCGGGACGATCGACGATCAGCTCCTGCGCCGGGCGCGCAAGGTGGTGATCGCCGCCTGCGGCACGGCCTATCACGCCGCGCTGGTCGGTCGTTACGCGATCGAGCAGTGGTCGCGGGTGCCAGTGGAGGTCGACATTGCCTCGGAGTACCGCTACCGCAACCCGGTCATTGGTCCTGGGGATTTGATGATCGGCATCTCCCAGTCCGGTGAGACGGCCGACACGCTGGCGGCGATGCGCACCGCGCGGGAACGCGGGGCGCAGGTGCTGGCGGTGACGAACATCATGGGATCGCAGGCCACCAGGGACGCCGATGGGGTCCTTTACACCCGCGCGGGTCTCGAAATCGGAGTGGCGGCAACGAAGACCTACGTGGCGCAGCTAGTCGTCATGTACCTGCTGGCCTTGCGGCTGGCTGAGCTGCGAGGCACGCTCCCGGCACATGAACTGCGTGAGAAAATCGCCCAGCTGCGGCGCCTGCCACATGCCATCTCGGAGCTGCTCGAGAGTTGTGGGCCGGAGGTGGAGCGGATCGCGGAGGCGCATCACGCCGCCAACTTCTTTCTCTACCTGGGTCGCCACGTCGGTCTGCCCGTGGCGCTCGAGGGCGCGCTCAAGCTGAAGGAGATCTCCTACATCGCCACCGATGCCTACGCCGCTGGGGAGATGAAGCACGGCCCGATCGCGCTGCTCGATGAGCGCACGCCGGTGGTCGTGGTGGCCACCGAATCCCCGGTCCTGGAGAAGGTGATCTCCAATGTGCAGGAGGTGCGGGCCCGCGGCGCTCATGCAATCGCCGTGGCCAGCGAGGGCGATCGACAGATCGAGCAGACCGCCGACGAGGTGATCCGCGTGCCGCGCACCGACTGGATGCTGGCGCCGCTGCTCGCGGTGATCCCGCTGCAACTGCTGGCCTACCACATCGCCCGCCTGCGCGGGCTGAACATCGACCAGCCGCGCAACCTGGCGAAGACCGTCACCGTCGAGTGACCGCGCTCGCTGACTGGCTGGAGCCGCTGCCTGACCCGTCCGAGCAGCGAGCGCTCGATGAATGGGCGATTTCCGAGCGCGGGATTCCAAGCCTCGAGTTGATGGAGCGCGCCGGTGCCGGGCTGGCGGCGCTCGTGGCGGAGCGCTCGCTGTCGGGGCCGGTGGCGGTGGTCTGCGGCAAGGGGAACAACGGCGGCGACGGGCTGGTGGCGGCGCGTCTGCTGCGAGAACGGGGGCGCGAGGTGCGGGTGCTGACGCTGTCCGAGCCCAGTGAGCTTCGCGGCGACGCCGCTCACAACCTCGAGCGTCTACCGGGCGAAGGGCCTGAGCGGTTCTCGCCGGCGGGTCTCGAGGGGGCGGCGGCGATCATCGACGCCATCCTCGGCACTGGCTTCTCCGGGGAGCCCCGCGAGCCGGCGGCGGGGGCGATCGAGGCCATCAATGACGCGGGCGCGGTGGTCGTCGCCTGTGACGTTCCCAGTGGCGTCAACGGCTCGACGGGCGAGATCGAGGGCGCTGCCGTACACGCCGACGCGACAGCCACCTTTCACGCCTCAAAGCCCGGGCTGTGGATCGCCCCCGGCAAGGACCACGCCGGCGAGGTGCGGGTCGTTCAGATCGGGATCCCGTCGGGGGGTCCGGGCGAACCGCAGATCGGGCTGATCAAGCCCAGCGTGCTGGCGGCCATTCCCCGGCGGGGGCGTGAGTCGACGAAGTTCGCGGCCGGCAGCGTGCTCGTCTTCGGTGGTTCCACAGGTCTCACCGGCGCGCCGTGCATGGCTGCCGAAGCGGCGATGCGAGCCGGCGCTGGCTACGTAACGGCGCTCGTTCCGCGCTCGCTGAACTTGATCTTCGAGGTCCGGCTGCTGGAGGTGATGACCGCGCCGCTGCCCGACGAGGATGGCTCGCTGACGACGGCTTCGCTCAAAGAGGCCGGCGCACGCCTCGAGCGCGCCGATGCCCTGATCCTGGGCCCAGGTCTGGGGCGAGAGGACCAGACCCTCGAGGCCGCCCGTCAGCTGGCAGCCAGCGCGGCGGTACCGCTGCTGCTCGACGCCGACGGCTTGAACGCCCACGCCGGAGCGGTCGATTCGCTCGCCGAGCGCCAGCAGCCGACGGTGCTGACGCCGCACGCAGGGGAGCTGGCACGGCTGCTTGGCTCAGATAGCGCCGCGGTGGCCGCCAAGCGGCTTCAGAGCGCGCGCCGGGCGGCCACAGTCGCCCAGGCCGTGATAGTGCTCAAGGGCGATGACACGCTCGTGGCGCACCCTGACGGCCGCGTGGGGGTGAGCCGGGGCGGAGCGTCGGCGCTGGCCACGGCGGGCACCGGCGACGTGCTCTCAGGCGTGAGCGGCGCGTTCTTGGCCAAGGGCATGGATCCCTTCCACGCTGCTTGCGCCGCGGTATTCGTACACGCGCGCGCCGGCCGGCTGGCGGCGCGCGAGATTGGATCTGAAGGCGTGGTCGCCTCCGATGTGATCGCACGGCTGCCGGCCGCGCTGGCCGACCCGGAAGCGTGAAGCATGGCTCCGCTCGACCTCGAGGCGTGAGCGATGCCGCTGCGCGCCTTGGCGGACGTTAACCTCGCGGCGATCGAGCGCAACGTGGAGCTGCTGCGGCGCTCGCTCCAGCCGGAGACCAGCCTGTGCGCCGTGGTCAAGGCCGACGGCTACGGCCACGGCGCGGTGGCGGCCGCACGCGCAGCGCTGGCCGGCGGAGCCCGCTGGCTAGCGGTGGCCGCCGCTCAGGAGGCGGCCCAACTGCGGGAGGCCGGGATTGCCGAGCGCATCCTGGTGATGGGGGCGTTGAGCGACGAGGAGCTGCCGGTGGCACTCGCCGCCAAGGCCGATGTGGTGGCCTGGGATGAGCGTTTTGTTGAGCAGCTGCTGACGTTCTCCGCCCGAGCCGCCCACCCGGTCCCGGTGCACGTGAAGCTCGACAGCGGCATGGGCAGGCTCGGCACGCGGGAGACGGATGTCGCACTAGCGATCGCCGGGCGGGTGGCCGCCTCCGCCCCCGCGCTGGATCTGGCCGGGGCCATGACCCACTTCGCCACCGCCGACGACGATCAGGAGTTCGTCTCCGCCCAGCTCGCCACATTCGAACCGTTCGTCGCTGCCCTGAGGGAGCGCTATCCGGGGATCGTGGTCCATGCCGCCAACAGCGCGGCCACGCTACTCGCGCCACAGAGCCACTTCGACCTCGTGCGCTGTGGGATCGCGATCTATGGCTGCGACCCGCAGGGCGAGAACCCGTTCGCGTGGGGCCTCGAACCGGCACTCGGCCTTCGGTCCTATATCGCCGCAGTGAAGCGCGCCCAGCGCGGCGACAGCGCCGGCTACGGACGGCGGTTCGTCGCCGAGCGCGACACCTTCATCGCCACTTTGCCGATCGGTTACGCAGACGGTCTGCGGCGCGCGTTCACCAACAACTGCGACGTGCTCGTGCGCGGCGCACGCTATCCACTGGTGGGCACAGTGAGCATGGACAACGTGACAGTCGACGTTGGGCCCGAGCCCAAGGTTCGAGCGGGCGATCCCGCGACGCTGATCGGCGCCGACGGCTCGGATCGGCAGACGGCCGAGCAGCTCGCCAGCCGGATCGGGACGATCAACTACGAGATCGTGTGTGGCATCTCGACCCGCGTGACGCGCGCGTACCATCGCGACGGCGAGCCCTTGCGATGAGCGCCACGGAGCTCGACGGCCGCGACCCCGTGGCGATCGTGGCCCGAGTTGCGGCCCCCGACGCGTGGCTGGTGGGCGGGGCGCTTCGCGATCGACTCTTGGGCCGAGAGACGACCGACTTCGACGTCGCGGTGGCGGGCGATCCCGAGGCCGTGGCCCGAGCGCTGGCGCGAGAGGCGCATGCGCATCCCTTCTCGCTGTCGGAGGCCTTCGGAACCTGGCGCGTAGTCTCGCGGCGACACGGCTGGCAGGTCGACGTGCTGCCGGTGGAAGGGGGCTCGATCGAGGCCGACCTGGGCAGGCGCGACTTCACGATCAACGCGATTGCCGAGCGGCTGGGAGAGGGGAGGGGCGAACCGCGCACTGGCCCCGACGGAGGCACGCTCATCGATCCTTTCGGCGGCCTGGCCGACCTGGGGGCATCGCGGCTGCGGATGGTCGCGCCGCAATCGTTCGAGCGGGACCCGCTGCGCACACTGCGCCTGGCGCGGTTGCGCGGCGAGCTTGACTTCAGCGTCGAGCGCGAGACCCAGGTGGCCGCCGCCCGGAGCACGCCCGATCTGGATCGCGTGGCGCCGGAGCGGATCTTCGCCGAGCTCAAGCGTGCGCTCAGCGCGCCGATGGCGCTCGAGGCGCTCGATCTGATGGACGCGATTGGCGCCACGGCGACTGTGCTGCCCGAGCTGAGCGCCCAGCGCGGCGTCGAGCAGAGCCGTTACCACCACCTTGACGTCCACGAGCACACGCGTGCGGTGCTGGCCGAAGCGATCGCGCTGGAGCGCGATCCGGAGCTCGCGTTCGGAGATCAGGCCGAGCCTGTCGCCAGGCTGATGGCCGAGCCGCTTGCCGACGAGCTGACTCGGGCTCAGGCGCTGCGCGTCGGGGCGCTGTTTCACGACATCGCCAAGCCGGTGACCCGCGCCGTCACCCCAGAGGGCAGGGTCACGTTCATCGGCCATGACGCGGTCGGCGCGGAGCTGGCCAGCGAGGTGTTGGCGCGGCTCCGAGCCAGCGAGCGTTTGTCCGCGCACGTGGGCGCCTTGACCCGCCATCACCTGCGGCTCGGCTTTCTCGTACACCAGGACCCGCTCGGTCGGCGTGAGATCTATCGCTACCTGCGAGCCTGCGTGCCGGTCCAGGTAGACGTCACCGTGCTGAGCGTGGCGGACCGTTTGGCGACGCGTGGCGCAGGCTCGGAGCGGGCGATCGCCAGGCATCTGGAGGTGGCTCGGCGGCTGTTAGGAGAGGCGTTCGCCTGGTTGGCCGACCCGCCACGACCGCCGGTACGCGGCGACGAGCTCCAGCGCGCGCTGGGTCTGCGCCCCGGGCCTGAGATCGGCCGGCTGTTGGATCAGCTGGAGGAAGCCAGCTTCGCCGATGAGATTCACAGCTCATCCGAAGCGCTCGAGCGCGCTCGACGGCTGCTGGCCGGCGACGGACGATAGGCTGCCCTGCCGATGAGCGAGACGAGCCCCGCTGTGCGGCTGGAACGGGACGCGGGCCTGGCAGTGGTGACGTTCAACTCGCCGCCGCTGAACCTGTTCACGGCGCAGATGGAGCGCGAACTCGAGAACGCCGTCTCCGAGCTCGAGGCGGACCCCCCGCGCGCGGTGCTGTTCCGGGCCGACGGGCGCGCGGTCTCGGGTGGCGTCGACGTGTCGCTGTTCGCGGCGCTCGAAAGTTCCGAGGCGGCAGCGCAAACCTTCCGGCGGCTTGTGGAGCTGGCGCAGCGGGTCGATCGCCTGCCCTGTCCTACGGTGTTTGCGGCCCACGCCCTGTGCTTGACCTGGGCCTTCGAGCTGGCGCTGGCGTGCGACCTGCTGGTGGCCGCTCAATCCGCGCAGTTCGGGTTGGTGGAGAGGGTCATTGGACTGACGCCGGCGATGGGCGGCACGCAGCGTCTGGCCGAGCGGGCCGGCAGCGGCAGGGCGCGCCAGTTCGTGATGAGCGGGCGTCCCTACGACGCCGAGACGCTCGAGCGCTGGAACGTCGTCAACGTGCTGCTCCCGGACGAGGGCTTCGACGCCGCGGCACGTGAGCTGGCCAGTGAGCTAGCCGTGGGCCCCACGTGCGCCCACGCGGCCACGAAGCAGGTCATCCGCGACTACCTGGAAGGTGGGGTGGAGTTGGCCAACGAGCGCGTGCCCGAGGTGGCGGGGCAGCTTTTCGACACGGAGGATCTACGGGGCGCGGTCGCGTCGTTCCTGGAGCGAGGGCCGGGCAAAGCCACATTTCGCGGTCGCTGAGGACGCGATTGGGCTCTTAGATCTGTCGCTGACAGCGCGACCACGCTTAGATCGGTGGCCGACGGCGCGTGTGCGCTCCTGATACTTTCTCAGCCCATGCCGACAGGGACCGTCAAGTGGTTCAGCGACGACAAGGGCTTCGGTTTCATCACTCCGGACGACGGCGGGCGCGACCTGTTCGTCCATTTCACGGGCATCGCCGGGGACGGCTACCGCTCTCTGCCTGAAGGGGCAAAGGTCTCCTACGAGGAGGAGGCCGGTCCCAAGGGTCCGAAGGCCATCAACGTCACCAAGATCTAACGCCGGTCCGCCAGCGCGCGGGCCCGCTCGCGGTCCGCCAGCGCGCGGGCCCGCTCGACGTCCGCGCCAGCGCGCGGGCCCGCTCGACGTCCGCGCCAGCGCGTGGAGGCGACCGTGGCTGTGCGTGGGGGCGACCGTGGCTGTGCGTGGCGGATCCGATTTTCCGCAACTGTGTCCGCCAGGTCGTGTTGAATGGAGATCATGAGGCGTTTCCTGCTGATCGCCGTCGGCGCCTGCGTGCTGCTCGCGCTCGCTGCTGCCAGCACATGGGCGGCTACGGCCGCCAACCCCACCTCTGGGGGACAGCTCGGTTCCACCGTGCAGCTTGGGGGGACAGCGGTGCCCGTCAAGCCGCCGGTCTGCCCCAAAGGCACCGCTCCCCAGAACTGCACGTTCGTGATGACCAGGGTCACGGCGCTCGAGACGCTGACCAACGGCGCCACCTATCCCACGGCCGTCAAGCAGTCCGGCCAGCTCGTGGCGTTCACGGTGGGCCTGGCGCAGCTTTCGAGCAACACGAGCACGGCGCGCTCGTTCGCCAGCCAGCTGAACTCCAAGTACGGCGGCGCCAGCGAGGCCCAGCTGACGGTGCTCAAGCCCCTGAAGAACAACCGCTTCACGGTCGTGGCTCAGGGCCCCGCCGAGCAGCTGCAGCCCTATCTGGGCTATGTGGTTCAGTTCCCGCTTGCCAGCCCCATCCCGGTCCAGGCTGGGGACGTGATCGCCGTCAGCGTTCCAACATGGGCGCCGATCCTGTCCTACAACCTGGCGTCCAAGTACTACTCCTACCGCCAGAGCCGGACCTACAACTGCAAGAGCGTCGGCAAGCAGCAGAACGCGGTGCTGACCGTCGGCCAGACGAAGGCTTACCTCTGCGCCTACCCCGGCACCAGGGCGGAATACAGCGCTACTGAAGTGACTTCGCCGGTCACGCCGAAGTAGAGCGCTACTGAAGTGACTTCGCTGGTCACGCCGAGGTAGAGCGCTGCTCTACCGGCCGACGCCGGCGCCGCCGCTGCCGGAGCCCGACCCGGTTCCGCCGGCGGTCCCGCCGCCGGCAGTCCCGCCGCCCGCTGTCCCACCGCCGGCATTCGCTCCGCCGGCTGTGCCGCCAGCGGTGCCCCCGCCCGCGGTGCCGCCGCCCGCGGTGCCGGCGCCGGTGGTCGAGGTGCCGCCGGCGGTCCCACCGGCCGCCGTCCCGCCTCCCGTGGCCCCGGTGCCGCCCGTGGTCGCCGAGCCGCCAGAGCCTGCCGAGCCCGAGGCCGACGTCCCGCCCGAGGACGTAGTGCTGGTGGTCGTGGTGCCGGTGGTGGAAGTCGTGCTGGTCGTGGGCGAGGCGCTGGCCGAGCCGGTGGGCACGGTAAGCGCCGGCGCACCGGAAGTGTCATTGGCGCTCGCGTTGCCGCCGCCGCAGCCGGAAAGTCCGGCGCCGAGCGCCGCCGTAGCCGCCGCCACGGCGATCAGTGAGGCTTTCGAGGGGACCACTAGTGGTCGGCTCCGAGTGGCTCCATCCGCCTGCCACAGTGCGGGCAGTCGTTCAGATCCTTCTGCGTCAACTGGTCGCACCAGTTGCAGAAGCGGAGGTTCTCGACCGCCCAGGGCAGCTCGGACGCCGTAGGCGCCAACGGCAGTAGCTGGCCCACGACCTCGAGCTCCTCGCCGGTCTCACGGTCGCGATAGGTGTGATCCGGCTCGACTTCGATGATCACCTCGCGGCCGGTGGAGGGAGCCCGCATCCGGTACTTCTGACGGGTGCGCATGCGGCGCCATCGTAGCGTCTGTCATGGCGCGGCGGCGGCCCGTGCTGGGATAGAGTGCGCGCCCACGATGGCAGGAGCTTTGGGACGCGCGTACCTCTTGCGCCGCACGCTCGCGGCGCTTTTTTCCCTGGCTCTGGTGGCGGTCGTGCTCGGTGGCTGCACGCTCAAGCACCCCACCTCGAATCTGGTCACGGGCAAGGAGCTGTTCGTCTCGACATGTGGCTTTTGCCACACACTCGGCCACGCCGGAACGACCGGTGCGATCGGTCCGAACCTCGACGATGCCTTCAGGCAGGATCGCGCTGACGGGGTCAAGAGCACTTCGATTCAGGGCCTCGTGGATTACTGGATTCAGTATCCGAACACCCAGGGCGCGATGCCGGCCAGGCTCTACACGGGCCAGAAAGCCCAGGACGTGGCCGCCTATGTGGGAACCGTCGCGTCGCTCCCCGGCCAGGACACCGGCGCCCTGGCACAGGCCGGTGCCGTCCAGGGTACGTCGGCCGCCGCGGGTAAGCAGGTGTTTACGGGAATCGGCGGCTGCGGCAGTTGCCATGTGCTCTCCGCCGCTGGCACGACGGGCAACGTGGGCCCGAACCTGGACCAGCGGCTGCGCTCGGACTGCGCGCTGGCGCAATCGAAGAAGATCCGTGGCGCGACGCTCGCGAAGTGCATCCAGACGGCGATCACTAATCCTTACGCGTTCCTGCCGTCGGGCTATCCATCGGGCGTGATGCCGTCCAACTTCAGCCAGAAGCTCAAACCAAACGAGATAACGGCGCTCGTCAACTTCCTGCAGAGCGCTACGCATTAGCGAGCGCGAGCGCCTCGCGTGCCCGCAGGCGGTTTAGGTCAGAGCGCAAAGGGTTTGTGCGCCTGTCGGTCGTCTGCCGGGCCGTTACTCAGAGCGCAACATCGGGACCGCTAGCTCAGGGCTTTGATCGCCAGCACGATGCCGACGATCACGGCCAGGACGACGACGAACAGGATCAGCGTCTGGAATGCCTCCGCCTCTGATCTCAGAGGGTTCGGGAGACGGAAGCGCCTGGGATGCGCCACGGGGCGCTAGAGGACGTAGACCGTCGTGTAGACGACGATCCACATCGCATCCACGAAGTGCCAGTAGATCCCCGGCACCTCCATGCCCTGGTGGTGCTCGGACGAGTAATGGCCGCGGAACGAGCGGATGGAGACGATCGCGAGCGCGCACAGACCAATGAACACGTGCGCCCCATGGAGGCCGGTCAGCGAGTAGAAAATCGTCGCTTGGGCGGTGTCGTGGGGAGCGAAGCCCAGGTTGGCGTACTCGTTGATCTGCACGAACAGGAACGTCAGGCCGAGCAGGAAGGTGGCCACCATGCCCGCTTTGAGCCCGAAGCGGTTGCCGTTCTTGATCGAGGTGAGCGCCCAGTGGATCGTCAGCGACGAGGACAGCAGGATCGCGGTGTTGATCCCTGCCACGGCCTCCGGGATGTTTGACCCGTGGGCCGGCCAGGGATCGTGAGTGACCACCCGGATGAAGAAGTAGGCGGTGAAGAACGCCCCGAAGATCATCACCTCGGAGATGATGAAAAGCAGCATCCCCAGCATGGGCGCCTCGACTCGCGAGGAGCGGTGGGCCGGCGGCGGGCCGTGGTGCTCGTCGTGAGTGACCGCTGCGGCTTCCACGGCGCTCACGTGGTGGCGGTCGCCACGTCGCCGTGGACCACGTGCTCCACGGGCTTTCCGGATGCGCTGCGTACCCGTTCGATCAGGTCGGAGCGCAGCCAGCCCGACTTGGTCTCCGGGAACGTCGAGATCACGATGTCATCGACGCGGAAGTACTGGAGCGCGTTCGTGATCGCCGTGTAGGGGTCGGGGTCGCCGATCATGCCGGCCGCCAGCAGTCCGGCGCTATGTAGGCGATCAAGCACCAGCCGCAGGCGCGTTCTGGCTCGCCTGGCGGCCTGGCCTTCGCCACCCTCCTGGGGAACGACGACGAGGAACAGTCGCCCGCCGTGCTCTGACTGCTCCGCCTCGACCTTGGCTTTCAGCGCGCCCAGCAGCTCCTCGCCCGAGGCGGTGCGGTTGGCGACCGCCAGCGTGACGTGGAACGGCAGTCCCTCGGTGTCGGGATCGGCGACGATGTGCTCCACAGGCAGCCCCGAGGCGTCGCGGACGCGGTCCACCAAATCGCGCCGCAGCCAACCAGAGCGGGTGACCGGGTAGGTAGAGATGATGATCTCGTCCGGGCGGTACTCATGCACGGCGTCGATCGTGGCTGTGTAGGGGTCGGGGTCGCCGACTTCGCCGATCGCGTGGATGCCCTCGGCGTGGAGAAACGACAGCGCGAGATCGACGCGGGCCTGGGCGGCGTCGTGCACCGCGTCGTCGTAGATCACGAGGCCCGCGCGAGGGCGGTTCTGAGGCACGCACAGCACGAATCGGACATCGCCCTGCTCGGCTCGAGCCCGGACCGCCTCAACCAGCTTCCGGCCCCCGAGGGTCTCGTTGGCGACGACAAGGATGTTCCTCATTCGTGTCGCTCCTGGCTTGGCGGGGTTCTAAAGCCGGCAGCCACCTGCTCCCTGACCTCGCTGGGCGGCTTGAAGATCCCGTGCACCGCACCGGGCACACCGTACTCGTAGGGGCCACCAACTACGGTCGGCACAGCGTCGAAGTTGAACACCGGCGGCGGCGAGGACACCTGCCACTCGAGCGTCAGCGCCCGCCAGGGATTCGCCGAGGCCCGCGGTCCGTGCCGCCAGCTGGCGACCATGTTGTAGAGGAAGATCAGGGTCGAGAGCCCCAGGATGAACGCCGCGATCGAGATGAACAGGTTCCAGGCGGCGAACTTGGCGGCGTACTCGGCCACCCGGCGGGGCATGCCCTGAATGCCGATCACGTGCATAGGGCCGAAAGTGAGGTTGAAGAAGATGAACGTCATCCAGAAGTGCCACTTGCCGAGGCGCTCGTCATACATGCGGCCGGTCATCTTCGGGAACCAGTAATAGACGCCGGCGAAGATCGTGAACAGCGACCCGCCGAACAGCACGTAGTGAATGTGGGCCACGATGAAGTACGTCTGCGAGACGTGAATGTCGAACGGGATCATGGCCAGCATCACGCCGCTGATCCCGCCGAGCGTGAACATCGTCAAAAAGCCGAGCGCAAACAGCATCGGGGTGTCGAGATGGAGCACGCCCCGCCACAGCGTCGCCAGCCAGGAAAAGATCTTGATCCCGGTGGGCACTGCGATGATCGCCGTGGTGATCATCATCGGGATGCGAATCCACGGCGACATACCGGAGACGAACATGTGGTGCGCCCACACCGTGAAACCGAGTACCACGATGGCTAACAGCGAGAAGGCCATCATCCGGTAGCCGAAAATCGGCTTGCGGGATTTGACCGCGATGATCTCCGAGATGATCCCGAAGCCGGGCAACATCATGATGTAGACGGCGGGGTGCGAGTAGAACCAGAACACGTGCTGGTACATGAGCACGTTGCCGCTGTTGCCCGAGCCGACGAAGGCGTCGAAGAAA
Organism: uncultured Actinomycetes bacterium; assembly: GCA_963756555.1. Taxonomy (GTDB): domain Bacteria; phylum Actinomycetota; class Thermoleophilia; order Solirubrobacterales; family Solirubrobacteraceae; genus Palsa-465. The sequence continues at coordinate 338,362 of CAVWOC010000002.1, forward strand.
TGGAAGTGAAGCCCCGCGTCGAGCAAGATGAAGAACTGAGAGGCGGCGATGAACGGTGTGGCGATGACCACCAGCAGCGAGGTGGAGAAGTTGGCCCACACGAGCAACGGCATGCGGAAGAAGCTCATCCCCGGCGCGCGCATGGTGATGATCGTCACCAGGAAGTTGAGCGCCGTGAAGATCGACGAGAAGCCGGCGAACTGGACGCCGATCGAGAAGAACAGCTGCCCGACGGGCATCGTGGTCGACAGCGGGGCATAGGCTGTCCAGCCGGAGGCGAATGAGCCGCCGGGGGCCAGGAAGCTCAAGAGCATGATCACGCCGCCCAGCGGCAGGAGCCAGTAGGACAGCGCGTTCAGGCGCGGGAAGGCCATGTCCGGCGCGCCGATCATCAGCGGCAGCACGAAGTTGGCGAGCCCGGCGAATACCGGGATCACGAACAGGAAGATCAGCACGGTGGCGTGAACGGAGAAGACGCCGTTGTACTCCTCGGGGGTCAAGAACTGCATGCCGGGCTTGGCCAGCTGCGCCCGGATCAGCATCGCCAGCAGGCCGCCCACGAACAAGAAGAAGAACGAGGTCACCGTGTACTGGATGCCGATGACCTTGTGGTCGGTGTTCACCCGGAAATAGTCACGCCAGCTGTACGCGCCGTGTCCGGAGTGGTCCTCGGGACGGGTGGGGCGACCGGAGGCCCAGTACAGCCAGTAGTCGCAGGTTCCGATCCCCACCAGGAATGCGATCGGGGCCGAGAACAGGCCGACGAGTGTGATCGCATGGCCGTCGATCACCGGGTGCTGGTGCTCGAGCCAGCGGATCAGCGCGGTGATTCCCAGCGCGAACGCCAGCCCGATCACGCTTGCCATGGCGGCCCGGTACCAGCCGGGTCGGCGGAGCTTCGGCGGGAGCGGAACGCGGCTGCGGCTCTGTCCAGGGGCGATCGCCGTCGGGGGCAGAGCGGCCTGTGTGCTGGTCGCGGTGGTGGCCATCAGCCAATCTCCTCAGTGTGTGGCGACGGTGCTCTAAAAAGGAAGGACAAAACGGGCTTGATCACTTGGACTTACCTCCTTCGCCCCCGACCTTGCTGTGGTAGGGCGTACCGGGCACGCCGGGCTGCGTGGCGAATGAGGGTGGGGCGCCGATCGGCGGTGCGCCGTTGGCGGGCTGAGAGCCCAGCCACGACTGGAACTTGGCGGCCGGGACCACGTGGACGGTGGCCCGCATCAGCGAGTGCCCGGCGCCGCACAGCTCAGTGCATTCGGCCGGGTAGGTCCCGAGTTTAGTTGGCGTGACCCGCAACGTGGTGGTGATACCGGGAACGGCATCGAGCTTCTCCGAGAACTCGGGGACGAAGAAGCTGTGAATCACGTCGAGCGAGCGGAGCTTGAAGACAACCGGTTGGCCCTTCGGCAGATACAGCACGGGAGAGACCACAGTCTTCCCGCCCTGCTCAGGATAGGAGAACTCGAACGCGAATTGCCGCGCGGTCACGTTCACGGTCATCTCGTTCTTCTTGCTCGCCTCGTTGGAATGCAGAACCGTATAGGCATATGTGCAGAGCCCCAGGATCAGGCACGCCGGCAGCACGGTCCAAACGACTTCCAGGCGCGTGTTGCCGTGGATCGGCGGCCCGTCGCGTTCCTCGTCACCAGGGCGCAGGCGGAACTTCCAGACCGAGAACAGAACCACTGTCTCCACCAGCACGAAGATCGGCACGGTGGCGATCAACAGCACGTCGTAGAGCGTGTGAATGTTGCCGGCCTGCTTGGAGGCATTGCCCGGGAACCACGGGATCAGCAGGGCGATCGGCAGCAGGATCGCGACCCCGATCACGCCGACCACGATCATCTGCAGGACTGGACGGTTACGCACTGATCTCCACGGGGCCGGTACGCATTCGCAACCCCAGCATCCTATGGGTTCGGCGCGATAAACGCGCTGGGGAAAACCCGCCGTGACGGCCCCGAGGGGGCCGGGTATGATGATTGCGCCAATCGTTGCAAGCGACCCCGGGGAGAGCTATGCAGGTGCGAGATGGGATGTCAGACGTGCTATTGACTGTGGGCCCCGGCCACACCCTGCGGGAGGCCGCCACGGCCATGTGCGCCCGGAATGTCGGCGCCGCAGTCGTCCAGGACACCGAGGCGCCCGGACCGGGCCTGATAACCGAGCGCGACATTCTCGTGGCGGTCGGCAACGGCGCCGATCCCGACAGCGAGAAGGTCTCCGATCACCAGAGCTCCAACCTGACCTCTGCGTCCCCTGAGTGGCCGCTCGAGCGGGCCGCTGGGACGATGGTCCGGGGCCGCTTCCGGCATTTGGTGGTCGTCGACCGCGGCCAGTTGGTGGGCATCCTCTCGATGCGTGACATCGTGCGCGTGTGGACCGGCGACGGCGCCACATGCGACGTACCCGCGGCCGCGGCGGGCTAGGGGGGGATCTCGGACCGGAGACCGGGGGCGGACGCCAGGAACCACACCTTCATGGCGGACTGCACGTCCGGTTCGTGACGCCCGGATAGCGGGCATGACGAACCGCACCTGCACGGTGGGCGGCACGAGCGGTCCGTGATGCCCGCGTGGGCCCTCGCCCGGCTACAGCTAGTGCCGATGCCCGCGTGGGCCCTCGCCCGGCTACAGCTAGTGCCGATGCCCGCGTGGGCCCGGGCCGGCTACAGCTAGTGCCGATGCTCTCCGGGTAGCGCCGCGACGTCGCGGTTGGTGTCGGCCACCCAGCGGAACACGCAAATGATGAGGATTACCGCGCCGATGATCGAGAAGATCCAGTTGATCGTCGTTCCGATCACGATCAGGGTGATCGCCGCCGCCGAGACAATCGGAATCAGCGTCGGGCCGGGAAGATGGATCTCCTCACCGGCGGGCGGCGCCTCCTCATGGTCGTCGTATGCGCTCACCCGCGACCAGCCTCAGGGGTGCACATAGATCGCGGCCGCGACGAAGGTCAGCCCGAACATGATCAGGCACACCGCGCCGGCGATCAGGCCAGAGCGAATGTTCTTGCGGGCGAGCCGTCTATCCATCGCGAGTGAGGGATCATAGCTTCACGTCGGCCACCATCGCCCCGAACAGCAGCGCCAGGTACGCCAACGAGAACAGGTAGAGGCGGAGCGCCGTCCGCCTGTCGGCACGGCGGTAGAGGATCACTGCCCCCGCGATGAACGCCAGCCCGAGGACCATCGATGCCACCAGGTAGAAGCCGCCGAATGCGCCCGCGCAGAACGGCAGCTGCGAGATCGCGTAGAGCAGCAGCGTGTAGAGCAGGATCTGGCGGCGCGTCTCGTGCTCGCCGCGGACCACGGGCATCATCGGCACGCCGACGCGGGCGTACTCGTCCTTCATCAGCAGGCTGAGCGACCAGAAGTGCGGGGGCGTCCAGTAGAAAACGATCGCAAACAGATAGACCGCCGTCCAGGCCAGCGAGCCGCGCGTCGCTGCCCAGCCGACGAGCGGGGGGACCGCACCCGCGGCGCCGCCGATCACGATGTTCTGGGGGGTGCGGCGTTTGAGCGCCATCGTGTAGAGCCCGACATAGCCGACGAAGCCGGCAAGCGACAGCGAGGCCGCCAGCAGGTTGATCGTCAGCGACAGCTCGGCGAACGACAGGACGGCAAGCGTCAACCCGAACAGCAGCGCCGAGCGGGGGGCGATGCGGCCGGCGGGGACTGGCCGCGAGGCGGTGCGGCGCATGCGGGCGTCGATGTCGCGATCGAGGTAGTGGTTGACGGCCCCGGCACCACCGGCTGACAGGTAGCCGCCAAGGCAGGTGAGCGCGATCCTCGACACCGGCGGGCTGCCGGCGACTTCCATCGTGGTGATAGTCGTGAACAGCAGCAGCGACTGAACCTTGGGCTTCGTCAGCTCCACGTAGTCGGCGAGCAGCTGGCGAGCTGCGGCCGTGGCACCAACGGCGGAACTAGATCCCGAAGCGGGTAGTGCGGGTCGCAAGCTCATGCGGGCAATACGGGCCAAAGGCTCATGCGGGCAGTGGGGGCCGCAGGTCCACTACCTCACACCCGCGCGTAGCGCTCCGAGCCGCCGGTCTTCTGACGCACGCCGGTCTGGCGCTCCACCTGGCGGCGGATGTCGCGCATGGGCTCGAGCGAACGGACGCGCGGAATCTCGTCGAAGTTGTTGGCAGGAGGCGGCGACAGCGTGAACCACTCGAGGGTGTTTCCCTTCCAGGGGTCGGGGCCGGCGAGGGTGCCCACTCTCAGGCTGCGAATTACGTTGACCACGGAAACCAGGACCCCGGCCCCCAGGATGAAACTTCCGATCGTGGAGATCAAGTTGTAGGTCGACCAGCCGTAGTTGGTTGGATAGGTATAGATGCGGCGCGGCATGCCTGAGAGCCCGAGCGCATGCTGGACGAAGAACGTGGCGTTGAAACCGATGAATATGAGCCAGAAGGACACCTTTCCCAGCCGCTCACTCATCATCCGGCCGGTCATCTTCGGGTACCAGTAGTAGAGCCCCGCGAAGACGGGGAAGATCGCGCCGCCGAAGATCGTGTAGTGGAAGTGGGCGACGACGAAATAGGTGTCGTTGAGCTGCCAGTCGACTGGGAACGTGGCCAGGAAGATGCCGGTGATGCCGCCGATGGTGAACACGGCGATCATCCCCGCTGCGAAGTACAGCGAGGTGGTCATGACGATCGATCCTCGCCATAAGGTCGCGATCCAGTTGAAGATCTTGACCCCGGTGGGGACGCCGATCAGGAACGAGGACAGCATGAAGAAGCCCAGCACGACGATCGGCAACGGCGAGGCGAACATGTGGTGGGCCCACACGAGCGTGGCCAGGAACGCAATCACGGCGATCGACGCGGCCATCGCCTTGTAGCCGAAGATCGGCTTGCGTGAGAACACCGGGATGACCTCGGAGATGATCCCGAAGCCCGGCAGCACCATGATGTAGACCTCGGGGTGGCCGAAGAACCAGAACAGGTGCTGCCACAGGACCGGCGCGCCATGGGCGGTGGGATCGAAGAAGTGGGTGCCGAAGTGGCGGTCGGTGAGCAGCATCGTCACCGCCGCGGCCACCACCGGGAGCGCGATGATCAGCAGGATGGAGTAGATCAGGATCGCCCAGACGAACAGGGGCAATCGACCCCAACCCATGCCCCGCGCCCGCATGTTGACGATCGTGGCGTAGAAGTTGATCGCCCCCAGCAAAGACGAGATGCCGGTGAGGTGGATCAGGAAGATCCAGGCGTCCTGGCCACCGGAGGGCGAGAACTGGATGCTCGACAGCGGCGGATAGCTCCACCAGCCGGCCTCTGGCGGGCTCCAGAAGAAGGTGGCGTAGAACACGATCCCGCCAAACAGCAAGAGCCAGAACGAAAGCGCGTTGAGGCGAGGGAAGGCCATGTCCCGCGCTCCGATCATCAGCGGCACGAAGTAGTTGCCGAAGCCGGCCAGGACCGGAACGAGAAACAGGAAGACCATCGTCGTCCCGTGCATCGTCAGCAGCTCGTTGTACTTCTCGCCGGTGAGCAGCGTGTTGCCGGGCTCGCCCAGCTGTGCGCGCATCAACAACGCCTCGACCCCACCGAGGATGAAGAACACGAAGGTGAGGACCAGGTACATGATCCCGATCTTCTTGTGGTCGGTAGTCGTGATCCAGTCGACCCAGCGCTTGGTCCGGCGGGGGAAGGTGACCTGCTCGGCGGTGATCTGAGGAACTGGGCGGGAAGGGGCGGTTGTGACGGACATCTAGAACTGATTGGTCTGGCTCAGGTACTGGCGCAACTGCCCGACCTGATCGTTTGCCTGGTTGATCATGTTCTCCTGTTCGGTGAGCCACGCCTGGTACTGGCCGGGCGAGACTACGTGCACCAGCGCTGTCATGGCGGCGTGGTTGCGGCCGCATAGCTGGGCGCACTGGCCGTGGAACAACCCGGTGTGCAGCGCCTTGAACCAGGTGTAGGTCGTGTAGCCCGGGACCGCGTCCACCTTCCCTCCCAGAGACGGCACCCACCAGGAATGGATCACGTCGCTGGCCTGAATGTTGAGCACGACGGTCGCACCTACCGGCGCGACCATCTCCTGATACGAGTAGGGCAGCTTGGCTTGGAAGTAGTTGTTCAGGCAGCCCGAGCCATAGGTGTAGCGCCAGATGTACTGGCGCCCCTGGATGCAGATCGTGACCTTTTTGCCGTTCGGGGGATTGGGCTCCGTGGTGGAGGCAGACAGGACTACGCCCGGATTGGAATTCGGTGGGTTGATGATCTTCGGCAGCTTGACGAACGTGACCACCGTGATCGCCACCAGGATCAGCGCGGCACCCACGGTCCAGCCGACCTCCAGGCTGGTGTTGCCGTGGATCTGCGCCGCGATCGCGCCCCTCTTGGCCCGAAACCTGATCAGCGAGTAGATCAGCGTGCCGAACACGATCACGAACACGATCGCCGCGATGTAGAGGATGATCTTGTACAGCGAGTCGATCGAGTTGGCGTTCGGCGAACCGCCCGACTTGGGCGTGATGAAGCCGGCGAACGCGGCCGGTGCGAGCAGCAGCGAGACGGCGCCAGTGGCTGCCAGCGTGAGGACAACCGTCACCGGCCGGCGGCTGTTCGAGAGGGCTCGCAAGGCCGCGGGATTCTATCCCTCCGGGCCGCCCGGACAGCCCCAGCCCGTCGTACGACGGCTGACGCTGGGGCCGCGCACGGAGCCAGGTCGCGCCGGCGAGCGAGCCTATACTCGCGGCGGTTTGCGCGTCTCGACGGGCATCAGAGCGACCGCCTGGGCCCTCGTCGCGACGGGTGTCGCCGCGCCCGCGCTGCGGCGTCGCCTGCGCCTCACGCCGACCACGGTGTTGGGCGCGGCCGGGTTCGCGCCGGTGGCGCTGTGCGTGGCTGTTCCCCGGTCCCGGACTCGGGACGTTGCGGTCTGTGCGCTCAACATGTGGGGCTACATCGCAGCGTACGAGATGCCGCACGACGAGCCGGACACGCTCGCCGCGCGGGTAAAGGTCGAGTACCCGATCGCCGTCGACCGCGTGCTCGGGCTGGGCGAGACGCCGACGCAGCGGCTGCAGCACGCTTTCGCCCAGCCTGGACAGATCGGGCGCTTCGAGCGCCTGCTCGTGTGGTGCCACTGGCTGTGGTTCATGGTCCCGCACGCGAGCACGGCTTACGTGCTGGTGCGGCGTCCGGAGCGATTCCCGGCCGCGGCGGCCCGGATGTATGCCGTGTTCGACATCGGCGCAGTGTTCTACTGGGCCGTACCCACTGCGCCCCCGTGGTGGGCGGCGCGGAGCGGCGAGCTCGGCGACTCCCACACGATCCATGTCCGGCGGATGATGATCGAGTACGGCGAGCAGTTCTGGGGAAGCCGCTGGGCCGGACTCTACGATGTGCTTGGAGGAAATCCGGTCGCTGCGATGCCGTCGCTTCACTTCGCAACGTCGTTGATGGGCGCCCACCTGCTCGCGGAGGTAGGTCCGGTTGCAGGCGCGGTGGGGTTCACGTACGCGGCCCTGCTCGGCCTGGCGCTCGTCTACCTGGGAGAGCACTACGCAGCAGATCTCATCGCCGGGGCGGCGCTGACCGAGGCGGTCAGGGCCGGCGCTCCGCGAGCAACACCGCTGGCCCGGCGGGTTTCCGCGGCACTGCGGTGGCTCCAGGCGCGCGCCGGGGCGGGCTAGCAGATGCCGGGCGCGCCGGGCGACCAAGACAGACAGCCGGTAGCGCCGCCCACAGAGGAGATGCCGCGGGTGGTATTCACCCGCAAGCGAATGCTGATCATGGCCCTGTTCGTGATCTCGGTTGTGGCGCTGCTGTACGTGGTGCTGCCGAAGCTGCTCGGCCTCCGCCAGACCTGGAGCCGCATTCAGCACGGGAACGGCTGGTGGCTGGGGTTGGGGGCCGCGCTCGAGGTCTGCTCGTTCTGGGGCTACGTGGCCCTGTTCAGGGCGGTGTTCGCCCGTGAGGAGCCGAGGATCGACTGGCGGGCAAGCTATGAGATCACGATGGCGGGCCTGGCGGCGACGCGCCTATTCGCTGCGGCTGGTGCCGGTGGGATCGCGCTCACCGGCTGGGCGCTGCGGCGCGCCGGCTTCGAGCCCAGAGAGGCCGCCACCCGCCTGATCGCATTCATGGCGCTGCTCTACGGCGTCTACATGGCCGCGCTGGTGCTGACCGGGGTGGGCCTCTACTCGGGCCTGATACCGGGTCGGCATCCGTTCGCGATCACGCTCATACCGGCGATCTTCGGCGCGGTGGTGATCGCGCTGTTCGTCGGCGTCTCGCTGGTGCCGGAGGACTTCGATCGGCTGGTCAAGCGGGGGGCGAGCGGCGGTGGACGCCTCGCCGGAGTAACCAGGCGGCTGGCGGCCGCCCCGGCCACGGCGTCCACGGGCGTGCGCACGGCGACCCAGCTGATCCGCTCACGCGACCCGTTCCTGCTCGGGGCAATCGCTTGGTGGGCGTTCGACATCGCGGTCCTGTGGGCCTGCTTTCACGCTTTCGGGGCCTCTCCGCCCAAGGGGGTGATCCTCATGTCCTACTTAGTCGGGATGCTCGGCAACACGCTCCCTCTGCCAGGCGGGATCGGCGGTGTGGACGGCGGCATGATCGGCGCATTCAGCGCCTTCGGCGTTCACGTCCAGGTCGCGGTTGTGGCGGTCCTCGCGTACCGTGTATTTGCCTTCTGGCTGCCGACGCTGCCCGGTGCCGTCGCGTATTTGCAGCTGCGACGGACGGTCCAGCGGTGGCGCACCGCCCGGGCGCCAAGCTATACTTAGTGAAGTAATGGAGACGACGGGAGAAACGGTGGGACCGGTAGAGAACGTGGCGATCGTCGGCAGTGGCCCAGCCGGATACACGGCGGCGCTGTACACCGCCCGGGCCAATCTCGAGCCACTGGTGGTCGAGGGGTTCGCCTGGGGCGGCCTGCTCCAGCAGACGACCGACGTCGAGAACTACCCGGGGTTCCGCGACGGGATCATGGGCCCGGAGCTGATGCAGCACTTCCGAGACCAGGCCGCCCGCTTCGGGGCCCGGCTCGAGACCGACGACGTTACGAAGCTCGAGCTTGCCCAGGACGGAGGCCTTCACAGGGTCTGGGTCGGCGACGAGGTCCACCTGGCCCGCACCGTGATCCTGGCCATGGGTGCCCAGCACCGCAAGCTTGGGGTGCCCGGCGAGGACGCGCTCGGCGGACGCGGCGTCAGTTACTGCGCTACCTGTGACGCTGCGTTCTTCCGCGAGAAGCCGACGATCATCGTCGGTGGCGGCGACTCGGCGATGGAGGAGGCGATGTTCCTGTCGAAATTCGCCTCCAAGGTGGCGATCGTCCACCGCCGGAGCGAGTTCCGGGCCTCCAAGATCATGCTCGAGCGCGCCAGGGCGATCGAGAACATCGAGTGGCTGACGCCTTACGTGGTCGAGGAGTTCATGTCCGCCGCCGACGGTTCGCTCGACCGAGTTCGCCTGCGTAACTCTGACGATGGCAACGACCGCGAGCTCGAGATCTCGGGGGCATTCATCGCCATCGGCCATGAGCCTCAGTCCCACCTGGTGCAAGGCCAGGTGGAGACCGACGCCGCCGGTTACGTGATCACCAAGGGGCGCTCCACGCAGACCAACCTGACCGGGGTGTTTGCGGCCGGCGATCTCGTCGACCACACCTACAGGCAGGCGGTAACGGCGGCGGGCACAGGATGTCAGGCAGCGCTCGACGCCGAGTGGTACCTCCGTGACGCCGGGCCGCTGGCCGTAGAGCAGGCGGCGGCGGGGCTGCGGGCTTAGCTCCGGGCGGCGGGGCTGCGGGCTTAGCTCCGGTCGCGACCCCCGGGCGGCGACCGCTAGCAGTCGTGACTGGCCGGGCCCCAGTTGTCGGACCGGCTGCGGTGCCCCCTTGGAAGCCCGAAGTCCTGGGTCCAGGTGGCGGAATTCCTCCCGAACCCGCGAATTGGCCGGGGATCGACGCCGGTGCCGACGACCGTGTACACGGGGTCAAGGATGTTCTGGCAGTGCGGCGGGCTCTGCATCCAGCCCGCCACCACCCGGCGCGGCGTCGTATATCCCGTGGCGATGTTCTCTCCCACCGTCGCCCAGCTGAAGCCGGCGGCGCTGGCGCGCGCTCCAGGGTCGCCCTCGCTGAAATTCCCGCTGGCGACCATCGCGTCAGTCCAGTTCTGCGCGGCGGCGTTGAGCTTGGCCGACGAGCCGAGGGGCGGCAGCCCGCGGCTCTCGCGGGCCACGTTGACCAGGCACACGACGGCCACTCGCATCTGCGCTTCGCTGGCCCGGGTAGCCGGAAGGTCGGCATACGGGCAGCCTCCGGTGACCCGGGCGTGCTGGGCGTGGCGGTGGCGGTGATGACGCCGCGCCGCTGCGGTGGCCGGAAGCGCGGCAGCGAGCGCAGCAGCGACGAACACGACGACCGAAGTCGTCGCCAGCGTCCTGGACGCGCGCACCAAGTACCGGCGCAATGGGGCTGTTTGCGCTCGAAACACGATCAGTTGATCGGGGCCCGAATCCCGCTTCGGGCTGGTACTGCCCGGGCGTCGGCGAGTGACGACCCGAGCGCGCGGCATCGTAATAGGAGACCGTGACGGAATTCCAGTGAACGTCCGCAATTTGCGTGGTTTTCTTGGTCAATTTCTGCGCAAACGGCGATCGCCCCAGGCGCCCGCGGGGTGTGGACTCCGTTCGGCGGGCAACGTCCGCGGGGGTTGGGGCGGGACGCGTGGGGTCAGGCGCGCGCGTCTTCTTGCGCGCGAGGGCGGCGTTCTGGCGCGCGAGGGCGGCGTTCTGGCGCGGCGTGTGGCGAAGCGTGTGCGCGGGTCAGGCGCCCCAAGCCCACTACGCCAGGCTCGTCCAGACCGTCTTGGTCTCGAGATAGGCCTCGAGGCCTTCGCGACCGTGCTCGCGGCCCACGCCGGAGGACTTGTAGCCCCCGAATGGAGCGCCGGGGTCCGTTTCGCCCCAGCAGTTGACGTAGACCATCCCCGCCTTGAGCAGCGCCGCTAGGCGGTGGGCGCTCGAGACATCGCGAGTCCAGACGCCGGCCGCCAGCCCGTAATCCGTGTCGTTGGCGCGCGCCGCCACCTCCTCCAGCGACTCGTAGGGCAGCGCGACGAGCACCGGGCCGAAAATCTCCTCGCGGGCGATCTTCAACGAGTCATCGGTAGCGGAGAACAAGGTGGGCTCGATGAAGTACCCGCCCGCGCCCCCGTTCTCGGGCGAGCGGCCACCGGTCACGAGTTCGGCGCCGTCGCTGCGCCCCGACTCGATGTAGGACATGACCCGCTTCTGCTGCTCGGCCGAGACGACGGGGCCGAGCTGGGTGGTGGGATCAAGGCCGGGCCCCAGGCGCGTTTTCGAGGCCCTGGCGGCCAGCCCGGCGACCACATCGTCGAACTGGTCCTTGTGCACAAACAGCCGGCTACCTGCGTTGCAGGCCTGGCCCGTGTTGAAGTAGATGCCTTGGAAGGAGCCTTTGATGGCGCGATCCAGGTCGGCGTCCGGAAGGATGATGTTCGGTGACTTGCCGCCGAGCTCGAGCGTCAGGCGCTTGAGCGCGCGGCCGGCTTTGGCGCCGATCTCACGTCCCACGTCCGTGGAGCCGGTGAAGGCCAGCTTGTCGACACGTGGATGGTCCACCAGCGCCGCTCCGGTCTGGCCGTCGCCGGTGACGACGTTGACTACGCCCGGGGGGATGCCAGCCTCGAGCGTCAGCTCGCCGACTCGCAGCGCGCTGAGCGGTGTCTGCTCGGCGGGCTTCAGCACGACCGTGCATCCCGCGGCCAGGGCCGGGGCGAGCTTCCAGGCGGCCATCAGCATCGGAAAGTTCCAGGGGATGATCTGCCCGCAGACGCCGACGGGCTCCTTGCGCGTGTAACAGAGCATGTTCGGCTGGTGGACCGGCAGCACGTGCCCCTCGATGCGCTCCGGCCAGCCGGCAAAGCTGCGGAAATGGCCGACGGTCTCCGCCACGTCGACGATCTTGGCCAGCTTCAGCGGCTTGCCGTTGTCAAGCGCCTCGAGCTCGGCCAGCTCGTCGGCATGCTCCTCGATCAGATCGGCGAGCCTGCTGATCAGCTTGGCCCGCTCGACGGCCCGAGCCTGGGGCCAGGGGCCCTCGTCGAACGCGCGGCGGGCGGCGCCGACGGCTCGGTCGACGTCGGTGGCGCCGCCCTGTGCCACGCTTGTGATCGCCTCGCCCGTGGAGGGGTCAACAGTCTCGAAAGTTCGTCCGTCGTCGGCCGGCTGGCGCTGGCCGTCGATCAGCAGCTGCTGCTCTGTGGCGGCGAACGACCGCGCCGGATCTGAAAGCTGTTCCGGTAGCTGGCTCATGGGGTCAGGACGATCTTCATCGCCTCGCGCCGATCGTAGAGCGCGTAGGCGTCGGGGGCGTCGTCGAGCGCCATGTGGTGGGTGACGAGCGGCGTGGGATCGAGCGCGCCCGAGGCCAGCATCCCCAGCACGCGATCCACGTGGGCGATCACGTTGGCGTGGCCCGAGCGCAGCGTGAGCGCTTTGATCCACACCAGGCCCATATGCACCTGGCAAGCCTCGGCGTAGACGCCGATCGCCACCACCGTTCCGGCGCGGCGCGCAAGACGGATCGCCAGATCGAGCGCATCGGGGTGCCCCACCGCGTCGATCGAGGCGTCGACGCCGCGGCCCTCGGTCAGCAGCTTGGCCTGCTCGCGGGGGTTGTCGTCTGTGAGGTGTACGGCTGTGGCGCCGAAGCTCCGTGCCAGCTCGAGCCGCTGGGGAACGGTGTCGATGGCCATCACCGGGCCGGCGCCCGCGGCAAGCGCCACCTGGACGGCACACAATCCGACCGGGCCCAGTCCGAGGACGGCGACGCTGTCGCCGGGGCTGATGTCCGCCTGAACCACGGCGTGATAGCCGGTGCCCATGACGTCCCCGGCGAACAAGGCGACCTCGTCGCTGATTCCGTCGGGCACCTTTCGCAGCGTCATATTGGCCCTTGGCACCAGCGCCTGCTCGGCCTGGGTGCCCTGCAGAGCCCCGAGCAGCTTGCCGTGGCCGAAGACGCGCATCTCCTCGCACTTGTGAAAGGCGCCCCGCAGGCAGAAGAAGCATGTCCCACAGGCGCTGTGAAAGCAACCGAGTACGCGGTCTCCTTGCGCCACTCGGGTCACCGCATCGCCGGCCTCGACCACCGTGCCCACGAACTCGTGCCCAATAGTGAAGCCGGGCTCGATCTGGACCCGGCCGTGGTAGATGTGCAGATCCGAGCCGCAGATGCCGCTGGCGTCGATCTGGACAACCGCGTCGTCGGCTGCTGTCGGTTCGGGATCGGGGCGCTCCTCGAGCTGGACCGATCCGGGGGCTTGGAAGGTGACGGCTCTCATCGCGCTGTCAATATATGGGTCTGGGCGCTTCGAGCCTGTCTCACGCCCCGTCCCGGGTCGGGTCGGGTCGATCGGATCAGTAGCCGAAGAAGCCCTGACCGGTCTGGCGACCGAGCCTGCCTGAGAGGACGAGCCCCCGCAGCAACGGCGCCGCCCGGTATCGCTCCTCGTGCCGCTCGGCGAACAGCCCGTCGATTACCGACACGACGTGGTCGAGACCGATGGTGTCGGCCCAATCGAGCGGCCCGCGCGGATGGTTGAGCCCGTGGACCAGCCCGGCATCCACGGCTTCAGGACTTCCGATCCCCTCGGCCAGGGCGAAAGCTGACTCGTTTATGACCTGGCAGACGATCCTCCCTAGCACCAGCCCCGGTGCGTCGCCGACCCACGCCGTGTGCTTGCCAAGCGTGGCGAAGAACCGCTCAGCGGCAGCGGCCGCCGAGTCGGCGCTGTCGGGACCCCGCGTCAGCTCCACCAGCCGCGACTCGGGCAGCGGCGGAAGCGCGTGGAAGCCGACCGCGCTGCCGCCGGGATCAAGCGACGCCAGTGACCCAGCGGCACAGCAGATGGCTTGTGGACCGCCCTGGAGCGGTGCCTCCGGCTCCTCGTCCCCCACGCAGTCGAGCACCAGGAACGGAACGTCGCCGGCGCGGGCGGCCTCGGCCGGATCGGCGACCCGCCAGCCGGAATCGGCCGCCGCCTGCGCCAGCTCGTTGGCCAAGGCCGAGTCGCCTGCGATCACCACCAAGCCGTCGCCGCCGCCCGGCTCGAGTGGCTCGGGGTCGGGCTGGCGGTAGTCGCCGTCGCCGTAGTTGTAGTAGCCGCGGCCGGTCTTGCGTCCGTGTCGCCCGGCGGCCACGTAGCGGGCTGTGATCGGCGAAGGCCGCCAGCGCGGCTCGCCAAAGCTCTGGTCGTAGAACGAGCGCGAGACGTCGAGCCCCGTATCGATCCCCACCAGATCCATAAGCTCGAACGGACCCATCCGGAAGCCGCCTTCCAGGCGGCAGATGCGGTCGATCAGCTCGAGCGGAGCGATCCGCTCCTGCAGCAGCTTGAGCGCCTCGAGCCCGAACGGGCGGTTGCAGCGGTTGACAAGAAATCCCGGGCCGTCAGCGGCATCGATCACGTGCTTGCCCATCGCCTCGCCCGCAGCGCGGGCCACCGCCAGGGCATGCTCGGAGGACTGCTCGCCGGCCACCACCTCGAGGAGCCGCATGAGCGGCGGCGGGTTGAAGAAGTGCATGCCCACGACCCGCTCTGGGTGGGCCACCGCGCTCGCCAGTGCGGTCACGGGAAGCGACGAAGTGTTGGTGGCCAGCACGCAGTGCTCGGCAACGATCCCTTCCGCGAGCTCGGCGAACAGGGATTGCTTTAGCTCGAGCGATTCGGGCGCCGCCTCGATCACCAGCTCGCAGGGGTCCAAGTCCTCGAGCCGGGTGACCGGCTCCAGCCGCCGATCGGCCTGATCGGCTTCCTCACGGGGTATCCGCCCCCGCTCGACCCCACGCTCGAGGTGACCCTTGATCTGCTCCAGCCCGCGATCGAGCGCCTCGGGCACTGGATCGTGCAACAGGGTCCGTGCCCCGGACAGGCAGGCCAGCTGGGCGATGCCGGCGCCCATTGTCCCGGCCCCGACGACCCCGACGGTGCCGGGGGAAGCGCTCACGTCAGCGCGTTGATGCCCGTCACCGCGCGGCCGATGATCAGCTGCTGGATCTGAGACGTGCCCTCATACAGCGTCGTGACGCGCACGTCTCGCAGGTAGCGCTCGACCGGGTAATCGTCGACATAGCCCGAGCCGCCGTG
This sequence comes from uncultured Actinomycetes bacterium, assembly GCA_963756555.1. Classification (GTDB taxonomy): domain Bacteria; phylum Actinomycetota; class Thermoleophilia; order Solirubrobacterales; family Solirubrobacteraceae; genus Palsa-465. Next base: position 353,520 of record CAVWOC010000002.1, read on the forward strand.
GACCTGAATCGCGGTGTTGGCAGAGCGGATCGCGGCCTCCGTGGCGTACAGCTTGGCGATCGAGGTCTCGGTTGTATTCGACTTGCCCGAATCCTTCAGGTACCCGGCCCGCCACACGAGCATCCGCGCGGCGTCGGTCTCGACGACCATGTTGGCGATCATCGCCTGCACAAGCTGAAAGCTGGCGATTGGGCGCCCGAACTGCTCGCGTTCGGTGGAGTAGCGGACGGAGGCGTCCACGCAGCCCTGGCAGATGCCCACGCACCCCGAGGCCACGCTGAAGCGCCCGGAGTCAAGCGCGCTCATCGCCACCTTGAAGCCGTCGCCCACCTCGCCGAGCAGGGCGTCTTCGTCGGCGTGGACGTCATCAAGAGAGATGGCTGCCGTGTCGGAGCCTCGCAGCCCCATCTTGTGATGGATCTCCTGCGGCTGAAAGCCGTCCTGGTCGGTCTCGACCAGAAAGCACGCCAAGCCGCGGTGCCCCTTCTCGGGGTCGGTTTGGGCGAACACCAGGGCAAGCCTGGCGTGGTTGCCCAGCGAGATGAACATCTTCGCGCCGTTGATCACCCAGCCGCCATTGACCTGGCGGGCGCGGGTGCGCTGGTTCGCGGCGTCGGAGCCGGTGTCGGGCTCGGTCAGCGCGAAGCATCCGAGCCACTCGCCGGAGCACAGCTTCGGCAGGTAGCGCTGCTTCTGCTCCTCGGTGCCCCAGCGCAGGATCGCCGAGCATACGAGCGAGGTCTGTACCGAGATCACGGTGCGCATCGCCGAGCAGGCCCGGCCGACCTCCTCCACCACCAAGCCGTAGGTCAGGTAGTCGAGCCCCGCGCCCCCGTATTCGCGGGGAATGATCGCGCCCAGGTAACCCTGCTCGGCGATCTTGGCCACGAGCTCCAGGTCGAAGTGCTCGTTACGGTCATTGTCCCGCGCCCGCTCCACGATCTCGTTGTCGGCGAAGTCGCGAGCCGTCTCGCGGATCAGATGTTGCTCGTCGGTCAACTCGAGGTCCACAACGGGCACGCTAGCGGAGAGAAGTACGCTCAGGCTCAGCGATGCCGCCGGAAACTAACTACGCGCGCAGCGGGGATCTGCACATCGCCTATCAGACGATCGGCGAGGGATCGGTCGACGTTCTCTGGGTGCCGAACTGGATCTGGCAGGTCGAGCACGTGTGGGAGCAGCCGTGGGTGGCGAGGCTGTTGCGGCGGGTGGCGGGGTTCGCGCGGCTGATTATGTTCGACCGCCGCGGCACCGGCATGTCGGACAAGGTGGCGGGCGCGCCGGAGCTCGAGGAGCAGATGGACGACGTCGTAGCGGTGATGGACGCCGTGGGCTCCGAGCGCGCGGCAGTGGTGGCGATGTTCGAAGCCGGCTCGATGGCCTGCCTGTTCGCGGCCACGCACCCGGAGCGGACGCGGGCGCTCGTGCTGTACGAGGCCACACCGCGGATGACCAAGGCGCCTGGCTACGACTGGCCCCTATCGCGCGAGGAGCGCGAGGCGCAGGTGGAGAAGCTGCGCGCCAACTGGGGGACCGGCGCTTGGACCCTTGGCCTCTCGAGCCCACTGGGACAGGACGACTCGATGCGAGCGTGGGCCGGGCGCCTGGAGCGGCTGGCGGCCAGTCCGGGCACCGCCGCGGCCATGTTCCGAATGCACTCGGAGATCGATGTCCGGCCGTTGCTGTCCTCGATCCAAGCCCCGACGCTTGTGGCGCACCGTCCCGGCGACCGCTATATCGATATCCGCCATTCGCGGTACATCGCGGAGCATGTGCCGGATGCGCGGCTGGTGGAGCTTCCCGGCGAGCACACGCTGCCGTTCGGCCCGGGCCAGGAAGAGCTCGTCGACGAGGTCGAGGAGTTCCTCACGGGCGCCCGGCACGCTCCGGATCCCGAGCGGATTCTGGCCACGGTGATGTTCGCGGACATAGTCGACTCCACCCGGCGTGCCGCTGAGCTTGGGGACCGCAGCTGGCGCGGGGTGCTGGAGTCGGTCAACGGCTCGATCGAACAGGAGCTGGGACGGTTCCGCGGTCGAGCCGTAAAGCGCATGGGTGACGGGTTGCTTGCCACGTTCGACGGCCCGGCCCGCGCGATCCGCTGCGCGGCCGCGATCCGTGATTGCGCCCGCGCGCAGTACGGGCTGCAGGTCAGGACTGGGCTGCACACGGGCGAGATCGAGTTGATGGGCAACGACGTCGGCGGCCTGGCGGTTCACATCGGCGCACGCGTCGGCGCGAAAGCTGCTCCCGGCGAAGTTCTGGTCTCCGGGACGGTCAAGGATCTGGTGGTGGGGTCGGGGATCTCGTTCGAGGACCGCGGCGAGCACGAGCTGAAAGGCGTGCCGGATCGCTGGCGCCTGTGGGCGGTGACCTCGAACTAGAGCTTCCGGATGCGCGCTTGTAAATAGGAGCGGCCGCGCCGGATCACGGCGCGGCCGCTGTTTCTCCCCCTACCTGTGAGCGTTAGCTCGCCGGAGGCAACGAGCTCACCGGCGCGTTGCCGGACACGGTGACAGTCACCGGCGGCGAGGCTGAGCCGACGTTGCGGCCGTCTGAGAAGATCCGTGCACGGAACTGATACGTGCCGGGCTTGCCGAACGGCCACGTGAACTGGAACGTGTCATTCCCAGCGACGAACGACTCCTCGACGGAGTGCCAGTCACCATCCGGGCCCTGTCGCTGCAGGTACACGGCGTGTCCTGCCTTGTCAGGAGCCACAGTGCCAGTGAATGTCACCTTCCCGCCAACCGTGGAGCTGTTCGAGCTCGCGGCCAGCGTCAGGACGTCCCGCACCCCCTGCCACAGCTCGGCGCTGTGCTTGCCGGGCGGCGACGCGGTATGGGTCTGGTAGACGGTGTTGACCGCTGGCTCGACGGTGAACGAGTAGTTACCGCTCGAGTCTGTCGAGCTCTGGTTCACGAACGTGAACGGGCCACCGGTGGCGGGACGGCCCCACAGCTGGACGATCGTCGGCGACGTCACACCGGACAGCGCGCCGGAAATCGTCACCGGCTGCCCGTAGTCCTGAATCGGAGCCGAGCTGTTGATCGTGAAGCCAGCAACCTGCTTCTGCTGGATGGTCAGCGACACCGCGTCCGACTCGCTGCGGATGTTGCGTGCATCAGCGCGAAGCACGGTCCGGACGTCACGCTCGCCCGGGGTCTTGAAGCGGTACGGAACCGCGTAGTTCGAGCCCGGGCCGAGCAGCGCGGAGCGCAGCGTATGCCAGTCATCGCTCGAACCGATCTGCTCCTGGAGCAGTACGCGCTGAAAGCGGTGGTCCGGGGTGACATGACCGCTGAACATGATCCGCTGCCCGGTCGTGGCGGTGGTCGTGCTGGCGTTCAGTGTCACCAGCGCGGCCACATGCTCGTGGATCGTTCGCGAATGCGAACCATTCGGGCCACGCACGAACCAGTTGCGATTCGTGTAGACGATGCCCTCCGCCCGCGTGAACTCGTAGTAACCACCAGCGAACGTCGTCGTGGTGGAGACCAGCGAGTAACCAGGTTTACCGCCATAGACATGGTGATAGAGACGGATCGTCTGGCCGCTCGAGTTCGGGCCCTTCAGCTGACCGTAGATCAGCACTCCCTCACCCGCGATGATCGGGTTCGGCTCGGCGCTGATCGTCAGCCTGTAGTTGTGCCGGGGAGCATGACTGACCCGAGCGCCGGCAGAGCCGGGAACGGCAACCGTCGCCAGGGCACAGATCAGCGATGCGGCCACGGCAAGTCGTAGGCGCATAGTGCCTCCTTGTACTGCTATTGGGGCGTAGCCCGCTGCGACCCGAAGGGCGGTAGCCGATTGACGCCCATCCAAACACCACGGGCTGCTAAAAAGTTGCGCCCGGTTGAAGTGACGCTGCGCCAGACCGGGGGTAGACTGGCGTAGTGGATCCGTTTGCCCTAGCAATGCTCGGCATGCTGGTGGGCGTCGTTCTGTGGCTGATCGTGGTCGGCAAGCTCTCGTCGCGCTCGAGCCTCGACCGGGCGATCGGCTGGAAATCCGCTCGCGAGGTCACCGAGCAGCGGGAGGCTCTGGACGCCGAGGACGTATCCCAGATGATCGCCGCGCGCAACGCCCGTCGACGGGCTCGTGGCGAGCCGGAGGTGACGCTCGAGCAGATGGAGTTCCAGGTGATGGCGGACGTTCGCGATCAGCAGCTCAGGCGCGAGCGCTATCGCGCAGAGCGCCGTGAGCAGCAGGTGAATGAACGGGAGCTCGACCAGCTGCTCGAGGCCACCAACGCCCGCCGCCGGGCCCGCGGACTACCGGAGCGGACCCGTGAACAGGCGCGGCGCGAGTTCGGATCAGGGTCCGACAAGCCTGCCCGGGGTTGAGTGCGCTGCCTGCTGATCGGCTGCGGCTGCCGCGGCCGGACGCTGGCACGAGCGCTGCTGGCGGAGGGGCATGCGGTGCGCGGCACGAGCCGCGACCCAGCACGGCGCGCGGCGCTCGAGGCCGACGGCGGCGAGCCGTTCGAAGGCGATCCAGAACGAATAGGAACATTGATCTCGGCGCTCGAGCGGGTCAGCGTCGTGTACGTGCTGCTGGGGTCTGCCGAGGGCAGCCCTGAGGCGCTGCGGGCGCTTCACCGTGAGCGGCTCGCCGCACTGCTCGAGGAGCTGATCGACACCACCGTCAGAGGGGTGGTCTACGAGGCTGCGGGGGCGGTCGAAGCCGGAGTTTTGCGAGGCGGCGCAGAGCTGGTGCGGGCGGCATGCGAGCGCTCGAGAATTCCCAACGCGCTGATCGAGACCGACCCCGCCGATCACCAGCGGTGGTTGGCAGAGGCGCTGGACTCGCTCGCCTCGCTCGGGGGCTGAGACGGCAAGCGCGCCGGCCGCCGTAGCGGCCGAGCGCGCTATCCTAAATAGCCAAAAGCCGACCGAGTTTTGGGAGAGTAAGCCGTGGCCGACTACGCAAACGACGTACTGGTCGAGCCAGAGTGGCTCGAGCAGCATTTGGAGGATGACTCGATCCGCATCGTCGAAGTCGACGAGAACCCCGCGCTCTACGAGGAGGCACACATCCCTGGCGCGATCGGATTCGACTGGAAGGCGGATCTGCAGGACCAGGTCAAGCGTGACTTCCTCGGTCCTGACGAGTTCGGCCAACTGTTCGGCAGCCGCGGGATCTCAGGCGACCACCAGATCGTCCTCTACGGCGACCGCAACAACTGGTTTGCCGCCTACACCTACTGGTATTTGAAGTACTACGGCCACGACAACGTCAAGCTGCTCAACGGGCCGCGCGAGCGCTGGTTGGGCGAAGGCCGGCCGACGACCACCGAAGTCCCGAGCTTTGAGCCCGCCACGTTCGAAGCCAGGGACGGTGACGATTCGATCCGGGCCAAGCGCGACGAGGTCCTGACGGCCCTCGGCGACTCGCACAAGCTGGTCGACGTCCGCTCTCCTCAGGAGTACTCGGGCGAGCTGATCGCGATGCCGGGCTACGAGAACGAGGGCGCTCAGCGCTCGGGCCATATCCCCGGCGCCGCCTCGATCCCCTGGGCCCAGGCGGTCAAGGAGGATGGAACGTTCAAATCGGCTGAGGAGCTGCGCGAGCTCTACGGCGGCAAGGGCGTTTTGTCGGGCGACCCGATCATCGCCTACTGCCGTATCGGCGAGCGCTCGGCGCACACCTGGTTCGTGCTCCATGAGCTGCTCGGCGAGACGGACGTCAAGAATTACGATGGCTCGTGGACTGAGTGGGGCAACCTGGTCAACGTGCCGATCGAGAAGAACGCGTAACGCCGGCGCGGGGGCTGGGCCGGGACACGGTGAGCGTGGCCCTCGGCTCGGCGATGGCACGTTCGGGGCGTGTTCACCACTTTTGGAGCGAACTCAAGACACGTACGCCCCACTGCGTACGAGGCTCTCGATCCGATCGAGTAGATCGGCCAGGATGCGGGCCGTGGCGCCCCAGATCAGGTCGTCCCCAACAACATAGGTGTCGGTGCGGATCGGGAGGCCGCGGCGCAGCAGCCGTCGGCGGCCATACCCGGCGATGAGCGCCGGTATCGAGAGCTCGAGCACGGCGGCCACCTCGCCGGCGCTGGGCGTCCAGGCGCGGGTTGACTCGATCAGCCCCACGAACGGATAGACGGCGTAGCCGGTGGCGATCGTCGGAGTTGGCTGTAACGCGCCGACGATCGAGACCGCGCTGCGCGGTAGGCCGATCTCCTCCTCGGCCTCGCGCAGGGCGGTGTCGCGCAGGTCGTCCTCGTTCTCGTCGCGTCGGCCGCCGGGAAATGAGATCTCGCCGGCGTGGCGGCGCATGTCGTCGCGGCGCTTGGTGAACACGATCTTCGGCTCGCCGCGATCGACGTAGATCGGCACCAGCACGGCTGCCTCCGTTCGGCCCGGGACGTCGATCCCGACGGCCTCGTCTGCCGACAGCAAGACGCGCCCCAACTCGCGCCGCAGCGTTCCCATGGACAGCGCCATCGACGGACTATATTGGCGGTCGGGA
>CAVWOC010000003.1:0-114832 GCA_963756555.1 uncultured Actinomycetes bacterium
CACCCCGCGGCGGACCAACAATTCTAGCGAATTGTCGGAAGACCGGGCCGGGTCAGCGGGCGGTCAGAGGCGAAACGCGTATTCCACCGAAACGAGCCCCAGCACGTGCTATCGCGTCCGCTTTAGCTCGCTGCGCGATCCGGCGGTGGTGTCCGGTCCGCCGGCTGAACCTCGCTGTTCTCGCGGGCTGGCTGCTGGGCTTGAGGGCCCTCCGAAGCCAGGCCCTGCTCCGCGAAGTGCATAAAGCGCTTGCTCTCTGTCTCCCCGATCGCGATCAGCTGCTCGCCCACAGACCGCATGTCATCGATCAGTCGCCGGCGCTCGCGCCAGATCGCCTCCGCATTCCGCGACAGCTCGCGCGCACTCGCCTCGGCCCTAGATAGCGTGTCGTCCGCCTCTCTATGGGCCATCGCAAGGCTCTCCTCAGATTCTCGGTGCGCCGCCCCAATCGTTTCCTCGGCCTCGCGGCGCGCGGCGGCGAGCGTCGTGTCGGCTTCGCGACGAGCACTGGTGCGAGCCTCCTCGCTCTCGCGGTGCGCGGCGCTCCGGAGCTCCTCCATTTCGCGCTCCAGCGCCCCGCGTACGTCATTGGCCTCCCGGCGGGCTGTGTCGCGGACTTGCTGCGCTTCGAGCTCGGCTGCCTCGAGCCGTTCGTCGGCCCGCGTTCGCGAGCGCGTCGTGATTTCGTCTGCGGTCGCTTGGGCGCGCTGTAGAAGCTCCCGGGTCTCCTCGCTGACCTCATCGAGGGCGTGCCGCACAGCCGACTCGGGGGAGGACGAGATCTCGAGCTCGGCGATTAGACGATTGACCTGCTCGACATACCGATCGACCGCCGCTCGGTCGTAGCCGCGGAGGCCGACGGGGAAGTTGACATTCCGCACCTCCTTGAGCATCCGGTCGCGCTCTGCCGGGGGCAAACCGCTTCCCCTGATGCGACGGGACCGGCGGTCAGCCGACTTGGCAGTGTCGCCGCCTTCTTCAGCCGCCTCGTTCCTCGGGGCGCTGTCCGTGCCGGCGGGCCGGGAGGAGGTGCCGCGCGGCGGTGACGAACTCTCATCCCGCATGTCGGAGTGGGCCACTTGAATCAGCTCTCTTCTTCATCCACCAACGTCCGTGAGCCAGTCGCAACGGCGCGGCCCACTTCAGCTGAACGTACTCCCCTGGTCAAGCGACGCGAGCACGGTGGCGCACCAGGGCGGGGGCTCGATCGTCCTCGGCTGCCGATAGTCACCGCACGACCAGAATTACCAGAACTATGACGACTATCAGGACAAATCCGACTCCAGCTAGCGGCCACGGCTGTCGCCAAAATTCGGGCTTGGCCCGATCTCGGGTGTAGCGGCCCTCTGGAGGCTCGCCGACCCAATCATCGTCGTCGTAGTTAGGCACTAGGCCGCAAACTACCCGCCTCGTTCATCCGGCTACACCCAAGACCAGCGCGCGGTTCACGTGCGCCGTCGTTAATGCTCGTAAGGATTCCGCAGGGCGCGGATCGCCGACGAGAGCGTGCAACACATTTGTTGCAGAGCCGCGGCAGACCTTTGACTGCTACGTCTTGATCCGTTACGGCTGCCTGCCCCATCCTCCAGGCATGGCGACGCTCAAGCAGAAGATCCGTGCCGAGCAGAGGATCCGAGAGCTGCTCGAGCAGGAGGGTCTGCCCGAACCGGATGACGTCGAGTACGGACACGGCTGTATCCGGCTGTTCTTTGACCAACCCAAGGTCGCGCTCGTGATCGATATCGATGACCCTGGCGCGGACGAGGATGGAAGCCGCGAGCCCGATCCCGCAAGCTACAACGCGGAGTTGAATTGAGCTCTCGATCTTCCAGCCCGTGTCCGTGCGGAGCAGTGACGCCTAGACGTTCGACACCCGCCGGTACCGCGCTACAGCCAATGGCTCGAAGATGGCCACGAGCACGACGGCCCAGACCACCGCCCCCCAGACGCTGTTGCCGGGGGCGGGTGTGCCGATCCACAGCCAGCGCAGGGCATCGACCACGATCGTGAACGGGTTGACGTTGGCGAACGCTCGCAGTACCGCCGGCATCGAGTGCACCGGAACGAACGCCGACGAGATGAACGTGAGCGGAAACACGGAAATGAAGCCGGCCGAGTTGGCCGCCTCAGGAGAGGAGACGAGCATCCCGACGAGGGCGAAATACCAAGAAAACGCATAACCGAATAGCACCAGCAGGCCGATGCCGGCGATCACGTGGAGCGCGCTGGTATGGAACGAGAACCCGATCAGCAGGCCGGTCCCGAGCAGAATCGACATCGACAGTAGGTTCGTGGCGATATCCGACAGGGTCCGGCCGGCGAGCACCGCCGGACGGGCCATCGGCAGCGACCGGAAGCGGTCGACCAGGCCCTTGTGGACGTCCTCGTTCAGCCCGAGCGCTGTGACGAAGCCGCCGAAGGCGATGTTCTGGACGATGATGCCCGGGATCAGGAACTCGGCGTACGGAATGCCACCGGTGTTGATTGCTCCGCCGAACACGTAGCGGAACAGCAGCACGAACATGATCGGCTGCACCGTGAACGCCAGCAGCAGATCGGGCGAGCGCGGGAGGCGGACGAGATTTCGCTCTGCGATCACTAGGACGTCGGAGACGAGCCGCCTCATCGTGAAGGCTCCTCACCGGCTCCATCCGCCATGGCGTCCTCAGCCCCGTTAGATAGCCCATCACCGGCGCCATCCTCCTCGGCGGCATGGCCGGTCAGCGTCAAAAACACGTCGTCCAAAGTTGGACGGCGGAGGTTGATGTCATCGACCCCGACGCCCACCTCGCTGAGCCGACGAACAGCCTCCACGATCGCACCGCTCCGCTGGCGAACCCATACCCGCACGATGCCGTCGACAGCCTGTGGCGCCTCGTCCGACATCGGCTCGAGTGCGCGGATGGCGGGTGCCGAGTCGGCGCCAGGGTCGAGCTTGACCTCCAGCCGCTCGCCCCCGACCCGGTCCTTGAGATCGTCCGAGGTCCCGGAGGCGATCACGCGGCCGTGGTCGATGACGGCGATCTTGTCCGCCAGCCGGTCGGCCTCGTCAAGGTACTGGGTGGTGAGCAGCACGGTCGTGCCGTCCGCGACAAGCCCCTCGATGACTTCCCACAGGCTGAGACGGCTGCGAGGATCGAGACCGGTGGTCGGCTCGTCGAGGAACAACACCGGCGGCTTGGCGACGAGCGCTGCGGCTAGGTCGAGGCGGCGGCGCATGCCGCCCGAGTAGCCCCGTACCGGGCGCTTGGCCGCCTCCGCCAAGTCGAAGTGCTCGAGCAGCTCGTGACCGCGAGCCTTGGCCACCTTCCGGCTGAACCCGTAGAGCCGCCCGACCATCACCAGGTTCTCGAGCCCGGTGAGGTTCTCATCGACCGCCGCGTACTGACCAGCAAGGCCAATCCGCTCGCGGAGCGGCTTCGCGTCATCGACGACGTCGAGTCCGACGACGCGCGCCGAGCCAGCATCGGGCTTCAGCAAGGTGGTGAGGATCCGCACCACCGTGGTCTTGCCGGCGCCGTTAGGGCCGAGCAGACCGAGCACCGTGCCGCGCTCGGCGTCGAGGTCCACACCACAAAGCGCGCGCACCTTGCCGTAGGACTTCTCGAGGCCGCGGACGACGATCGCCGCGCGGTCGCCGTCCCGGGCGACGGCCGGGAGTTCGGCAGAAAACCGTTGGTTGTCGGTGATCGAAGACAAGCTGTGAATCGACGGTCGCTGGGGCGTCAGCGTCCGAGGGTAGAAAGGCCGCTCGCAACACGGCGGATAGAACTTCCACTCTAGACTCGCCACCCTGGACATCCTCATCGGTCTGGTCGGCAGTCACCCGGGCCGCAGGGGTGATGGATCGGATCGGAGGCACGGCATCGCGAGGTCACCCCTCGCCAACCTGCCGAGCCGCCACGACCACCGCGCTACCGTGCCGCTGGTGCCTGTTCTCGAGGCCCGCGGCATCACGAAGACGGTGGGGGTGGGACGTGCGGCGCGACTTCTACTCGAGGAGGTGAGTCTTCACGTCAACGCCGACGAGGTGGTCGCCGTCCTCGGGCGGTCAGGCAGCGGCAAGTCGACCCTGCTGCATCTGCTGGGGGGCCTTGATCGGCCCGATAGAGGCCGAATAACGCTCGCGGGCACAGAGCTCACCGCCCAATCCCCGCGGGCACTCGCCCGCACGCGGCTGCAGCACATCGGGTTTGTCTTCCAGTCCTTTCACCTGATCGAAGAGCTCAGCGGCGAGGAGAATGTGCTGCTCCCAGCCCGGCTGCCGGGCGCGCGCAAGGGCGGCCAGCGGCGAGCGCAGCGCCTCATCGAAGAGCTCGGACTTGCTCCGGTCGCCCATCGACGCCCACACGAGCTCTCGGGCGGCGAGCAGCAGCGGTTCGCGATCGCGCGGGCGCTGGTCAACGACCCGGAACTGCTGCTGGCCGACGAGCCGACGGGCAACCTGGACCAGGAAAACGGCGCGGCGGTGCTCGAGCTGCTCCGCGGCCTGAGCGACAGGGCGGTGGTAATCGTCACGCACGAACCGCAGGCCGCCGCGATCGCCGATCGTGTGCTGCACCTCCGCGACGGACGGTTGGCCGGGGAAATAACGCCCGAGAATCACCAGCCCGAACGAGAACGGCTGCGGCTCACCGAGCCCGCATGAGGGCGGCCCTCAGCGACGCCCGAACCGGCCTAAAGCTCCGCCGTCGCCGGTCGCTCCTGACCGCGATCGGCATCCTGCTCGCCGCCGCGATGCTGGCGGCCGCGATCGTCGTGGGCGACAGCCTGGGTCGCGGCTTCGATCGCGCAGCCAAGCAGGCGAACCTCGCCGACATCATCGTTCGCTTCGATCCGGAGCAGGCCTCAAAGGTCGCGCAGCGGATCGAGGCTCTGCCTGATCTGAAGTACTTCTCGCTGCGTCAGGAAGTCACCGACACCGAGATCAACGCGGGGACCAACAGCGCCGGCAATGCGTCGGTGGAAATAGTGGGAGCGGGCGGCGGCCGGACCTCGCGGCTCCGTGGGAGCGGGCGGCACCGCGCCTCGCGGCTCCGGGGGAGCCGGCGGCACCGGACCCCACGGCTACGCGCTCGTCGCCGGCCACGACGTCACAAACTCGCCGGACGAGGCGGTCATCGAGCGCGGTCTCGCCGCCGACTGGCACATCCCGCTCGGTGGCACGATCAACATCCAGGGCCTCGGGCCGGACCGGGTGGTGGGCTTCGCGGAGGAGCCCGACAACGTCTCCTATCCGCTGGCCGCGCCGCAGGTCTACATCTCAGCGCAAGGGCTCGCCGCCAGGCTGGCCGGCCCTCCCAGCCCCCAGGTAAACGAGGCCCAGATCTGGCTGCGCGACCCGCGGTACCTGAACGAGGTCCTCGTCCAGGCGCGGGCCACCAGCTACGGCCTGCAAGGTCTGCAGTTCGTGACCCGCTCAGGCGTCCGCGTCCTGCTCGACCAAGCAGCCGGCATCGTCATCGACCTGCTTGTAGCCCTGTCGCTGATCGCGCTGGCCACGGCCGCCGTACTGCTCGCCGCGTCCGCCCGCGCCGAGGTTGAGCGGCGGCTGAAGTCGATCGGGGTACGTCGCGCGGTGGGGGCGCCGCGCGGCCACGTGACACTCACCCAGACGATCGAGGCGCTGCTGATCGCCGTTCCGGCGGCGACGCTCGGCACGATCGCCGGAATCCTGGCGACAACCGGCCCCAGCGACCGGCTGTTGATGCTGCTGAACGAACCGTCCGCCAGCTTGGCGCTGATCGGACCGCTGATTGCCGGCTGGGCGGTGTCGCTGGCCATCCCGGCAGTGGCGGCGGCATGGCCGGCGTGGCGGGCGGCCGGGCGGCCGCCGATCGAGCTGCTTCGCGGCGCCGATCTACGGCGGACACGCTCGCGGCGGGCTTCCGCTCTCACCGGCGCCGAGCTGCGCGGGACACGCTCGCGTCGGGCTTTCAGTTCCTCCCCCGCCCCGCGCGCGGGACGATCGGCCGTCCGACTCCCCGGCCTCATCGCCCTCGGCGGACGCCTGGCCGCCGCCCGCCACACCCGGCTGGCGGCGACCGCGGTCACACTCGGCTGCTCCACCGCATTCGTGCTGCTCATGCTCGCCCTGGCCTCTGCGCTCGGCGTGCTGCAGACCGACCCCCAGGCGCTCGGCAAGCGCTACCAGCTGACGGCCGACCTGCCGGCGGCTGCCGCCCAGCGCGTCAGCAGGATCCCCGGCGTCCAGGCCACAGCGCCCCGCTACGAAGACCAGGCGGTCGACTCGTTCTCGCTCGGCGAGACGGTCGACGTGATCGGTTATCCGGGAGACCACGCCAAGTTCGAGGCTCCGCCACTCACCACCGGTCACCGGATCGCGGGGCCGGATCAGGCCGAGGTCGGGGCGGGCCTGGCGGACGCACTCGGCCTCTCCCCCGGCTCGACCCTGGCGATCGAGTTCCAGTCGGGCAGCGAGCTCCGCCTCACGGTCTCGGGCGTCGTCAGCTCGCTCCAGCACGACGGCCGCGTGGCGTACGTCCCGGCACAAGCGATGCTCAAAGCCGATCCCTCCGCCTCCGAAGAGCTAGTGGTGGTGGCCAAACCCGGCGCCAATGTCGGCGCGATCGAGAACGCGCTTGACGCGCAATCTCCGGGCGTCGCTGCCGCTCCGGCGTCGACCGCCGTCGGCAAGGGCGCCCCGCTGGTGAGCACGTTGCGGGCAATCCTCATCGCGGTGGCGATCGTCGACGGGCTTGTCTGCCTTTACGCGTTGACCCAAGCGTGCGCGCTCACGGTCCAGGAACGGCGCCGTACGGTGGCGATCATCAGAGCCTCCGGCGCCGGCGCTCAAGCGGTAGGGCGGCTGCTCACGGGGGCCGCCGTGGCGCTGGTGATTCCCGCCGCCGTAGTGGGCATCGCCGTCGAGGTTCTGGTGCTGGGACCGGTCCTCTCGAATCTGGCCGCCAACTACGCCAGCCTGCCGCTCGCTCCGACGACCGGAGACATCCTGGCGGTGTTGATCGGGCTGATGGCGGCCGCCGTGGTTGCGGTGGCCTGGGTTACAAGGCAGGCGACAAGCGAGAGCGTGATCAGGGGTCTGGCGGCGACATGACTCTGCCCCGACTCACGCGCCGGGAAGCGATGGTCGAGGCCCTTGCGGCGGCGGCAACCGGGACCGTCCTAGCGGGCTGCGGCGGAAGAACTCCCGCCGCGGCGGCAAGCGGCTCCACTCTCGAGCGCACCTGGGTCGACCCGCTCGGCGTCGGGGCGCTCACGTCGGGCCCGGGCGAACCGCTACTTCCCCGGACAGACCTCGGCCCCGAAAAACCGCACGAACGCGTCATCGCCACGCTCGCCCACATCACCGACGCCCACGTCCTCGATGCCTCCTCCCCCGCCCGCGTCACGTTCCTCGACCGCCTCGGACCGCCGTTCCAGTCGACCTTCCGGCCCCACGAGACGCTCACCAGGCAAGCGCTGACCGGGGCCGTCAGATCCGTCAACGGCCTCAAACCCGACGCGGTGATCCAGGGCGGCGACCTGATCGACAACGCCCAGGACAACGAACTGCTTCATGCCCTGACGGCGCTCGGCGGCGGCGTCGTCACCCAACGCCCGTACTACGGCGTTCAGCTCGCCGGCAACCCCGACCCCTTCTACTACCGGCCCGACCTCGACGCCCCGCGCCGCCCCGGACTCCTCGCGCGGGCCACCGAACCCTTCAGGAGTCCGGGACTCTCACTGAGAGCTCCTGTCTACAACGTCCTCGGCGACCACGACATCTTGGTGCAGGGCGAGATCCCGCCCGCGCCGCAGACTCGCGCACTGGCGGTTGGCAGCCGCGCGCTCTGGGAGCTGCCGCCGGGACTCAGTCTTCCCAGGCAGCAGGCGGCACTGCTCGCCAACTCACCAGACGGACCTATCAGCCCCGATCTAGTCAACGGCTTCCTGGCGCAGGCTCTGGCCGCTCCCAAGCAGCCGGTCCCCGCGGACGCGTACCGCCGTGAGCTGGACGCCGCAGAGGTGGTCGCGCGGCTCGCCCCGGACCAGGCCAGCAAGACCACCCCCTCCCTCGACTACACGGCCGACGTCGGCCCCCAGCTGCGCTTGATCGTCCTGGACCTGGCCCGCCGCGACGGCGGCTCCGGCGGCTTGGTCAGACCGGACCAGCCAGCATGGCTCGCAAACGAGCTGGCAGCCGCAGCCGGCAAGTGGATCGTCGCCGTCTCGCATCAGCCACTCACCAGCAGCGAGGGCGGCGAGCAGCTGCTCGCACTGCTGGATCAACAGCCGGGTGTGATCGCCGCCCTGTCCGGCCACACCCACCACAACGAGATCGCACCGCGCAACACCTCAAGCGGCGGCTACTGGCTGATCAACACGGCCTCGCTGATCGACTATCCGCAGCAGGCCCGCGCCCTGCGCATCATCGCCACCGAAGGCGGGGTCGCGATCCAGACCTGGATGCTCGACCACGTCTTCCCCGGCGACCTCGGCACGATCTCCCGGGAGCTGGCCTACCTGGACGCCCAAGGGGGACGACCGAACAACTTCATCGGCACACGCCTGGACCGCAACGTCACGCTCTACAGGGCGCGGGCCTAGCGCGGACCGTCCGCCTCAGACCGACAAACGCGAGCCCGCGGCCCCGAGGACCGCGTCGAGCAGGCCGGGAAACCTCGCCTCGAGGTCGTCGCGACGGAGCGAGTTCAGCTTCGTCGTCCCCACGATGCGCTGGTGGATCAGGCCGGCCTCGCGCAGCACGCGGAAATGATGGGTGCACGTCGACTTCGACACCGGCAGCTTGAAGCTCTTGCAGTTGACCTCGCCGCCGTCGGCGAGCACCCCGACGATCTGGAGCCGGGCTGGGTCACTCAACGCGTGAAGGACGGACGCGAGCTCGATTTCGTCCCGCGGCGGATGCGGAATGGCCTCGGCCGGCGGATGCGGAATGGCCTCGGCCGGATCGGGGACCGCCTCCGGTCCCGGAACAACTTCGAGCGAAACCTCGTCGCTGCCCGTCTCCTCGATCACCACCGCGGCTGTCCCCTCGCCCGCGGTTTGTTCGTCTTCTGTTGTGAAAGCAGCCATTAGTTCGATGACCTTCGAACTTCTACTATAGTTCGAAAGTACGACAACCATCGTACCAGCCCGGAGGGTCCATGCGAGTCGTATCTAAACCCACACGATTGATCACCCGAAGCCGCGGAGAACACGCCCAAAAGCCCTCGACGGGGAAGCACTCCGCCGCCACGCAAGGACGGCAGCCGCGGACCGAGCATCGTCGCCTCGGCGTCACCCTGTTCCTGGCCTGCCTGGCGCAGTTCATGGTGATCCTCGACGTCTCCGTTGTGAACGTCGCGCTGCCCGCCGTGCGCCACGCGCTCGGCTTCTCCGAGCAGGACTTGCAGTGGGTCGTGAACGGCTACACCGTGACCTTCGCCGGCTTCTTGCTCCTAGGCGGGCGCGCGGCCGACCTGCTCGGCCGCCGTCGCGTGTTCATCGCCGGCCTCGTCCTCTTCTCGCTGTCATCGCTGGCGGGGGGCATTGCCGACAGCCAGGGCGTCCTGATCGCCGCCCGTGCCGCGCAGGGCCTGGGCGGTGCCGTGATTGCTCCCGCATCGCTGTCGATCCTGACCACGACCTTCGAGGAGGGCCCCGCACGCAACCGGGCGCTCGGCATCTGGGGCGCGATGGGAGCTGCCGGAGGCTCGGCGGGAGTGCTGCTGGGAGGCGTCCTGACCGACCTGCTCAGCTGGCGCTGGATCCTGTTCATCAACGTCCCGATCGGTCTCCTGGCCGCGGCCGCGACGCTTTATTTCATCGCCGAGGGCCGCGACGCTTCGCGGCGCCGCGAGTTCGACATCTCGGGCGCCATCAGCGCCACTGTCGGTTTGTCGGTGCTTGTGTTGGGCATCGTCCGCACCGACGTCACAGGCTGGGGCTCTGTCTCCACGATCGCGCTGATCGCAGCCGGCGTGCTGCTGCTGGCGCTGTTCCTGGTGATCGAGGGACGCTTCGCCCGTTCGCCGCTGATGCCGCTGGGGATCTTCGCCTCGCGCGCACTGAGCGCAGCCAACGCCGTCGTGCTGCTGATCGGCGCCGCGACCTTCGGGATGTGGTTCTTCGTCTCGCTGTATCTCCAGCAGGTGCTTGGCTACTCGCCGATCAAGGCCGGTCTGGCGTTCCTGCCGATGACGGCTTCGATCGCGCTGGGCTCGATGTTTGCCTCGCGGGCGATCGCCCGGATCGGCACCAAGCCACTGCTGGCGACCGGCATGCTGCTGCAGACCGCCGGGCTGCTGCTGTTCGCGGCAGTGCCCGTCCACGGCCAGTACCTGACCAACGTGATCGCGCCCTCGCTGCTCGTGGCGATCGGCATCGGCCTGTCGTTCGTGCCCGCCACGATCTCGGCCGTCGCCGGGGTGGAGTCAAGGCAGGCCGGTCTGGCGTCGGGACTGGTCAACACCTCCCGGCTGTTCGGCGGTGCGCTCGGGCTGGCGGTCCTCGCTGCACTGGCGACCGCCAAGACCGACAGCAAGCACGCGGTAGGCACCGCTGCGGCGCACGGTGCGCTGACAAGCGGCTTTCACCTGGCGTTCCTAGTCGCGGCGGCCTTCTCGCTGGCCGGCAGCGTCGTGGCGATGTTCGGGCTGCCGCGCCTCCGCGCTCGCGCCGAGCCGGCGAGTGTGGCGCAGGTAGAGAGCGCCTAGCCCGCGTTGGCCATAGGCCCTGCTGGTGTCGGCGATAGTCGCCGCGCTGGTCCTGTCGGGGGTCGGGGCTTCCGGTTGCGAGCTGGGCACACAGCATTCCTGCCTTCATTCACCCAGCACCTCGGTTAGCGGCACGACGGGAATCGCGGTGAATCCGGGCGCCTTCCACCCCACGGCACGGGGACAGCAGCTGATGGCGCAGCTGATCAACCACGAGATCGCGAACCCGCCGCCGGGCTAGGGCGGGCGTTAGGGCCGCCGAGGCCGCCGAGGTCGGGCGGGGGCTAGGGCGGGGGCTAGGGCCCCGAGCCCAAGCTCCGCTTCAGCGCCTCGATCGCCTCACTCGCCGCCCGGATCCGCGCCACGCTGACCAGGCCCGCTCGGGCATCGGCGAGCAAAGTCGAGTAAGCGGCCGCCGACCCATCCTCGCCCTGGGCGTACATCAAAAGGTCAAGTCCGGCGTTGATCGCCCGCCGTGCGGGCGCCGACTGGCTGGTGATCGCGGGAGCCTGCAGGTCATCGCTGATAGTGACCGGCTTGCGGCCGCGAACCGCAACCGCCAGCTCCCGGTCGTATGTCTGAGGGGACATGACGGCCGGCAGGGGGCCGGTGAGAGCGGGGTAGGAGGCGCTCGAGACCATCACCAGTGCCAGCGGATTTGCGCCGCAGCTTCGGTATGCGGCGTAGTCGGCCCGGACCCCGGTCGAGGACGCCACCACCGCCACCGAGCCCAGGTCGGTGTTGCCGCGGGCGCGTCCCAGCCCCGGAAAGTGCTTGAGCGTGAAGCCCACGTGCTCGGACGCCAACCCTTTGGCGAACCCGCAGGCGTTCGGGCCGACGAGCGACGGGCTGCTGCCGAACGACCTCGACCCCAGGAACGACCCCGCCACCCGCTCGACATCGGCCACTGGAGCAAGGTCCAGGTTGATTCCCGCCGACCGCAGCATCGTGCCGGTCGCCTGGCCTTGGCGGAAAGCGACGCCCGCCGAGTCCATGTCGCTGGGCGCCAGCCATGGCGGACCCGGGAGCCGCTTCACCTTGCCGCCCTCCTGGTCGGTCATGATCAAAAGCGGCGGGTTGCGGCCCTGGCTGGCCGCGGCCTGCAACGTCTTGGCCAGCGCGCGCGTCTGCTCCAGGCCACCTGCCACGTTGTCGGCGAACAGGATCACGCCGCCGACATGACCGGCGCGGATCCGCGACAGCAACGACTGGGGCGGCTCGGTGCCGGAGAAGCTGGCCACGATCATCTGGCCGAGCATCCTGGGCAGGCCGAGCACCTGCTGGGCTTGACTAGGTACGGGCTGGGCTGGGCCGGTCACGCGCTGGGACCGACCGCCCCCGCGCGCCGCGTCCGATGAAACGGCCAGCGGCCTGGTCCGCGACGACCTGAGGCTGCGCCTTCTGGCTGCTCCCGTCGTGGCGACAGCCACCACCACCGCCCCAGCCGCCGCCACCACGAGCAGGACGACGCCGAAAATCCAAGCCCGGCGAGAAGCCGCCGAACGCCGACCGTTCCTGCCCGGACGCACCGCGCTCACCGTAGCTGGAAACCCGGACTGGTGACCGCACAACGGAACCTTGAGCGCCGTGCTCCCCTGGTAGAGAATCCGCATAGTGCCCCGCGTCTTCGTAACCCGCAGGCTGCCGGGGCCGGCGCTCGAGCGCTTGGCGGAGCAACATGACGTCGAGGTCTGGGAGGAGCGCCTCCCGCCTCCGCCGGAGAAGCTGAAAGATCGCGCCAGCGACGCGGAGGGCCTGCTGACGCTGCTGACCGACCGGGTCGACGAGCAGTTGCTAGACGCCTGCCCCCAGCTCGAGGCGATCTCCAACTACGCCGTGGGCTACGACAACATCGACCTCGCGGCGGCGAGCAGGCGGGGGATCCCCGTCGGCAATACGCCCGACGTTCTGACCGACGCCACTGCCGACATGACGTTCGCGCTGCTGCTGGCGGCGGCGCGCAAGCTGCCCGAAGCGGTGCAGGCTGCGGCTGAGGGCAACTGGGTGACGTGGGAGCCGGCGCTTCACCTGGGGCGCGAGGTCTACGGCCAGACGCTGGGGATCATCGGCTTCGGCCGCATCGGCCGAGCCCTCGCCCGCCGCGCCCAGGGCTTCGATATGACCGTCGTTCATGCCGGCGCCGGCGACCCGCTGGACGATCTCCTGAAAAACTCCGACTTCGTCTCCCTGCACACGCCGCTGACTCCCGAGACTCGCCACCTGATCGACAGAGACGCGCTGCATAAGATGAAGCCCACGGCGATCCTGATCAACACCGCCCGGGGTGGGATCGTCGAGCAGCAGGCGCTGATTGAGGCGCTCCAGAGCGGGACGATCGCCGGCGCGGCACTGGACGTCACCGACCCCGAGCCGCTCCCCCCGATCACCCGCTGTTCAAAGCACCCAATCTGATCGTCACGCCCCATGTTGCTTCGGCCACACAGGCCGCGCGGGAGCGGATGGCCGAGCTGGCCGTCGACAACCTGCTGGCGGCGCTCGATGGCAGGCGGATGCCCCACCAGGCAAACTGAGCCGCCATGCGTGTGGCGGTGGCGGACATCGGCAGCAACTCCACTCGCCTTTTGATCGCCGAAGTGGAGGACGGCCGGGTAGTCGAGGAGCTCGATCACCGCTCCATCGTCACGCGCCTGGGTGCAGGCGTCGACTCGAACGGCTCGCTGGGCGAGGAGGGCATGGAACGCGTCTACAAGACGCTCGACGAGTACGCCGAGAGCATCGAGAGCCACCGCGCAAGCAAGCGGATCGCGGTGCTGACAAGCGCGGTCCGCGATGCCTCGAACGGCGCCGAGTTTGCCGACACGGTCAAGAAGCGCTACGGCCTCGAGCCGCACGTCCTGACGGGCGACGAGGAGGCGCGGCTCACGTTCCTCGGTGCCACCAGCGAGCGAGACCCCGAGGACCGCACGCCGACGCTGGTCATCGACATCGGCGGCGGCTCGACCGAGCTGGTGACAGGCACCGGCCGCAGCGCCGACT
Organism: uncultured Actinomycetes bacterium; assembly: GCA_963756555.1. GTDB lineage: Bacteria > Actinomycetota > Thermoleophilia > Solirubrobacterales > Solirubrobacteraceae > Palsa-465. Next base: position 13,677 of record CAVWOC010000003.1, read on the forward strand.
TCCATGTCTCGACCCAGGCCGGCGTCGTCCGCCAGACCGAGCGCCACCTGCACCACGACCCTCCCGACGAGCAGCAGCTGGACGAGCTCCGGACGGAGGTGGCGGCGATCTTCGCCGACGCCGTCCCTGAAGCGCGGCTACGAGCGGTGAAGCGCGGTATCGCCGTGGCCGGCACCGCCACCCAGTCGGCGGCGATCGCCCAGGGACTCGAGCCCTATGACCCGGCCAGGGTCCACGGCTATGTGCTCCAGGAGCCAGAGGCGCGCCAGATCCTTGACCGGGTGTCGGCCGTCGCGCTCGACGAGCGCCGCCAGATCAGGGGGCTCGACCCGGACCGGGCGCCGACGATTGTGGCCGGGGTGGCGATCCTGCTTGTGGTGCTCGAGGTGTTCGGGCTGGGGGCGGTCGAGGTCTCGGAGCACGACATCCTGCGGGGCGCGGCGCTGGGGTTGTAGCGGGCCCGCGACCGTCGCCTACGACGCCGCGCTACGCAGCCGGGGCCCGATGTCGGCGCACTCGGCGCAGACGCTCTCGGGGACCAGACCGGCGCGCATCAAAAAGCTGAAGACCTTGCATCCCAGGCAATAGGCGAGGATCGACTCCAGTCCAGCCGCCACCGCGATCAGCCCCAGCATCACGTCGGCGGCGGTGTGCGAGACGGCGAATGCCAGCACGAGCGCGGCGCTTGAAATCACGGCGCCCATCCCCTGGGCAAAGCGCTTGGGCGGGCCGGGTACCGGCTTTCGGTCCCCGAGGCGCGGAGCGATCACGTTCTGGGCCGTCCATCCCAGCGGGCTGAGCGTGGGCCCGGTGAGCACGCGCGCCCAGAACCCGTAGGCGATTGGGATCAGCAACCAGTAGAAGCCGGTGGCCAGGGTGACGAGCACGGCGACCAGGACCACGCCCGCTACGACACGCGCTGCCTTTTCGTTAACGGGATTCGGGAACGCAAGCAGCTTCCGCACAAGTTCGAGCTTAGCTGCAACACCTGGACGGATATCCTATTGCGCCGCGAGCGTCCAGAGGCGATCATGCTTGCGGGGACTGGTCCACTGTGTGGACGTATCCCCGACATAGGCTCAGGTGAAGCCGCAGACATCGGCGCCTCCCGCCGCCTGAGCCACCTTACGTAAGGTCCTTTTCGGCACGTACCCCTGCCCGTCCCGGATGGGCCTTCACCTGGATCGGAAGCCGCCCGCAGAACGCGGGCGGTTTTCGTTTAACTAGTTGTCGTTCCGACCGGCTCATGAGCCGGTCGGCCGGCCGGAACATGTTCCGGCCGGGGCTCGGCACATGTGCCGAGCCGATCAAGCCAAATTCGACTTACGCGGATAGGCGACGTTGGGGTCCGTCAGCACGTTAACGAGCGTCGGGGCGCCGCTCGAGAACGCCCGCTCCAGCGCGGGCCGCAGCTCGTCGGGACGTGAGACCAGTTCGCCGCGGCAGCCGAGCGCCTCCGCCACCTTCTCGTAGCGCGTTCCCTGGCGGAGCTCCGCCACCACGGAGTAGCCGTAGAGCGCCTCCATCGGATGCTTCTCGAGCGCCCAGATGCCGTTGTTCCCCATCACCATGACCACGGGTACGCCGTGGCGAGCCAGGGTGTCGAGCTCCATGCCGGAGAAGCCGAACGCCCCGTCGCCCAGCAGCAGCACGACCTGCCGCTCCGGTCGCGCCAGCTTCGCCGCCAGCGCGTAGCCCGGCCCCGAGCCCAGACACCCGAACGGCCCCGGGTCAAGCCAACAACCGGGCTCGTAGGAGTCGATCAGGCGGCCGGCGAACGACACGAAGTCGCCGCCGTCGCCGACCACGATCGCGTTTCGGTCCAGCAGCTGCTCGAGCTCGCCGTAGACCCGCATGGGGTGAAGCGGGGCCCGGCCGTCCGCGAGCTCGGCGGCCTCGCCGGCCCGGCGCTCGCTCTCCAGCGCCTCAAGCGACTCGATCCAGCGCTGGCGCTCGCTGGCGGGGCCCTGACCGGCTGTCAGGGAGCGGAGCGCGTCGAGCGTGGCGGGGAGGCCGCCGTAGAGCTCCGCGGCCAGCGGGCGGGGCGCCCCGCGCCGGCGCTCGGTGGTGTCGATCGCGATCACTTTGGCCTCGGGAGCGAACGAGGCTCCGAAGCCGAGCCGGAAGTCGAGCGGGACGCCGATCACCAGGGCCACGTCGGCGCCGCTCAATCCGGCGGAGCGTGCGCGCGAGAAGCAGAGCTCGTGATCGGCGGGCAGGCAGCCACGGCCCAGGCCGTTCAGGAATACGGGGATCCGCAGCCGCTCGGCCAGCGTGCGCAGGGCGCTCTCGCCGTGACCCCAGTAGAGGTCAGTGCCGGCCATGATCACCGGTCGCTCGGCGGTGCGCAGCACGGACGCCGCCTGCTCTACGGCGCGCTCGTCGGCGGACGCGCTGTGCCACGGCTGGGGTAAGCCGGGGCCTGGATCCGGAGGCTCGGGGGCCTCCATGAATACCTGGTCGAGCGGGAAGTCGAGGAACGACGGGCCACCGTGGGGGTCCAGCGCGACGGCCAGCGCCTCGTCGACCAGTGCGGGGATCTCGGCCGTCTCCGACGCGGTGGCGGCCAGCTTGGCCAGTGGACGTACGAACGGGACGTGGTCGATTTCCTGGAGCGAGCCCTGGCCCCAGCGCAGCTGCGGCGCGCGGCCAGCCAGCATCAGCAGCGGCGAGTGGTTCTGGGCCGCCGAGGCGATCGCGCTCATGGCGTTGGTGACTCCCGGGCCGGCGGTCAGCGCGCAGACCCCGGGCGTGCGCGTGACCTTCGACCAACCCTCGGCCGCGAACGCCGCCGTCTGCTCGTGCCGTACGTCGATCAGCTCGATCCCCTCGGCCCGGCATCCGTCGTAGATCGAGAACAGGTGGCCGCCCGAGAGCGTGAACAGCTTCTCGATGCCGTGGGCCCGGAGGCGCCTGGCGATCAGCCGCCCGCCGTGCAGCCGGATCGAGGTCTCGGTGCTCACGAGCAGCTGACGCTAACACCGCGAGCTCGAGCCAGAGCCCGCGCCCGCTCCTACATCAGCCTTACCTACATCCGGCTTACAGCTTTCTCAGGGTTTTCTCGTGATGGTCGCCAAGACTGGCGGCCATGAACGACGCATCGCTCACCTACCCCACTGTATGCCGAGTCGTACACGGCGCCAGCTGGCGACGGGCGCCTCATTCGTCGACCACCCGGTGGCCCGCGTCTGGTGGACGGCGCTGTGGGTGCTGACCGCCGGAACGGTCCTCATGTACCGCATCGTGCTGCCGCTGTGGCGGACGCTGTTTCACCAGCTACGGGTGGTGGCGGTGGACCCCATCGCGCCCGGCGTGGTGGCGGTCACCTGCAAGGGGCGGGCACTGAACTGGATGCCACTCTCGGGTGGGCAGTTCTTGCAGTGGCGGATCCTCAAGCCCGGATTGTGGTGGCAGGCCCACCCCTATTCGATCTCGGCGCTGCCCGACCCACCGTACCTGCGCTTCACCGTAAAGGCGCTCGGCGACCACAGCGCTTCGCTGGGCCACATCCAGCCGGGCACACGCGTGGCCATCGAGGGCCCCTACGGGGCGTTCACCGCCGACGCTCGACACCGTGACCGCGTGGCGCTGATCGGCGCCGGCGTGGGTATCACGCCGCTGCGGGCGCTGCTCGAGGACCTGCCCGCGCACGTGGACGTGACGATGGTGGCGCGGGCCTCCCGCTCCGAGGAGCTGATCCATCGCGACGAGCTGGACAGGCTCCTCAAGCAGCGCGGCGGGCGGCTGGAGGAGCTGCTCGGGCCGCGCGACAAGCTGCCCTTCACCGACCTCAGGCTGGCGCGGCTGATCCCCGACATCGCGCAGCGCGACGTGTACATCTGCGGCCCGGCCGGATTCACGGCGTCTGTCCGGCAGGCGGCTCAGGCGCTCGGCGTTCCCCGGGAGCGGATCCACCACGAAACGTTCGCCTTCTAGAGAAGACCCTCCGACCCAACACCCCGACCCGAGAGAGACCCATGAAACGCTCACCGATCATCCTCAGCGGGACCGCGCTCGGCCTCGTCGGCGTCCTTGGCTACCACGCCTCCGCGAAGCCCTCGACGCTGGCGTCGACCAGCTCGGCAACCACCAAGACCAGAACTACCTCGACCTCGTCGAACGCCACCAGCAAGAGCTCGACCGCCAGCAAGAGCTCCTCCGCTCAAGCCCGCTCGGCCACCGGCGACGACGTCACCTACCGGTACGGCGACCTGCAGGTGATCGTCACGATGTCCGGCTCCAGGATCACGAATGTCTCGATCGCCCAGCTGAACGAAAGTGACGCTCACTCGCAGATGATCGACCAGAGCGCGATCCCGCAGCTCGAGCGGGAGACGGTCTCGGCGCAGAGCGCCAAGATCGACGCGATCTCGGGTGCCTCCTACACCTCCCAGGCCTACGAGCAGTCGTTGCAGTCGGCGCTCGACAAGCTCGGCGCCACCAGCACCGCGTCATGAGCGGCGAGGTCATCTTCCGCCACGTCGAGCCGGTGATGGGGACGATCGTGTCGTTCGACGTGCGCCCCCAGGGCCTTCCGTTCGCCAAGACTCAGGCGGCGGTGGCAAAAGCATGCGAGCTTCTTCATCGAGTCGACGAAGTCTTCAGCCCCTGCAAGCCGCAGAGTCACCTCAGCCGGCTGCGGCGCGGAGAGCTGACAAGCGACGACTGCCCGCCCGAGGTCGCCGAGGTCCTGGATCTGTGCGGACGCGCGCGCGAGCACTCGGGTGGATGGTTTGACCCGTGGGCATTGCCCGGTGGGCTCGACCCCAGCGGCCTGGTCAAAGGCTGGGCGGCACGCCGGGCTGCCGACGTGCTGAGCGATGCCGGAGCGGGCGCCGGGATGGTCAACGCCGCCGGTGACATCGCCGCGTTTGGAAGGCCCGCGCCGGGGCGACGCTGGCGCGTGGGCGTGCGCTCGCCCCATGCGGGACACCAGCTCCTCTGCGTGATCGACGGACAGCAGGCGGTGGCCACGTCCGGAAGCTATGAGCGCGGCGAACACGTCCTTGACCCACGCGCCGGCGGCCCAGCGAGGGCCGCTCTGTCGGCGACGGTGTGCGGTGCGGATCTGGCCTACGCCGACGCGTTTGCCACTGGCCTGCTGGCCGCCGGAGCGGCGGGATTTGACGCTGTCGTGCACGCTGGCTATGAAGCTCTGATCGTGCTGTCCGACGGTCAGCGGGCGCGGACAGAGGCCTTTCCGTTGGCTGGCCGGTAGGCAGCGCGTGCGTCCGCGCCCCACAGCCACCCGCTCATATCCGAGCGTCACCCTCCGACGGGTACGGGGCGCGGTGGGTCCCGATCCCACCGCACCCCGGTCTCCCGCGTTGCCCCTGCCGGGCCTCCCGCGATACCCCCTGCCCTTATCCCACCCGCACGGGTGAGCGTCCCCCACTAGCCGTCTCGGCGCGCCATTCGAGCAGTCCCGCCGCCTCTGTCAGCCGCTGTTCTCCCGCGAACAGCCGCGATGCGACACGAACGGCAGGCAGCTCGTTGACGCCCTGGGCGGCGAGCTCGTGGGCCACCGATCGCAGCGACGCGTCGCAAGTGACATCGCCGGCCGCCGCCAGGCAATCCTCGAGCGCCACGCCCGCCGCTGCGGCGGCCTCCGCCAGAACCTCTGGATCCTCGAGGTCGAAGCCGCCGCAGAATGCAAGCCGCGCCGAGGCGAGCGCGAACCGGGCTCCGGCGCCCAGCTGCGCTGCACAGCGTGCAGCCCGCAGGGCGCCCGGGACCGCTGCCGGAAAGCGGTCCGGCCACACCAGCGGCAGGCGCAGCTCGGCAGCGCGCTGCTCGGCCCGCTCCCGGAGCTGCTCCAGCCGGTCCGCGCCTCCCAACGCGTGACCGGCGACCGGAACCCAATCCACCTCGCCCAACATCCACTCCACGCGCTCGGCCGCCAGATACGAGAGCGGGCACGACAGATCGAAATAGAACGCCGGGTGTACGTTTTCGAGCCCCTGCTCACGCCACCGGCGGCGCTCCGAGAGTGCGATCAGTTCTCCCATACAGGACCTGAAACGAACGCCGGCGACAAAACTGGCGAAAAAAACCGGGGATTCCCGAAATTGCCGCCGTTCGATGCTCCACCATGGACAACGCTGCAACGGCGGGTGCCTAAAACGGGCCAAAATCGGGGCAAACGACCCCATACCGGCGCAAATGCCTGCTGAGGGCTTTATTCTGGAACTTGGTCGGTGAGAAACGACTTCCGGGAGTCTGCGATCGCGACTGTGCCTTCACCCAAACGCCACCCCTACGACCAGTGGTCGCCCGACGCGCGTGCCCTGGACTTGGTAGGCGACAAGTGGACCCTTTTGATCGTCCGCGACCTGGCCGCTGGGCCGCGGCGGTTCGTAGAGCTACAGCGGGTGCTGCCGGGGATCTCCACCGAGCAGCTTCGGTCCAGACTCAACCGCATGGTGGCCGATGGGATGCTCACTCGCCGGCGCTTCCGCGAGGTCCCGCCGCGCGTGGAGTACGAGCTGACCGAGCGAGCCTACGCGCTGATGCCGGTCTTGGGAGAACTGGCCCGCTGGGGCTACCACTGGGCCTGGGGTGCTCCCCGGGGCTCTGAGCGCATCGACGTCGGCGCGATCTTCCGCCTGGCGCCGGGGCTGATCGAGCCGCCGCCGAACCTGAATGCGACCGTGACGGTCAGGGTTGAAGACACGCCTGAGCAGTCAGTGAGCTACGTCCTCGTCGCGTCCGGCGGCAAGCTGAGCGTCCGCCGAGGCGAAGCCCAGGGAGCCGAGGCGAGCGTGAGCGGGACGGTTGAGGAGTGGGTGGCGGCGCTATCGCCGGGTGGAGGCTTGGACGGCCTGCGCATCAGTGGCAACCAGCAGCTCGCGACCTCGATCCTGCACGAGCTGGCCGCGGGCGCCGAGCGCGCCGCGAGCACCCAGGCCGCCTAGCCGAGCGGACGCCCAGCGCGCCGCAAGCACCCAGGCCGCGTAGCCGCCTACGACACCGACCAGCTGACCCGGCCGGCTGCCTTGGCGTGCGGCGAGAAGCGCACGGCCAGCAACCGGGCGCTGCCGGGAAGCGAGAAAGCCACACAGCCGGCACGGACCTCCCCGGGGCTGAGGTAGTTGTCGAAGTCACGCAGCGGCGTCTGGCACAGGCCGCTCTGAGCAAACACCGGGCTGGCGGTGCCGGACGAGCCGGCGATCGAGATGTCTCCCGTGGCCGAGCTGTCATAGACGCCGGGCCCGTCGTTGTGGATCCGCACCATGACGCCGACCGCCCGATACCCGGGCAGCAGGCTGGCGCCCGAGCCGCGCAATGGGTCGAGCACCCGCGTTACCGCGACCGTGAGCGCCGTCGCCCCCGCCTTGACCCGCTGCGACTGGCCGATAGCCGGCGCGGGGCTGGCTGTGGAATCGGTGGCAGCGCCGCGGGTCGACGCGGTCGATTGAGCGCTCGACGCCTTCGTCGATGCGCCGCTGGCCACTGAACGGGTGGAGCCTTTCGAGCTCGAGCCGCAGCCGGCGACGGCGAGCGCACCGCTAAGCGCCACCGCCGCGGCAGCTTTGATCCCGCCCACCGGCCGAGCGCCCTACTTGCTCGAGTACTGGTCCGCGGTGATGTGCGGGAACGCGTTGCTCTGGCCCAGCAGCGACCCCGGGGGCGTGTCGACCCAGCATGGCGGACCGCCGCCGACGGGGGTCGAGGACTGGCCGCCGACGTTGTTGCAGTCCCAGGACGGCAGCGCGGTGCCGTGTCCGAAGTATCCGGCCGGGTTGCCCGAGGGAGCCCACAGCGGCGGCGGATAGACGTTGCCGCGAAGCCCCGGAGTGCGAGTCGGGCTGAGTGACAGGAAGTCCGGCCCCAGAGGCGACATCGTCCGCAGGTAGTGACCGGTGCCGCCGGCGGTTCCGCTGATCGTGGCGTTCAGCGTGGTGGCCGGGAGGGTGATGAAGTCAGAGATCAACTGCTGGTGGAGCGAGAACCAGTTGAGGACCGGGTTCAGCTGCTCGAGGAACGGCCCCAGTTGGTTGAACAGCGGCTGGGCGCCGTCGAGCACGCTGGCGATCGCCGGCAGCCCCGTCTGCGACACTTGAATCAGCGGCCGCAGCTTGTAGAACAGGGTCTTCAGATAGGGCGAGAGCGTCTTCACGTCGTGAAGCGTCGGCACCAGCTGCCGGGCGACGGGGACAAGCGCCTTGGTCAGAGGATCGGTGTCAAGGGCGAAGGACTTCAGCCGCGCCATCGTCAGCTTGGTCTCGGTCAGGAACGTGGGGAACACGCGGAACGTGGCCGCCAGCGCAGCGTTGTTGGCGGCGGTGGTGTTGAACGTCGTCTCGCCGGTGGTGATCAGGGTGCGCAGCGCCGCCTCGTTCTGAGTCAGTGCCCCGAACACGGTGCCGCCATTGCGTGACAGGCTCACCACCGAGGCATGCTCCACGTCGAGTACCTGCAGGATGTCGGTGGCGTCGGCGGCGAACGTGGGCAGGTTGCCGAGCACGTTGTTGAGGTTCTGGTCGTTGCCCTGAATGGCCTTGGCCAGCTCCTGCTGCCAGGTGCGAAATGCCTGCCTGGTGGGGGCGTTCAGCGCGTCAAAGACCTGATCGAACTGCACGGCCTGTTGGACCTGACTTCGAGCCAGCATCGCCCCGTCTGGCAGCGGTGGACTGTGGGGCGAGCCAGGAGTCAGCTCGACGTAGGTCTCGCCCAGGATCGTCTTGGTCCTCAGGATGGCCTGGGTGTCACGGCGGATCGGCGCGTACGCCTTGTCCATCTGGATCACGGCGATCGTCCTGTTGCCCTGGGGGTCGAGGCTGGCGGAGACCACCTTGCCGACGTTGACGCCGGCGATCCGCACGTCGGCGGGCGTCGCCAGCTCCTGGGCGTACGGGAACGACGCCGCGAAGCGGTAGCCCTGGGAATTGAACGGCACGGTTCCGCCGAACTCCACCCACAGGAACAGCAGCAGGCCGATGCACGACAGCGCGAACAGCGACATCGAGGCGATCTTGCCGAGTGAAGGGGCGCTGGTTTCCATCTAGTGAGTGGGGACCTTGGGCAGGAACAGGTTGTGGAGGCCGTCGACGGAGGTGGACCCCGTGCTCGAGCTGGTATTGGGGTTGGACCCGAAGCCCGAGCCAGTGCTGCTGGAGCGGGAGTTGGCGCTGAGGCCCGACGACGAGCTCGAGCCGCTCGTGGTGGGGGCGGACGAGCCCCCGGCCGCCTCATAGCGCTGATATTGGGAGCGGATGGCCGACGCCTGGGCGGGGCACAGGCCGGCGTCGGAGAGGATCGGGACCAGGTTGTAGGCGTTGAGGACCAACGATCCGATCCCGGAGGGCAGGCCGGCAAGGATCTCGGCGATCGAGGTGCAGCTGAGCTGGAGGATGCCCTGGCGGAAATCGCCGTTGCCGTCCTGCACGGCGAACACCGTGCGCCCGATGTGCCCGAGCCACGCCAGCCAGAACAGGTAGCCGTGCTGGCTCGAGTCGGTGGTGGTCGGGTTGTAGCCCAGCAGGTTGAAGAAATGGTTGAGGACCACAAACGAATTGGTCAGGTTGGGCGTGGCGTTGGCCAGGTTGATCGACGCCGGGCGCAGGTTGCGGACCAGGGGGCGGGCAGCGACCACGAACGGGCGGATCTGGTTCTTGATGATCGGGGTGCTCGGCTTGGCCAGCGCAGCCAGCGCTTTGTTGGCCGCCGGCAGCGCCCGCGCCGCCGGCAGGAGCTTCGCCGAGGTGGGTCCCAGCAGCTGGGCGAAGGTCTGCACCTTGGCCAGGGTTTGCTGGGTCTGAGTCAGCGTCGCCGGCAGATCCGAGATCGAGCGGCTGATGTTCCCGTCCTCGGACGCCAGCGCGCTGAAAACCCGCGAGCTGGAGTCGATCATCCCCACGATCTGCGTCTGCTTGGCCACCAGCGCGTCGTTCAGCCGCCGAAGCGAGTTCACCAGCTGGCGCAGGTCGGCGCCGCGCACTGCCACCGCCTCGTTGAGCCGGGCCAGGTCCCGGTGCGTTGGCTCGAATCGCTCGAGCACCTGAGCCAGCTCGGTGCCGCGGCCCTTCAGTCCCTGTCCGCCGCCGTTCACCAGCAGCTGGAGGTAGGCCCGCGTGTCCGCGTCCAGCGAGGACAGGATCTCATCGACGTTGACTTCGGGGTTGGTCTGGCCCGGGGGGATCGTGTAGCCGGACTTGATGACGGTGCTGGGTGGGCCTGAGCCGGGGTTGACCTCCACGAACATGTCCTGCAAGCCGGTCTTGGGCCGGAGCAGCGCCGTGGCGTTGGTGTGGATGATCTTCTTGTACTGGGGCTGGATCGCCATCTGCACGTCAGCCAAGCCGTTCACGATCTTGACGCTGGAGATCGTTCCGATCTGCACGCCCGAGACCCGCACCGTCTGGCCCTGACCGGGGGTGACCGCCTGGGCGTTGGCGAAGTCCGCGTTGAGCATGAACGGCGAGGGCTGGATGAACGGGAACCGCAGACCCTCGTTGTGGAGGATGTAGCCGCTCACGGCCGCAGCCAGCACGAGCAGCACGATCATCGCCACGAAGTCGGTCCAGTGCTTCTTGATCGCCCGTGCCATCGCTACTTGTGGCTCGCCTTCGCCCTGTCATTACTGGAGGTGGCGGCGCTGGCCCCGGAACCCGATCCCGACGAGCTGCTGCCGGAGCTGGTGGAGTTCGCGCCCGCCAGGTGGACGTTGATGCCCTGCGCTTTGTACATCTTGACCAGCTCGGCGCCCATGACCTCCTTGGTGGAGTTCTGGAATGCCTGCTCGGCGAGGCCGAGAATGCCGAGGGTGCCGCTGCCGGTGTTGATCTGCGCGGGCGGCGCACCCTCCGGGCTGTCGAGCGTGGAGATCGGTCGCTGGGTCTCGCATGGCACCGTCTCCTGCAGCGCCGGGTGCGCGTCGTTGGGCGGAGGCACCGGCTGCACACCCGTGAGCGGCGAGAGCAGCGTGCCGAAGACCCCAGGCTGCAGCGAGTAGGTGAACGTGCCGCCGCCGAACAGCAGCCGGATGATCGGTCCGTTGCCATCGAACACTCGGCTCTCGCCCGCGATCCCCGGCAGCAGCTCCAGGTCCTCGACGTAGGCCGGATGTGGCGGGAAGCCGTTCGAGGCATTGAAGTTCTGGTCGTGGATCTCGATGTTCGACCAGGGATAGATGACGTTGGCCACGCAGCTCGACGCGGGGCGCACCTGATCACGCATCAGCGGAATCGTGGCGTTGGTCAGCTGCGCCAACGCGGGAATCGTGGGCGTCAGGTCCTGAGTCAGCCCGCGCAGCTCCGAGGGCTGGACCAGCAGCCGCAGCTGCTTGATGAACGGCAGGCTGGCGTCGACGGTGGGGCCGGTGGAGCGGACGCCCGGGATCAGCGCCCGGGCCAGCGCGCGCAGCGGCGGGAAGGCAGCGTTGAGCGCGTTGAACGCCGGCGTGGCCGCCGACAGCGTGCGCGGCAGCTCGGCGATCGTCGCTTGCAGCGCGGTGTTCTCGCGGGCGAACGCGGCGGCGGTCCTGTTGAAGTTGGTGATCAGGCTCTCGAGGTTCGGGGGGTGGGCGTCGAAGGCCCCGGAGACGTCGCCCTGCGCGTAGATCGCGTTCGAGAGGTCGTGCGGCTCGATGCCCAGCAGGTCGTGCTCGACCATCGATGAGTACTGGTAGGCCGGCAGCCAGTACTGGATCGAGCGGGCGAACGACGGGCCCCCTTGCTTGACCCCGGTGCCGTATTCCTTGAGCAAGATCTGCAGGTTCTGGCGGGTGTTGGCCTGCAGCGAGGAGAGGACCTGATCGAGCTGCACGGGCGTGCGCGACTGCTGGATCGGGAACGTGTAACCGCTCTTCACGGTCGGGGCGCTGGGGCTGCCGGGGCTGACGTCGACGAAGAAGTTGCCCTCCAAAAACGTCCGCGGGCGGACCCAGAATGTGGCGTCGGAGTGCAGCGGCAGGCCCAACGGCTCGATCTGCAGCGTCACGTTGGCGGCCTGCGAGCCGGCCACGGGAGCGATCTGCGACACCTTGCCCACGTTCACGCCAGCGATCCGCACCAACGACTGCGGGCGCAGCGTGCTGGCGTTGTTGACGATCGCGTGGACCATGAACTGACTCTTGAACGGGATCGCGAACTTGGTGAAGCCCAGGTATGTGACTATGACCAGCACGACGATCCCGATCAGGCCGGCCTTGAACTTGCTGATGCCCTTTCTGCGCTTCTTGCGCCTCACGGATTCGACGGGTTGTAGGAGGTTTGCGGCCCGATCTGCGGGTTGCGGCTGAAGGTCTCGCCCGCGGGGACGTGCGTCCGTCCGGCGTAGGTCGGCCCCTGGTCGCCCGGGTTGTGCTGGTCAGAATGCCCCAGCCGGTGCTGCGGGTCGAAGTAGTTGAGCTGCTGGGGGTAGCCGCGCTGTCCGCTCTCGCAGTCGGCATTGCCCTGGTTGTCGACCGCAGCGCCATACACCGGGGAGTGTCCGTAGACGTTGCCGCCCAGCGGGCTCGAATCGCTGCCTTGGCCGTTGACCGGCTGGCTGGCTGGTTCGGCGGCGGGGTTGTTGGGTTGGGCGGGGTTGGCGGACATGAACATGCCGCGTTGGGCGGTGCCGAAGGTGGTGGGTTCTGAGACCACGTCGGCCAGGTCGCTCCAGTCGTAGTTCCAGTCATCGCATACCGTCTGAAACGGCCCCAGATAGCGCAGCATCGGGTTGAGCAGATCGACGGTGTTGATCAACCCGTTCAGCGACACGTTGGTCATCGGATCCTGAGCCAGCGACTGCAACGAATTCATCAGCCCCTGCAGCTTCGAGTTCAGCGCCGGTGTCTGCTTCAGCGTCGTGGTCCCCACCTCAAGCGCCGGATTGATATCCGGAAGCGACTGCTTCAACGACGCCGTCGCCGGCGTCAAATAGCCACCCAACGTCTGCAAATCAACCAAAAACGGCTGCTGGGCACGAAGCGAGTCAGTCGACACCGAGAGCGTCGAGGGCGACAAACGAATCGTGTCCGCATAGGCCCTCGGATTGCTATCGATGGCATCAAACGTCGTCGAAGCATCACGAAACAGCGAGACCACCGTCCCCGAGAGCGGCGCCACCGTCCCCGTGAACGCATCAAGCGAAGAGAAAAACCGCGTCAGCTCCGTCGAGGGATCAGACAAATACGCCGCCACCGGCTCCAAATAGGAAAACAACGCCGGCAAACTCTGAATCGTGGAATTCAAATCACCACCACGAGCCGCCAACGTATTCCCGAACCCCTCCAAATTGTCCTGCACCGCATTGCGGGTCGGCGGATCGAACACATCAAAGATCTGATCAAGTTGCACCGGCACATTGGTCTGCGAGATCGGCATCGTCCCCCCATCAGCAAAACTGCGACTCGAATGCCCCTTGACCAAATCCACATACTTCAACCCCAAAAACGAGCGCAACAACACCGTGGCATGCGAATCCACCGGCACATCGCCCTCCTTCTTAGAGAGCTTCAACGTCAACTTCGCCCCCGTCGTCCCATTCGCCAACCCCACCGGCTTCATATCCGAAATAAACCCAACCCGCTGACCCCCCTCCAACACATCATTACCCACCACCAAATTCGACCCATCCGCAATATCCACATTCAACTCACGCGTCGGCACAAACGGCAAACCCCGATTCGCGTTATAAGCCAAAAACACAGCCACCAACACCACCAACACCGTCACCGCACCAACCAACACCGGATTCGCAAAGATCGATTCCTGACGGCTTCTCATGGCGCGAGCAGATAGTTGAGGAGTTGCTGGGCGTTGTTCGGGGACGGAGCGGACGAGGAGCTCGTCGCGGTTGTTGACGATGAGGGCGGTGTGGCGGACGAGGACGACGAGGACGGCGACTGGGACCCGGAGGAAGACGCGCCGGAGGACGAGGTGCTGGAGGAAGGTGCCGTCGGGGCGCTGATCCCCTTCAGCAGCTGCCCGACCGTCTTGTGCAGATCGATCGGCGAGGAGCCGGACGAGCCGCCCGAGCCGCCCGAAGACGTGCTTTGGCCCGAACTCGCTCCAGGCGTGCCGGCCGACGCCGAATTGGCGCTGGCCGTCGTCGTGGTCTGACGGGCGCTGGCCTTGCGCGCGGAGCTGCTCCTGGCGCTCGACGAGGTCCCCGCCGGGCAGCTTCCGCTCGACGTGCTAGTCGCAGAACCCGCCGGGGCGTACGGTGGCTGGCCGCCCGGGTCGGGCGGGCAGGCGCCGGGGTTGGACGGGTCGGGCTCGTTGAGACCCTGCTGGTTGGGTCCGAGCCACGAGTAGCACTGCCTGTAGCTCGACCCGAAGTTCTTGAGGCTGTTGGCGATCGTGCCCGGCGTCGCCAGAGCGCTGCACTGGGGGCTGACGAACAGGTTGACGGCCTGCACATGGCCGTAGGAGCCCAGGTAGTCCAGGTTCAGCGTCTGGTTGAAGACGTACTGGAGCAGGGCCTCCAATCCGGTGTAGCCCTGGCCGCCAGGGCTGCGGGGATCCTTCTCCACGGCGCGGCTGCGGTCGTCCAGGTCGTGGCCCACGATCGCCAGGTTCCCGGCCAGCTCCGGTGTCTGGGCGGCGAACGTGTTCAGGTGAGACACCACCGGGGTCGCGGCCTTGACCGCCGAGATGCCGGTCACCGAGGCCTGGCCCAGGGATCGCAGGGCGGGCAGCGCCGAGCGCGAGAACGGCGGGATGTCCTTCAGCAGCCGGTCGATCTCCCCCGCGCCCGTATTCAGATTCCTCAACGCCGGCTCGTTGGCGTCGACGGTGTTGCCGAGCTGCGCCAGCGACGGCCGCAGCTGCTCCAAGAACGGCGGCAGATTGTTGAACGTCGACTTCAGGCTCGCCGACTGAGCCGCGGTGTCGGTGGAGATCTTGTCGGCCGAGTCGATGAAGCGCTGCACCTGCCCGCTGTTGTCTGCAAGCGCCGTGACCAGCGTGTTGGAGCTCGTCGTCAGGTCCTGGAGGGTGTGTGAGTCATTGGCCAGGAGGTTCAGGAGGTTGTCGGTCTCGGTGAGCGCCGGGACCGCGCGCTGCAGCGCAGCTTGGAGGTTCTCGGAGTTGCCGGCCACGCCGGCGCCGAGCTCATTGATGATCAGCGTCAGGCGCTCCCGGTACGGCATGCGCATGACGTCCTGAAGCAGGTCTCCGGGGACCGTGGAGGCGGTGCGGGTGACGGGAATCGTCGCGCCGGACTTGAGCACCGGTCCCGAGCTGCCGGGCTGACAGTTGAGGAAATACTCGCCGATCAGCGTCTGCGGGCGCGACTCGCAGAAGGCGTCCTTGTGGAAGGATCCGAACCCGCCGACGTTGATCTGCACCGTGACCACCGCGTGCAGCGACCTCTGGTCGAGGTCGATCTTGGAGATCTTGCCCGCGGCCACTCCGGCCACCTTGAACTGCTCGCCCTGGCTCAGGCCGAAGGAGTTGTCGAGCTCGATCTTGTAAGTGGGATTGCTGTTCCCGCCGCTGGTGGCACCGGTTGCGAACACCACGAGCGCCGCCGCTGCGGCCACCACCAACCCGGAAATCAGAACCCGCCTCATGGCCCCGTCGGAACCTCGCTCGGGTTACACGGATAGCCGCTCTCCGGGTACCACAGCGCGCCGCGCTCCATCGAGCCCGGGCAGCGGTCCCCCTGGCCGAACGTCGCCGTGCCCAGCAGGTTGCTCAGCCGCTGGCCGACGTCGAGGATGTTCAGCAGCCCGCCGGCGGACAGAGAACCCGCGCCAACCACGCCGCCGACGCGGGCGTAGTTGCCGTTGGCATCGACGCCGCCCGGCTTGCTGTAGCCCTCGAACCAGCCGGTGAGGTCGGCCGCGTAGGGCCGTGACGTGGCGAGCTCGGGGGTGGTGTCGGACAGCGCTTGGGTGGATATCGGGAACGCGCCCGGCCGTGACGCGCCGTTGACACTGACGTTGCCGATCGTGGCGGCGGCCAGCGGCTGGCCGAGGCTGATCAGGTCGATCAGGTCGTTGTCGGCACCTGGCTGGTAGATGATCTTCGAGAGGTCTTTAACCGTCGGCACCGAGTCCCGGGCCAGCGGGCGCAGCTGGACGAGGAGTTTCTGAAGCTTGGGGACGACAGGCTTGGAGTAGTCGACCAGCGGCCTCAGGTCGTCGAGCGCGCTCCTCAGGTTGACGAACGTGGTGTTGGCCAGGCGCATGAAGGGCGGCAGGTCGCGGATCGTCTGGCCGAGCGCGATCCGCTGGTTGGCCAGCGCGCTGGTCGTCACCGACAGGTTGCGGACCAGGGCCGAGAGATCCGCCTGCCGGGTGGCGATGTCCGAGAACAGGCTGCTGGTCTTGGAGATGAAATTGGTGAACCTGCCCGTGTCCCGGTTGATCTCGGAGAACAGGACGCTGGCCGAGGCCACCGCGGGGTTCAGGTACTGCCAGGCGGTCTGAGCCTGGCTGCCGTAGCCCTGGTACTGGGAGGCCGAACCCTGGATGACGTCTTGTAGCGACTTCCGGGTGGCAGGCGTCAACGTGTTGAACAGCTCGTCGAGGTCGACAGCGCTGTTGGTGTACTGAGTCCCGATCGTCCCGCCGTTGGGGATCGCCGGCGGCTTGCCTGCCGGGAAGCGCAGCTCGACGTTGCGGTTGGCGATCGAGGTCAGCGAGGGGTTGCGGATCGTGGCGATTGTTCCCTGGCGCAACGGAACGTAGGACTTGTTCGAGATGTCGAGCTCCATCTGCGCCTGCCCCTGCGCCGTCAGGGCGACGCTCCCGACAGAGCCGACCTGACTACCGGCTACGACGACCTGGTTGCCAGCGTTCACCTGGCTGGCGTTCTGGAAGATCGCGTAGACCTTGTAGGTGGACCCGCCGGAGAGCAGGATCACAGCCACGGCTACGATCGCGATGACGACAGCGCCAACCGCGGCGACCCGGCCAATCACCGTTGAGTTGCGCACGACGCGCCCTCAGCCGTCCGCTCGAGATTTCACGCGTCCGATGGGCAGGCGAGCGTGGCGCCTCTCGCGGTGCCGTCCGTTCGTCAGGTTCGCGCGCATACCACTGGCCAATCGACTCCTCCCGCGCGGGCTTTGTGTGGCACTCATTCCCTACGCGAAGCTGGGCCGACGCTAGCAAGGCCTTTACAACACTGTCAATTGGGAACCGACGGCGGTTCTGGCCGCGTGGACGGGGTTTTGCAGAGCGTCGCGGGCCCCGCGATGGCGGGACTAAGATCTCGGCGGCAGGGCCACCAGCCCGGGTAGACAAACTGGCAAAGTCTGCGCGCTTAAAACGCGCTGCTCGAAAGAGCTTGCGGGTTCGAGTCCCGCCCCGGGTACTCGAGGGCGCCGGCGGCCCATGAAAGGGCCACGCGCGACTGCCCGGCGCAGCCCAAATAAACGGGCACGCGCGACTAAGAGTCCGCGCCTTCCTTTAGTTAAGCGCAACTAATGCACTGCTACGGTGTCCATTGTCCGAAGGCGCGCTCGGACCCATTGGATGGAAGTTTCAGCTCTCAAATACCACGGGGGAATTGGGCTGCACTCTCGCTCGCCCCTGCTCCGCCTGCAATCAGACGAGCGTCTGGTGGCGTACGTCAGGCGCGGCAACGTGGCCGCGTTCGAGACGCTCGTAGGTCGCTACGAGTCGCGGCTTTTGGCGTTCTGCCGCCATCTGCTGGGCTCGCGCGAGGACGCCGAGGACGTTCTCCAGGAGGTCCTGGCCGCAGCTTTCAACGCCATCCTCGCCGACGACCGGCCGATCAAGGTCAGGCCGTGGCTCTACCGCATCGCCCGTAACCGCAGCCTCAACCACCTGCGCCGCAACCAGGCGGTGGGCGTCGACTCGATGGACGTTCATTTCTCGGACAACGGCGCCTCTACCGCCGACAAAGTCCATGACCGCGAGGAGTTCCGGCTCCTGGTCGGCGACATCCACGATCTGCCCGAGACGCAGCGCACCGCTCTCCTGCTGCGGGAGATGGATGCCCTCTCCTACGAGCTGATCGCGGAGGCGATGGACACGACCGTGCCGAGCGTCAAGTCGCTGCTGGTCCGCGCTCGGGTCTCGCTGGCCGAGGCCGCCGAGGCCCGGCTCCTTTCCTGCGATCAGGTGAGGCTCGAGCTGGGTGAGGTCGCAGAGGGCCTTAAGCGGCGGCCCGGGCCGCTGGTTCGCCGGCACCTGCGCTCTTGTGAGCGCTGCTCGACCTTCCGTCTGCAGCTGAAGGAGACCAACAAGGCGCTGGCGGCTCTTCTGCCGCTGGGGCCGTTCGTGCTCCTGAAGAAGCTCGTGCTGACGCACGTCGGCCACTCGGCGGGGTCCGGGGCCGCGGGGTCCGGCGCCGGAACCGCCGGCTCCACCGCAGCCGGTGGGACTGCCGCCGGCGGTACGGCTGTCGGCGGCGGAGCACTCGCTGCCTCCACCGGCGCGGGCGGCAGTCTGATGACGGCCGGCATCGGCGCGGTCGCCACCAAGGCAGCGGCCGGGATTGCGGCCGCCGCGCTGGTCACTGCCGGCGCGGTTGAGGTCGACAGCTCGAGCCGCCACGTGCATCATCACAGCGCGCTTGCCTCGGTGCTGCCCGCCGGGGGCGAGCTGGCGACGCCGCGCATTGCAAGGCCCACCGCTGTCACTCACCCCCATCCGGGCTCCAGCAAGAGCAGGAAGCCGGCGTCGAAGAAGACCAGCTCGTCGACCGCCAGCGCCAACGGCCAGACCAAGGCTGACGGCAAGTCGGGAGCCGGCCGCAAGAACACAGCGCTCGGCAAGGCGCACGGGCTGTCACGCACCAAGGTAAAGCCGGTGGTGCCGCCCGTGTCCGGACGGACGGTGACCACGACAGACCCCACAAACCTTCAGACCGGAGCATGCGGGACCTCCGCCGTCGCCGCGGGCGCCACCGATCCCTCAGCCAGTGCCGGCTCCTCGTGCGCGCAAACGTCAACCACGACGACGGCGAGCACCATCCCGAGCACCACCACTCCGACCACCACCACGCCGGTTGACACCACCACCGGATCCACCGACACCACCGGCGGCACGAACTCCTCCTCCGGCACAGACTCGACCGGGGCCACCAACCCCAGCACCAGCACCACCCCCACCACACCCGCAAGCACGTCGCCCCCGAGCAGCCCGTCCACCGGTGGCACGACGCCAACGGCGCCCACGAGCCCGTCGCCGAACGGCTCACCGGCGCCAGCGCCCCAGCCTTAAGGGCCTGACTCGACTACGGCCCGGGCTGGCCGCCCTACGGCCCGGGCTGGCCGCCCACCACCAGCGTTCCGCTGGTGGCGCCGTCGACCGTCAGCGTGTAGTGACCCCCGGCCAGCCCGGTGAGCAGCGTCGAACCGCGCCCTCCGGCCGGAACGTTCAGCGTTTCTCGCCGTGGCGTGCGAACGACGACACGGTGAGACTCTCCATCACCCGAGATCACGGTCAAGGCGATCGTCACTCCGGCCGGGGCGGTGATCGAGCGCGGAACGAGCGATCCGGCTGAGCGGATTGTGAACTGAGCCGGGAGACGGACGTTCGACGCGCCGGTCGTGGTGGTGTGGGGCGGTGTCGAGGCCGTTGTGGTCGAGGCCGACGAGGTGCTGGGCGATTTGGTGGTCGTTGTGGCTGGCGCACTGGTGGCGGTGGAGGCCGTGGAGGCAGTGGTTGCCCGGTGGCTCGAGCTTCCGCAGCCCGCCAGCGCGATCGCCACCAGCGCGCATGCGGCGATCGGCGAGCCGTGAGGGCGGTTCACTCTCCAGGCGAGGTCGGGGTTTTCGACTCCCGCAGCGCCCAAGGCCGGCCTCACTGTCCCACCGAGAACAGGGCCTCGAGGTCGTGCCGGGAGTACGCCTCAAAGGCCACCATCGTGTGGGTGCGAAGCACGCCGTACAGCTGCGAAATACGGCCCGTGACCACCTCCGCCAGCTCCTCGTGCTGGCGCAGCCTGAGGATGGCCACGAAGTCCCACTCGCCCGTGACCGAGTAGGCCTCGGCCACGCCTTCGATGTCGGCCAGCTCGCCGCCGAGTGTGGCCAGTGCGGAGCGCTCGGCCTGAATCAGGACGATGGCGTGAGTCACGCTCGCCTCATTGCTCGGAGCCCGCGTCGCTTGGTCATGCGGAGTGAGTCCCCCCAGGCTCGAGTACCACCACGTTGGAACTCGTCGCCGACTCGACATCGGACTTGAACGCCTGCGCGTCGGTCTCGATCGCGGGAAAGGTGTTGTAGTGGCACGGGATGACGGTCTTGGCGCCCACCAAGTCCGCGGCGCCGACGGCATCGGTGGCATCCATCGTGAAATGCCCGCCGATGCACATCAGCGCGACATCAATCGGCGACCGCTTGCCCACCAGCTGCAGGTCGGAGAACAGGCAGGTATCACCGAGGTGGTAGACGACCGTGTCCTTGAAGTTGATCAGCAGGCCGGCAGGGGTGTTGACCGTGCCTTTGGGAGTAGTCGACGTATGCCAGGCGGGAACCAGCTTCACCCAGCCCCAGTCGAACCTGACCGTGCCGCCGAGGTTGGGTCCCTGTACGTCGAGCCCCTCCTCGCCCAGCTCGTTGGCGATCTCGACAATCGCCACCACCGGCGCTCCGGTGCGCTTAGCAATGTCGACTGTGTCGCCGAAATGGTCGGCGTGCCCGTGGGTCAGGAGAATCGCCGAGGCCGCTGCGTCACCGGCGGCAATTGCGGCCTTGGGGTTGCCGCTCAAGAACGGGTCGATCAGGACGGTCTCATCCCCGTCCGAGAGCTCGAAGCAGGCATGGCCCAAGAAGCGAATCTCCATCTCGATCAGTCCTCCTCTGTCGTTGGTGTTCCATAGCGTGAGAGTTCGCGGGCCAGCTCGAAGCCGACCGCGACGCCGACAAACATCCCCAGCCGCATCTCCTCCGCTATCAGGGTCTGGACGGCCCGAGTTCTCGCGCCCGGGTCCTGATCCCCGGCGGCCTGGCGGACAGCCTGCAGGTGGGCGTCGTCGAACCAGCCACCTTCGTGAATCGCGGCGTCGAGCACGCGCTGGAGCGCCGGCGCGGCCTGACTTACGAGGTCCTCTGCCGCCCGCAACCGTCCCGGAGCGCTGATGGCCTCGATCGCGGCTTCGAGGTCGGCGTCTTTGTAGGGACGGTCGGCCACGGACTTCCAGGATCATACGTGCGTGGTCGTGCCACTGACCTCTCTCTCACACGGCGCCGGTTGCGGCTGCAAGCTGCCCGCCGATTCGATCGCGCCGCTGCTCGCCGGGCTGCCGCGGAGCGATGACCCGAACGTGCTGGTGGGCTTCGACACAGCCGATGACGCCGGCGTGTACCGCCTGCGTGACGACCTGGCGATCGTCCAGACTGCCGACTTCTTTACGCCGATCGTCGACGACCCGTTCGACTTCGGCCGGATCGCCGCGGCGAATGCGCTGTCGGATATCTACGCCATGGGGGCCACGCCGGTCAGCGCGCTGAATTTGGTCGCGTTCTCGCTCGAAGAGCTGGGCGCAGAAGTGCTCGCCGACATCCTGCGCGGCGGCGCGGCGATCGCTCGTGAGGCCGGCGTTGCGATCCTTGGCGGCCACTCGATCGACGATCGCGAGCCGAAGTACGGTCTGGCGGTGACCGGGGTCGTGCATCCCGAGCGGCTGCTGACGAACCGCACGGCACGGCCCGGCGACGCACTGGTGCTGACCAAGCCGCTCGGCGCCGGAGCGATCTCGACGGCCCGCAAGCGCGGCCTGCAGGCACCGATCGATCAGGCCATCACTGTGATGACGACCTTGAACCGGCACGCGTCCCAGGCTGCGGCCGAAGCCGGCGCCAGCGCGATGACCGACGTCACCGGCTTCGGACTGCTGGGCCACCTACACGAGCTGGCGCTCGCTTCCGGGCTGGCGGCCGAACTACGGGCCCGCGAGGTCCCGGCTATCGACGGTGTACTCGAGCTGTTGAGAGATCCGGACGAGCGAGCGGTGGCGGGCGGCACGCGCCGCAACCGGGCCCACGCTGACACCTTCTCCTCCTTCGGCGACGCCGTGACCGAGGCTTACCGCTGGCTCGTGTCCGACGCGATGACCTCGGGCGGCCTGCTGGTGGCGGTGGCACCCGACTCGGCGGAGCGCATCCCGGGGGCTGTCGTCGGGCGCCTGCTGGAGGGGCAATCGGGGACGATCGCGGTGGTGTGAGTCAGGCGGGCGCGGATCGGCGACGGTGGGTCAGCGCCGCGAGGCGCGGACTGCGGCCTGAGTCAGAGCGGTCGCGCGAGCGCGAGCGGCACACCGAGGGCGACGCCGGCCAGCACGCCGACCGCGTCAGCGAGCCAAGGGGTGTTCGGGTCGGCGACCGGCATCAGCGCCACCACCGCGGCGATTACCCCCGTGCCGATCAGGTCGGCTTCGATGTCCTCGCCGTCCCGCAGCGCCATCAGCTGCGGCACCGCCCACGCCGTCAATAGCGCCAGCGCCCCACCGCTTCCGCCCAACGCCACCGGCAGCGGATAGGCGACCGCTGTGACGGCGATGCCGCCGACCGCGCCGACCAGGAAGATCGCCACCACCGGCAGCGGGCCATGCCGGCGCTCGAGCAGCCAGCCATAAACGGCGACCGTCCCCAGCACGGCGAACGCCAGCCCTGCGTTGTCATACGTGAATGCCGCCGTCAGCACGTGCCACCAGTGACCCGTGGGCTTGCCGACGACGATCAGCTGGGACTGATCGATGAGCGTCGTGCGCCAGACGAGCGCCCCGACCAGCCCCAGGAGCACCAACACAATCGTGGCGTAGGGCCAGCTCTCGGCGCGTATGCCCGGGATCTCGCCGCGTCGCAGCCTCGGCAGCGAGCTACCGGCACGGAGGCGCTTCTCGGCCAGGCGGCCCTCGCGGTCGAGCTTCGGGGCCCGCTTACGAAGTCGGTTCCCGCAGTACGGGCATTCCGTGATGTACGGGCTGACTTCGGATCCGCAGCTCTTACAGACGACGAAGAGGTCGGGACCGCCCGTGCTCACAGACCGATTGTAGAGCGGTGCTAAATCGCCCCGGGCCACCGCACCGGCGCCTCGGCAGCCCCGGTTGGACGGCACCGCGCTGCGCTTTGGCAACTGTCGTGACGACGGCCGGGTGAGGTGCGAGCGCTCTAGATGGCGGTCGCGGCGACGATCTCCGCCACTACCTCGCGCAAGTCGTGATTGGCCTCGTAGACCACCACCTGCCGGTCGGCGCCGTTGCCGCGGACGATCAACTCCTCGACTGCCTCGAGCTCGGCCGCCGAGCCCAGATCCTGTGCGTGGTCACGCATCCGGTCGATGAGCCTCTGCGCCAGCGCGCGCGTTCCGACCCGCTCCGGGTGCGGCAGGTCCACGAGCTCGCCCTCCAATCCGTGCCTGGCCGCCAGCCACTTGTTCTCATCGAGCATCTCGAACGGGTAGCTCGAGAGCTCGTTGCCCTCTTCGTAATGGATCGCCAGCTCGCGGATCAGCGCGTGGACGAGCGCCGCCAACCCCAGCGTGTGCTCCACATGCGTCTGCGAGTCCATCACCCGCACTTCCACCGTGCCGAAATTGGGGTGCGGCCGGACGTCGTACCAGAGGTACGTGTAGTCCTCGATGACCCTGGTGCCGACCATGAACGCGATCCGCTGCTCGTAGTCCTTCCAGCCCTTGTACGTGGGCGGCATGCCGACCCGAGGGAAGGCGCGGAAGATCGGCGTGCGGGTCGACGCCAGGCCGCTGGCGTCGGCACGCCAGAAGGGCGAGTTGGCCGACAAAGCGAGCAGCACCGGAATGTGGACGCGCATGCCGTTGGCCACGTGGATCGCTTTCTCCGGGTCATCGATTCCCACGTGAACGTGCATCCCGAAGATGAGCTCCTGCCGGGCCACGAAGCGCAGGGCCGAGATCAGATCCCGGTAGCGGGGGCGTGCCACGATCCGCTGGTCCTCCCACATCGCAAACGGATGCGTGCCCGCCGCGCCGATCGCCAGGTTCTTTCCCCGGGCGGCGGTCGCGACCTGACCCCGCAGCAGCCGCAGCTGCTCGCCCGCCTCGGAGGTGTTGGCGCAGGGGTCGGTCGAGACTTCGAGCACGGACTCCATGAGCTCCGGTTTGATCTCGCCGGCGGCCGGCGTCTCGAGCAGGCTTTCGATCGCGTTGGCCAGCTCCAGCGTCTCGGCGTCTAGGATCATCAGCTCCTCCTCGATCCCGATCGTGAACGCCGGAGCCCGGAAATGGTGGTGCATAGCCGGGGCAGCCTAACGGCCCCCTTGGCCCTAGACTGGGCGAAGACGGTCACAAAAGCACCAGTAAAACGGGGACAGGAGACAGTCATATGGATCTCGGGTACGACGGCAAGCTGTACATCCTCGCCTTCGACCATCGGGGCTCGTTCCAGAAGAAGATGTTCGGGATCTCCGGCGATCCGACGCCCGAGCAGACGGAGCAGATCTCGGACGCCAAGCGGCTGATTTTCGAGGGCATGCTCGAGGCGGTCCAGCGCGGCGCCGAGGCCGGCGCCACGGGCGTGCTGGTCGACGAGCAGTTCGGCTCGGACATCCCCTCCCGGGCCAAGGAGCACGGGCTGAAGCTGGCGATGCCGGTGGAGAAGTCGGGTCAGGACGAGTTCGACTTCGATTACGGCGAGCAGTTCGGCGAGCACATCGAGAAGTTCGACCCTGACTTCTCGAAGGTCCTAGTCCGCTACAACCCCGACGACGAGGCGGAGATGAACAAGCGCCAGCTCGAGCGCCTGAAGCGGCTCTCGGACTGGCTGCACGATCACGATCGACGGTTCCTGTTCGAGCTGCTCGTCCCGGCCAGCGATCAGCAGCTTCAGAGCGTCGACGGAGACTCGGACCGCTACGACGCCGAGCTGCGCCCCGAGCTCATGCGCCGCGCGATCGAGGAAATCCAGAGCGCCGGCGTGGAGGTCGACGTGTGGAAGATCGAGGGCGTCGACGACCGCGACGACGCCACGATGCTGGCCGAGCAGAGCCGCAAAGGGCCCGCCCGCGAGGGGGTCAAATGCGTGGTGCTTGGTCGCGGCGCCTCGAGCGAGAAGGTCGACCAGTGGCTACAGGCCGCCGCGCCGGTCCCCGGGTTCGTCGGCTTCGCGATCGGACGCTCGATCTGGTGGGACGCCCTAAAGGGCTTTCTCGAGAACGGGCTGGCGCGCGAGGCCGCGGCCGAGCAGATCGCTGAGAACTACCTGCGGTTCACGAGCGTCTACGAGGGCCAGGCGGTCCACTAGGCGGGGGGAGCGGCTAGCCCGGGGGGCGCCCCGGCCGAGCGCCCCGAACCCGAAGTGGATCGCTCGCCCCCTGCCGGGCCCAGAAGCCCCTGCCGAGCGCCCCCAAACGATCAAAATGTCGCCCGCTTCCCCGCTTCGGAGTGGGTCTGGCAGAAAGTGGCTGCTAGAGCCGTCGCCTTTTCCCGCACATCCTTTCCCGCGCGAAGCGTGGGATTTCTTGCTCGTTGCAGACCGGCGTTTTCGCCACCCACGCAGACAAATCTCCCAAGCCCCAGAAGACCCAGCGAAAACCAACCAAGGCGACATAACCTCGGTCCCTGGTGGCTGGTAGGCTCGCGCCCCGATGGCGATGAAGATGCGCCAGAGCCTTGCCCAGCTGGAGCAGGAGTTCTGGCATGAATCGCAACTTGATCGGCACCGCCGCGAGCACCTGCGGCGCATTGCCGCTGTCCGCTCCCGCAAGCGTTCCTACCTGCGCCGCCAGCGCCGGAGCTCGATCCGGTTCTGGGCGCTGGTGCTATCGCTGATCGCCACGGCGGCGATCGTCACCGCGGGGATGTTCGCGTCGCTCTACTACCTGTTGAGCTAGCGGCTCCGGCGCCTCTCTCAGCGGCTCCGGCGCCTCTCAGCGGCTCCTAGCGGCTCTCAGCGAGCGCGCTCAGGAGTTCTCGCCGAGGCCCCGCAGCGCCGCGTCGACCTCGTCGCGGGCGCCCTTCCCCGTGCCCAGGCGCTCCTGCTGGATCTCGAGGTAGACCTCCTTGCGGAACACAGGGATGTCACGGGGGGCCTGGATGCCGATCCGCACCTTCTCGCCCATGATCGCCAGCACCGTTACCTCGATGTCATCACCGATCATGATGCTCTGGTTGGACTTGCGGGTCAGTACCAACATTGGATCTGCCTCCCTGCTCGCCTGGTAGTCGGAGACGAGTCAACCGACGTTGTAGTGACTCGAGCCCAGCATACCGCCAAAGTGGGAACTTTCACAGACAGAAATCGGGAGTCCGACCAGACGCCCCGGGCGTGGTGGGACCCGACCAGCGTCGTACCCCTGTAATAGTCTCCGGCGCAGATGAGGAGCAGATCGCTTCGGCCGCAGCTGAACCAGATACGGGCGTGGGTGCGACAGGGACGAACCGACGCCTGGATCGCCCATCAGCTCGAGGTCACCGTTCAGCAGATCCAGGTCTTCAAGCGCGAGCAGGGCCTAGACCCCGGTGCGGACCCTGAGGGCGTAGCGCCGGCCACCGACTACGACGACGAAATCGACCTGCGCGCCGAGGACGACGCATTGATCGCGGCGGAGCTCGAGGCCGCCGAGGCCGCCCGCGCGGCTGCCGAGGAGGAAGAGGGCGAAGAGGGCGAAGAGGGGGAAGAGGGCGACGAGCAGCCCGGACGCCGTCGGCGCCGGCGCGGAGGGCGTGGCCGGGGGCGGCGGAAGGCTCGCGGGCCCCTTGAGGCAACGTTTGACCATGGCGAAGAGGGCTACGGCCTGTGGCTCGACCCCGCCGTCCAGGACGATCCCGTCTACGCCGAGTACTGGGCCGGACACCGACCGGTGGAAGTGACGATCGAGGAGGATCAGATCGTGATCCGCCGGGCGGGAGCCGAGGAGTCGGACGAGGACGAGCCCGAGTAGGGCGCGGCGCGGAACCGTCGAACCGAGCGCCAATCGAGGCCTGTAGCTCAGCCCCTCCCTGTCGCTCGGCCCTTGGTTCTCCCCTCGATCCGCTTGCCACCCGCGTAATCGCTGGCCTGGCGCACGTAGCGGGCAAAAGCCGCCCCGGCCACTGTCGTCATGTCCCAGGCTGACGGTGTGCTGGGGGCGATCCGAGTGGCGAGGTCGAAGCACCAATCGGTCCCCTGTTCGTCGTAGAGCGAGGCCAGCTCCGCGGTGGTGAATGAGCCGCCCAGCCGTCGGCGCAGCTCGAGCACAATCGCATCGACGACCCGCTCGAGTGCCGCACGCTCGGCGGGCTCGGCTCCCCGCAATCTCGTCGCCCCCTCCTGCCAGAGGCCGATCAGCTCGTCGAAGCGCGCCACCTAGGCGAGACGCGGCCCGCCCGCCGCGCCGGTTAGTGCTTCGACAAGCCCATCACGACGTACGGGCGCTCGCCGGCCTGGACCATCCCCAGCTGGCGGGCGTCGTTCTTGATCGTGACCGGGTTCGAAAGTGACTGCTGCTGCTTTCGCAACGTGGCGTTGGCCCGCGCCAGCCGCTGGACGTCCGTCTGCAGATGGTCCGCCTGCAGGCGCGTGGTGACGTACTGGATGGCGTGCTGGAGATAGAGCCCCGCGACCACGGCCAACACGATCACCAATGCCGTGCGACCTACTCGATCCCAGCGTACGCGGGCCCACGGCGGGGCTGGCGCCGAGCGTCGCCGCCGAGCGGTGGACGCGCGCCGCGCGTAAGGCCGAGCGGCCGCGGCCCGCCCGGCCGCTGCGGATGAACGAGCTGAGGGCATCCGGTAGCCCCTTCGTTCGCCGCTCGAGTGTTCCTTCCTGCTGCAAGCGCACGTGCCAGAGGCACGTCAGGACCGGAATACCGAGCGCCCGGGGTAGGAAGCGTCGTGGCCCAGCGCTTCTTCGATCCGAAGCAGCTGGTTGTACTTGGCCACCCTGTCGGAGCGCGACGGGGCGCCGGTCTTGATCTGGCCGCACCCCGTGGCCACCGCCAGATCCGAGATAGTCACATCCTCGGTCTCCCCGGAGCGATGCGACATGACTGCCGTATACCCGGCCTCGCGCGCCATCCTGATCGCGGCCAGGGTCTCGGTCAGCGTTCCGATCTGGTTGACCTTGATCAGAATCGAGTTGCCCACGCCCATCTCGATGCCCCGGCGCAGACGCTCGGAGTTAGTGACAAACAGATCGTCACCCACGAGCTGGACGCGGGATCCCAAGCGCTCTGTGAGCGTCCGCCAGCCGTCCCAGTCGTCCTCGGCCATCCCGTCCTCCAGCGAGACGATCGGATAGCGCTGGCAGAGCTCGCCCCAATAGCCAACGAGCTCCTCGGCGTCCAGCTGCCGCTGCTCATACTCAAGTACGTAGCTCCCGTTGCGGTAGAGCTCGGAGACCGCGGGATCGAGCGCAATCACGACTTCGTCCCCCGGCGCATAGCCGGCGCCCCGAATCGCCTCGGACAGGACGTCGAGGGCCTCGGCGTTCGATTGCAGATCGGGAGCGAAGCCTCCTTCATCCCCGACTCCAGTCGACAGACCGCGTGCGCGCAACGTCGACTTCAGCTCATGAAAGACCTCCACGGCCATCTGCAGCGCCTGGCTGAAGCGCCTGGCGCCGACCGGCACGATCATGAACTCCTGAAAGTCGACGCGGTTGTCGGCGTGAGCGCCGCCGTTCAGCACGTTCATCATCGGCACCGGGAGCAGGTGCGCCGACTCCCCACCCAGATAGCGCCAGAGCGGCAGTCGCTCCTCGGCGGCGGCCGCGTGCGCCGCGGCCAGCGAGACCGCCAGGATGGCGTTGGCCCCCAGACGCGACTTGTTGGGCGTGCCATCCAGCGAGACCAGTTTTCGATCTAGCGCCGCTTGCGCGGCCGCGTCCTCGCCGCGGATCGCGGCCGCGATCTCCCCGTTCACGTTCTCCACCGCGCGGGAGACCCCCTTGCCCATCCAGACCGAGCCTCCGTCGCGGAGTTCGGCGGCCTCGTGCTCGCCGGTGGAAGCGCCCGAAGGGACCGCCGCCCGCCCCCATGCTCCCGAGCGCAAGCTCAACTCCACCTCCACCGTTGGGTTCCCGCGGCTATCGAGGATCTGCCGGGCGTGCACGTGCTCGATCTGGCTCATCGTCGGGGATCCTTCCAGCTTCAGTCTCGAGGCGATGCCGCAAGCACCTGCGCGCGGAAACGGTCGGATGCGGCGCGGAGCGCCAGCTCTGGGTCTACCCGCAGCTTGCGGGCGAGGTCGACGACGGCCAGCAGTACATCGCCCAGCGCCTCAAACTGCGCATCCCGCTCGGTGGCCGTCTCGAGCCCCGAGAGCGCGTCTCGGACCGAGGATGACTGGTCTTCATAGCCGCTTGACGCCGCCCTCCGCTGCAGTTTTCGCGCGTAGAGGAGAGCGGGCAGGGTCTCCGGCACCTCACCGAAAACGCCAGGTTCGCGCCCCGGCTCCCGCCGCTTGATCGCATCCCAGTTGCGGAGCACTGCGGCCGCGCTGTCGGCCTGAGCCGAGCCGAACACGTGCGGATGGCGGCGGATCAGCTTCTCCCTGGCGTGGTCGGCGACTTCCGCCAAGCTGCCGGCACCGCGCTCCTCGAGCAGCAGCGCCAAGAAGTGGACCTGAAATAGGACGTCCCCTAGCTCGTCGAGCAGCTTTGCGTCGTCGTGCCGCTGGGCGGCGTCGGCAAGCTCGTATGCTTCTTCCACCGTGTGTGGCACGATCGAGCGCTCGTCCTGCTCACGGTCCCACGGGCATTGCTCACGCAACCGGCGGGTGATGGCGTCCAGTTGGCCGAGCGCCTCGACCACGCGCTGCGGCGCCCCGGCCTCACCCACCGCTGCTCGTCGAGGTCTTGGGCGCCTTATAACCGCTGCACTGGGAGATCGCGTAGACGCTTCGGCAGTGCGTTTGCGAGAGCCAGTCCTTCTTGGCCTGGCGGTCCACCGCGTTCTGCGCCGCGCTCTGGGCCTGGCTGTTTAGCGTCTGCCTGATCAGCGGCGTGGCCTGGGCCAGCGACTTCTGCGTGCCGCGCACGATCTTCGTCACCTCTACCACGTAGTAGCCGAACTGGCCCTTGATCGGTCCGATCACCTTGTTCAGCGGCGCCGAGAAGGCCGCCGCTTCGAGCGCCTGATCGGTTTGTCCCCGGCTGACGCCGGTCAGGACGCCCCCGCGGTTCTTGGTGGCTGGGTCGATCGAGTAGCGCTTGGCGACCGTGTTCCAGCTCTGGCCCGAGGCAAGCGCTTTCTTGGCCGCCTCCGCCTGGCTCTGGCTGTTGGTGAGCACGACCCGGAGGTTGCGTTTCGTCGCCGTTCCGAACTGCGAGAGGTGCGAGTTGTAGTAGGCGGCGATATCCGAGCTGGTGACGGGCTTCGTCTGCTTGGCCTCCAGCCGCTGGAACAGCAGCTGGACACGGACCAGGAACATCAGGTCCTGGACCGTGTAGCCGCTCTGCTGCAGGAATTTGTTGAAGATCGAGGCGGTGGGATAGGAGCGCGCCTTGATCAGGTCGAACTGCGCCTGGACTTGTGTATTGGTGACGCTGATGTGCTGTTTGGCCGCCTCGGCCTGGTACCAGTAGCCCGTGATCAGCTGGCTCAGCGCCTGGCTCTTGAGCGAGTCGAACAACTGGCTGCAGTCCTTGCGCAGGGTCGCGCTGGACTGCGTGGCGACCTGGGAGATCTCTCGGCGCGCCTGGAGAATGCAGTTCTGAAACCCGGGCGGGTCGTTTGGGACCACAACCGGCGCGGACGATCCTGACTGGGCCAGGCTGAGCTTGGCGGTCACGTACATCCAGTGGTTGAATGCCTGCGTGGTGATCGGATTGCCGGCCATGTCGGCAACCGAGTCGCCCGGCACGTTGGAGCCGCAGGCGGAGAGGAGCCCGCCAAACGCAAAAAAGGCGCAGAGCGCCAGGATCGACCGCCTGAACTTCATCGTCGCGGCAGGATGGTAGCGACGTCGCCCGGCGCGCGCCGCGGCTCAGACTTAGCGCGCGCCGCGGCTCAGACCCGCCCGCGCCGCGGCTCAGACTCAGCGCGCGCCGCGGCTCAGACTCCGCGCGCGGCGGATCACCGCGTCAGCGGGCAGCGGCCGACGGCGTCAGCGGATGGCAGCGGAGCGCCCCTCGACGTCGCCCTCGCGCAGCACCTCCTGTACGTTCGACGCCCGGGCCGCGAACAGGTCCATCGCCGGGTTGATTAGTCCTCTGAGCAAGGACATCGCGGTCCAGTAGCGAGGCGCGATCACCCGCGGGCGGCGTCGCTCGATCGCCCTGGCCACGGCCTCGCCGGCCGCATCCGGTGTGATCCGCTTGCGGATGACGTTCGGGATCAGATCCTCCGCCCGGCGGCCGAGTGGATCGCTCTCGAACCCCTTGCGCACCATGTCGGTGTCGACGAAGCCGAAGTAGGCCACGGTCACCCCCGCGCCGTGCGACGCCAGTTCCACCCGCAGCGCGCGCCCCAGCTGCTCGACCCCCGCCTTAGCCACGGCATAGGGCGACAGCAGGATGCCGTTCATGAACGCATAGATCGATGAGACGAGCACTGCGTGCCCCCGGCGCTGCACCAGCTGGTCGAACGCGGCGTGGACCGTGCGGTAGACGCCCAGCAGGTCGACCTCGACCACGCGCTCGAACTCGTCGGCCGACATCGCTCGCGTCGTGGCCGCCGTCGGGGCGATGCCGGCGTTGGCCATCACGATGTCGAGACCGCCGAAGCGCTCGACGGTCTGCTCGACGGCCTCGGCGATCGCGTCGCGGTCGGTCACATCCGCGGCGATGCCAACCGCATCGCCTGCCCCGAGCTGCGAAGCCGCGGCGGAGGTGGAATCTGGGTCCAGGTCGACAATCGCCACCTTGGCCCCCCGCGCCTTGAGTGCCCGGGCCGAGCCCAGGCCGATGCCCTGCGCGCCGCCGGTGACAAGCGCGACCTTGCCGTTTACCTCGTAGCGGGCCATCTGCGGCACCGAGGTTACCCGCTAGGCCGCCTGCTCAGACAGGTCCTGCTCTGCCTCCCGCATCACCGCCAGCAGCACGTCCGCCGTTCGCACGACGGCCGGGAAGCGCTGACCGGGCTCGTCGGGCACCCGGACCGAGAGCTGCGAGCGCCCCGACTCGTACAGGGCCTCGGGGATCTCGGCGCGGACCTTCTTGGCCCGTACCGAGTCGAGCTCGATCGGCGTGACCGCCAGCCGACCGCCACGGAAGGTTACGGCCCGGGCGCCGGCCTGCCCCAGCTTGATCCTGGCCTGCTGGAGCAGGATCAGGTTCTGGAGCGCGTCCGGCAGCGGGCCGAAGCGATCCTCGAGCTCCCGGCGCAGGTCCATCAGCTCCGCAACCTCTCGGCTCGCGGCTATCCGGCGGTGCACGTCGACCTTGGCCTGCTCGTAGCCGATGTAGTCGGCCGGCACGTAGGCGTCGACATTGACATCCAGGCGCACCGGCTCCCATTCCTCCGCCGGCGAGGCGCCGTCCTCGGCGGCCGCCACCGCTTCATCCAGCATCTGCATGTAGAGCTCGAAGCCCAGCGCGGCCACGTGGCCTGACTGTTCATCGCCCAGCAGGTTGCCGGCGCCGCGGATCTCGAGGTCGCGCATTGCGATCTTGAAGCCGGCGCCGAGCTCCGTGTAGTCCGACAGTGCGCTAAGCCGCTGTGCAGCGTCGGGCGTCAGCGCCGCCGCGCTCGGATAGAGCAGATAGGCATAGGCCCGCTCGCGGGAGCGCCCCACTCGTCCGCGGATCTGGTACAGCTGGGCCAGCCCGAACGTGTCTGCGCGCTCCACGATCAGCGTGTTGGCCTGGGGGATGTCGATGCCGGATTCGATGATGCTCGTACAGACGAGGACGTCGGCGTCGCCCCGCAGGAAGCGCAGCATGCGCCGCTCGAGCGTGCGTTCGTCCATCTGCCCGTGCGCCACCTCGAAGCGCATGTCCGGCAACAGCCCGCGCAGGCGCTCGGCGGTCTCATCGATGGTCTCCACCCGGTTGTGGAGGAAGAACGCCTGACCGCCCCGCATCCGCTCGCGAACCAGCGCCCGGCGGACAAGCTCTTCGTCGTACTCGCCGACGTAAGTCTTGACGGGCCGCCTCCCCTCTGGCGGGGTCTCGATCACGCTGATGTCGCGTACGCCCGCCAGCGACATCTGCAACGTTCGCGGGATCGGCGTGGCGCTCATCGAGATCACGTCGACCCGGAGCTTCAGCTGGCGCAAGAGCTCCTTCTGCTTTACGCCGAAGCGCTGCTCCTCGTCGACGATCAGCAAACCGAGGTCCTTGGCGCGCACGTCGCGGGACAGCAAGCGGTGCGTGCCGATCAGGATGTCGATCTTGCCTTCTGAGAACCGCTTGACCGCCGCCCGCTGCTCGGCCGCCGGGCGAAACCGCGACACATGCTCCACGGTCACCGGATAGTCCTTCAGCCGCTCAGAGAACGTGCCGAAGTGCTGCTGGGCCAGGATCGTGGTGGGCACCAGCATCATCACCTGCTTGCCGTCCTGGACCGCCTTGAATGCCGCCCTCAGCGCCACCTCGGTCTTGCCATAGCCGACGTCGCCGCAGATCAAGCGGTCCATCGGCCGCGGCGCCTCCATGTCGGCCTTGACGAACTCGATCGCATCGCGCTGGTCGGGCGTCTCGGAATAGGGGAAGGCCTCCTCGAACTCGCGCTGCCAGTCGCTGTCGGGATCGAACCCGTAGCCCTCGCGCCGCTTGCGCTCCGCATAGAGATTCAAGAGCTCGCCCGCCAGCTCCTGGGCCGCGCGCCGAGCCCGGGACTTGATCGTCTCCCAGCGGTTGCCGCCCAGCTTCGACAGCGGCGGATGATCGCCGCCGGCGCCAACGTACCGGCTGATCTTGGCCAGCTGGTCGACCGGCACAAACACGCGGTCAGAACCGGCGTATTCGAGATATAGATAGTCGCGGGTCACTCCCGCGACCGTTTTCGTATCGAAGCCGGCGAACCGCGCGATCCCGTGGTCCTCGTGGACCACGATGTCGCCGTTGCGCAACTCGGTGAAGCTGCGAAGCACGCCACGCCGACGCTCGCGCTGCGGCCGGTCGGGCGCCCGCCTGCGGCGGAACAGCCGGTGCTCGGGGATCACGGCCAGGTGGAACTGAGGGGCGATGAAGCCGGTCTGCAGGCGAGCCTGGGCAAACGCCAGGTTCCGCGTTCGGCCATCTTCACCGTCGCGGAATGACATGTCATTCCCGCTCGTGGAGGGAGCGCCTGCGGCCTGACCGTCCAGCCAGTCGACCCGGAGCCGACCCAGGTTGTACGCGGCCCGTTCGCCCTCCCCTCGCCGCGGGAAGGCCACGACGGTGTGGTAGCCGGAGCGGATCAGCTTCTCTAGCTCGGGCTCGGCGTCACGCAGCGCCCGGGCCTGGATGTCTGCGTTCTGAGCCCGAAACTGGAACCGCTGGTCTTGGTCGATGCTCGACAGGCGCACCCGCGCGCGGCGCTCCAGAGCGGTGCCGATTTCCTCCGGGCCCACGTACAGCTGGTGGGCATCCTCGTCGTGGAAGGCAGCGGTCACGTCCTGCCAGTGGTCGCGGAGCGCCGGAGCGAGGTCTTCGTCGCCGGCGACCAGTACCTCTGCCTGGTCCGGAACCAGCTCGAGCAGCGGATGAAAGCTCCCAACCGGCAGCAGCTCGGCGATGTCGGGGCGATCGGCGGCCTCCTCGAGCGCTGCGATCTCGGCCAGCTCCCGGTGCTCCTCGTCCAGCTCGGCGGCGGGTGCCACCTCCACCTCGTCCGCCTCCTCCAGCGAGCGCCGGGTAAATGTCGAGAACCACCTGAGCGACTCGATCTCATCGCCGAACAGCTCCACGCGCACGGCCCGGTCTTCAGTCGCCGGGTAGAGATCGAGCAGGCCCCCGCGGATCGCGAACTGACCGCGGTCGTCCACCTGCTCCACGCGCTCGTAGCCGGCGGCCACCAGATCGCGAGCGGTCTCCTCAAGGTCGATCAGCTCGCTCTTTGTCAGCTTGAAACCGTGCGGCCGGAGCGCTGGATCGGGGACCTTCTCGGACAGAGCGACGGCGCTGACCACGACCACCGGGGCGTCGGGGGGGTCGGACACGCCGGATGAGTCGGACACGCCGGGCGCGCCCGCGGCACCCAGCTCCCCCAACAGCGAATCGAGCGCAGCTATACGGAGCCCCACCAGGTGCGGTGGTGGGGCAAGGTGAGACTCGTAAGTTACGCCGCGGCTCGGATAGAACCGCACGGGCCGCGGCTCGAGCCATGCCTTGAGCGCGGCAGCAAGGTCGCGGGCGGCACGGTCATCCCCGGCCACGACGATCGCCGGCTTCGCCGGGGTTTCATCGAGCAGCGCCGCCACCAGGTAAGCGCGCAGCGACTGCGATACGAAGGCATGCCCGCCCTCGCGGGCCAGGGCGGCGGTCTGCGGGTCCTCTTCGGCGTGGCGTAGCAGCGGCGCGAGCATCACTACTCGAGTCTAGGAACCCAGCACGACCCGCTCGGCCGCGTCCGCCCCGCGCTCAACGAGATCTGCCACCTCTTCCGGCGGCTCGGCGAAGCGGCTTAGGACGTATGCCGCAACACGCTCGGGATCGGTGGTGTCCGGGCGGCCGACGCCGATCCGCACGCGGGCAAAATCGGGCGAGCCGAGCGCCTGGCGGATCGATTTCAGGCCGTTGTGTCCGGCCAGGCCGCCGCCGACCCGGGTGCGCGTCTCTCCGAACGGCAAGTCGATCTCGTCGTGGATCACGAGCACCCGCTCGAGCTCCACCTTCAGCGCCCCGCGTGCCGGACCCACCGAGCGGCCGGCATCGTTCATGAAGGTCTGCGGCCAGAGGATCGCCACCCGCGGACCCCCTGGACCGGTCCGCCCTTCGCTCAGCAGCCCCCGATACTTCGATTTGGGCTTTGGTAGCTGCCAGCGGCCGGCCAGCGTCGAGGCCACCTGAAAGCCGATGTTGTGTCTGGTCCGTTCGTACTCGGCGCCGGGATTCCCCAGGCCGACCAGCAGCCAGTCGGCGGGAGCACCGCCCCCGAAGCGCACGGCGGCTAGGCCCTACTCGCCGCCGGACTCCGATTCCTGCTCGCCGCCGCCCTCGGGCTGCTCGGGCGTCTCGCCCTCGGGTGCCTCCTCGGCCTCGCCAACGAGCTCCGTCTCCTCCTCGATCTCCGGCTCCTCCTCCACCTGTAGCCGAGGCGGAGTGAGTGTGGCGATGACCGTCTCCTCGTCACCGACCAACTTGACGTTCGCCGGCGGTCTGAGCTCCGCCAGGGTCACCGTATCGCCGATCTGCATCTCCGAGACGCCGTGCTCGAGTGAATCCGGGATGTCGTTCGGAAGCGCCTCGATCGTCAGCTCGCGTGTCACGTGCTCGAGCACGCCGCCCTCCTTCACACCCGGGGCGTCCTCCGCGCCGGTGAGCTCGAGGACGACAGTGGCCTGAATCGGCTGGTCGAGCCGGACCCGCAGCAGATCCACGTGCAGGGCGTCGCCGCCCACCGGGTGGCGGGAGAGCTCCTTGACGACCACCGGGGTCGAGTCCTGGCCGTCGATGCTGAGGTCGAGGACGGCGCCGGCGTGCGCCAGCACCTGGCGAAGGACGCGCGCGTCGACGTGGAAAGTGATCGGCTCTTGGCCGCCGCCGTAGACCACTCCCGGCACGCCGCCCTCACGGCGCAGGCGCCGAGCGGCGCGTGAACCAGAGGGCTCACGGCTGGTGACCGACAGCGTGCTGGTGGCGGTGGCCATGGCGGCGATCGATGGTAGCGGCCGCTCGCGCGCGGTACCCTTTACATATGTCGGGGGAGTACCAGTTGCTGCTGATGATCGCCGGCATGCATCTGCTGGGTCTGGCGTGCGTGGCGGTCTTGCTTATCCTGGCCTTCCGTCAGGGCTCAGAGGAGCCGCGAGGCCAGACGGATCGGGGCTCAGACGACGGCTGGGGCAACAAGCCGCAGCGTCCGCCGGAGCCCTCCGATCGGCCGTGGGGCGGCGTCCCGCTGCCGGACGCGGCGCCGGCCGCCGTCCGCCTGCGCGACGAGCGCAGGCTCGCAGACAGCCTGCCCCGGCCCGAGCGCCGGCCCGCGCGCGAGCCTGAGCGCACCCCGGTGCGCACTCCGCGCTAGCCAGAAGGTTCGACCCACCCGTGCACTCGCACGCCCTCAGTACGTGCGCGGGCAGGTGCTGTCCGACTTGATCCTCAGGCTGATCTCGAGCAGATGCACTCGCAGCCCGCTGAGCACATTGCCCGAGCGACGCACGCGCACGCATTGAACGATCGGCAGCGATCCGCCAGCGCTCCAGGCCACCCGGGCGGTCCCCACCTTGGGTCCAAGGGAGAAGCTGGTTGAGGGCTGAAGCTGGATGATCGATACGGTGCCAGACCGCTTCAGGGCCGCGGCGTTCGTGGCCACCCTGCTTCGGCACGACGCCTGCTGCGAGCAGCGGTCGATCTTGAGCGCCATCGCTTGCGCATCACCGGCTGCCTCGGCCTTGACCAGCGCCGTTATCGCCGACTGCTCGGCGCCGTTGGCGCTGAAGACTCGGGCAAGCAGCGCGCTGATCACCACGAACAGCAACGCTCCCAGAACTATTAGGGCGATCAGATGGCGGCGCCTCACCCAGCCTGAGGCTAGTGCCCCGAGTCAGGCACTAACCCCCGTCGGAGATCTCCAGAAAGCGCTCCACCGACGCCTCCTGGTGGGCCAGGCGCTTGGCGAGGATCTCGGCATGGTGAGCGGCGAGCTCAAGAAAGTCCTCCACGCACCGCCCGGGGTCATCGGCGAGGGGATATACCCGCGTCAGATCGGGTTGAGCGCATGCGATGCCTATCGGCGGCCGGCCCTCGGCCAGTGTCCTGGCGCCGCAGACCGGCGTGACGACCAGCTGGCGGTCCGGCGCTACGAGCGCCGTCGGCAGCAGGCGGGGCGCGGGGAGTTTCACCGACAGCTCCACCGAGTGATCGACCGTGAGTTGTCCTTCGCTCAGCTCGTCGAGCGGTTCGCGCCACACGTCGAGCACGGTGTCCGCGCTAAGCAACGCATCGCGAAGCGCACTCGCCTGTTCCGCGTAAAGACGCTCGGCCTCGTCTCGGTCGCCTGCGTCCGCCAGGTCCAGGTCACACGGCACCCGCAGCAGCTCGCTGCCAGCGACGCGCGTCCCTGCGCCCATGCTTCCGTATGCGACATAGGTTTGGAGAGTTCCAAGGTCCCGGCGGCCGTGGAAGATGACGGTCAGAGCGTCGCTTACCGGCAGGCCACCCACCTTCAGCGAAACCGCCACTGACGAGGACTCGTCGAGCAGCGCCCGACGCAGCAGATCTTCCCCCGTGCGTTCGTCGCCCTTTCGATCCTCGTCAGCCATTCGCGCTTACAGTATTTATCCAGAGGCAGCGGCGATAGGCCAGTGACAAGCGCGATCCGCACCGATACGCGCGTGGCTTCCGTCGCATAGACGGGTAGGCTGCACAGATGAAGATCCTCTACAAGCCGCTGGCGATCATCGCCGGGGTTATCGCGGCGAAGGTGGGGCAGAGCATCTTCCGCGCGCTGTGGTCCAAGCTCGACGACGCTGAGCCGCCTGCTGGAACTACGCGGGAGGCGCCGGTGAGAAAGGTCGTGGGCGCCGCCGCACTCGAGGCCGCGACGCTCGCCGGGGCCAAGGCCGTCGCCGACCGCGCCAGCGCGCGCTCGTTCCACTACCTGACGGGCGTCTGGCCGGGCGAAGAGCACGCCAAGCGACGGGACGAGGAGTAGCCGGTCCCAGCGCCGCGCGCCGCGGCGGCCAGAGCTCGCCGGCTCAGGCGCCGCCGCGTCCCTGCCCGCCTCCGATGACGAAGCCGCGCTCGGCAAGGTCCGACAGCGCGTCCTCAAAAGCGGCGAAGTCCCGCCGCGAGAGCATGTCGATCGGGCGGCCGCGTGGACCGCTGGCCCTGACCCAGCGGCGCAATACCGCTGTCCCCGCCCGCTCGCGGGCATCGGCCAGCAAGTCGAGCAGGATCGGCAGCTCAGTGCGGTGCTCGAGCTGACCAGAGAGCAACGTCAGCGGATCGACGTCCACGACCTGACAGAGCTCTTCCTCGCTCAATCCGAGCAGCTCCATCAGCTCGACCGCACGCTCGCTCTGCGCGAGCTTGCGACCCGCTCGGCTTCCGGCCTCGCCTTGATGGGCCGCGCTCGGGTCACCCGGCTTGGCACCCAGGAAGGGGTTGTCACGCTCGCCCAGCGGTCAGCCCCCGGACGCGCTCAGAACAGCTGATTCTCGCCGCCGAACACCTGGCTTACCGAGCCGTCGGTGAAGATCTGGCGGATCGAGTTCGTCAAGAGATCGGCGCAGGGCAGCACGCGCACGTTGTCCGGGGCGCCCGCCGGCAGCGGGATCGTGTCCGTCACGACTATCTGCTCCAGGCGCGCGGCGCCCAGGTTTTCCCAGGCGTTGCCCGAGAACACGCCGTGGGTGGCGGCGGCGTACACGCGACGGGCGCCGGCGTCGTGGACGGCCTGGGCTGCGGCCTTGAGCGTCCCGGCGGTGTCGATGATGTCGTCCACCAGCACGGCCGTCTTGCCCTCCACGTCGCCGATCACATAGCCGATCTCGGCAACCTGCTGCGCCGGGCGCTCCTTGTTGAGGATCGCCAGGTCGGCGCCGATCTCGGCGGCAAACTTCTTGTTGAGCTTGACTCGGCCGGCGTCCGGCGCCACCACCACCAGGTCCTCGAGCGCCAGGTCGGCGAAGTACTGCGTGAGCATGAAGAGCGCCGTCATGTGGTCACACGGCTTCTGGAAGAACCCCTGGATCTGCCCCGAGTGCAGGTCCATCGTCAGGATGCGATCGATGCCCGAGGACTCGAGCATCCGGGCCACCAGACGGGCGCTGATCGGCTCGCGCGGCGCCGATTTCTTGTCCTGGCGTGAGTAGCCGTACCAGGGGGTGACGGCGATCACGCGGTGCGCCGAGCCGCCAACCGCAGCGTCGACCATCATCAGCAGCTCCATCAGCGCATCGTTGGCGCTCAGCCCGGCCGCCTGGTTCTCGCAGGTGGGCTGGACGATGAACACGTCGGCGCCCCGGACGGAGTCATCGAAACGGCAGTAGACCTCGCCGTTGGAGAAGGTCTTATGGGTCATCGGCGCCAGCCCGACACCCAGCTTCTCCGCGATCCGGTCGGCGAGCTCTGGATTTGCCCGTCCGGCGACGAGCATCAGACGCTTGCCGTACTCGACCTGCAGGTCGACCGGTGCGGTCTGCTCCTGCAACAGGCTCATCGGCAGCGAGTGTACGCCGGGGTCCGGTCAGTCATCCGGCTTCGACTCCGAGTCGCGCTGCCGGCGCCGCTCCATATAGCCCTCGACATTGCTCTGGCGGGCGCGGGCCACTCCCAGCGCCCCGGTCGGCACATCGTCGGTGATCACCGAGCCGGCCGCGGTGTAGGAGTCGTCGCCGATCGACACCGGCGCGATCAGCGCGTTGTCGACGCCGACGAAAGCCTCGGCTCCGATCGTGGTGCGGTTCTTGTGTGTCCCGTCGTAGTTGGCGGTGATCGTGCCCGCACCGATATTGGTCCGCTCGCCGATATCGGCGTCGCCGATGTAGGAGAGGTGCGGCACCTTGGCGCCCTCGCCGACGTCGGAGTTCTTGATTTCCACGAACGTTCCGGCCTTCGACCCCTCGCGCAGCACTGTTCCCGGACGCAGGT
Organism: uncultured Actinomycetes bacterium; assembly: GCA_963756555.1. GTDB lineage: Bacteria > Actinomycetota > Thermoleophilia > Solirubrobacterales > Solirubrobacteraceae > Palsa-465. Next base: position 54,167 of record CAVWOC010000003.1, read on the forward strand.
ACGCAAACGGCCCGACGCTCACGCGAGCGCCGATCTCGGCGCCATCGACGTAGGAATGCACGACGCGAGCCCAATCGCCAACCCGGGCGTCGGTCAGGGTTGATAGCGGCCCGACCACGGCGGATGCGCCGACACTGGTGGCGCCATGGAGGCTCGTGAATGGGGCGATTGCGGCATCCGCCCCGATCTCAACGTCGGCGTCGATGACCGTGGTCCGAGGATCGACGATCGTCACGCCGGCCAGCAGGTGGCGCTGGTGGATGCGGTCCTGGGCCACGGCCCGCACGCGCGCCAGATCCAGGCGGTGGTTGACGCCCAGCGTCTCGAGCGGATCGGTCAGCTCGTAGGCCACGACTGAGCGCTCGTGGGTGCGGATCAGCGGAAGTACGTCAGGCAGATAGAACTCGCCCTGGGCGTTGCCGGTGCTGACTCGGCTGAGCGCTTGGAGTAGTTCGCCCCCGTCGAATGCGTAGAGGCCGGTGTTGACCTCGCGGACCCGCAACTCGAGCTCTGAGGCGTCGCCCGGCACCTTGGTCTCCACGATCCGGTCGACGGTGCCGTCAGGCGCGCGGATCACGCGGCCGTAGCCGGTCGGATCGTCGAGCACGGTGGTGGCGATCGTGGCCGCGGCCCCGGAGCTGGCGTGAGCCTGGGCCAGCCCCTCGATGGTCTGGGCGCTGATCAGCGGCGCGTCGCCGTTCAAAACGATCACCGTGGCCTGGCTGTCGATGTGATCTGCGGCGGCCAAAACCGCATCCGCCGTCCCCCGAGGACGCTCCTGCACGGCGATGGCCACTTCGCCGTCCAGCGAGGGCTCGAGCCGGCGCTCAGGGCCGTCCACGACCACGATCTGGCCGGCACCGCTCGCGCGGGCGGCGGCCAGGGGCCAGGCCAGGATCGGCCGACCGCACAGCGGGTGCAAGAGCTTGGGCACGCTGGAGCGCATGCGCGTGCCCTCCCCCGCTGCGATGATCACGACCACGGGCGCGTTCACGCGGGGATCGTAGCCGCCAGGAGAGCCTGAAACGCATACGCGCGGTACGGCCGCCAACGCTCGGCCAGCTTGATGATGCCTCCCAGGCGCGCGTCATACCCGAGGGCCGCCAGCGACCGGCGCAGGCCGAGGTCGCTCGCTGGGAACGCGTCGGGGTCGCGAAGTGCGCGCATGGCGATGTACTCGGCGGTCCATGGGCCGATGCCCGGAAGCGCGAGTAGCCTTGCGTGGGTTGTGGCCCGGTCGGCGGCCGGGCTGAGAACCAGCTGTCCGTCTGCCAAAGCCGCGCCTAGCGCCTGGAGCGCCCGCTTGCGCCCGGCAGGCATCGTCAGCGCGCTGGGATCGGCGTTCGCCAGTGCCGCCGCGCGCGGGAATAGCTGCGTTACTCCGCCCACCGGTTGGTCCAGCCGCTCGCCGTAGGCGGCCACCAGTCGTCCAGCGAGCGTGGCCGCTCCGGTCACGGACACCTGCTGACCCAGCACCGCTCGCACCGCCAGCTCGTGCGGGTCGGGGTTGCCGGGCACTCGCAGGCCGGGCCGGACGCGGATGAGCGGCCCGATCAGCTCGTCGTCACCGAGTGCGCTCAGGACATCGCGGGGATCGACGTCGAGGTCGAGCATCGCCCGCGAGCGGGCCACAGCCTCCGAACGGTCCCTGTTGTCATCGAGCCAGTAGCGGGCATCGATGCGGTCCTCGGCCGGCGTCAGCTCGACGACCCCCGAGCCGTGCGCCAGCCGCAGGCTTCGCCGGTAGCCGCCGGGCATCCGCTCCTCGACGCCGCTCACAGCCCGGCGGGCGAAGAACTCAAGCAGGCCGGCGGTATCGAGCGGCGGCCGGAAGCCGAGTGCCACCTGGACCGGCTCGCCGACCGCTCGGGCCGGCGGGCGCTCGGCGCGCGCGTCCATCAGGGCAGTTCGGCCAGCCGGCGCTCGATCAGGCGCCGCTCGGCGTCGTCGCTGATGAGCGCCAGCGCACGCTGGTATGCGGCCCGAGCTTCGTCCGCGCAACCCAGCCTGCGTAGCAGCTCCGCCCGCGAAGAGTGCAGGTAGCGAAAATCGTCGAAGGTCGAGCCGATCGATCAGCTCCAGGCCGGCGGCCGGCCCCTGGTGCTCGGCAATGGCGATCGCCCGGTTGAGCTCCACCACCGGCGAGTCGGTGAGCCGCGACAGCTCGCCGTAGAGCGCCGAGATCTGGTGCCAGTCGCGAGGCTCCTCGGCGTGGAGCGAGGCGATCGCCGCCTGGAGCACATATGGCCCGCGACCGCGGAGGGCGAGCGCACGGTCCAGCAGCAGCCGCCCAGCTTCGAGCTGCCGGCGGTCGTACAGGCCGATGTCCTGATCGGCCAGCAGCACAAGCTCTCCGTCCTTGAACCGGGCGTGCCGGCGGGCATGGAGCAACAGCATCAATGCCTGAAGCCCCGCCACCTCAGGCTCATCGGGCATCAATTCCACGAGCGCGGCGCCGAGCCGCAGCGCCTCCCGGGCCAGCTCCTCGCGGCCGCCGTAGCCTTCGTTGAAGATCAGATAGACAACGGCCAGCACCGCCGCCAGCCGATCTGGAAGCAGGTGCGGGGCCGGGACGCGAAACGGGATGCCTGCGGTCTTGATCTTGCGCTTGGCCCTGACCAGCCGCTGGGCCATCGTCTTGTCTGGGACAAGGAACGCTGCGGCGATCTGCTCGGTGCTGAGCCCTCCCAGCGTCCGCAGTGTCAGCGCCACCTGCGCGTCGAGCGACAGCGCCGGATGGCAGCAGGTAAAGACCAGCTCCAAACGCTCGTCTTTGAACGTGTCAGTCTCCATTACGTCCTCCGCGGCCTCGGGCACCTCGAGCAGGCGCGTTTTCTGCCCGAGCGTGCGCTCGCGCCGGATGCGGTCGATCGCTTTCCCGCGCGCCGTGACGTAAAGCCAGGCCCCGGGCCTTTCCGGCACTCCGTCGCGGGGCCAGCGCTCCGCGGCGACCGCGAACGCCTCCTGAGCGGCCTCCTCGGCGAGGTCGAAGTCGCCGAGAAAGCCGATCAGTGCGGAGAGGACGCGACCCCACTCCTCGCGGAAGACCTGCTCGACTGTGACTACCGGCTCCACGACGGGTCGTAGTTCTGGATCGGCCGAACCTCGATCGCGCCGCCCATCCGGGCCGCCGGGATTCGCGCGGCGAGTTCGATCGCCGCGTCGAGGTCGTCGGCCTCATAGAAGAGGTAGCCGCCGACGGCCTCCTTCATCTCCACGAACGGGCCGTCGGTGGTGAGCGTCTTGCCGTCCTTGACCTGGACCGTGGTGGCGGCTTCAGGGGATTGCATCTGCTCTCCGGGGGTGACCCCCGGGGTCTGGTTGATCGCCTGATAGTCGGCGAACACCGCCCGCTGCTCCTCCTGCGAGAGCTTGGCCCAGGCCTCCGGGTCGCGCGGCGTGGGCGTCGAGCCCTGATGAATAAAGAGCATGTACTTCATCGCTTCCTCCTTTGCGATGCGGTTCCGGGGCCCTGCGCTGCCGGCTCCGGTCGCTTCGTGGACATCGTCGCCCATAGGACGAACGGAAAGCGAGGAATTCGACAGGGTGGTCAAAAAACGTCTCACATGCCGTCGCTTTTCATCCATGCTCCCGCGCGTTGCGGACCCTCGGGGTGACCAGTCCCTGCGATCAGCTGGGGAGTCCGGATTCGAACCGGAACCTCACGGCTCCAAAGGCCGGCGGGCTGCCGTTACACCACTCCCCACTTCGGGAAAAGGAAGCGCCGCGCCCGGCTTGATCCGGGCGAAGGCGCCAGCGTCAGTTCGCCACGTTATCCAATAGCCCCCGGCTTACCTCACCCCCGACCGAGCACCTTCCCAAGCTCCTCCGGGAGCAGCGGATCCGCCAGGGCGGCGCGGACGTCGGCCGGTCGGTGCAGCGCGCGCTCGGTCCGGAGCAGGCCGAGCTCGAGACCGGCCTCGCGTGCAGCGGCCAGCCCCATGGTCATCACATCCGGGCTGCGCCAGGCGTCCTCGGGCAGCGCGAACAACCCGGGTAGTGGCCGGTCGATGGCGATCAGGTAGAACCCACCGCCAATCGCCGGGCCGAGCACCACATCGCAGCCGGCGGCGATGTCGCCGAGCGCCGCCTCGGCGTGGTCGGGGCGCATGCGCGGCAGGTCGGGCCAGACGATCAGCAGCGGGCCCTCGTGGTGCGTGAAGACCCGGGCCGCGGCGTCGGCCAGCCGCGCGGCGATGCCATCTCCGTTTTGTGGGAACAGCGACGTATCCGGGCCGATCAGCCGCCTGAGCTCGGCCAGCGCATCGGGGGGCTCGAGCGCCACGAACACACTACGAGGGGCGACCCTGAGCGCCCACGCAGTGGTTTGCACGATCAGCGCGGCCTGGAGCGCCACGCAACGCTCGGCGCCCAGCAGCGGCTCGAGCGCCCGCCGCACGCCGCCTGGGCGCGGGGCCCGGGCCATGATCAGGACAGCGGGCTCGGCCGTTGCGCTCACTGCTCGAAGCGGTACACGATGCCGGCCGCGGACGGGCGCGCGCCTGCCACCGCGGGCAGCGCGCCGCGAAGCACGTCGGCAAAGACCGCCGTACTGCGACCCATCAGCTCGAACAGCGTCTCCACGGGCGTCGGTTCGCCTGGCTTGACCTCGTTGGCGTAATCGGTGGCGTAGCCGATCAGGGCGTAGGGGAGCTCGAGCTCTCCGCACAGCACGGTCTCCGGGCCACCGGTCTGGCTCACGGCCACCACGCCACAGCTCGCCAGTTGCGCGATCTCGGCGGGAGTGTTGAATCGCGGGCCGTCGACGTGGCCGTAGACGCCGCCGTCGCGGGCCGGCTCGCCGGCCGCTTCTGCGGCCTGTAGGAGCGCGGTGCGCAGCGCCGGCGAGAACGGGCCCCCGTGGAGGATCCAATGCCCCCGCTGCGAGTCGCCGGGTCGCTCGAAGAACGTACACAGCGATCCGTCCGGTAAGCGGTTCGATATGAAATGCAGGTCGTCGAACACGATCAGCGAGCCGAGCTCGATCGACGGGTCGACCGCGCCGCAAGCGGTACAGGCGATGACCACAGACGCTCCTAGCTCTCCAAGCGCCCAGACGTTGGCGCGATGGGTGACGTGATTAGAGAGCCGTACGTGGCCGGCGCCATGGCGTGAGACGTGCAGGGCCTCGACACCCGCGTAGCGCCCGCGCGTGACCGTCGCCTCGCCGAAAGGCGTCCTCACCGACACCGCTTCCGGATCCTCGAACGCGGGAAGTGCGTATGTACCTGACCCCGTGATGATGCCCACCGACATCGCGCGCGATCCTACTGAGTGGATCTTGCTCTACGACGCGGACTGCGGCTTCTGCCGTTGGTCGCTGAGCTGGGTTCTGCGCGCCGATAGCCGGGGCGCCGTTAGACCGCTGAAGCTGGCCACGCCGGAGGCCGACGCGCTGCTGTCAGACCTCACGCCGGAGCAGCGGATGAGCTCCTGGCATCTGGTGGCGCCCGACGGCGAGCGGCAGTCGGCCGGCGCCGCCGCCCCGCCGCTGCTTCGCCAGCTGCCCGGCGGGCGAATCCCAGCCGAGTTGCTCGACGCCGCCCCGGCCTTGACCGAGCGAGCCTACCGCTGGGTCGCCAACCATCGCTCGACGCTTTCCAAGCTGATACCCGAGAAGTCCAAGCGCCGAGCGGATGAACTGGTTGCCGAGCGAGCGGACCTCACTCCACCAGCACGGTCTTAGTCGCGTCGCCCAGCACGTGCTCGGAGATCGCGCGGGGCGCGTCGTCGATCGGCGCCACATGGGTCGTGACCCGCTCCGGGGCGAGCTTGCCTTCCTGCATCAGCTCCAGCACGCGCGGGATCAGCGGCCGGGCGTGGTGACGCAGCACGTGACAGCTGACATTGCGGCCGAACATCACGCCGACGGGAACTCGTGCATTGCGGTGAAGGCCCCCGAGACCGGAGCACACCCCGTCGGGGGCGGTGTGGCGAAGCGCGGCGCGCAACCCTGCCGGGCTGCCTGAGGCGTCGACCACGAGCGGGAACAGACCCAGGCGGCGAACAGCCGAGGGCGCGTGGGTCTCAAGGCCGAGCTCGCGGGCATGACCCCGCACGTGCTCGCGGCTGTCGACCACATGAACCCTGTCAGCGCCCAGCGCTTGTGCGATGAGACCGGCGTACAGCGGCACGCTCGCGCTGAGCACCGGACGACGCGACAGGGCGGAGACGATCAGGATCTCGCCGTCGGGCTCGCGCGCCAGCAGGTCCTCGATGTACGGCGCTGTGTGGCGATAGCCGGCGACGACGTTGTCGGCGACGCTCGCGGCCGCCGCCGGCTCGATCTGGGGCGGCAGCGCCACCAGCATCGAGTCGGCGTAGGGCACCGCAAGCTGGTCCGAGACCGCCCCACCCCAGTGCCCGCCACCCACCCCGAACCCGTACATCGACACCGGCGGAACGCTCAGGCAGTTGCCGTGGTGCCCGCTGTAGCAGGGCCGGCAGCCGCCACAGCTGATCTGGTAGGGGACCACAACGCGGTCGCCAGCCTTGAAGGTCGTGACCCGGTCCCCGACTGAGATCACCTCGGCGACGCATTCGTGTCCGAAGTGCAACGGCAGCAGAAACGGTGTGGCGCCGAGCGCCATTGGCCGATCCAGATCGCAGGTAGCGACGGCGACCGGGTGGACGACCGCGCCGTCCGGACCGGGTGGTGGCGGCGCGGGCACGTCCTTGAACGCGAACTTGCCTCCCGGCCCGACCGTCAGGGCCCTCATCCTCTGTCGAGTCGGACGTCGCCGTTGCCTGAGCTTGTCGGTCGCGGCTTCGCGGAGCCGGCGGGCGCGGAGGCCCGCCTGGCGCTCGAGCGCCAGCTTGGAGAACATCGCCGCGAGCGGCGTCATCAGGCCGGCGGCGTGCAGGGCTGTGGGGCGTGGGCGATGCATTCGTCTGGGCGACTAGATTGATCGCTCTAGCGATAGACTACAGGCGTGTCAAGCAAGGCCGGCCAGGGCATGTCAGGCACACGCGAGCGAATCGTCGAGACCAGCGCGGAGCTGTTTCGCCGGCAGGGCTATAACGGCACCGGCGTCAAGCAGATCGTGAAGTCCGCAAAGGCGCCATTCGGCTCGCTCTATCACTTCTTCCCCGGCGGCAAGGAGGAGCTGGGCGCCGAGGCAATCCGCGCCTCAGGCGCCCTGTATGAGCTGCTGATCCCGGCGGTGTTCGATCCAGCGCCGGACCTGCTCAGCGGCGTGCGAGCGTTCTTTGACGGCGCCGCCGAGCACCTGCGCGAGACCGATTACCTCGACGCCTGTCCCATCGCCACCGTCGCGCTCGAAGTCTCGAGCGCCAGCGAGACGATGCGCCTGGCCTGTGCGGACGTGTTCGAGCGCTGGATTGCGGCCGGTGCAGCCCGTCACAGCGAGGCGGGGCTGAGCGAGGAGAAGGCGCGGGAGCTGACGATTGGCATGCTGGCCGCGCTCGAGGGGGCGTTCGTGCTGGCCCGTGCCCTGCGTTCGACGGAGCCGCTCGAGGTGGCCGGCGAGCTCACGGCCCGAAGCGTGCAGGCGGCGCTCGCTGAGGCCGAGCGCCGCCCCTAAGAGCTAGCGCCCCAGCCGTCCTGCGAGCTCGTCGAGGCTGGATACGGACTCGTCGGCGTCTGGGTCCTCGCGCGGGGGCGAGCCCGGTCCGTATTCGAGCGGGCGGTCGATGAACGCGGTCATCAGCCCCGCCGCGCGGGCGCCCTTCAAGTCCCACGGATGAGCAGCGACCAGCATCAGCTCCTGCGGGTCGACGGCCAACAACCGGGCCGCCATCAGGTAGACATCGGCCGCCGGCTTGTAGACGCCGGCCAGCTCCGCCGAGATCAGCGTGTCGAAGCGCAGCTGGCCGTAGCGGGCAAGGTCCACCAGCAGCGCGATGTGCCCGTTCGAAAGCGTCGCGGTGACGTGCTCGCGCCGCAGCACCTCGAGACCCGTCGGCGAGTCGGGCCAGGGCTCGAGCCGGTGCCAGGCCGCGACAAGTCGCCGCTTGATCTCCGACGGGAGATCGACGCCCTGCTCCCCCAGCAGATCGTCAAGCGTCGCCAGGTGCAGCTCATCGAAGTTGGCCCAGTCTCGCGACCCCTGATTCACCTCCATCAGGATCGGGGCATACCGGGCTCGCCAGCCATCTGCGAGCTCCTGTGGATCGCCGGGAACCCCGCACGCCGCGAACGCCTTCGCGATGTTCGTGCGCCAGTCGACGAGCGTCCCGAAGACGTCGAACACGAGCGCCCGGGGCAGCACTGGAATCTAGGGCACCATCCAGGACAGAGCGCCGCTCGACTGAAGCAGCACCAGTACGGCCATCAACAGAATCAGGACGATGCTCCAGCCGATCACTGTGCGGAAGATGTCGCCCTCCTTTCCCCCCAGGCCGACAGCGGCAGCGCCGATGGCCAGGTTCTGGGGGGAGATCATCTTGGCCAGCACGCCGCCCGAACTGTTGGCACCGGCCAGCAGCACGGGCGATAGCTGGGCATGCTTTGCGGCAGTCACCTGCAGGGCTCCGAACAGCGAGTTGGTGGAGGTGTCAGAGCCCGTAACGGCGGTGCCGAACCACCCGATAATCGGCGAGAGGAAGGCGAAGAACGAGCCTGCGCCCGCGGCCCAGGTTCCGAGGGTGATCGTCTGGCCCGAGAGGTTCATCACATAGGCCAGCGCCAGCACCGAGCAGACCGTGACGATCGGCCAGACCAGGTTCCTAAGGGTCCGCAGGTACGAGGCGACGGCGCGGACCGGTCCGACGCGGAGCACGGCGGCGCTCAGGATGCCGGCCACCAGCAGCTGGGTCCCGGCGGCCGTCAGCCAGTTCAGCTTGAAGATCTCGCTGGTCGGCGCCTTGCCCTTCGCATTCAGGACGTGGAGCCCCGGCCAGCTGGACGCGTTGGTGGCTTTGTCCAGCTGGTCGGTGATGCTGGCGATGCTGCAGATGCCGAGCACCAGACACACGATGATGTAGGGGGCGAACGCCATGATCGTGTCCATCCGCGGGATCGGTCGGCCCTCGTCGGCGGCCTTGCGGCGCTCCAGCGCGGCATCGTGCTGCGCGGCGCCGGCGATCGAGGGACGGGCCACGCCGGCCGGGGCTTCGGGCGCGGCCGGCGACCAGACCTGCATCAACGCGAACAGCGCCGCCGCCGAGCTCAGCGAGGCGAATATGTCCGTCAGCTCAGGCGAGATGTAGTTCGAGGTCGCGAACTGCACCACCGCGAACGTCACGCCCGCGGTCAGGGCGGCGGGCCAGACCTCGCGCAGGCCGCGACGGCCGCCGACAATGAACACCAGCACGAACGGCACCAGCACGGCGAGCAGCGGGCACTGGCGACCGACCATCTGGCTCAGCATGTGCTTGGGCAAATCGGTGACCTGCGCCAGCGTGGTGATCGGGATGGCGATCGCCCCGAACGCCACCGGGGCGGTGTCCGCGACCAGCGCCACGCCCGCGGCCCTCAGCGGCGAGAGCCCCAGCGCCACCAGCATCACGCCGCAGATCGCCACCGGTGTCCCGAATCCCGCCAGGGCCTCGAGCAGGGCGCCGAAACAGAAGGCGATCATCACCACCTGCACGCGTATGTCGTCGGAGACACCGCTGAACGATCGCCGCAGTACCGCGAAATGCCCGGTCTCCACCGTCAGGTTGTAGATCCACAGGGCGTTGATGACGATCCACATGATCGGGAAGAAGCCGAACGCCGCTCCCTCGGCCGCGGCGTCGAAACTCTGGCCGGCCGGCATGCTGTAGACCACGATCGCCACGATCAAGGCCACCACAAGCGCCGCCAGCGAGGCCCACTGGGCCTTCAGCCGGACCACCCCCAGCAGGATGAAAAGGGTCAGCAGGGGCAGGACGGCGAAGATCGACGTCAGCCCCAAAGAGTGGGACACTGGGTCGAGGACCTGCTTGTACATCGCTCTCCTCCCGAGTGAGTAGTTTCAGCTCACTCGCGCCAAGCGAACCGACGCCGCGTGGCGCGGTACGGCTACTTCCCTCTGGACGGGTTACCCTAAATCTCTCGGTTACAGACCGTCAAGCCCGGAGGCGGGGGGCAACAGATCGGGCAAACGGGCGGCGAGGCTACAGCTAGCGCGGCACGCGGCCGCCCTCGGCTCCCGGCTCCGTGGCAGGGCCGCGCGGGGCGGCGATGCCGAGAACGCGCATGGCCTTCAGACCAAGCGAGAGCTTCTCGCGTCCATCGGTTGAGGAAACGTCGAGGCCGGTCAGCTCGCGCACGCGCTCGAACCGGTAGCGGATCGTGTGGCGGTGGGTGATCAGGCGCGAGGCGGTGGCATTCACGTTGGCGTCGCATTCCAGGAACGTCGAAAGCGTTCCCAGCAGATCAGTCTCGTACTGCTCGTCGTACGCGCACAACGGCCGGACTGTCTCGTCGTAGAAGCGCTGGAGCTCGGCGGGGTCGTTCATGTGCGGCAGCAACAGCTGGTAGGTGCCGCTCTCCTCGTATGCCAGCGCCGAGCGCTCCGGGGCTCCTTCGACCACGTTCGCCGCCAGCAGCGCTTCGTTTCGCGCGCGGTGTAGCAGCACTGGATCGCCGGCATGACGGCTACGCCCCAGCGCGAATGCGAAGCCCGGCAGCCCGGATTCGAGCTCGCGCATCACGGCCGAGGCCGCTCGCCGCCCGGTCTCGCCATCGCCCTCCGGAACGAGGATCACGACTTTGCCGGCGTCTTCCTCGCTGGGCGCGGCGATTGATCCGGGCGCCACTGAGCGCGCTCCTCGGCCCGCAATAGCCAGCAGCCGCGGGCGCCAATCCTCCTCGGTCGGGGTCCGGGGATGGGCCCGGACGATCAGGACACTGCCGCCGGAAGCGAGGTCGGTGCCCAGTTCCTTGCCACGGGCCAGGAGATCATCGCGGCTCTCGATCCGACCTCGCAGCACGGCGCGCTGGAAGCTCGTCGCCGCCTCCTCGGAAGCTCGCTCCGGGGCGCGGACGCGCTCGACCTCCGAGGCGATCAGCGTCGTCACCAACCTGAGCAGCGATTCCTCCGGCGCAGCTTCGCGCGTGCGCATCCGCAGCTGACCGACGGGGGCTTCGGCGACGCGCAGATCGACGGTCCGGACGGTCTCGCCGCCGCGCATCAGCGAGCGCTCGTCCGCCGGCGAGCGGGCGGCAACGGCCAGCACCGCGCCCGAGCGGTCGATCAGGATCAAGCTGGCGTCGAGAGCACGCGCCGAGGCGCGCAGGATCTCAGGCAGCCCCGCGCCGCCCTCGACGGCGTCCGTGATGGCTTGCAGTGCGCGGAGGTCGGGTCCGCTCGCGCCGGGGCGAGTCGGTCGGTCGCTGATCTCATTCATCAGTGGTGGGCGGCCACTTCAGAACAGGCGAGGCCACTCGAGCACGACGAGCCCGCCGATCACGATGCCGATGCCCACCAACGCCGCCAGCACGTACAGCGACAGCAGGACGACCGCAACGCGCTCCGCGGGTCGCTTGTAGGCGCTGATCGCGGGGGCCAGCACCAGCGCGCAGAAGGCGCTGAGGCCGAAGACCCCAAGGCAGGCCCCCACCAGGTAGGTGATCGTTGTGTTGCTCATGACTGCTCCGGAGATTGTGCCGCAACCCAGGGACGCCCGAACTCGGCATCGACTGGAAACGCGCTCGATGCGCGCGGAAAGCGCTGCTCGAGCGCACTGACGGCGGCCGTGGCTCGCTCCAGTCCATCACGACCCCAGAAGAGGCCGAAGACCGTCGGTCCAGAGCCGGAGACCATAGCCTGCTCGGCGCCGGCTTCGCGTGCGGCGTGGAGCGCCTGAACGATGGCCGGACAGAGCGAGATGGCGGCTGGCTCGAGATCGTTGACCAAAAGGTCCGAAGCGAGCTCGGTACCGCTGTCAAGCTGAGCGAGTAGCTCGGCTGCCGCTCGCTCAAGATCCTGTTCCGAGCGCGGCAGGCCGAGGCGGTCGGCCTCGGCGTACACGTCGGCGGTTGACAGGCGATGCGGAAGTGGAATGGTCAGCAGGGCGTGCGCACTCAGCCGCTCGCGCGGCTGCACCGCGTCGCCGGCGCCGGTGCCCACAGCCAGCCCGGGCTGTATCTGGCTCGGGACGTCGGCGCCCAGCCGTGTTGCGAGTTGGCCGACCACATCGCCCGGGATGGCCTCGAGGGCGTGAGCCAGACGCATCATCGCCGCGGCATCCGCCGAGCCGCCGCCCATCCCTCCCGCCACCGGGATCCGCTTCGAGACCTCAACGCTCACGGGCGGCGCCCCCCAGCCGCGGGCGCGCAGCTCGCTCAGGACCGTGGCCACAAGGTTCTGCCCCTCTACGCCGGGGCAGGACACCTGATCCGGACCTGAGCTCTCCTCACGCGTGGTGAGCGACAGCTCGTCGGCGAGCGACACCGATTCGAGCAGCGTCACGACCTCATGACGAGCGTCGGCGCGAACCCCACCCACCAGCAAGCACAGGTTCACCTTCGCGGGAGCCAGCGCGGTGAGCCTCATGTGGCCGCGAGCTTCGCCGCCAGTCGCCGGAACTCCTCCGGAGTCAGGCGCTCGGCTCGTTCGTCGGGAGCGTGACCGAGCTCGGACAGCGCCCGGCGGGCGCGTTCGCGAATGTCCGGCGTAGCATCCTGCGCAAGCGCCAGAGAGCCGGCGAGCGCCTTGCGCCGGTGTGCGAAGGCCGCGTTAACCAGCCACTTGAGCGCCACCGGCGGTGGCGGCGAGCGCCGCTGGAGCCCGACCAGAACGGAGTCGACGTTCGGGACGGGACGGAAAACGGTGCGGCTGATCGGCCGCAGCACGCGTACCTCGCAGGCCAGTTGCGCCAGCACCGACGGGGCGCCATATGCGGCGGTGCCGGGCGCCGCGGCCAGCCGCTCGCCGACCTCCCGCTGAACCATCGCCACCCAGGTGGCGACGGTCGGCAGCTCTTCAATCGTGCGGAGGATGACTGTCGCCGCGATGCCGTAGGGAAGGTTGGCGACCAGCTTGTTGGGTGCCGGGTCGAGCGCTTTGAGATCGAGGTTAAGGGCGTCGCCGATGCGGATCGTGACGTTCGAAAAGGGTGCTAGCACGGCGCGAAGCTGATCTTCCAGCGAGTGGTCGATCTCGATCACGTGGACGTGCGCGGCGCCGGCGGCCAGGCGCTCCGAGAGCACGCCGAGCCCGCCGCCGACCTCCAGCACCACATCCTCGGGCGACACAGACGCGAAGCCTTCGATCACTCCGAGGATGTTCTGGTCGATCAGGAAGTTCTGCCCGCGCTCGCGCGCGCGGCGGGAGACCGGACTCACCAGCCGAACAGTGCCGCCGCCGAGCGCTCGAGCTCAGCCTCGAGCCGCCGGTAGTCAACCGCTCGCTCGCGGGCCAGCGCCTCGGCCGTGTGGCAGACATATGCCGGCTGGTTGGGCTTTCCTCTCACCGGCTGGGGCGAAAGGAACGGGGCGTCCGTTTCGACCAGTAGACGCTCGGCCGGGACTTGCAAGAGCAGCGGCGCGGAGCTCGGGGGCGCTGGGATAGGTGAGGTTGCCGGCAAACGAGATCCACCAATCGGGATGGACGAGGCACTCGTCGATCCGGGAGCTCATCGTGAAGCAGTGGAGGATCACGCGAATGCCTTCGGTTTCCGCGGCAAGTGTGCGCAGCGTGTCGTCCTCGGCGGCACGAGTGTGGATGACCAGCGGCTTGCCGGTTTCCCGAGCCAGCGCGATCTGGGCCGCGAAGGCCCGCTGCTGGTCGGACTTGGGCGCGGAGTCGCGGTAGTAGTCGAGGCCAGTCTCGCCGATCGCCACGCACTTCTGGTGGGCCGCGAGCGCCTTCAGCTCGGCCAGGTCGGCGTCGTCGAACCCGGTGGCCTCATTGGGGTGGCGGCCGATCGCGGCGTAGACCTGGGGGAAGTCCTCGGCCGCCTGGAGCGCCGCGCGGCAGCTGTCGCCGTTCGTTCCCACGGTGAGGATCCGCTCCACCCCGACTTCCGCCGCGGCGGCAACGAGCTCTGCGTCCGGAGGCTCGCAGAAGCCGAGATGGGTGTGACTGTCGATCACGGGCGGCAAGGCTAGCCGCGGCCGGTGCGGGTGCAAGCCGCGCTGCTCGGCCGCGCTCGTGGGGCGCCGTCGCGAACGATCGAGCTCGAGGCGCCGTCGCGCGCTCTGTTCAGCCCCGCTTGGGGAACAGCGGCTCGAGCGCTGCGACGCGCGAGCCCGAGCCGCGGTCCTGGAGCTCGGCTTCGGTGTAGTCGGTGGAGGGCGAGCCCAGCGCCGCCAGGAGCCGCTCGGTGGTCAACGGCATGTAGGGGTGAAGGAGCACGGTGAGCACCCGCAGCCCTTCGGCAAGCGTGGCGAGCGTCTCGTCCAGGCGCTCCGAATCCTGGGGCTCGCGTGCCAGCTGCCACGGTGCGCGCTCCTCCACGTAGCGGTTCAGGCGTCGCACCCGCTGCCAGATCAACTCGAGCGCCTGAGTGGCCTCGGCCCCGTCAAGCAGCGCGGCGACCTCGTCGCCTAGCGGCTCAAACTCCCTGCGCAGCTCGCGATCGGTCGGCGCCACGGGGATGACGCCCTCCCGGTAGCGCTCGACCATGGCGACCGTGCGGCTGGCGAGGTTGCCGTATTCGTTGGCCAGCTCGGCTTCGTAACGAGCGCGTACGGCGTCCATGCCAACGGCGCCGTCACCGCCAAAGGCCACATCGCGAAGCAGATAGAAGCGAAGCGGCTCGGTCCCGAACTGCTTCATGACCTCGAACGGGTCGAGCACGTTGCCGAGCGACTTGCTCATCTTGCGGCCGTCGGCACCAAGCAGGAAGCCGTGCACGAACACGTGGCGGGGAAGCGGTAGCTCGGCGGCCATCAGCAGCGCGGGCCAGAACACGGTGTGGAACTTGAGGATGTCCTTGCCGATGATGTGGTACGTCGCAGGCCAGAACTCATCGGTCAGGTCCTGTCCAGGCCGGGCGTAGCCGAGCGCCGTGTAGTAGTTGAGCAGCGCGTCGAACCACACGTAGAAGACGTGCGATGGGTCCCAGGGCACGGTGACCCCCCACTTGAGGCGCTCGCGGCTGAGCGAAACGTCTTGGAGACCCTGGGCGATGAACGCCCGCGCCTCGTTGTAGTGGCGAGGCGGCATGACGAAGTCCGGACGCTGTTCGTAGAGCTGCTCGAGCCGCTCCTGGAAGGTGGAGAGGCGGAAGAACCAGTTCTCCTCTTGGTGACGCTCCAGCGGGATCTCGTGGATCGGACACCGATTGCCCTCGAGGATCTCGTTCTCCACCTTGAAGTCGGCGCAGCGGGGGCAGTACCACCCCTCGTAGAGACCTTTGTAGGTGTGGCCGTTGTCGTGCACCTGTTGCAGCACTTCCTGCACCCGGGCTTTGTGTTCCTCGTCCGAGGTGCGGATAAAGAAGTCGTTGGATGCCTCCAGCTGCGGCATGAGTGCCTTGAACCGCTCGGCGTTGCGGTCGGCCAGCTGCTTCGGCTCCAGTCCCTGGGCCCGGGCAGCGTCGGCCACCGGCTCGCCGTGCTCGTCCGTGCCCGTGAGGAAGAACACGTCCTCGCCGCGCTGGCGCATATGCCGGGCCAGCACGTCAGCGGCGATCGTCGTGTACGCATGGCCAAGGTGCGGCTCAGCGTTGACGTAGTAGATCGGCGTCGTTACGTAGAAGGACATCGGCGGACGGAGAAGGCTAGTGGCCGCCGCTGCGGGGCTTCGGCCCGTCCGCGGATTCACGTTCGGGAGGCTGGGACCTGCATAACGTGGAAAAGCTCCGGCCAGAGCACCCTACGTGTCACGCTAAGCCGGTCTGGAGGCCCCGAACGCTGACAAGCTCCCGGCCCCGTTGGCCGCTTTTTCAACGTTAAGCAGGTGAAGCGGGGTCGTGCGGGACCGGCGTCGCGCTCCGCAAATCAGCGCGCGAGCTCACGGTAGAGCGCGTTTGCGCCCACGCCCGTGAGCTCCGCGACCACCCCCGCCGCGACTCGCGGCTTGGCGCCGGCTGCGACCAGCCGCCGCAGGGCCTCAACCGCCGGGGCGAGCTCTCCGGCCACGGCCGGCGCGGGGCCGACGACAACCGCCACCTCCCCCCTCGGCGGCTCGCCCCGATAGCGCTCTGCGAGCTCGGCGGCGCTACCGCGGACGACTTCCTCGTGCACCTTCGTGAGCTCGCGGCACACGACTACCCGTCGCTCGGGATCGACCGAAGCCAGCGCCGCCAGCGACTTGGCCAGGCGGCGGGGAGACTCGAACGCCACGACGGTCTCCGGTGCCTCGAAGACCGCCACAAGCTCAGCGTGCTTACGCGGCAGAAAGCCTTCGAAGCGCCACCTCTCCGAAGGCAGCGCGCTAGCCACGAGCGCAGCCAGAGCCGCGGACGGGCCCGGCAACACCTCCACGGCCAGTCCCGCTGCTACGCAGTCGCGCACCAACACAAAACCCGGATCTGAAACCAGCGGCATCCCGGCGTCCGACACCAACGCCACGACCGCCCCCTCTTGCATGGCAGCCACCAGGCGGCGCGCCTTCTGGATCTCGTTGTGCTCGTGATAGCTCTCGAGCTGGGCCTTGACGCCGTAGCGATCGAGCAGCAGGCGCGTGCGGCGGGTGTCCTCGCAGGCCACGATGTCGGCCTCGCGTAACGCGGACAGGACGCGCAGTGTCACATCCTCGAGGTTTCCGATCGGCGTAGGGCAGACGATCAGACGCCCGCTCACGGCGCACCGACCCGGGCCGCCCGAAAGCAACCCATCACGCCGCACCGGCCCGCTCGGTCAGCTGGTCGTAGGCCAGCGCCGCGGCGCCGATCATCCCCGCCTCGACGCCGAACCGCGCCCCGACGACCCGCACCAAATCCCGTCCCGGGGGCAGCGCGCGGGCCCGGACCTCCGCCCGCGCGGGTTCCAGCATCAGCTCGCCCGCGGCGATCACTCCCCCGCCGATCACCACCACTTCCGGGTTGAACACATTCACGAAGTTGGCGATGCCCACGCCGAGACGCATACCGATCAGCTCAATCACAGCGACCGCCGCCGGGTCGCCGTCGTGGGCCAGCTCAGTGACGAGCGGGCCAGTCAGCTCACGGCCCGCGGCGAGCGCTCGGCCCAGGCCGGAGCGGGGATCTTCGTTGGCCACGCGCAGCGCTTCGCGTGCCAGCGCCGTGCCCGATGCCAGCGACTCCAAGCAGCCGCGGTTGGGGCAGTTGCCTTGACAGCGCGGGCCGTTTATGTCGATGACGGTGTGCCCAAGCTCGGCCGCAGCGCCGACGGACCCCCGGTAGAGCTCTCCGCCTAGGACGAGGCCACCGCCGATCCCGGTGCCGATGGTCAGCATCACCATGTCGTCGGCCCCTTGCGCCGCGCCGGCACGGTGCTCGGCGAGCGCGGCCACGTTGGCGTCGTTGTCGACGAACACCGGGATCCCAAGGCGTTCCGACATCACGTCGGCAAATGGGATGTCTGCCAGCGGCAGGTTGACGGCGAGCACGGCCCTACCGGTGCGCTGGTCGATCATGCACGGGATCCCGAACCCGACGGCGGCCACGTCGCCGCCCGCGGCTTCACGGGCTTCCGCCACCGCGTGAACTGCGACGTCGAGCAGCGAGGACTGGTCGAGACCCTTCAACGAGCGCTGCGCGCGATGGTGCACTTCAAGCGAAGGCCCCACCGCGCCGGCAAGCAGCTTCGTCCCGCCCATGTCGACGCCGATTGTGCGTCGAGCCGGCATAGCCGTCACTATATGCAGTAGCCCCATGCCCGACGAACGCGAAAGCCGGGCGCAGCTCGAGGACCGGCCGTACCGGGTCTACGGGCGTGAGAAACGCTCGGGCTCGAACGGAGACGCGCGCCCGTACACGACCTATCGCGCCCGCCCCCGGGGGCTGAAGGCGCTGCTGCGCGGCGAGGAGGAAATGCTGCTTCCGGGCACCGAGCCGGGGCGCATTCGCCCGCCGCGTCCAGGCTGGCGAGAGCGGATCACCCCGCGGCGTGTCATCAAGTATCTGGCGATCGCGATCGTGGCCTGGCTGCTCCTGTCGCTGGTGCTGTTCATGATCAGCGCAAGCCAGCAGCAGACGCTTCCCAAGGCGGCGTTGGCGGAGCTTTCCTCGGGGGGCAACATGGTCACCTCGGCCAGCACCGTCTTGATCCTGGGAACCGACAACCGGCCCACGTCGGGCCCCGGCTCCAAGGAGCCCGGTTCCAACTACAACGCAAACGACGCCAACTCCGACACGATCATGCTCTGGCGGGTTGGCGGCGGCACATCCCGGCGCCTGTCGATCCCTCGCGACACCGCGGCGGAGATTCCCGGCCACGGGATGGGCAAGATCAACTCCGGCTACGCCCTCGGCGGCCCCGCGCTCGAGCTGAAGACCATCGAGCAGTTCACCGGGTTGAAGATCAACCACATGATCATCGTCGACCTCGCCGCCTTCCCGCCGTTCGTCGACGCCATCGGCGGCGTCGACGTCAAAACCGAACGCGTCTGCGCCAATGTCTCCGGCGGGACCAAGGACGGCGGCTTCACGCTCAACCTCCCGGCTGGCGAGAACCATCTGAACGGGCTGCAGGCGCTGCTCTACTCGCGCATCCGCGAGAACCCGTGCAACCCCTCGGACAACGACCTCACCCGGGTTCAGCACCAGCAGCAGATTCTCAACGCGGTCAAGTCGCAGCTGTTCTCGCTGCAGGCGTTCTTCCACTTGCCCTGGGCTTCGTGGGACGCGCCCAAGGTGCTGCGGACCGACATGGGCGGGACGACGCTCATGAGCCTGTTCATCGGCTCCGAGATCGGTGGCTCGGCGCCGGTCAGCGTGCTGAAGCCCACCGGCGCGCAGTCGCTCCCGGGCTACGGCGACGCGTTGACCGTTACGCCGCAAGCCGTGCAGCAGGCGGTGTCCAAGCTGATGAACGGCTGAGGCGGCTACGCCGCGCTTGAGGCTGCCCCGCGCTTAGTCTGCGCGCCGCGCTAAGCGGCTAGTCCGCCGAGGCGGCCTTGCTCGCCGCCTTCTCAGGCTTAGCCGCCGGTCCGCTGGACTCTGAGCCCTTCGATTCTGACTGGCCCTTCTTCTCCGGCGCCCCGCCGTTCTTCGAGGAGTCCTTCGACTCCGACTTGGCCTCCGAGGCCTCCTTCTCCCGCTGCCGGTTGCGCGTCCCGTAGTCGGTGTTGTAGAAGCCCGACCCCTTGAAGTGGACCGCCACCGGATGGAAAACGCGCGAGACCGGCGCCTCACAGGTGGTGCACGTGGAGACCGGGTCGTCGCTGATCCGCTGCATCACCTCGAAGGTGTGGCCCTGCTCGCAACGGTACTCGTAGATCGGCATTGCTTCACGAAGTATAGGACAGCGCCTTGGCACTCTCAAGCGGCGAGTGCCAAGCGAGTCGGACGCGGATAGCATCCGGATGATGGAAGCCGATGTCGTGACCATGGACAAGATCGTCTCGCTCTCAAAGCGGCGGGGATTCGTGTTTCCGTCGAGCGAGATCTACGGCGGCCTCGGTTCGAGCTACGACTACGGCCACTACGGGGTCCTGTTCAAGAACAACGTCAAGAACCGGTGGTGGTGGGCGATGCTCCAGGAACGGGACGACATCGTGGCGCTCGACTCGGCGATCATCCAGCACCCCGAGACCTGGCGGGCCAGTGGCCACTTGGAGGGCTTCACCGATCCGCTCGTCGACTGCCGGACATGCAAGCTGCGCTTCCGTGCTGACAAGTTGGCCGAAGCCCAGTGCGGACGGAAGCCGTCAAAGCATCCGGGAGAAGCGCCCGACTGCGATCTGACCGCGGCGCGTGACTTCAATCTGATGTTCGAGACGACCATCGGACCGGTCAAAGAAGAGGGCTCGACCGTCTATCTGCGTCCAGAGACCGCCCAGGGCATCTTCTTGAACTTTCGCCATTACCTGCAGTTCGCGCGCAAGAAGCCGCCGTTCGGGATCGCGCAGATCGGCAAGAGCTTTCGCAACGAGATCACAACCGGCAATTTCATCTTCCGCACGCGGGAGTTCGAGCAGATGGAGATGGAGTTCTTCGTGCCGCCGGACGATGCCGGGGGGTGGTTCGAGCACTGGCTCGAGCAGCGGATGCGCTGGTACGTGGAGCTCGGCATTCGTCCCGACCATCTCCGTCTCCGACCTCACGAGACCGAGGAGCTCTCGCACTACTCGAGCGCCACATCCGACGTCGAGTACCTGTTCCCGATCGGCTGGCAGGAGCTCGAGGGGATTGCTAACCGCGGCGACTACGACCTCTCGAAGCACGCCGAGCACTCCGGCCAGAAGCTGGAGTACGTCGACAGCGCCAGCGGCGAGCGCTACATCCCCCACGTGATCGAGCCGGCCGCCGGTGTCGACCGGGCGATGCTGGCGTTCATGGTCGACGCCTACGACGAGGACGAGATCGAAGGCGAGCGCCGGACCGTGCTCCGCCTGCATCCGCTGCTTGCGCCGGTGAAGGTCGCCGTGCTGCCCCTGGTTCGAAAGGACGGTCAGCCCGAGCTGGCGCGGGAGGTCTACGAGCGGCTGCGCGAACGCGTGCAGGCCGAGTACGACGAGGGTGGAGCGATCGGCAGGCGCTACCGGCGCCAGGATGAGATCGGCACGCCCTGGGCGGTGACGATCGACCATCGCTCGCTCGAGGACCGCACCGTGACGCTGCGGGACCGGGACAGCCTGGACCAGGACCGGTTGGAGATCGATGAGCTTCCCGGCGAGATCGAACGCCGGCTGCGCGCGCCGTGGCGCTCGCCAAAGCTGGGCTCGTAGGCTGGCGCGCAGCAGCGACGGGCGGGCTCCCCGGAGCGACGGCGCCAGCCCGGGACGGCTACGCGATTACGACCACAACCTTCGTGTCGCTGCCGGCCGCCGCCTGAGCGACCGGATCGATCGGCTCCACGGTCGGCCGCTGAGCGCGCAGCAGCTGGGCAGTGATCGCCGCTTCGCCTCGAGCGCCGGGGGCGTAGAGAACGAGTAGCCCGGGCGGCCGTGACTCGCTCAAATTGCCAACCGCGGCGACCTTCACCCCGCGCACCCGCAGCTGGCGCGCGAGCCGGCCTGCGGCGCCTGCTGCGGGCGTGGCGTTCAACACCGACACCGGGACCGATGGGACCGTCTGCGCCACGTGGCGCGTGACGTGCCGCACCGATTGCGCGCCGCCCACGTTGACGACGATCCCCACGACGCCCAGCGCCGCCAATAGGAGCGCTCCCGCACCTGCAACCAGCCGCGTGCGCCGCGATACCCGGGCGGAGCTGTACACGGGCGTGCTCCATTGCCCGGTGCCCGCATTCGCGGCCGGCGGGCGCGTCAGCGCAGTGGCCCCAGCGGCCACCGGGCTCGCGACACGAGCGGCGGGCGCCACCGGACTCAGGGTACGAGCGGCAGGGGCCACCGGGCTCGCGGCGCGAGCGGCAGGTGCGATCGATGCCAGTCGCGCCTCGAAGTTGAGCGTGGCGGCAAGCTGGAGGCGCAGCTTGGCGACCTCACGGCGACGCCTGAGCAGCGGCACCGCCAGTAACGGCAGCGCCACAAGCGCGATCAGGCCCCCCACCGATCCCAGCGTCTGCGCGAGGTCGTCTGTGGGCTGTTCGATCGTCCGCTCCGGCACAGCGGCGGCACCGAGAGTTACACGGCGCCCGACATGTGAAGTGGCCGGAGCGCTCTGCTCGGCGATCGCCAGCAGCTCGCCGTTGCCGACCGCCTGGGTGAGCGTGTTGCGGACCCAGTAGGCCGCGTGATGCTCGTACCAGGCCACCGTCTCCAGGTGCTGGCCGCCGTAATAGAGGTAGTAGGTGCGCCCGCCGACCTGGACGGTCTGGTCGGGGCTGTCCAGCACCGGTGGCGTTGTCCACGTCGTGCCCTGGACGTCGTAGTACTGACCAAGCCCCGCGGCATTGAACACCGCCACATATGCCGGGTAGGAGGTCCCATCCGGCGCTTGGATCGAGTAGTCGCGCACCTGGACCGGAGTGACGCTCCCGGCCCGATCCTGCACGCGCGGAATCTCGAGCTGGAACGGTATGTCCGCCGCCGCGTAAACGGCTTTGCTCAGCGTGTTCGAACCGAGCGGGACGAGCGGCAGGGGCGGTGCGCCATGACGTTTGTGGACCGCGTTTGCGACCGCCGCCACGCTCTTTTTGGGCGGCAACCCGCTGCCCCCGTAGAGGAAGGCATGCACGCTGGCGGCGATCTGCGCCGGCGTCGCCGTGTCGCAGGAGCACGAATTGGCGCCGGTCGGCTGCAGGTTGACCTGGAATTGCACCTGGCGCACTCGCAGCGAGGACGAGCTGATCAGCGTGCCCAGCAGGTTCAGGATCCCGCTGGTCGTCTGGAGGCTGTGATCGACGTCGACCGACTGTCCAAAGACCTTCTCGAACTTGTGGATGTTGTCGACCAGCGTCGGTCCGTACTCCTTCTTTACGTCGAGCAGGAAGCCCTGATCACGTGCGTCGCGCACCAGCGAGGTGTCGCCGTGGCGGTAGGAGACGAAGCTGAGCGAGTTGCCGCCGCACATCTTCTGGTAGCCCGGCTGGAGGTTGATCTCCTGGTACTGCGGTCCACCCGGGGCGTTCATGTGGTAGTAGCGGCGGTCGATGGTGGAGTACACGCAGCCGATCTCGTTGACCGCCTTCTTGAATTGGCCGAAGTCGATCTCCACCACGTGATTGATGGACACCCCGGTCAGCCGCTCGATCGTGCCCACCATCGTCCGGATCCCGCCGCAGGTGAGCGAGTAGTTCAGACGCGTTGTCACCCGGCCCTGGGGGCAGTTGATCGTGGCCTGCAGCTCGCGCGGAATCGACATCATCGAGACGTAGGGCTTGCCCGGGTCGAAGCGCACCAGCAGGTTCTCGTTGTCGTGCGGCAGCACCTGAACGGTCGTCGTGCGCTTGCGCTGGTCGTTGCCCACCAGCAGGAACGTCTGCGGATCGCCGAACCCGGCTGGGGCCAACGAGGCCCCCGTATTGAGCTCGGGATTGATGCTCAGATCCTGGCGCAGGGTGTGGACTTCGCGAAGCGCAAACAGGGCGGCGGCGCCACCGCTGCACAGCAGCACGATCAGGCAGCCGAGCACGACGCGCCACACGATCCCGCTGCGTGGCGGCTTCGGGGGCGGCTCGGAAGGCCCTCCCGCCGGCGGCCTGGCAGGCGGAGGAGCTTGTGGCGGTGTCGGGGGCGCACTGACGACCACGTCGGGACTGGTTCCTAGCAAAAACCGGCGCGATGACCGGCCCCCGGAGCGGCCGTGCCCGTGCTTCGGCAGTCGCGGTCCAAGTCCTACTCGGCGGGTCCCGCCCTCAGCGCTTCTCGGGCGTCAGCAGGCCGCGGTTAAAGCCCTCGGCCACCACCTCGAAGCCTGCACGCCGCTGAAGATGCCGGTCAGCCCGTCGCGCACCACCGGCGGGCCGGGGCCAAACGGGCCGCGCCTACTTCACCAGCTTGGCCGGGGCGATCGGCAGGTCGCGCACGCGCTCGCCCGTGGCGTGGTAGACGGCGCCGGCGATCGCCGCTGCGGTTCCGACGATGCCGATCTCGCCGATGCCCTTGGAGCCCATCGGGTTCAGCTCGGGATCCTCGTCGGCCACCCAGAAGGCATCGATCTCTTGCACGTCAGCGCAGGCCGGCACGTGGTACTGGGCGAAGTCGTGGTTGATGTAGTCGCCGAACTCGGCGTCGATCAGGCTCTCCTCGTGCAGCGCCATCGACAGCCCCCAGGTCATCCCGCCGACGAACTGCGAGCGGGCGGTCCGAGGATTGAGGATCTGCCCTGCGGCGAACGCGCCGAGCAGTCGCGGCACGCGGACCTCGCCCGTGTCCTCGTTCACCCTTACCTCGGCGAACTGGGCGCCGAACGCGTATCGCGCGACATCTTGGCGCTGATTTTCGATCTCCTCGCTCGTGTCCGCTCTCACTTCCAGTGGCGCATGCTCGCCTTCCGAGAGCCGCTCGCGCAGCCGCCTGCAGGCGAGCACCACCGCCGAGCCCCAGGACGCGGTTCCCCCGGAGCCGCCGGCGAGGAAGGCGAACGGCAACGAGCTGTCGCCGATCTCGACGCGCACACGCTCCAGCGGCTCCTCGAGCTCGTCGGCCGCGATCTGCGTGAGCACCGTGCGGGCACCGGTGCCGATGTCGGCGGCGCCGATCTGCACGGTGAAGGTTCCGTCGGCGTCGGCCCGGGCGATCGCGCTGGAAGGCCGGCGAAAAGCGGGGAAGACGGACGCCGCGACGCCGGTGCCGATCAGCCAGCGCCCGTCGCGGCGTACACCCGGGGTCGGATCGCGGGGCTGCCAACCGAAGCGCTCTGCCCCCTCGCGCAAACAGGCAACGAGATTGCGCGAGCTCCAGCGGTGGCCGGTCTCGGGATCGACGTCCGGTTCGTTGCGGATCCGCAGCTCGACGGGATCGACGCCGCAGCGCACCGCCAGCTCGTCAATCGCCGACTCCAGCGCGTACATCCCGGGAGTTTCGCCCGGGGCACGCATCCAGGAGGGCGTGGCTACGTCCAGCGCCGCCAGCCGATGGACCGTGCGGATGTTCGGCGCGGCGTACATCATCCGCGAGCAAACCGCAGCCTGCTCGGCGAACTCGTGCACGGTGGAAGTCTGCTCCACGGCTTCGTGGACGATCGCCTGAAGCTTCCCATCGCGCCGCGCGCCCAGCCGCAGTCGCTGGATCGTCGGCGTGCGGTAGCCGACAAATGAGAACATCTGCTGGCGGGTGACGGCGATCTTCACCGGCCGCCCCAGCGCCTTGGCCGCCAGCGCCGCCAGTACCACCTGCGGCCGGGGCGAGCCCTTGGAGCCAAAGCCGCCCCCCACGTGCTCGGAGATCACACGCACCTGCGGCGGCGCGAGCCCGAACAGCTGCGCCAGCATGACGCTCTCCATCGGCGCCCCTTGGCTCGAGTCGTGCACGATCAGCGTGCCGTCCTGCCACATGGCGAGCGCGGCATGGGGCTCCATCGGATTGTTGTGCTGCGCGGGCGTGGAGTAGGTCTCGTCGATCACCACTTCGGCATCTGCGAGCGCCCGGTCTGGATCGCCCTGCTCGGTGCGGGCCGGATACGTGGGGTTCACCTGCTCGGGCTCCCGCAGCCTCGGGTGGTCCCCGCGCAGCACGACGTCGTGGGGCTCTTGCTCGTAGTCGACGGCCACGAGCGCTGCGGCTGCGCGTGCGGACTCGAGCGTCTCGGCCAACGCACAGGCCACGATCTGGCCGCGGTAGGCGACCGCGCCTGACTGCAGCACCGCGAGCTCTCCGTTGGTGATCTCTCCCTCGATCCGAGGCGCATTCTGGTGCCACAGCACGTGCACCGCTCCCGTCTGCTCGAGCGCCGCGCCGGCGTCCAGCCCTCGGACCCGACCGCGGCCGACCTCGGACTGCACGATCCAGCCGTAGAGCAGGTCCTCGGCGCTGTGCTCATGGGCATATTGCGCCTCGCCGGTCACCTTAAGCCGCCCCTCGATCCGCTCCACCGGAGCACCCACGGCACGCGTCAGGACGCTCACGAGCACACCTCAGCCAGCGTGCTCATCAGCAGGTTGCGCGCCAGCGGGACCTTGTAGCCGTTGTCGCGCAGCGGCAGGGACTCGGCGAGCTCGGCCTCGGCAGCGCGGGTGAACGTCTCCGCTGTCGCCGGCTGGTCCTGCAGCTGCTCCTCCACCAGCAGTGCCCGCCACGGCCCGTGCGCCACGCCGCCGAGCGCCACACGCGCGTCACGGATGACGTCGTCCTCGGTCGTCACGATCGCCGCCACCGACACCAGTGCAAACGCAAACGAGGCACGCTCACGTACCTTGCGATAGGCCTGCCGCGGCGCGTGCTGCAGCGGCTCGAACTCCACCGCAGTGATCAGCTCGCCCGGCTCGAGCACCGTATCCCGCTCGGGGGACTCGTCGGGAAGCCGGTACAGCTCCCCGATCGGCAGCTTGCGCGAACCCCCGGCGCCGCTGATCTCCACGCGGGCCTCGAGCGCCGCTAACGCCACCGCCATGTCCGAAGGGTGGGTGGCCACGCAGGCTTGCGAGTGGCCGAAGATCGCCAGGTTGCGGTGCTCGCCCTCCCGGGCTGGGCACCCCGAACCCGGGCTGCGCTTGTTGCATGGCTTCGAGGCGTCCTGGAAATACGAGCAGCGCGTGCGCTGAAGCAGGTTGCCGCCGACCGTGGCCAGATTGCGGATCTGGCCCGAGGCACCAGCCAGCAGCGCCTGCGCCAGCACTGGGTAGCGCTCGCGTACGCGCGGGTGCGCGGCGAGATCAGAGTTGCGGACGGTGGCGCCGATTCGCAAACCCCCACCGGGCAGCTCATCGACCTCCGCGAGCGGCAGGCGGGAGACATCGATGAGTTGGGCCGGACGGGCTACCCCGAGCTTCATCAGGTCGACCAGGTTTGTGCCGCCCGCCAGGTACGTGGCCTCCGGTGAGCGGGAGGCGGTGCGCACCGCATCGTCTACATCCACCGCCCGGTGGTAGGCGAAGGCCCTCATCCGGCCTCGGAGGCGACATCGTCGATCGCAGCCACGATGTTCACGTAAGCACCGCAGCGACACAGGTTGCCGCTCATCCGCTCGCGGATCTCCTCCGCACTCAACACTGTCGGCGCGGTCAAGTCAGCCGTGGCGAAGCTGGGCATGCCGCTGCGGGCCTCCTCCAGCATTCCCGCCGCCGAGCAGATCTGGCCCGGCGTGCAATAGCCGCACTGGAATGCGTCGTGCTCGATGAACGCGCTTTGAAGCGGATGCAGCTCACCGTCCTCCGACAGACCCTCGACGGTCGTCACCGCCGCCCCGTCGATGCTCACGGCGAGCACCAGGCAGGCGTTCGCCCGGCGGCCGTCGATCAGAACCGTGCACGCCCCGCACTGACCGTGATCGCAGCCCTTTTTCGAGCCTGTGAGGTCCAGGTGCTCGCGCAACAGGTCGAGCAGCGTGGTCCGGACGTCGAGTTCCAGGCGGTGGCGCTCGCCATTGATCGTGAGCTCCACGGTTTGTTCGGCGGTCGGCGGCACTGCTGTCAAACTTAGCGGCAGCGAGATGCCGGCCACGATTGCAGCCGATCAGATCTCTTACGAGGATCTCTACGCGCGCTGGGAGCAGGGAAACTGGCGCGCGTCGGAGATCGATTTCGGCACGGACCGCGAGCAGTGGCACGGCGAGCTCTCGGAGATCGAGCGCAAGGGATCGCTGTGGACCTACGCCATGTTCTTTCACGGCGAGGACTCGGTGGCGGACAACCTCTCGCCCTACATCGACGCTGCCCCGCGCCAGGAGCAGAAGTACTTTCTGGCCACCCAGCAGGTCGACGAAGCACGGCACGCCGTCTTGTTTGGAAGGTTCATGCGCGAGGTGGTCGATGCCGGCGACAGCACGGCCGCGGCGCTCGAGCGGACCGGGGGCGGGCTGACCTGGGGGTTCCGCAAGGTCTTCGGGCGGTTGGACGACATGGCTGCCGAGCTCCGGCGGGACCGCTCCAAGCCGAAGCTGGCTCAGGCGATCACGCTCTATCACCTGGTCATCGAGTCGATGCTGGCCCAGCCCGGGCAGCACTTCATCGACGAGTCGCTCGCTCGCAAGGGCATCCTTCCCGGCCTGCGCGAGGGGATTGGCCACGTGTCGCAGGACGAGCAGCGCCACATCGCGTTCGGGGTCAAGCTGCTGGCGGACCTGGTGCGCGAGGATCCGGAGTGCGAGCCGGCCATCGAGGAGCTGCTGCGCGAGCAGTTGCCGTTCACCTCGGCCGTGTTCGTACCGCCCGGCTGGGACGAGCGCTATGTCACCGAGTTCGGGTTCACGATCGAGGAGCTCTACGCGCACGCCGCCGACGCGCTCGAGGGCCGGCTGCGGGCCGTGGGCCTTCATCCCGAGCGGATGCGGATCGGCCTGCCGTTCGACATCGAGTCCGACGAGCGGGCCCGACGCATACTCAAGCTGCTGCGGGCCGGCTACCTGGGCGAGCCCGAGGGCCCCGTGAGGGTTGACGCCGAGGCCACGGCGCTGCTGTTCGATGGGCTGAGGCGGTCCGTCAACAGCTCGGTGGCCCCCGGCGCGACGATCCAGTGGGAGTTCAGCGACGCCGAGTCCTGGCACCTGAAGCTTGACGGAGTGACCACGGACGGCAACCGCAACGGAGGCGCATCCGTGGAGCCCGGGCGGGTGACCCAACCGGACCTCGTGTTCCGCTGCCGCTTCGAGGACTGGCTTGACCTCGTCGCGGGACGGACCGAGCCGTGGAGAGCCCTGTTGACCGGCAAGGTCCGCCCACGCGGCAAGCTCCGGATGCTGCTTCTAGCGCCGAAGTTGTTCGAGTAGCGCTGGGGCCTGGATGGCCCCCGTGGGCGCCGGAGCCGCTCGTTCGAGCAGCCCCAGCGCCCACACCCCTGCCAACCCCTGTCGGGCCTACGTCCTGAGCCCAGCCGGTGCCGCCATGCTGAGGTGGGCGTCAGCTTGATGGGCGCGCGAGGCCGTGATCACGAGCGCGGCGGCAAGCGCCACGCCGGCCCAGAAGCCGAACGCCCAGTAAGTGGTCGTGATGTCCACGTGGAACAGGAATTTCAGCGCCACGCAGGCCGCCGCCACGGTGGCCAGGACGAGCCGCGTCATGGCGTGGCTCCCGCCCAGCGACGGCATCTGAAACGAGCCGAGCCGCTCAGCCGCGAGATGGCCGATCAGCGCCAGGGCAGCGAGGACGCCTAGCACGCCGAGCCAACCGGACGGCGAGTCGGTCGCCGTGTTGCTGACCGTTACGTGGCCGACTCCAAAACTGGCGCTGGCCGAAATCCACGGCAGGAACAACAGGTCGATCGCCAGCAGCAACGCAAGCCCAGCGACAATCCAGTCTTCGCGAGAGATCTTCGAAAGGTCCATTACCCGGTCCTCCTTTGGGGTCGAGGGAGCAGAGCCTTATTACTTTGTTCCCGATACCATTTGCTGCGTCAATAGTTTCTCATACCAATTATTGTGGCGTGGGTGACGTTGATCACACTGCTAGCGAGATCCTGCTGAGCCTGCGCCCGAGGCTCGCCCGAGCCGGGGCTCGGCCGCGTGCTATCGCAGCCGCGCCTGCGCGTTGAGCGCGAAGCCGTTGGAAGCGGCGACCGCTCCCACGGACTCAACGTCCACGTGAGGATCGCTGAATACCGTCAGCGTCAAGACGTTGAGCAGTGGGACGTCCGGCACGATGACCAGCTTGCCGCCCTGGGCGCGCAGCGTGGCCTGCGCCGTGACGCCGAGGACCGTTCCCTGCAGCGTGAGCTGGCCATCGCCGGAGGCCACCGGTTGGAGCCCCTGCACGGCGCCGCCCAGCGCGGAGCGCAGATCGTCCTCCGCCACGGCGGCCGAGCCGGTGAGCTCGGCGGCGCGCTTGCGCAGCGAGGCGTTTCGCAGCGTGACCAGCCCGGTGTCAAGCTCCTGAGCCGAGGCATCGAGGGTGCCGACGTCGGCAGCTTCGTCGAGCAAGCTCGAAAGGTGGCCCGGGTTGGAGTGATAGGAGGCCATGCGCACCACCACTCGGTCGGCGTGGTGCCAGAGCAGCTCGACGGCCGGGAACGCGCTGACCTGCACCGTCAGCACGCGGCCAGACTTGGCCAGGCGGTCACGCAGGCGCTGCGCCGCGATCCCCGGCAGGATGAGCTGCGCCACCACCAGCAAGACGATCACGCCGGCGACTACGGACAGGACGATCAGCCGGCGCATGGCCGGCGGATTCAGCGGGGCGAGGGAAGAAACATGTCGTCAGACGACAGTTTCTTCCCTAGAGCCGAGCGCCGCGCCCGACCTCGCCCGGCCGAGCGAGACCCTCTACGCAGCCCCAGCCGGCGCCGACTGCGTGGGCGGCGTGCTCGCCGGCGGCGTCGTCGCCGGCGGCGTGTACTCGAACTCCTCCTCGGCTCCAAACAGGACGTCGAGCACCTTCGAGCGCAGGCCCTCGGAGGCCACCATCGCCGCGCCGGAGCCGATCCCGGCCACCACGACCAGCCGGCCCACGCGGCGTCCGCGGCGAGCCTGCCTCTGCGGCGCCTCCGTCAGGGCGATGGTTACGTCGCGGATCGCCTCGACCGCCTTCGCCAATTCCTTCTGCATCTTCTTGTCTTCGAGCAGCGCCTTGGCCGAGGTCTTTCCGTCGACGACGCGCCCGTAGACGTTCTTGCTGGAATCGACCGCCTTGCGGACGTTGTCACGCAGCTTGGAGTCTTCGATCAGCCGCTGGAGGTACGGGTTGGACTTGGCTACGTTCGCCACATCGGCGGCGTTGAAGGGAACTGCCTTGTTCTTCTTGCGTCCAAATGCCATAGCGCTCTCCTCGGAACTCGGGCTCGAAAGGTCGACGGTAGGGTCAAGATACCCGATGCAGCGTGGGCTGACGCGCCCGGGTCGCACGGGAACGTCGGGTCGCGAGCGCCGACTCCAGCACTTCGCCGATCTCTGAGACGAACACGAACTCCAGCCGCGAGCGAAGGTGCGCGGGGATCTCGTCCACGTCCTGCTCGTTGCGCAGGGGCGCGATCACGCGCCGGATCCCGTTGCGCTGGGCGGCGAGCGCCTTCTCCTTGAGCCCGCCGATCGGCAGCACCTGTCCTGTCAAGGTGATCTCACCGGTCATGGCCACGTCGCTTCGAACCGCCCGCCCGCTGAGCAGCGACGCCAGAGCCACGGCGATCGCCACGCCGGCCGAGGGGCCGTCCTTGGGGATCGCGCCTGAGGGCACATGCACGTGGATGTCGTGGCAGGCAAACCAACCCTCCTCCAGCCCCGGCGCGACCGCCGAAGCATGCGCCCGCACGTACGACAAAGCGGCCTGCGCCGACTCGCGCATCACCTCTCCGAGCTGACCGGTCAGCGTCAGCCGCCCCTTGCCCGGCATCGCCGTGGCCTCGATGAACAACACGTCGCCGCCGACCGGCGTCCAGGCCAGCCCCGTGGCCACCCCCGGTCGAGCCGTCCGCCGCCGCGTCTCTGAGAAGAACCGGCGCTTGCCCAAGAGCTCGCGCACCCGGGGCTCGGTGACCGTCACCTTGCGCCGCCCGGCGCCGTCGGCTTCGGCCACGCGCCGTGCGACCTTACGGCAGACCGAGCCAATCTCCCGCTCCAGCTGGCGGACGCCCGCCTCGCGCGTGTAGTCGGAGATGATCGTCCGCAGCCCGGCGTCTGTGAACGCAATCTGAGAGCGGCGCAAGCCGTTTCGCTCGATCTGGCGCGGCACCAGATAGCGCTTGGCGATCTCGAGCTTCTCCTCCACGCTGTAGCCGGCGAGCTGGATCACTTCCATGCGGTCGAGCAGCGGGCCGGGGACGGTGTCCAGCGTATTGGCCGTGGTGATGAACATCACGTCGGCCAGCGAGAACGGCAGGTCTAGGTAATGGTCGCGGAACGTGTCGTTCTGCTCGGGGTCGAGCACCTCGAGCAGCGCGCTCGAGGGGTCACCTCGAAAGTCGGCGCCCATCTTGTCGATCTCGTCGATCATGAACAGCGGGTTGTCCGCTCCGGCGTCGCGCAGCGCGCGGATGATCGTCCCCGGCATCGCTCCGATGTATGTTCGCCGGTGGCCGCGGATCTCGGCCTCATCGCGGACGCCGCCGACGCTGATCCGCTCGAACGCCCTGCCCAGCGCCCGGGCAATCGAGCGTCCGAGCGAGGTCTTGCCCACGCCCGGCGGGCCGACAAAGCACAAGATCGAGCCTCGAGCGTCGGGCTTGAGCGTCCGCACCGCCAGGAACTCGAGAATCCGGTCCTTGACCTGCTCTATGTCGTAATGATCCGCGTCGAGGATTTCCCGCGAATGCCGGAGGTTAAGGTTGTCCTCGGTTGACTTGCCCCATGGAAGCGCCGCGATCCACTCCAGGTAGGAGCGCACCACGCCGTGCTCGGCCATCGCCGGCTGCAGGCGCTCGAGCCGCGAGAGCTCGCGGTCGGCCTGCTTTCGGACCTCGTCGGGGAGCTCGAGTTCCGCCAGGCGCTCACGCAGCTCGCTGACCTCGGCTTGGGCCTCGTCGGCCTCCCCCAGCTCCTCCTGGATGGCCTTCAGCTGCTGGCGCAGGTAGAACTCGCGCTGTCCCTTGTCGAGCTCAGATTGGACCTGGGACTGGATCCGGGAGCCGATCGCCACCACCTCTAGCTCGCGGGCCAGGATCTCCGACAGCCGGCGCAGGCGCTTTGCCACGTCCAGCTCCTCGAGCAGCGACTGCTTCTCCTCGGTGCCCAGCCGCAGCGCGCCGGCGATCAGGCTGCAGAGCGCGCTCGGATCCTCCACATTGGCCACCATCACCTGCAGCTCCTCGGGCAAGTAGGGAACCTGCTCGATGATGTTCGAGAACGTGTGCTGGACGTTTCGCATCAGCGCCACCAGCTCCGGGGACTGTTTGACGACGTCCGGGGAGTCGGCGATCTCCGCCACCAGGTAGGGCTCGGACTGCACGTAGCGCTCGATCCGCACCCGCTGGCCGCCCTGGATCAGCACCCGCAGCGTCCCATCGGGGACGCGGATCATTCGCGCCACGGCGCCCAGCACGCCGACCGAGTAGAGGTCTTCGGGGCCGGGATTCTCGAGCTCCGCGTTGCGGCTGGCGACCATCACGATCGAGCGGTCGCCGCGCAGCACGTCGTTGATCAGCTCGATCGAGCGCTCTTGACCGACGTTGAGCGGGATCACCATGTCCGGGAACGTGACCGTGTCCCGCAGCGGCAGCACTGGAGCCCGCTCGGGCAGCTCGCGGGCGGCACCGAAGGCCACGTCGCGCGGGCCACCTGCCGGAGCGCCGATCTCGATCACTGCTCGTCCGCGATGGACTTGATCGGCACCACGCGCGCCTGGGCCTCCGGCGAGGGTGAGGCCAGCGGCACCTCGATCCGCAGCATGCCGTCCTCGTAGCGGGCCCTGGCCTCCTCGGCCACCACGTCGCGTCCCAGGTCGACGACCCGGCGAAAACGGCCGCGCTCGATCTCCAGGCGCTGGTAGACCTCGCCCTGCACCTTTGGCGCGCCGCGGCGCCCGGCAAGGATCAGCTTTCGTCCCTGGACTTCGAGCTCGAGCTCCGAAGGCTCGACGCCCGCCAGCTCGGCGGTGACGATTACCCGGGCGGGATTCGTCGCGTAGGCCACATCGACCGCAGGCGAAAACCCTCCGCGCCTGCGCGAGAGGCCGGTGCGCTCGAATACGTCGCCGAACAGCTCGTCGACCTCGCGGCGCATCCGTTCGAAGTTGGCGAACAGGTCGCGCTCGGGCATCGGACCGAAGCGTATCTACACCTCGTACACGGCCCCCTCGTGCGCCAGCTCGACGGGGGCGCCGTAAGCGGTCGCCGCCTCCGCCTGGGCCCAGTCGGCGTCGAGCTCGTCGGAGAAATGCGTCAGCACCAGACGCCGGGCCTGAGCGCGCGCGCCGTGCTCGCCCGCCTCCTGCGGAGTCAGGTGGCCGCGGACGCCGGTCCGCTCCGGACGCGGGAGCGTGGCCTCGATCAGCAGCATGTCGGTGGCCCGGGCAAAGCGCACCAGCTGGTCGTTGGGCGCGCAGTCGGAGCTGTACGTGAGCCGACCGTCGGCAGCGACGATCTCCATCGCATAGGCCGGCATGAAGTGCGGGACCTCGCAGAAGCGCACCCGGAACGGTCCCACCTCGAGCTCGTCGGGCTCGTCGAACTCGTGCAGCTCGAAGGCCTTCTCCACCAGGTCCTCGTTGCCCCAGCAGCCGACGATCTGCCGCAGCGTGTCCTGGGCGCCGACCGGGGCCCACAGCTGCGGGCGCGCGGGCGCCAGCGTCCCTGGCCAGCCGGCCACCGGCACCGGCTGCTGCCGAGGTGCGTAGGTCAGGGCGTAGCTGAACGGAACAAGATCCAGGAAGTGATCGGCGTGCAGGTGCGAGACCAGCACGGCGCCAACGTCGACGTAGTCGCGGAAGCGCCGCAGCTTGGAGAACACGCCGTTGCCGCAGTCGAGCAGCAGCCCGAACGCGCCCTCCTCGATCAGATAGCCGCTGCAGGCCCCGTTTGCGTCCTGCCAGGACGGCGACTTTCCCAGCACCGTAATCCTCAGCCCGGCCTCCTCTCTCGTGACATCTGACACTCTAATCCCGTGGGCGCGGCGCACCCCCACATGCCGTTCCTCGTGGCCGCGGTCAGCGGGTTCGACAAATCCGTGCTGGTGTTCGGATGCTTGCTCGTGGTCGGAGCGCTGGTCTCCGGCCTTGCCGGCCGGAGCTTCCTGTCGCTCACGGCGGTGTTCGTGCTCGTGGGCTTCGCCCTGGGGCAGGGCGGCCTAGGGGTGCTGCACTTCCACGCCCGCTCGGCGTTCACGAACGACCTGGCGGTCGTGGCGCTGATCGTGATCCTGTTTCGCGACGGACTGGAGGTCGACTCCGAGCTGCTCCAAACCCACTGGCATCTGCCGCTGCGAAAGCTGGTGCTGGCGATGCCGCTGACGCTGGGGATCGTGGCGGTGGGCGCCAAGCTCCTGACGAACCTCTCCTGGACCGAGTGCCTGCTGCTGGGGGCGTTGCTCTCGCCCACGGACCCCGTCCTGTCCTCGAGCGTCGTCTCCAACCCGCGCGTGCCGCAGGTGGTGCGCCACTCCCTGAACTTGGAGTCGGGTCTCAATGACGGCCTGGCGCTGCCGGCGGTGCTGGCGTTCGCCGCCGCTGCGACCGCCGGCGGGGGTCATTTCGTCTGGTGGCGTTTCGTGCTCGAGGATCTGACCGTGGGATTCGCTACCGGCTTGGTGGTGGGGCTCGTGGCGGCTCGGCTGATGCCCCGCGAGGAGGGCCTGGAGGCCGAGATTCCGCCGCACCAGAAGGCGCTCTACGCGCTGGGCAGCGCGTTTGCCGCCTACGGCATCGCCGCGCTGCCGCCGCGAGGCAACGGTCTGATCGCGGTCTACGTGGCGGCGATCACGCTCGGGATCTCGCGGCCCGACCT
Organism: uncultured Actinomycetes bacterium; assembly: GCA_963756555.1. GTDB lineage: Bacteria > Actinomycetota > Thermoleophilia > Solirubrobacterales > Solirubrobacteraceae > Palsa-465. The sequence continues at coordinate 88,993 of CAVWOC010000003.1, forward strand.
GCGCACCTACTTCGCGCGTCAGTCTGAGGACCTGGTGGAGATCGTCAAGCTCGGCATCTTCGTCGTGTTCGGCTCGTTGCTCACGCTCCACGGGCTGACGGGTGACGGCTGGGCGGCGGCGGGGATCGTTGCCCTGACACTGTTGGTGGCGCGCCCGGTGGCCGTGTTCGCCGCGCTCACCGGCACCGCCACGGACACCCCCACCCGGGCGTTCATGTCGTGGTTCGGCCCCAAGGGCGTCGCCACGATGACCTTCGCCTTGCTCGTGCTGGGCGACCGCATCGCTGTCGGTACGCGGATCTTCAATCTCGCGGCGCTGACGGTGTTCTGCTCGATCATCGTCCACGGGCTGAGCGACACCGCGGGCGCGGAATGGCTCGCGCGGCGGGCGGAGGGTCGAGAGGCGGGCGCTACTGGCGACGCGCAGCCCGCTGCTCTGAGCGGTCGACCGCCCACCCGATCAGCAGCAAGATGATCAGAAAGCCAATGAATCCGCCGATCAGCGGCCAGTACATGACGGAAACGATATTGGACCGGGTCGGCACATGTGCCGACCCGCCGGGCCGATCATGATCGGCCCGGGGCCGGCGATCATGATCGCCGGCCAACAGCGCGATTAAGCATGCAGCGCTACTTGCTCGTTGGGCGTGGGGAAGGCCCACGCCACCTGCAGGCGCCGCTCCTGGCGAAAGACGAACCGCAGCTGGCTTGGAGGCCTGAGCCCGTCGGGATGGTTGGGACGGAAGCTCGCACAAGGGGCGTCGCCAGCCACGGCACAGAGCAGATTCTGGTGAAAGAAGCAGTTCTCGCAACTGGCCTTCATTCGTCCGTTCGGCATCCCCACTGCGCCTCCCTGTTCAAATCCGTTGCTTGTTGTTACGAGGTGGCTCCAAGCGCCATGGCGGAGATCAAAGCGGACAGGCGCCGTGGCGTGCAAGCTCGAATCCCGGTATGAGCAACTAAATCGTCACATTTGTCAATTGCTGCAAATTGCAGGTAGTTCGCGGCGGCGGCAGAGGACTGGCCGCATTTTCCGTAGCTTTGGCGGCAGATCGATGCTGAGGACGCTCGCCGACTACGAGCAGGCCGCTGCCGAGCGGCTTGACCCAGGCGCCCATGCGTTCTACTTCGGCGGGGCGGGCGACGAGATCACGATGCGGGACAACGTCGCGGCCTGGCGGCGGCTGGCGATCCGCCCCCGAGTCCTGGCAGGCGTCGGGCAGCGTGACCCGGGGGTGACGGTCCTCGGCCGGCCCCGGCCCCACCCGCTGATCGTGGCGCCGATGGCCCTGCACGGCCTGGGCCACCCGGAAGGCGAGATCGCCACCGCGCGCGCGGCGAGCGCCACCGCGGCGGTCATGTGCGTCTCGACGTTCGCCACCAAGGACCTAACCGAGGTCGCTGGCGCGGTGCCGGACTGCACCCGCTGGTTTCAGCTCTATGTTTTCAACGACCGCGGCGTCAGTCGCGAGCTGGTGGCGCGGGCTGCAGCCAGCGGCTACGAGGCACTGGTCGTGACCGTCGATCTCCCGGTTCGCGGGGTGCGCGAACGCGAGCTATTCAACCCGGTTACCTCCGGTGCCGCGAACGCGCCCGCCTCGATGACCGCCCAGCAGTTCGCCCGCCTGCTCGACTCGACGCTCACCTGGGATGACATCGAGCGCTTCGCCTCCGAGAGCCCGCTGCCGGTGCTGGTCAAGGGCGTGCTGAGAGCCGAAGACGGGCGCCTGGCCGCAGAGCACGGCGCCGCCGGGGTGATCGTCTCCAACCACGGCGGCCGCCAGCTCGACACAGTCCTTTCGGGAGCCGAGGCGCTGCCGGCCGTGGCGCAGGAGGTGGGCGGCGAACTCGACGTGCTAGTCGACGGCGGCATCCGTCGCGGCACCGACATATTGAAGGCTCTGGCGCTGGGGGCTCGGGCGGTGTTGGTCGGACGGCCGGTACTGTGGGGCCTGACCACCGACGGCAGCGACGGCGCCCGGCGAGTGGTCGAGATCCTGCTCTCGGAGCTTGACGTTGCGCTGGCGTTGGCCGGAGCTCCGCGTGCATCCGAACTGGACCCCAGTTACGTATCAAGCGCATCATGGGCTTGAACATCCTGATCACCGGCATCACTGGCTACATGGGAGCCGCCCTGGCGCCGCGACTGGAGCGCGACGGTCATTCCCTGCGGGGCCTGGCTCGCGACCCCTTGCGGGCTCGCGTCGCGTTTGAAGTGATGCGCGGCGACGTCGTCTCGGGCCAAGGCCTGTCCGAGGCGCTCGAGGGCATAGACGTCGCCTATTTCTTGATCCACTCCATGGAAGCGGCCTCCAACGGCGCCTTCGCCGACGCCGAGCGCCGCGCGGCGGAGAACTTCGCACGCACCGCCGCCGACGCCGGGGTGGAGCGGATCGTCTACCTCGGAGGGCCGGTGCCCAGCTCGGGCCGGGCCTCGCCGCACCTCTCGAGCCGTGTTGCCGTGGAGGAGATTCTGCTAAGCGCGGTGCCCTGCGCGGTCGCCTTCCGGGCGTCGATCGTGATCGGCGCGCACAACCGCTCGTTTCGCTTCCTGGTTCGGATTGTCGAGCGTCTCCCGGTGCTGGCGCTGCCGGCCTGGCGCACCCATCGCACGGCCCCCATCGATGAGCGCGACATGGTGGAGATGTTGGCTCGGGCCGCGAGCGCCGAGCAGGTCTGCGGTCAGTCGCTCGACGCGGTCGGCCCCGACCTAGTCACGTACGGTCAGCTGATCGACCGCATCCGCCACCACATGCTGGTCGGCCGTCCGGCGGTGGGCTTCAACCGCCTGACCGTGACCCCGATCGCCAGCCGCATCTCGGCGCTGATCGCCGGCGAGGACCATTCGCTGATCGGACCGCTGATGGAGAGCCTGCAGGAGGACCTCCTGCCGCGCGACGATCGCGCGGCGGCACTCCTGGGGGTGCGGCTTCACTCATTGGACGCGGCGATCGAGCGCGCGCTGCGCGACTGGGAGGCCATCGAGCCCCTCGCGGCGCGCTGACGTTCGCCCCCAGCCACGCTCCGAACGGTTAGGGTCTCCCGCGAGCCATGAGCCTGGTCCACGTCAAGACCACCATCGAGGCACCCGTGGAGCGGGTGTGGGAGACGGTCATGGATCCCCACCAGCTGGAGCGCTGGGTCACCATTCACCGCGAGATCCGCAAGGCGCCGGAACAGCCCTTGGAAAAGGGAGCCACCATGGATCAGGTGCTGCGCATGCGGGGCGTCAACTTCTCAGTTCATTGGACACTGGTTGACCTCAAGCCTCCGAATCAGGCCGAGTGGGAGGGCAGAGGCCCGGCTCACTCCCGGGCCAAGATCCGTTACGAGCTGAGCTCCAGTGGCGACGGCGCAACGAAATTCGAATACTTCAACGAGTTCACCCCACCGGGTGGTCGGCTAGGGAGTGTCGCCAGCAGGGTTGTTGTCGGCGCGGCTTCAGAGCGCGAGGCCGACAAGTCACTTTCGCGACTAAAAGGGTTGCTGGAGCGCTCCTGACACCGCCGTTGCGCTGGTAAGCAACACACTGTGTATCGTTACTTGCCCCTGTTATAAGTCTCCAGAGGGAGAAACAGTTGCCAGGCTTTGTTGACAGTACGGTTAAGGAAATCGACGACCGGCTGCGTGAGCTACGGGCCGAGGTCTCGAAGCTGGAGGCCGCGCGGTCGGCGTTGGTCGGCAGAGGGCCTGGGCGCCCACGTGGCTCGCGAAGCACTCGCCGCCGCGGACCGGGCAGGCCGCGTGGCCGCCGCCGGAGCGCGACCCGCGCCACGCAGGCACTGGAGCTGGTGCGCTCGCGGCCCGGAATCACGATCCCCGAGATCGCCACGGAGATCAAGATCGAGCCCAACTACCTCTACCGGGTGATGCCGCGCCTCGAGCAAGACGGTCAGATCAAGCGTGACGGCAAGGGCTGGGTGCCCGCACCGTCCAGCTGATCGTCACACCAAGTTCAAGTTTCTCCACCGCGGCGCGCTCTTCGTTCAGCTCGGCGACGCTGGCGTCGATCCGCTCGCGGGAGAAGGAGTCGATCTCCAATCCCTCCACGATCCGGTACTCACCACCGGAGCACGTGCAGGGAAAGCCGCACATGACTCCATCTGGCACATCGTAGGAACCGTCCGAGGGAATTCCCATCGTCACCCAGTCTCCTTCGGGCGTGCCGGTGACCCAGTCGCGAATGTGATCGATCGCCGCGTTGGCGGCCGATGCCGCGCTTGACGCCCCACGCGCCTCGATGACCGCTGCCCCGCGCTTGGCCACTGTGGGAATGAATTCGTTCTCCACCCACTGTTGATCGTCAACCACCTCGGCAGCGTTGCGCCCATCGACTTTGGCGTGGACGATGTCGGGGTACTGGGTGGTCGAGTGGTTGCCCCAGACGGTCATGTTGGTCACGTCTGACACCAACGCGTCGGTCTTGGTGGCAAGCTGAGCAATTGCGCGGTTGTGATCGAGCCGCATCATCGAGGTGAACCGCTCCCTGGGGATGTCGTGAGCGTTGCTCTGGGCAATCAGGCAGTTGGTATTGGCCGGGTTACCCACCACCAGCACCTTGACATCAGAGGCCGCATGCTCGTTCAGCGCCTGCCCCTGAGGCTTGAAGATGCCGCCGTTGGCCTCCAGCAGGTCGGAGCGCTCCATCCCCTTCTGCCGCGGCTTGGCACCCACTAGCAGCGCAACGTTGACCCCATCGAACGCCTTGTTGGGATCGTCATGGATGTCAACTCCCCTGAGCAGCGGGTAGGCGCAATCCTCGAGCTCCATCGCCGTGCCCTCTGCCGCCTTGGTCGCATCCGGGATCTCGAGCAGCACCAAGTGCACCGGAGTGTCAGGGCCCAGGAGCTGGCCGGAGGCGGTCCGGAACAGGAGCTGGTAGCCGATCTGCCCGGCGGCGCCGGTGACAGCGACTCGTACGGGAGAGCCATTGGTCACTTTCGTCGTTCCTTTCGGTTTTCTGGATGTTGGCCGGCCTCGGACGCCGATCCTATACCTGGAGGTCGAGCCCGTAGACGTCGCCCAGCTTGCGCTTCAGATAAGAGATGAACGGCTTGACCGAGATCGGTGAACCGGCTACCCGTTCCAGCAGCTCACCCGCGGCGAACTTCGCGCCGTGACGGTGAACGTTCTCGCGCAGCCAGTCGCGCAGCGGCGCAAGCTCCCCGGCTGAGATCTGTTCGTCGAGGTTCGGAAGCCCAGCATGGATCTGCTCCCACAGAGCGCCGGCGATCAGGTTGCCAAGTGCATACGTTGGGAAATAGCCGACGCTCAGGCCCGCCCAATGCACATCCTGAAGCACGCCGTGGGCATCGTCCGGCACCTCGATGCCGAAGTACTCAGCGAACTTCGCATTCCACGCCTCGGGTAGCTCCGAGACCTTCAGACGCCCATCGATGAGGTCCTGCTCGAGCTCGAAGCGCAGCACGATGTGCAGTCCATACGTCGCCTCATCCGCTTCCACCCTGATGAACGACGGCTTGATCCGGTTGACGGCCCGGTACAGCGTGTCCGCGTCGATCGCCGCGCCGAAGGCTTCGGCCACGCGGGGGGCGAGCACCTGCGCGAACTGGCGCGAACGACCGACCATGTTCTCCCACAGGCGGCTCTGTGACTCGTGCAGGCCCAGCGACTCACCGTGGCCCAGCGGGGTACGCCTCAGTGAATCGGGGATCCCCGCCTCGTATAGCCCGTGGCCGCACTCGTGCATGGCGCCAAACAGGCTGGAAGGGAAATAGCTCTCTTCCCAGCGAGTGGTGATCCGGGTGTCGCCTGCCCCGATCCCGGTGGCGAAGGGGTGAACTGTGTCATCGAGCCGCCACGCGCGGGTGTCGAACCCCATCAGGGTGACAGCCTCTGACACCAGCCAGCGTTGGCGGTCGACGGAGAAACTGCCGTGCAGGCACGAGTCATCCACGCGGTCGGCGTTCTCGCGCAGCGTGGCGATCAGCGGCACCAACTCGGAGCGAAGCTCGGCGAACAAAGCCGCCACGTCCTTGGTGTGGATGCCGGGCTCGTAGTCGTCGAGCAACACGTCATAGGCGCACTCGTAGCCCTCGAAGCAGTCCACGTAGCGCCGAGCGAGCTCGAAGTTGCGCTCCAGATAGGGCGCGAAGGATGCGAAGTCCGATCGGCGTCTGGCCTCCACCCAGGCGTCGTGGGCCAGCGTCGCCGCGCGCGACATCTCGGCCGCGAGCTCCGGGGGAACGCGGCGGGCCTTTTCCCAGTGACGCCTGGTGACCGTGATCAGGCGGGCGTCGTCGGAGTCAGCCGCGGCTCCGTCAAGCTCCTTGGCGGCCGCCTCGAGCAGCAACCCGGTCTCGTCGGAGATGAAGCGCTCGTGCGTGATTCGCTGCACGGTGGCCAGGGACTCGGCGCGGCTCGCCGAGCCGTTGGGGGGCATCATCGTTTGGTGATCCCACTCCAACAGGTTCACGACGCCGCGCAAGTCGTCCAGCTCGGCCAGCCTGGCGCGGAGCTCCGCCGTGGAGTCGCCGGGGGCGGTCCGCTCGCTCGGCGTTATCTGCTCGCTGGGTGTTATCTGCTCGCCTGGCGTCATCTCGTTGCCCGCGTCGCCTCCTCGCTGGGGTGGGCGTTTGTGATCAAGGCATCAAGGTCGGGACCCTGTGCCACCATTCCAGCATGTTCCGGCGTCCCGGTTCGATCAAGCTCTTCGACCTGTTGGGGATCCGCATCGGGGTCGACGCCAGCTGGTTTCTGATCCTGTTCCTGATGATCTTCTGGCTGTCGTCGAACTTCCGTCCCGAGCTGCACTCTTCGGACGGGGTGGCATACGCCACGACCGTGGTCACCGTGCTGCTGTTCTTCGGCTCGCTGATCATGCACGAGATGGGGCACGCGCTGGTCGCCCGGCGTCAGGGGATCGACATCCGCCGGATCGACTTGTTCCTGTTCGGCGGGCTGACGCAGATGAGCCGCGATGCCCGTACCCCGGCCGAGGAATTCAAGATCGCCGCCGCCGGACCGCTGGCGACGCTGTGCTTCGTCGTCGTCTGCCTGGTGGCGGACATGCTGATCGTCGGGCCGCACAAGCTCGTGAACGCGGCGCGTCTCGACCGCTCGATCACGATCACGCCGGTGCTCCTGTCGCTCAGCTGGCTGCTGCTGATGAACGTAGTCATCCTGGCCTTCAACCTGGTGCCCGCATTCCCGCTGGATGGCGGGCGGATCGCGCGCGCAGCCGTCTGGCGGCTGACGGGCGACAAGGTCGGGGGCACGCGGGCGGCCGCGGGGCTGGGCCGAGGCTTCGCGGTGCTTCTGGCCGGCGTCGGCCTGTGGCTGATGGTCTCAACCCACGACGCGTTCAGCGGCCTGTGGCTGGTCGCGGTCGCCTTCCTCCTGGGGCAGGCGGCGCGCGGGGCGGTTCTGCAGACGGCCATGACCGAGCGGATCGAGCGCGTGAAGGTGGCCGACATCATGGACAGCCAGCCGGTCGCAATCCAGGCTGAGACCCCCGTACGCGAGGCGCTCGATGACTACTTCCTGCGCTATGGCTGGTCGTGGTTCCCGGTAGTCGACGGCTCGGGGCGGTTTTTGGGGATCGCCCGCCAATCGCGACTTCAGAGCACCTTCGACGCCGGCGAGGGCTGGCTGACGGTTGGGGGTGTGCTGGAGGACGGTGGGGCGAGGAGCTGGCGCGTCGACGTCGACCGACCGCTCACGGAGGTCCTGTCGTCAGAGTCGCTGGGGCGACTGGGGGCGCTGATGGCGGTCGATGAGCTGGGCGTACTGCGCGGGGTCTTGACGATCGAGCAGGTTCACCGTGCGCTGCGGACCGCGCTCGGGGCGGGCTGAGGACCCGGGCACGGGCCGCCAGGGGCCGAGGGCCTGGGCTAGGGAAGCGTCATGCCGCCAGACGTCAGGAACTTCCCTAGGCCCCACCAGGCCCGGCTAGCGCCCTGAATAGAATCGCCGGCCGATGGCCAACCACGCCGACTCGATCGACTACCGCCCTCACCGGCTGCTCGCGCTGTGGCGGACGACGATCGGCAAGAAGTACGTGGCCGCGGTCACTGGGGCGCTCGTTGCGTTCTGGATCGTCCTCCACATGCTCGGCAACCTCAAGGCGATCGAGGGCCCCGGCCACGGCAACGCGGCGATCGACCGCTACGCCAAGTTCCTGCGCACCATGGGCTCGCCGGTGTTTCCACACGACATGGTGCTTTGGATTGTCCGCGTCATCGTCCTGATCGCGTTCGTGATCCACATCTATGTCGTCTCGCAGCTCTGGGTGCGCAACCGCAAGGCACGACCCCGCAACCAGCGAGGCAAACGGGTCCGCTCCACGATCTTCGCCCGCACCATGTTTTGGACCGGGCTGCTGTTGCTGGCGTTCGTGATCTTCCACGTCCTCCAGTTCACGACCCTGACCATTCACCCCACCAAGCTGATCAAAGGCGCCGTGTACCAGAACGCCTACCTGGCGTTCCACAAATGGTGGATCGTCACCATCTACGTGGTGGCCGTCGCGCTGCTGGGCTTTCACTTGAACCACGGACTGTGGAGCGGGACCCAGACCACCGGCCTCGATAACCCCGATCGCAACTGGTTCTGGCGCCGGACGGCGAGCGGCCTGGCTGTCCTCACCACCGTCGGGTTCGCCGTGATCCCGATCCTGTACGCCACCAATGCCCTTCCCAAGCCTGTGACGCCGCCGGCCAAGGTGGCCACCGCGTCGCACACCGCACGGGCGGCCAGTCCACCTCCCCACAGCGCACGGGCCGCCCGATGATCCACTCCTCAGTTGCGCTGGAAGGAGTGTCAGATGGAACTTGACTCCCGCGTTCCCGACGGCCCGATCGACGAGAAGTGGCGCATCTGGCGCGACAACCACGAACTCGTCGGTCCGCGCCGGCGCTCTGATCATCTGATCGCCGTGGTCGGCACCGGCCTGGCCGGCTCCAGCGCCGCGGCCACCCTGGCCGGCATGGGCTACAGGGTCGAGTCCTTCTGCTTTCAGGATTCCGCCCGTCGCGCCCATTCGATCGCCGCCCAGGGCGGCATCAACGCCACCAAGGACTACTCCAACGACGGCGACTCCGTGCAGCGGCTGTTCGCTGACACCGTCAAAGGCGGCGATTTCCGCTCGCGCGAGGCCAACGTCTGGCGGCTGGCGGAGCTCTCCACCGAGATCATCGACCAGGCGGTGGCCCAGGGGGTGCCGTTCAACCGTGAGTACGGCGGCCTGCTGGCCACGCGCTCGTTCGGCGGCGTGCTCGTGGAGCGCACCTTCTACTGCCGCGGTCAGACCGGCCAGCAGCTGTTATTGGGCGCTTACGGAGCGCTGATGAAGCAGGTTCACGAGAACCAGGTGAAGCTCCACCCCCGCCACGAGATGCTCGACATCGTCATCTGCGACGGCCGGGCGCGAGGGATCATCGCCCGCGACCTCGTGACCGGCGAGACCAGGCCGTTTCCCGCCGACGCGGTGGTGCTGGCCACCGGCGGCTACTCGAACGTCTACTTCCTGTCCACGAACGCGATGGGCTGCAACGTCACCGCCGCTTGGAGGGCATACAAGCGCGGGGCGGGCTTTGCCAACCCGTGCTACACGCAGCTCCACCCCACCTGCATCCCCCAGACCGCCGAGCACCAGTCGAAGCTCACGCTGATGTCGGAATCGCTTCGCAACGATGGCCGCGTGTGGGTACCGCGTGACACCGACGAGTCGCGCGAGCCGGGCGACATCCCCGATGACGACCGTTATTACTTCCTGGAGGAGATGTACCCGCGATACGGCAACCTGGTCCCGCGCGATGTCGCGTCCCGCGCGGCCAAGCACGTATGCGACGAAGGCCACGGGGTCGGACCCACGGGAAGGGCCGTCTATATGGATTTCCGTGACGCGATCGAGCAGCGCGGCGCGCGCGAGATCGCCAATCGCTACCAGAACCTGTTCGAGCTCTACGAGAAGATCACCGGCCAGAGCCCGTGGGACGTCCCGATGCAGATCTACCCGGCGCCGCACTACGCGATGGGCGGCCTATGGGTGGACTACAACCTGCAGACGACGATTCCCGGACTGTTCGCGATCGGGGAGTCGAACTTCTCAGACCACGGCGCCAACCGGCTCGGGGCTAGCGCGATGATGCAATGCCTGGCCGACGGCTACTTCGTGCTGCCGCACACGATGACCGACTACCTGGCCCGGCTCGAGGAGCCGCACGTCGACCCAAAGCACGAGGCGTTCGAGCAGACGGAGTCGGAGGTGGAGGAGCGCCTGGGACGGCTGATGGCCATCGACGGCGACACGGCCAGCCAGCCACTTCCACCGCGAGCTGGGGAAGCTGATGATCGACATCTGCGGGGTCTCGCGCGAGGGGCCGAGGCTGGAGAAGGCGATCGAGGAGATCCCGGGCATTCGCGAGGAGTTCTGGTCGAAGCTGAAGGTTGGAGGCGACGCCCGCTCGCTCAACCAGAGCCTGGAGTACGCGGGCCGGGTGGCCGACTTCCTGGAGCTGGCTGAGTTGATGTGCCGCGACGCCCTGGCCCGCGACGAGTCCTGCGGCTGCCACCTGCGCGAGGAGCACCAGACCGAGGACGGCGAGCCCGTCCGCGACGACGAGCACTTCGACCATGTCGCGGTGTGGGAATACAGGGGCGCCGAGCAGACGCCGGAGCGGCACATCGAGCAGCTCGAGTTCCAAGAGCTGAGGCTCAAGCAGCGGAGCTACACGTGAACTTCACGCTCAAGATCTGGCGCCAGGAGGAGCACGACGCCGAAGGGCGCTTCGAGAGCTACGAGGTCTCGGACATCGACGATGACGAGTCGCTCCTGGAGATGATCGACGGCCTCAACGACCGGCTGATCGTCGACGGGCAGCGCCCGGTCGCCTTCGACCATGACTGCCGCGAGGGGATCTGCGGCACGTGCTCGATGACGATCAACGGCAGGCCGCACGGTCCCGGCACCGGCTCCACGACCTGCCAGATCTACATGCGCCAGTTCACCGACGGCGAGACGATCACCCTCGAGCCGTTCCGGGCTCGGGCATTCCCTGTGATCTGCGACTTGATCGTCGACCGCTCAGCCCTCGACCGGATCCAGCAGGCCGGGGGCTACACGGGTGTCGACGCCGGTCCGAAGCCGGAGCCGAACTCCAACCCCGTCAGCCCGGAGAAGGCCGAGGAGGCGATCGACTCGGCGATCTGCATCGGCTGCGGGGCGTGCGTCGCGGCCTGTCCCAACGGCGCGGCGATGCTGTTCACGGGCGCCAAGATCACCCACCTGGGCGACCTGCCACAGGGCCAGCCGGGCCGCTACACGCGGGTGCAGGACATGGTCGAGCAGATGGACGCCGAGGGCTTCGGCGGCTGCACCAACTACGGCGAGTGCGAAGCGGCATGCCCAGCAGAGATCTCGATCCGCGTCATCGGGCGGCTCAACCGGGACTACTGGAACGGGGTCATGTACCACCCCCGCAACCCGCGCGGGGGGATGAAGCCTCAGTAGGCCGCGGCCGAAGGGCTCGCCCGGCCGGGAGGGGTGCCCGCGCGCCCGCGGCCCAAACGGCCAGGGATCCGGCGATCAATACAATCGCCCGCCGTGCCGTCCCACGATGTGCTGATCATCGGCGCCGGTCTCGCCGGCCAGCGAGCGGGCCTGGCTGCCGCCCAGGCAGGGGCAACGGTGGCAGTGATCTCAAAGGTCCACCCCGTGCGCTCGCACTCGGTCGCCGCCGCCGGCGGGATCAACGCCGCGCTGAACCCGGAGGACACCTGGGAGTCGCACGCTTTCGACACGATCAAGGGTTCGGACTTCCTCGGCGACCAGGACGCCATCGAGATCATGTGTCGCGAGGCGCCGGACGAGATCCTGTGGCTGGAGCACGCCGGGGTCACGTTTCACCGCAACGACACCGGGCACCTCGGCACGCGGGCCTTCGGCGGTGCCTCCGCCGCCCGGACCTACTACGTGGCAGACATCACCGGCCAGGCGATCCTCCACGTGCTCTACGAGCAGCTGATGAAGCACCACGAGGTACTCGATCGCTACGAGGAATGGTTCACCACCGACCTGCTCCAGGACGACGATGGCCATTGCGTCGGGGCGATCTGCCGCAACCTGCGCGACGGGCACCTCGAGGTCTTCAATGCCAAAGCCGTGATCCTCGCCTCCGGCGGCGCCGGTCAGGTCTACAAGCCGAGCACCAACGGCCTGATCGTGACCGGCGACGGGATTGCCCAGGCGTTCCGCATCGGCGCCAGGCTCCAGGACATGGAGATGGTCCAGTACCACCCCACCACGCTGGCCGGCAACGGCCTGCTGATCACCGAGGGCGCCCGTGGCGAGGGCGCCTGGCTGTTGAACGCCGAGGGCGAGCGCTTCATGGAGAAGTACGCCCCCAACAAAATGGAGCTGGCCTCGCGCGACGTCGTCTCCCGGGCGGAGCAGACGGAGATCGACGAGGGCCGCGGGTTCCCGGACGGGACCGTGGCGCTGGACATCACCAAGGTACCCCGCCGCAGGACGCTCGAGGCCCTGCGGGAGATCGTCAACATCGGCCGCGACTACGCCGGCGTGGACATCACCCGCCAGCCGATCCACATCAAGCCCGGCAACCACTACATCATGGGCGGAGTCAAGACCGACATCCACGGCCAGACGTCGATCCCCGGCCTCTATGCCGCCGGCGAGGTGGCGTGCGTGTCGGTCCACGGTGGCAACCGGCTGGGCGCCAACTCGCTGCTGGACACGCTGATCTTCGGCCGGCGCGCAGGTGAGCACGCCGCGGTCGATCGCGCGCGCCATATGACGATGCCCAGCACCGCGGCAGCGCGTGTCGCGGACACCGAGCACTACATCTCCTCGCTGATGCGCCGCGACGGAGGCGGCCGGCGGATCGCCGCGATCAAGGAGGAGCTCGGCGAGACCATGAACCGCTACGTGGCCGTGTTCCGCGACGCCGCCGGTCTCGAGAGCGCCTACGAGATCATCCGCCGGCTCAAGGAGGAGGCCGAGAAGGCCACGATCGACGACCGGGGCACGATTTTCAACCAGGACGTGATTGGCGCGATCGAGCTCGGCTACATGCTCGACGTAGCCGAGACGACCGTCGTGGCGGCGCAAGAGCGCAAAGAGTCCCGCGGCGCACAGTTCCGGACCGATTTCCCTGAGCGCAACGACGCGGACTGGCTGAAGCACATCGATTTGTCAGTCAACGGCGCCGAGGCGCCCACCGTTACCTATTCGCCAGTGACGATTACCCGCTGGCAGCCGCAGGAAAGGACGTACTAGTGCCCGCCTACACGCTTCGCATCCGGCGTTTCGACCCCCAGTCCGGGGAGGCCGCCTACTGGGACGACCACACGATCGAGATGCGCGCCCACAACTCCGTGCTGGACGCGATCCTCAAGGTCAAAGACGAGGTCGACGGCTCGCTCGGCATCCGCTGCTCCTGCCAGCAGGGGATCTGCGGCTCTTGCGGGGTGCGCATGAACGGCAAGCCGGGACTGGCCTGCAACACCCACCTGGACGAGGCCGCCCGACGGGGGCACGGCATCGGCTGGAACCCGCCCGTCGAGGAGCACGGAGCCGGCGGGGGCGACGATGGCGAGCATCCCGTGGTCACCGTCGAGCCGATGGGCAACATGCCCGTGATCCGGGACCTGATCGTGGACATGGACGCCGTGCACTGGAAGAAGATCCAGCGCGTCACGCCGTGGCTCATCAACAAGGAGCCGATCCCCGAGCGCGAATACGTCGTGCCCCACGACAACATGATCGACGTCACGCAGCCCATGGCCTGCATCCAATGCGGGGCGTGCGTGTCGGATTGCCTCTCGATGGAGATCGACCCGCTGTTCGTCGGGCCCGCCGCGCTGGCCAAGGCCTACCGCTTCGTCGGCGACCCCCGCGACGCTGAGCACTTCGAGCGGCTCAAGGATCTCTCCGAAGATCCGCACGGGATCTACGACTGCACCCACTGCTTCAACTGCATCGACGCCTGTCCCAAGGGCGTCGACCCCATGAGCCAGATCATGCGCCTGCGCCGCATCGCGGGCTCAGACCACGAGATCGAGGATCGCAACAACGGCCACCGCCACGAGCGGGCGTTCGTCAAGAACATCCGCAAGAACGGGCTGCTCAACGAGGCAGACCTGCTCCCGGACTCCTACGGAGGCAAGTTCGATCCCCGCGCCATGCCGGAGCTGATCTCGATCCTGCCGACGGCCGTGAAGGCGCTCGCGCGGCGCAAGCTGACGCCGAAGACCGCGCTGCTCCACCCCCACAAAGCGCCGAAAGCGGTCAAAGCGCTCGTTCGACAAGATCGAGGGACGCGAGCAGCGCAACGAGCTCAACATCTACGTCACGGGGTACGAGGACGATCCCAAGCACGCCGCGCATTCGGACGATCCGACCCCGCTCCAGCCGCCGGCACCGGCCGACACCCGTGCGCCCGAGGAGCAGAGCGCCAAGGAGGATCGTTCGGTCGAGACCGCCGGCTTGGGCGAGCGGCAACCGCCGGCCGAGTCGTCGGCCGCCAGGCCCGAGGGCGAGTCGTCGACCGCCAGCACAGAAGCGTCCGGTCAGCCACCCGCCGAGGACGCCGTGCCGCCCGACCAGCCAGCCAGAACCGAGGAGGACACCCCACGATGAAGGTCGCCTACTGGCCCGGCTGCGTGAGCCGCGGGTTCACGCCCGAGCTCCATGGATCGATGGCCAAGGTCGCGCCGCTGCTCGACATCGAGCTGGTCGAGCTCGACCGCGCCGCGTGCTGCGGTGCCGGCGTGATCGCCGAGCACAACCAGGAGCTCGCGGACACACTCAACGCGCGCACCTTCGCCCTCGCCCAGCAGACCGACGGCGAGCTGATGATGAACATCTGCTCCACCTGCCAGGGAGCACAGTCGGAGTGCCAGGAGCGGCTCGACGCAAACACCGAGTACCGCGAGCAGATCAACTCGAACCTCGACGACGAAGGCCTGCGCTACGAGAAGGGCCTCACCAACAAGAACTTCCTCTGGTTGCTGGTGGAGGAGATCGGCCTGGAGGAGGTGTCCTCGCGGGTCAAGCGGCCGCTCACCGACCTCCGAGTCGGACCGTTCTACGGCTGCTACATCGTCCGTCCCGTCGACCGCCTGGGCATCGACGAGCAGCACCCACGCGACCTCTACATGCACATGCTGATCGAGGCTCTGGGAGGCACGGTCGTCGACTACGCCGGCGTCTACAAATGCTGCGGCTTTCCGATCATCACCATGAACAAGGAGGCGTCGCTGGCCCAGGCCGGGCGTCACCTCGGCGATGCGATCGACGCAGGGGCCGACTGCCTGGTCGTGCCCTGTCCGCTGTGCCACCTGAACCTGGACATGCAGCAGCCGTCTGCGCAGAAGGTGGTGAGCAGGGAGCTCGGATTGCCGGTGCTGCATCTGCCGCAGCTGGTCGGACTGGCGCTCGGCCTGGAGCCCAAGGAGCTCGGCATGAACAAGCACATCATCAGGCCGACGTCGGTGATCGATTGGTCGACTTCGGTGGTCGCCTCGGCGGCGGCTTGATCGCGCGGAGGCAGACGATCCCGCCGCCGCAGGAATAACGGCCGGGACCGCGGCTGCCAGACGCTGCGAGTGCCGTTGCGCACAAGGGGGTGGCCGCTGCGATACGCCCCGCTCGGGTAAATTGCGGAGGGCAGAGGCGTCGGTGCGACGCGTTCCCGAACTCGACAGGGGGTTTTCAGCAACATGCTCTCGACATTTCCGGCTGTCTCAGAGGCGCAGGCCCACCGGGAGACGCTGGAGCCCCGGCGTGTCCGCCGCGCGAGGGCGCTGTCGCGCGTCGCCGTAGCGGGGTCAACCCTCGCCCTGATCGTGGCTGGCTGCGGTAGCTCGTCCACTAAGTCGTCCAGCTCGTCCTCCTCCTCGTCGTCCGCCTCCGCTTCCTCGTCCGCGGCATCGTCGTCGACGGCCTCGGCGAGCAGCTCAAGCTCTGGTCAGCCGATGAGCAAGGCGGCGTATGAATCGACCCTCGGCCCGCTGTTCAACGACAAGATCGACCCGGCGCTCAAGTCCGCGCTCGACACCAGCAACGCCACCCGGCCCCAGAACCTGACAACCGCGATCGGCCTGGTGAAAGAAGCCCGTGACGCGATGGCGGGCATCAACCCCCCGACCGCCATCTCAGACCTCAACAAGAAGGCGGTCGACGCCCTCACCTCGCTGACGAACGACCTGACGAACCTGCGTTCGGCGGTCGAGTCCAAGAACACCAGCGCCTACACCAGCGCCGCCAACGCGGTGAAGAACGACGGCCTCCAGCTCGAGAACGTCGGAAATCAGTTCACCGCGCGCGGGTACTGAGGCACCCAGGCGGCCGAAGCCGCTGAGGTCTGAAGCGCGGCCCGCGCTGATCCCCGGGCCGCGCTCGCTTTACCGCGGCCCGCCGTCCTCCTCGATCCCGCCGGGGCCCAGCTCGAACGCGCTGTGCAGTGCGCGAACGGCCTCGGGGACGAACTCGGACCGGATCACGCACGAGATCTTGATCGGCGAGGTGGAGATCATCTCGATGTTGATCCCGGCGGCCGCCAGCGTCTCGAAAACCTTGGCCGCGACGCCCGGATGGGAGCGCATCCCAGCCCCCACGATCGAGACCTTGCCGATCTGACGGTCGGTGTCGATCTGCGCGATTCCGAGCTCGCCGGCCACGGTCTGAAGCGCCCGCTGGGCCTCGGGCAGATCCTCTTGGGGGATCGTGAACGAGACCTCGGCCTGGCGCCCGTCCCCTAGCGGCTCGTTCTGGATGATCGTGTCCACCACGCAGTTGGCGCCGGCCAGCGCGCCGAAAATCCGGGCAGCCGCGCCCGGTCGGTCCGGGACCCCGAGCAGCGTGATCCGGGCCTCTTCGGTGGAATGCGTGACGGCGGTGACAAGCGGGCGTTCCAAGGTTTCGTCCTCTCCCATCACAAAGGTACCCGGGCTGTCCTCGAAGCTCGAGCGGCAGTGGATCCGCACGCCGTGATTACGCGCGTACTCCACCGAGCGCAGTTGCAGCACCTTGGCCCCGGAGGCGGCCATTTCCAGCATCTCCTCGAAGCTCACGATCGGCAGCTTGCGGGCATCGTTGACGATTCGTGGATCGGCGCTGAAGACCCCGGCCACGTCGGTGTAGATCTCACACACCTCAGCGCCGATCGCCGCGGCCAGGGCAACGGCCGTGGTGTCGGAACCGCCGCGTCCCAGGGTGGTCACGTCACGGCTGGTGGAGACGCCCTGAAAGCCCGCCACCAGCACGATCCGGTCCTCGCGTAGCGCCTCCTGGATGCGGTCGGCGCGGACATCGAGGATCCGGGCCTTGGTGTGTGAGGTGTCGGTGACGATCCCGGCCTGCGAGCCCGTCAGCGAGATCGCACGGTGGCCGAGGTCGTTGATGGCCATGGCGCACAGGGCGCAGGAGATCCGCTCGCCCGTTGAGAGCAGCATGTCCATCTCCCGACGATCCGGTGTCGGCGAGACCTCCTCGGCCATGGCAATCAGCTCGTCGGTCGTCTTGCCCCGCGCGGACAGCACGGCTACCACGCGCCGGCCCGCTTCCCGCTGGGCGACGATCCGCCGCGCGGCGCGCTGGATCCGCTCGGCGTCGGCCACCGAGGTGCCGCCAAACTTCATCACCACCGTCTCGGGCACGGCCTTGGCCGCCGGGGCCGCGGCGCTGGGCGCGGGGGTGGGGCTGCTCGTGCTCACTCCTACACCGCTCGCCGCCCGGCGAGCGCCCGGCCAAGCGTTAGCTCGTCGGCGTACTCCAGATCGGCGCCCACGGGCAGTCCCGACGCCAGCCGGGTCACCTTGACCGCCGGCGCAAGCTCGCGCAGCGCATCGGCGATGTGAAGCGCCGTGGCCTCCCCCGTAGTTGTTGGATTGGTGGCGATCACCACCTCACGCACCTCGCCGTTCCCCACTCGCTGGTAGAGCTCGGCCAGCTTCAGGTCCTCCGGATCGACTCCGTCGATCGGCGACAGCGCCCCGCCCAGGACGTGGTAGCGGCCACGGAACTCGTGCGTGCGCTCGATCGAGATCACATCGGAGGGCTCCTCCACCACGCAGATCAGCTCGCCGTCCCGCCGCTCGTCCGCGCAGATCCGGCAAACCGGCCCGTCGGCCAGGTTGAAGCACACCTCGCACAACCCGATCCGCTGCTTGACCTCGCGGATCGCCTCGGCCAGCGCGACGGCGTCCTCGTCGCTGGCGCGCAACAGGTGAAACGCGAGCCGCTGAGCGGTTCGGCCGCCAACTCCCGGTAGCTTCGAGAGCTCGGTGATCAGCCGCTGGACGGGTGGGGCGTACAACCCTCTAGAGCCCCGGCAGCCCCAGGTCTCCCAGACCGCCCGCCAGCCCGCCGAGCTTTGAGGCCGCGAGCTCCTGGGCCGAGCGCAACGCCTCGTTGACAGCCGCCAGCACCATGTCCTGAAGCAGCTCCACGTCGTCGGGATCGACCGCGTCCGGCTTGATCTTGATCGACTTGATCGCCAGATCGCCGGTGGCCTTTACCGTGACCATGCCGCCCCCGGCCGAGGCCTCGACGACCTCGTCCTTCAGCGACTCCTGGGCGGCGATCATGTCCTGCTGCATCTTCTGGGCCTGCTTTAGCAACTGCTGCATGTTTGGCTGTGGTGGCATCAGCTCGAGACCTCGCGTTGTTCGTGTTCGGAGTCGTCCTCGCCCGTCAGCTCCTCGGCGTCGAACTCCTCGATGAAGCGTCGCACGAGCTCCTCACCCGAGAGGGCAGGAGGCTCGCCGGCGCTCTCCCCATCGGCGTCGCCAAGCTCGTAGCGCAGAACCAGCGTGCGTCCGCAGACAGCCTTCAGCGCCTCGGCGGCCGCCCGCCGGTGCTCGTCCTGCTCGGCCTTGCGCTTGAGGAAGTCAGCGCCGGCGGGGAAGGCCAGCGTCAGCTCGCGCTCTGAGACGCCCACCGGCTTGGCATCGGCCAGCAGCGCCGCCAGCATCGCGTTGCGAGCCCTGACCTCCTCGACCACGGCCGGCCAGAACGACACCGCCGCCTCGAGGTCGGCGCCAGCGGGCGGCTCGGGCTCCGAGTCCGCCGGGGCGGCCGGGACCCCCTGCGCCGCCGCTGGGACCCCCGGCGACGCGGCTGCCGGCGCGGGCCCGACTCCCGCCTCCAAGCGCTCGATCCGGGCCAGAAGAGCGCTGGTCGAGGGGTCAAGCTCGGGCGCCGCGGCCTTGATCAGCACCAGCTCGAGCTGGATCCGGGCCTGCGCACCGTTGGCTGAGGCATCGAGCGCGGCTGCGATCAGATCGAGCAGCCGCACGGCGTCCGCGCGCGAGAAGGCGCCCGCCTGCTCGGCCAGGCGGCGGTCGCGCTCCGGCGTGACCCGCAGCTCCGGCGGCACCTCGTCCAGGATCTGCACCGTCAGCAGCTCGCGGCCGTAGCGCTCGAAGTCGCGCAGCACCTGGCCTGGCTCACGGCCCGACTCGGCGAGCCGCGCGGCGACCCTAAGCGCCTCGGCCGGCTGGCGGGCGACGATCGCCTCGAGGGCCTCGAACAACAACTCGTCGTCGGACACGCCCAGCACAGCCAGCACGTCATCGGGCTCGATCCGCTCCCGTCCCTTGTACGTCAGGAGCTGTTCGAGCGTGCCAAGCGCATCGCGGAAGCTGCCGGTGGCGTGGCGGGCGATCAGCGCCACGGCGCGCTCATCGATCTCGATCGTCTCCGCGCGGGCTACGCGGCGCACGACCGTCGAAACCTGGTCGGCGGTGGGGCGGCCGAAATCGAAGCGGTGGCAGCGGTCGACGACCGTGGGCAGCACCTTCTGGGCCTCGGTGGTGGCCAGGACAAAGATCGTCCGCGGGGGCGGCTCCTCGAGCGTCTTCAAAAACGCGTTCCAGGCCTGCGGCGAGAGCATGTGGGCCTCGTCGAGGATGTAGATCTTGTGGCGGCCGGACACGGGTGCATAAGCGACCCGCTCGCGCAGGTCGCGAATGTCGTCAACCGAGTTGTTGGAGGCCGCGTCCATCTCGATCACATCGAGCGAGGTGGCGTTTGCAATCGCGATGCAGGATTCGCATTGCCCGCAGGGCTCGGTCGTCGGGCCGCGCTCGCAGTTCAGACAAGCGGCCAGGATCTTGGCCATGCTGGTCTTGCCGGTGCCGCGCGAGCCGACGAACAGGTACGCGTGGTGGACCTTCCCCTGCTCGACCGCGTGGCGCAGCGTCGTCACGACATGCTCCTGGCCCACGACGTCCGAGAACGTGCGCGGGCGGTGGCGGCGGTAGAGGGACGGGCCGGCGGACACGGGAGAAGCCGAGTCTAGAGCTGAGGCAGACAGCGGACCGTGCACCCGCCGTCGAGGCCGGTACCCAGGGCGCTTCCGTCGCTCGCGGCTCCGGTTCGGCGACCCCGCGGGCGCCTGGAGGTGGCCGCTTAAGGCTGCTTCCTTCCGGACCTGACCTGGTTCACGGGTCTCCATCGTCGCGGGACCGGACCATCAACGCCACGAGCGGGGCGTCGACCCCGGGGCCTGTGCCCCTCGGGAGGGGATTCAGCCCCGCTAGAGCGGTTTGCGGGTACAGGGCACCGCTAGCACCCCGCCTAGCACGATCCGATGCAGATCCTAGTACGTGAGAGCTGTATTGTCCCGCGCCTCATGTCAGTGGGTGTGATCGGCCTGGGGTACGTGGGGCTGCCGCTGGTGGTTGCTTTCGCCGAAGCCGGCGAGACCGTGGTGGCGGTCGACGTCGACGAGGGCAAGGTGGCCGCGGTGCGGAGCGGCCGCTCCTACGTCGAGGACATTTCTTCCGAGCGCCTGCAGGCGGCACTGCCGATGATCGATGCCTCCACGCACTACGCGCCGCTGGCCCGGACCGACGCCGTGCTGATCTGCGTGCCGACGCCGCTCACGGCCAACCGGGAACCCGACCTGGGCCCGCTGCTCGCCGCCGGTCGGGCGCTGGGCGGGGTCGTGCAGCGCGGTCAGCTGGTGGTGCTGGAATCGACCACGTACCCCGGCACGACGCGCGAGCAGCTGGTGCCGCTGCTGGAGCACGACGGCCTGCGCGTCGGGGACGGGCTGAACGTGGCTTTCTCGCCGGAGCGGGTCGACCCCGGACGCACGGACTACGCGCTGCGCAACACCCCCAAGGTGATCGGCGGCATCACCGAGGAGTGCACGGAGCGCGCCGCCGAGCTCTACGGCCGGGTGTGCGACGAGGTGATCCGCGTCTCGACGCCCGAGGCCGCGGAGATGACAAAGCTGCTGGAGAACATCTTTCGCTCGGTCAACATCGCGCTGGTCAACGAGCTGGCGATGCTCTCAGACCGCATGGGGATCGACATTTGGGAGGTGGTCGACGCTGCTGCCACCAAGCCCTACGGGTTCATGCGCTTCGATCCCGGTCCCGGAATGGGGGGCCACTGCCTGCCGGTGGACCCCTTCTATCTCACCTGGCGGGCACGAGAATTCCACATGTCGACCGAGTTCATCGAGCTGGCGGGCAAGATCAACCAGCAGATGCCCTACCACTGCGTCGAGCGGATCGAGCGGGCGCTGAACGAGGCGGCAAAACCGGTCAAGGATTCGAAGATCGCAGTCCTGGGAGTGAGCTACAAGGGCGGCACGGGCGACACGCGCGAATCGCCCGCGCTGCGAATCATGGAGATGCTGGCCGAGCGCGGCGCCGTGCTCGCCTACCACGACCCTTATGTCCCCGCCCTCCCAGAGTTGGGCCTCCAGAGCTCCACGCTCGAGGACGCCACGGCCAGCGCCGACGCGGTGGTGCTGGTTACGGTCCATCCGGGCATCGATCACCTGTCTATAGCCCAGGATGCAGCGCTGTTCATCGACCTGCGCGGCGCGACCCGCGGCGTCAGAGTCGAGCACCTGGTCCGGCTCTAGCGACCGCCGGCTAGCTGGCCGATGGAAGGCGAGGCCCAGTCTTCGGAAGGCAGCTCCGAGGATGTTCGGCGGCAGCTGCGCGAGCTGACAAGCCAGGTGGGGCCGTGGACCGGGCACAACATCGAACTGGCGCCCGGGGTCTTCACGCGCGGTCCCGGCCCGGGCGGGGACGAGGTCCGGTATCGGTTGATCAAACGCCTCGCCGTCGACTTGCTGCATCGGCCGTTGGCGAGCGCCAGGGTTCTGGACCTCGGGGCGCTCGAGGGGCAATACGGCATCGAGCTGGCCCTCGAAGGGGCGGAGGTGGTGTTCCTCGAGGGTCGCGAGGAAAGCGCGGAGAAGATCCGATTTGCCCTCAACGCTCTCGGGATCGAACGAGCCTCCGTGCGAACCGAGGACGTCCGGAACCTGACGCGCAGCAGGCATGGAGCATTCGACGTCGTGCTGTGCATCGGACTTCTCTACCACCTCGATCAGGCAGGGGTGTTCGGGCTGATTCGGAGCATGCGAGAGGTGTGCACGGATCTGCTCATCCTTGACACCCATGTGGCGCGCGAGGATGGGGAGATCGCGCGGCATCGACACGAGGACTTCTGGGTCGATCCCCGCCAGTTGTCCGCCATGCGCGAGATCGAGATCGACGGACAGAGGTATCGCGGACGGGACTTCATCGAGCACTCACTCGGTTCGTCTCCGGATGAGCGCCAACGGGCCGCCTGGGCATCGCTTGACAATGTGACCTCGTTCTGGCCGACGATGCCATCGCTGGTCAACGCGCTCTCGGCGGCGGGCTTCACAACCGTGCTCGAGCCGATCGCGCCTCGGCTTCATTGGCCTCCCGATCGCCGTCTACTCGTCGCCAAGGCGGGCCAGGAAGTCCAGCTCCGCTCGACGTCTGTAGTCGTGGACGATTACCCGCTGGTGCCCGAGTGGCAGCCGACCAAGGCCGGCGCACGCCGGATCAAGCCAGCGGCCATCGGGCGCCTGATCAAGCGGGTTCGCCAGGGTTAGCGCCGCGACCTCCGGCGGATCGAGAACACCGACCTCCGGCCGATCGCGGACACCGACTTCCGGCCGATCGCGGACACCGGGCCAGTCCGGCCTCCCGGCGTACAATCGGCGCCTTGAGGGCGCGTAGCTCAGTGGGAGAGCGCTCGCTTCACACGCGAGAGGTCCCTGGTTCGAACCCAGGCGCGCCCATGGGGGAAAGCCCTGCTCGTCAGGGCGACAGCGATCGGCGCAACTTCCGATGGGGCGTAACGTTCTGTTGCCATGGGCGGAGTTTGGGGTCGAGGTTCGAGCCGGGTTTGGCGGTTGGCGCTGTGGCTGTCGTTTGGCCTGGTCGGCGTCTTGATCGCGGCGGTGAGCGTGGGACTGTTTGCTGCTTCTTCGGGACGCTCGGAGGACGCTGGGGTTTCCCGCGCGCGGGCGCTGGCCGCGTATGGGCGGTTGCCGTTGTCGTTTGTGGAGAATCGTGGCCAGGCGCCGGCGGGGGTTGACTATGTGGCTGGTGGGTCCGAGTGGGGGCTTGACCTTGGCCGGGGCGGGATGCAGCTCGCGCTTAGCTCTGGGCGCCGATCGGCGTCTCGTGTGGCGCTAACTACTCCTGGGGGCGTGCTGCGTTCGCCGGTCGCCCAGCAGCGGCTGCCGGGCGTGGCCAATTACCTTGCGGGGCGCGATCGCGCTGGCTGGGTGGTTGGGGCGCCGACGTTCGCCCGGGTTGTGTATCGCGATGTGTGGCCGGGGGTGGATATGGCGTTCCATGGCCGTCAGGGGGTGTTGGAGTACGACATTGATCTTGCGCCCGGTGCCGACCCGGGGAGGGTGGCGCTTCGGTTCGCGGGCGCGCGGGCGCTGACGCCGGACGGGCGCGGAGGGGCGCTGGTCAGGCTTGGCCGCGGGACGGTTGAGATCCCCGCGCCGCACGCGGCGCAGGGCGCGCATGCGGTGCAGAGCCGGCTGGTGGTGAGCGGCTCCACGATTCGCCTAGCGCTCGGCGCATACGAGCATTCCAAGCCGCTGGTCGTCGACCCCCAACTCGTGTACTCGACCTACCTGCAGCAATTCTCGGGCACCGCGATCGCGGTGGACTCCGCCGGCAACACGTTCGTCGCAAGCAGCACGGTTTTCCACGGCCACACGCCGCCGGTTTTTATCTCATACACGTCATCTGTGGTCGAGCTCAGCCCGAGCGGAGCACTCGTCTACTCGACAAATCTGGATGGCGACGTCGCGGGCATCGCGGTGGATTCGGCCGGCGACGCCTACATCAGCGGAGAGGCGGATACGACGAGCGACTTCCCGACGACCCCCGGTGCCTACCAGACCAACTGCACCAACCAGCCGCTGCAGGACGACCAGCAGGTGGCGTTCGTGACGAAGCTCACCCCAGCCGGGGGCCTTTCATATTCCACCTGCCTAAGCGCCCCGATGACGAACAACTCCGGCGCGGGCGCCAGCGGAATCGCGGTGGACTCGAGCGGCGACGCGTACGTGAGCGGCTGGACGGACCCCGATTTCCCCACCACGGCCGGCGCCTACCGGACCACCTGTGGCAACGAGGATGCCTTCATCACCAAGCTCAACCCGACAGGCAGCGGGCTCGCCTACTCAACCTGCCTGGTTGGATCAGGGAGCCCCTCCATCACCCCCACCGGGGTCGCGGTGGACTCAAGCGGCGACGCGTACCTAACGGGCTCAGCGGACGCCACCAACTTCCCGACCACCCCCGGCGCCTACCAGCGCGCCGGAGCGGGGACCGATGTCGGGTTCGTAACCAAGCTCAACCCCAGCGGCGGCGGACTCGTCTACTCCACATTCCTGGGTGGTACGTATAGCCCGCCCACCGCGATCGCGGTTGACGCAAGCGGCGACGCGTATGTCGCCGGCTCCACGGGCTCGAGTGACTTTCCGACCACGCCCTCCGCCTATCAGCCAGTGTTCAACGGCGTCGACGCATCGAACGCGTTTGTGACCAAGTTCAACCCGGACGGTAGTGGGCTCGTGTACTCCACCTACCTGGGTGCTACGTCCGGTGATGGCGCCAGGGCGATCGCGCTGGACTCAAGCGGCGATGCATATGTCACCGGCTCCACGGGCTCGGGCTTGCCGACTACGCCGGGCGCATACCAGACGACATTTACCGCCAGCGGGAACAATGCGTCTGACGCGTTCGTGAGCAAGCTCGACGCGGCTGGCGCAACGCTGCTGTACTCGACGTACCTGGGCGGAACGCAGCCGTACTTTGATTACGACGACACCCAATCTGGTACCGGGATCGCGGTGGACTCGGCCGGCGACGCCTACGTCACAGGCTCCACAAGCGCGAGCGATTTTCCGACTACGCCCGGCGCCTACCAGACCAGCTTCAGCGCTGCACAGGAAATCCCCGGAACCGCATATTCAAGCGCGTTTGCCGCCGAGTTGAACCCGGCGGACGTCGGCACGCCGTCCACGCCTGGCGCTGGTACGCCTTCCACGCCCGGTGCCGGCACATCGTCCTCGCCCGGCGCCGTCGTGTCGGGCTTGCGGGTTTCGCCTCGTACGTTCTCGCTGAGCGGCCGGCGGGTTGGTGGCCGTTGCGTCAAGGCGACCCGCAAGAATCGCCAGCGTCCGCGTTGCAGCCGGCCGGTCAGGCTTCGGGTCAGCTATCGGCTCAACGCTCCGGCCAGGGTTACGTTCACGATTACGCGCCAGCTTTCCGGTCGGTTGGTCAGGCGTAGCTGCGTCAAGCCGACGCGCAAGAACCGCAAGCGCCGCTCGTGCACCCGGCTGGTTCGCATGCGCGGTAGCCTGGCCGTCACCGGCAAAAGCGGCTCGAACAGATTCACCTTCAACGGACGGATCGGCGGCCACAGGCTGGGCCCCGGGCGCTACCGGCTGACTGTCACGCCGACCATCAACGGGCAAGCCGGCGCCGCCCAGACGGTCCCGTTCGCGCTCACAAGCTGAGACCGAGCGGCAGCTGTTCAGGG
>CAVWOC010000004.1:0-169962 GCA_963756555.1 uncultured Actinomycetes bacterium
TCCGCGATTACTAGCAACTCCGCCTTCATGCAGGCGAGTTTCAGCCTGCAATCCGAACCGAGACGCGCTTTAAGGGATTCGCTCCACCTCGCGGTATCGCAGCCCTCTGTACGCGCCAATGTAGCACGTGTGTAGCCCTGAACATAAGGGGCATGATGACTTGACGTCATCCCCACCTTCCTCCGGTTTGTCACCGGCAGTCTCGCATGAGTCCCCAACTAAATGCTGGCAACATGCGACGGGGGTTGCGCTCGTTGCGGGACTTAACCCAACATCTCACGACACGAGCTGACGACAGCCATGCACCACCTGTGACTCTGCCCCGAAGGGAGACTGTGTTTCCACAGCTGTCAGAGACATGTCAAGCCCAGGTAAGGTTCTTCGCGTTGCGTCGAATTAAACCACATGCTCCGCTGCTTGTGCGGGCCCCCGTCAATTCCTTTGAGTTTTAGCCTTGCGGCCGTACTCCCCAGGCGGGGCACTTAATGCGTTAGCGTCGGCACGGAGGGAGTCGACACCCCCCACACCTAGTGCCCATCGTTTACGGCGTGGACTACCAGGGTATCTAATCCTGTTTGCTCCCCACGCTTTCGCGTCTCAGCGTCAGTAACCGTCCCAGCGAGCTGCCTTCGCCATTGGTGTTCCTCCTGATATCTGCGCATTTCACCGCTACACCAGGAATTCCACTCGCCTCTTCCGGACTCTAGCTCGACAGTTTCCACCGGCATTCCAGGGTTGAGCCCTGGACTTTCACAGCGGACTTACCGAGCCGCCTACACGCTCTTTACGCCCAATGATTCCGGACAACGCTAGCCCCCTACGTATTACCGCGGCTGCTGGCACGTAGTTAGCCGGGGCTTCTTCTGAAGGTACCGTCACTCCGGCCGGCTGTTCACCGACGGAGCTTCGTCCCAACTGAAAGGGGTTTACAACCCGAAGGCCTTCTTCCCCCACGCGGCGTTGCTGCGTCACGCTTTCGCGCATTGCGCAAGATTCCCCACTGCTGCCTCCCGTAGGAGTCTGGGCCGTGTCTCAGTCCCAGTGTGGCTGATCGTCCTCTCAGACCAGCTACCCATCGTCGCCTTGGTGAGCCTTTACCTCACCAACAAGCTAATGGGCCGCGGGCCCATCCCGATGCGGAGGCCGAAGCTTCCTTTCCCCGACGGCCTTGTGGCCGAAGGGCACATTCGGTATTAGCCCGAGTTTCCTCGAGTTGTCCCAATCATCAGGGCAGGTTACCCACGTGTTACTCACCCGTTCGCGGCTTTGCCCCAGGCCGAAGCCTGGTTCGTCGCTCCACTTGCATGTGTTAGGCACGCCGCCAGCGTTCGTCCTGAGCCAGGATCAAACTCTCCATGAAGAACTACTGAGTGGGTCACCTAAACGGCATCCCACCCTCACAAAGAGTCGTCAGGGGTACACCCGTATCGCCGCGGCTAGTGCTCGCGGCACGGGCAAAAACCTCTGGGCCTGCCCCTGGTGGGTCAGGCCCTTGCGCCCACACTAGGAAGCCCGCTGTACACATGGCGGGCCTCGAGGCGCAAGACGGGGTCAATCTTGGCACCGC
The DNA here is from genome assembly GCA_963756555.1 of uncultured Actinomycetes bacterium. GTDB lineage: Bacteria > Actinomycetota > Thermoleophilia > Solirubrobacterales > Solirubrobacteraceae > Palsa-465. The sequence continues at coordinate 1,568 of CAVWOC010000004.1, forward strand.
CGTTCGAGGGGCCCGCAAAGGGCCACCGAGCGGCGGCGTCGAACCTGGACACACTCCTCGGCCGAGGGATCGGCCGAAGGTGCGCATGCTGTTGAGTTTTCAAAGACCGTCGCACCTCTTCTGGAAAGGGGATTCCCTTCCACGTGGGGCGCTCCCGGGACATCGCTAGTCGATTTGGGTCCCGAGGCGGACCGACGAGTATAGCGCCCGTTCTACGCCGTGTGGGGCTCCTAGCGCCGGATTACGACAGCACCTGGACGGTCACCGTTCGCTGCCGGGGGCGGTCGTCGAAGTCGAGCAGGACGACCTGCTGCCAGGTCCCTAGCGCCAGGCGGCCGTTGACGAGGGGAATCGTCTCCGAGGGCCCGATGACCGCGGCCCGAAGGTGAGCGTGGGCATTCGTGTCGTGGTTTCGGGCGTTGTGCTCGTACTGGCCGCCGGTGGGGATCAAACGGTCAAGCAGGGTTTGGAGATCGTTCACGCCGCCAGGCTCGAACTCCATCGTGGTTACGGCGACCGTCGAGCCGGTGGCAAAGACCGTCACTAGGCCCCGCTCGACTTCGGCGGTGCGCACGATGTTGATGACGCCCTCCGTGAGGTCGACGATGTGCCCGTTGCCGGGCGTCTCCATCCGCAGCAGTCCGCCGGCGACCGTCACGCGCCGCAAGCCTCTATTTGACGCGCACGCGCGCGAAGCGCCGCTTGCCGAGCTGGAGCACCTTGCCGTCGGCTTCGGACGCCGGTATGTCGAGTGAGCCGTTGGTCAGGGGCTGGCCGCCGAGCTTGACGCCCCCCTGAGCGAGCAGGCGGCGGGCCTCGGAGGTCGAGATCCCGAACGCCACGCGCAGCAGAGCCGGTACGTGCACCTCTGGACTGGTGGACGGCCACTCCACGACCGGCACCCCGTCGGGGACCTCCCGGGCGATGTGCATGCGATCGAACTCGCGCTCGGCGACAGCCGCCGCGTCGGATCCCTTGAAGCGCGCGACAAGCTTCCTGGCCAGGGCCCGCTTCGCATCCCGCGGGCCGACACCCGCCGGCGGAGCTGAGCCGAGCAGCAGCTCATACCAGGTATCAAGCGCGGCGTCCGGAATGCTGAGCGTCTTACCGTAAATCTCCGCCGCCGGTTCGCTGACACCGACGTAGTTGCCGAACGATTTCGACATCCGGCGCCCTCCGTCGGTGCCCGGCAGGATGGGCATCGTCAGAACGGCCTGCTCAGGCACCCCGAAGGCGCGCTGCACGTCACGGCCCAGCAGGAGGTTGAACTTCTGATCGGTGCCGCCGAGCTCGACATCGGCCTTGACGGCCACCGAGTCGTAGCCCTGGAGCAGCGGATAGAGCAGCTCGAGCACGGATACCGGCACTCCTGTCTGCAGACGCCTGGCGAAGTCCTCGCGCTCGGTGATCTGGGCCACGGTTGCGGTTCTGGCAAGCGCAAACAGCTTCTCCATCGACATGTTTAACCACTCGCTGTTGTGGCGAACCTCTACGCGCTCCCGGTCGAGAATCGAGAACGCCTGCTCCTGGTAGGTCCTGGCGTTCTGCTCGATCTGCTCCGTTGCCAGCACCGGTCGGATCTCGGATCGGCCGCTGGGGTCTCCGATCCGCGCCGTGAAATCGCCGATGATCAGCACGACCACGTGTCCGTTGTCTTGAAACTCCCGCAGCTTGGTCAGCACCACCGTGTGCCCCAGATGAATATCCGGCGCCGTGGGATCGATTCCCAGCTTGACCCGCAGCGGTCGCCCGAACGCCAGTTTGCGTTCCAGCTCGCCGCTCGGCAGCGAGTCGACCGCGTTGCGCTCGAGCCACGCAGCGAGCGGCTGATCCGCCCGAGAAGCCATCGGCGGCAATGCTAGAGTCTGCGCCCGCCCCCGGGACCTTGCCGCCCGCGTTCCGGGAAGTGCGGTGCAAGACGGCCGCGCGCTTCGACCGGACAGCACCCGAGGAGCTGCACTCGATCGCATGAGCGACGACGTAAAAACGCTCGTTCCGTTTGGCCCGCCACGCGCGCGGACAAAGGGGCGCGTACCGGTACCACCCCGCGCGCCGGCATCAGGTGGCGACGGACGTGGCGGCGGCCCACAGGGACCGGGCGGCGACGAGCCGCCCCACCACGACGGCGGCGACGGGCCGCCACCGCCAAAACCCCGGCTGCGCAAGCTTCGCCTGCTGTTGCTGCTGGCGGGGCTCGGCGCCCTCGCGCTGGTCTCGGCGGTATTCGGGATGCTGATGGCCGTCGCCTCCGACATCCCGCAGATCGAGAACCAGCGGCAGTACCGCGGCGAGAAGACCTCGTACCTGTACGACGACACCGGCAAGCTGATCGGCCAGCTGGCGCCGCCGACCCGGCCGGTGGTGATCGACAACTTCCAGGAGATCTCCTCCTGGATGCGCAAGGCAGTAGTCGCCGTCGAGGACAAGCGATTCTGGAGCAATCCCGGCGTCGATTTGCGCGGGATTGCCCGGGCCGCGCTGTCCGACCTCACCGGCGGCTCGCGACAGGGTGCCTCCACGATCGCCGAGCAGTTCGTCAAGAACGCGCTGGCGGAGCAGAACGACCGGACCGTATTGGAGAAGCTGCGCGAGGCGGCGCTCGCCTTCCATCTGGCGCACCGCTGGAGCAAGCAGAAGATTCTCCGCGAATACCTGAACTCGATCTACTTCGGCAATGGTGCGTACGGGGTCGAGTCCGCGGCGCGCGCCTACTTCGGCAAGCAGCTGGGCTATGACCCCAACGCCGCAGCCGACGGCACCACCGGGGGTTGCGGAAACACCGCTGACTCGTTTTGCGCCTCGAAACTCCAGCCCGCCCAGGCGGCACTGCTGGCCGGAATGATCGCCGCGCCCGGCGACTTTGACCCTCTCACCCACCCGCAGGCAGCGAGGGCCCGGCGGGATGTAGTGCTCCAGGACATGCTGCAGCAGCACGATCTCAACCGGACGCAGTACGAGCAGGCGATGAACGCTCAGCTGCCGACCCCGGACGATCTCGAGCAGCCCGAGGAGCCCCCCTCGGCCCCCTACTTCACCAGCTGGCTGCGGCCGCAGATTCTGCGAATCATGGGCCTCGGGCGAAAAAAAACGCCGCCTGCAGTCGCCGAGTACCGCGCCTACTACGGCGGGCTCAAGATCCAGACCAGCCTCGATTTGTCGATGCAGCGGGCAGCGGAGCAGGCCATCGAACAGGAGCTGCCCTCAGGATCCGGAGAGCCGACGTCTTCGCTGGTGGCAATCGACAACAAGACCGGAGAGGTACGGGCCATGGTCGGCGGACCGATCGTCAACGGACAGGAGGACTACCGGCACGACCCGTTCGACCTGGCGACTGAGGGCCACAGGCAGCCCGGCTCGTCGTTCAAGCCGTTCACGCTGGCGATCGCGCTCGAGGAAGGCATCGGCCCCGACTCGGTGTGGGCCTCGGCGCCGCAGGACTTCATCGTTCCGAACAGCGGCGGCAAGGAGCATTTCTACGTCCACAATTTCGGCAACAGCTACTCGGGAACGACCACCTTGCAGGGCGCCACCGACGTCTCCGACAACTCGGTGTTCGCCCAGGTAGGGATCAAGGCGGGTACGACGAGGATCGCTCGCCTAGCCCAGCGGATGGGGATCCGCTCGCCGGTGTCGGACAACTACGCGATGATCCTCGGCGGACTGCGGATCGGGGTCTCTCCGCTTGACATGGCCCATGCCTACGAGACGTTCGCCACCGGCGGGCAGAGGGTCTACAACCCCAACCTCGGCGACGAGGACCAGGGCCCGATCGGGATCCATTCGATCACCTGCCCGGTGTGCGCCGGCACGGGGATTCCAACCAAAATGGTCAACCACCCGGCGCTAAAGCGAATCCTGCCGCCCGACATCGCCGGCGAAGTCCAGCAGATGCTGGCGGGCGTAGTGCAATCTGGAACCGGCACCCAGGCGGCGATCAGCGGCGTTCTGGTGGTCGGCAAGACCGGTACGACCACCAACTACGGGGACGCCTGGTTCGTGGGGTGGACGCCACAGCTGACGACGGCAGTGTGGGTCGGATTCCCCAACAAGCTCGTACCCATGAGCACGCTCTACAACGGCCAGCCGGTCGAAGGCGGCACCTATCCGGCGATCATCTGGCACACATTCATGGTCCAGGCACTCCAGACCCTCCAGCAGGAGCAGCAGAAAAACCAAAAGGGCCAGAGCACGACGACTACAACCACGACGCTTCCGACGCCAGTGACACCGGCGGCGACCCCCGGCCCTAGCACCGCGCCCGCTCCCGTCACCACAACCCCCGTAGCTCCGGCGACCGCGCCGTCTCACACCGCTCCCACCGCCCCTGGCACGACTCCTAAAGCGCCCACGGCGCCCGCCCCGGTCAACCGGGCGCCGGGGACCGCCACACCGCCCGCCGCGACGGGCACCCCGGGCGGCAACGCGGGAACAGCACCGGGGGGCGGTCACACGGGCGGGGGCGGTCAAACCGGCGGGACGGGCGGCGCCGGGATCAAGTAGCCGGCGCTGAGCGGTCCACAGGCGGGACCGCTCGCCGCGAGAGAAAGCGACTACCGGTGGCGCAGAAACGCCACGGGAGCTCAGCCGCCTTCGTTATGCCGATCCGGGGCCCGGCGATCACCGGCGCCGGACCCCCACCCTGATCGTTCTCACGGATCGCGACGGGCCCGGAAACCAGGCTCGAGCCGTTGTGCTCCAGCGTGATTCCTAGGGCCTGAGTGAGCTTGCCGGGACCCGAGCACAGCGCCTCCAGGCGTTCAGCTCCGCGCCGGGCGCGCATCCGCTGCAGTCCGTCCAGCGGACGGAGCGCACGGATCAACACCGCCGCCCCTATCCCCTCGCGTTCGCAAACCGCGTTCAAACAGGCATGGATGCCGTAGGAGCGGTACACGTACGCGATTCCCGGCAGGCCGAACAGGGTGCGTGTCCGCGGAGTGAGACCCACGAACGCGTGGCAGGCCGGTTCGGACTGGTGATAGGCCTCGGTCTCGACGATCACCCCCGAGCAGCCGTCGCAGGAGACCACGCAGCCGATCAACTCGCGCGCCACCTCCAGCACGGGGCGGTCGTAGAAGCTCGCCGGCAGGACCCCGGACAGCACGGCCGTCACGGCGCTACGGGCACGGCCGTCACGCCGCCCCGCCCAGCGCGGCCTCGGCCTGCTCCAACTGCTCGTGCAGCCGTTCGGAGCCGGTGCCGCCCTCCGAGCGCTTCTGCTCCAGCCACATGCGCGGCTCGAGCAGCACGTAGAACTGCTCGTCCAACAGCGGCGAGTGTTGGGCGAGCTCCTCGCGGCTCAATGCGGACAGCGACTTTCCCTGCTCGAGCGCGGTGCGCACCACCCCGGCGACGATTCCGTGAGCTTCACGGAAGGGGACGCCGCGCCTGACGAGCATGTCGGCCACGTCGGTGGCGGCCAGAAACTCGTCTGATGCGGCCAGCGCCATCCGCTCCCGATTGAAGGTCAGCGATGACACCATGCCCTCCGCGGCGTCGAGGCACAGCTCGAGGGTGTCGACGGCATCGAACAGGTGCTCCTTGTCCTCCTGCATGTCCTTGTTGTAGGTCAGCGGCAGCCCGTGCATGACGCCGTGAAGCGCTCCGAGATGCGCGGCGACCCGTGGCGCCTTGGCCCGCAGCAGCTCGGCGACGTCGGGGTTCTTCTTCTGGGGCATCAGCGACGACCCCGACGCCCACGCATCCGCGACCTGGCAGAACCCGAACTCCTCGCTCGACCACAGCACCAGCTCGGCACCGAGGCGTGACAGATGGGTCGCGCAGGTAGCCGCGGCCGCCAGGTAGTCGAGCACGAAATCGCGACTGGAGACAGCGTCCAGCGAGTTCTCGGTTACGGTGGCAAAGCCGAGAGCGCTCGCCACCGAGCCCCGGTCGGTGTCGAAGTTGACGCCCGCCAGCGCCCCGGCTCCGAGCGGCAGCCGGCTGGTGGCGCCCAGCACGGCCGCGAAGCGCTCGCGGTCGCGGACCAGCATCCACACGTACGCCAGCAGATGGTGAGACAAGTAGACGGGTTGCGCGCGCTGCAGATGCGTATAACCGGGCATCGGCCAGTCGATGTGTTTGCGGGCCTGCGCCAGCAAGGCGCGCCCCACGCCGCCGATGCCGTCCTCCGCCCGGTAGGCGTGGGCACGCACGAACATCGCCATGTCGGTGGCCACCTGGTCGTTGCGCGATCGCGCGGTGTGGAGCTTGCCCCCCGTGGGGCCGGCGATCTCGGTGACGCGGCGCTCGATCGCCATGTGGATGTCCTCGTCACCGTCGGCAAACGGGAACGAGCCCTCGGAGAGCTCCCCCTCGACCTGGGCCAGCGCGTGTAGCAGGACGTCGCGGTCCTCGTCAGAGATGATCTCCTGGCGGGCCAGCATCGAGACGTGCGCGCGCGACTGCTCAACGTCGTAAGGCCCGAGCCGCCAGTCGAAGGCGATTGAGTCGTTCAGGCGCCGGAAGGCGTCGTGCGGTGGCTCGGAGAAACGCGACATCTTTGAGCGCGGGATCTTGTCACGGGTCTAGGCGGCTGCTTGTGGCGAGCCTGGTCGGCTACCGCTGTGCGGCGGCGCCCGTCCGCGTGGCGAGCAGCGACCCGAGCTGCTCCGCCACCCGTTCAACCTGCCCCTCGGTCATCTGGGGGAAGAACGGGAGCGCCAGCGACCTCGCCGCCACGTCCTCGCAGACCGGGAACTCCCCCTCGCGGTGGCCGAAGCGCTCGCGGTAATAGCTCATGAGGTGAACGGCAGGGAAGTAGGGCTTGCTGGGAATTCCTCGGCCCGCGAGCTCGCCCACCACCGCGTCGCGGTCCGCGTCTGGAGGCAGCTGCACCACGTAAACGAACCATCCGCGGCGGACGCCGGGCGCTTCCGGGCAAGGCAGCTGCAGGCCCTCGAGCGACCCCAGCGCCTGGCCGTACAGCGCGGCCACGCGAGCGCGCTCGGCCAGCATCCGGTCGAGCCGCTCGAGCTGCGCCAGCCCCAAGGCGCAGGCGATGTCCGACAGTCTGTAGTTGAAGCCCAGCCGGTCGTGGTCGAGCCAGCCCATATCCGGCGATCGACCCTGGTTTCGCTCCGAGTCGATCTTCACCTTGGGCCGCTCCTCGCCAACGCAGACCATTCCCCCTTCGCCCGTGGTCAACTGCTTGTTGGGATAGAACCCGAACACCGCCGGGTGGCCGCGGCCGCCGACCGGAGTTCCGTCAGCGAACACCGCCCCCAGCGCCTCGCAGGCGTCCTCCACGATCGGCAGTCCAAGCCGCTCGAGCGCCTGCACGTCAGCCGGATAGCCGAAGATGTGAACGGGTAACAGGGCCGTGGTGCGGGGCGTGACCGCCGCGGCCACCGCCTCGGGATCGACGTTCAGCGTCACGGGATCGATGTCGGCAAACACCGGCGTAGCGCGCTCGTAGACGCAGACATTCGCGCTGGCGACGAACGAGAAGGGGCTGGTTATGACCTCGTCGCCCTCCCCCGCGCCCACTACGCGCAGGGCTAGGTGAAGGCCGGCGGTCCCGCTCGAGACGGCGCTCGCAAACCGACAGCGCACCGCACGAGCGAACGCCAGCTCGAACTGCTCGAGCAGCGGTCCCAGCGACAGCTGCCCAGAGCGCAGGACCTCGAGCACCCTGGCCTCCTCCTCGGGGCCCATCACCGGCCGGGCGAGAGGGATTGGTTCGAGGCTCACCGGAGCTCCACCCCGCCCGCCGCGAGGCTCACGTGCCCTCGAGCGAGCGAACGGCGCGACGGCGCCCTGCGACCTGCATGCCGTACTCGAGCGAGTCGACGAGCGCCTCCCAAGAGGCCTCGATGATGTTCTCCGAGACGCCGATCGAGCCCCACACCTCGTTTCCGTCCGAGGCGTCGAGCAGGACCCTTGTGATCGCGCCGGTGCCCTTGGTCTCGTCGAGGATCCTGACCTTGAAGTTCACCAAGTCGATGTCCCGCAGGTGCGGATGGATCTCGACCAGGGCGTCGCGCAACGCGCGGTCCAGGGCGTGCACGGGCCCGTTGCCCTCGGCGGTACGGACGTAGCGCTCGCCGTCCACCCAGATCTTGATCGTGGCTTCCGTCTCCACGCGGCCGTCTGCTCGCTTCTCGACGATCGCCCGCCACGACTCGAGCGTGAACAACGGCTCGTAGGCGCCGGCCTGCTTTCGCAACAGCAGCTCGAACGAGCCACCCGCGGCCTCGAAGTGATAGCCGCGGTGCTCAAGGTCCTTGACTCGCTCGATCACCTGTTGGGCGTCCGTATCCGAGAGCGGGATGCCGGCGTCGCGGGCCCGGGAACGGACGGTGCCGCGACCCGAGAGCTCCGAGACCAGCACGTCGCGGAGGTTGCCGACGACGGCTGGGTCGATGTGCTCGAACGTAGCCGGGTCGATCGTTACCCCGGCAACGTGCATTCCTCCCTTGTGGGCGAAGGCATTGCGCCCCACATAGGGCTGGTCGGGATCAGGGGTGAAGTTGAGCAGCTCGTCGAGGAAGTGGGCGGTCGGGGTAAGGCTCTCGAGCTGTTCCTCGGAGAGGCACTCGTGGCCCAGCTTGAGCTGCAGGTTGGGGATGATCGAGACCAGATTGGCGTTGCCGCAGCGCTCGCCGTAGCCGTTCATCGTCCCCTGGACATGGGTTGCGCCGTGTTGGACCGCCGCCAGCGAGCAGGCAACGCCGCAGCCCGCGTCGTCGTGGCAGTGGATGCCGATGCGCGCTCCGCTGTCGCCCAGGAAATCTCGCGCGCCGGCCATCGTCGTGGCGAGGTCATGCGGCAGCGTGCCGCCGTTGGTGTCGCAGCACACGATCGTGTCGGCACCGGCGTCGACCGCAGCTCGCAAGCAGCGAAGCGCGTATTCGCGGTCGTCTGCGTAGGCGTCGAAGAAGTGCTCGGCGTCGTAGATGACGCGCTTGCCCTGTCGCACTAGGAACGAGACCGAGTCGCCGATCATCTCCACGTTCTCCTCCCGGCTGGCCCTGACCACCTTCTCCAGGTGAAGCCCCCAGGTCTTGCCGACCAGCGTGCAGACGGGGGCAAAGCACTCGGCCAGCACCCGTAGCGCAGGATCGGCGGAGGCATCCTTGACCTCGCGGCGCCGGGTCATGCCGAACGCCGCGATCTCTGCGTGCTCGAAGGTCTCCGAGCCCAAGAGCCCGTAGAGCTCGAGCTCTTTGGGATTCGAGCTCGGAAAGCCGGCCTCGACGACGTCGATGCCCAGCTTGTCCAGCCGGTGCACGACGCGCAGCTTCTCCTGCACCGACAGCGACATGCCTTCGCCCTGCATGCCGTCGCGAAGGGTGGTGTCGTACAGCTCAATTTTCACTTCGCGTGTGTCCTCCTTTGGCCTTAGGGAGCGAATCAATTAACGGGCCGGCTGCGCCAGGAGGCGCGAGTCGGCCTTTCTAATTCGCTTCTCCCAGCTAAGGCAGCGCATCACAGGGCCTTGGAGGGCACCTTGACGACATCGAGCCACTGCAGGTAACGCTCGTCGCGGCCGTGGAGCGCGTCATCGAAAGTGCTCTGGATCTGCCGGGTCACCGGGCCGGGCTCGCCGCGTCCGATGGCGTGATCGTCGATCTCCCTGACAGGCACCAGCTCGGCCGCCGTACCCGACAAGAACACCTCATCCGCCAGATAGAGCTCAGCTCGCGCCAGGTCCCGCTCCACCACCTCGTAGCCCGCATCCCGGGCGATCTCGATCACGGACCTGCGGCTGATGCCGTCCAGGATCCCCGCGGTCTGGGGCGGGGTCACGATCTGTCCTGAGCGCACGGCGTAGATGTTCTCGCCGCTGCCTTCGGACACGAACCCCTGCGCGTCCAGCAGGATCGCCTCGTCGTAGCCGGCCTTCAGCGATTCGATCTTGGCCAGCACGCTGTTCAGGTATTGCCCCGAGGCCTTGGCGTGGGGAATCAGCGAGTCGTGCGGGATCCGCCGCCAGCTCGCGACCTTGGCCCTGACGCCCTCGCGCTTTGAGGCCTCGCCCAAATATGCGCCCCAGGGCCAGGCCGCGATCGTGACCTCGACCGGAGCGTCGAGCGGGTTGAGCCCCATCTGGCCGTACCCCCGGAAGGCGATCGGTCGCACGTAGCACTCGCGCAGCTCGTTGGCGGCGATCAGCTCGTGGGTAGCGGTCCGCAGCTCCTCCGCCGTGTATGGGATCGGCATGTAGTACAGCTCCGCCGAAGACAGCAGGCGCTCCAGGTGGTCCCGATGGCGGAAGATCGCGGTGCCGTGCGCGGTCTCGTACGCTCGCTCGCCTTCGAACACGCCGGTGCCGTAGTGGAGCCCATGCGTCAGTACGTGGACCTTGGCGTCCTCCCAGGCGACCAGCTCTCCGTTGTGCCAGATGAGGTCCGCTTGCTCCACTTCGATGGCTCCTAGGCTCCTTACAGGTGTTTGAGGACCGCCTGAGTGGCTTCGCCTGTAGTCGCTGAGCCCCCCAGATCCGCCGTGCGCAACCCGTCGGCCAGCGCCCGGTCGACCGCCGATTCTACCGCCGCCGCGGGGGCCTCCATCTGCAATCCGTGGCGGAGCATGAGCGCCGCCGAGAGGAACATGGCCATCGGGTTGGCGGCGCCCGAGCCGGCAATGTCGGGCGCCGAGCCGTGCACGGGCTCGAACAGTCCCGGTCCCGAGGCCCCGTTCGCGCCGCCCAGTGACGCGCTGGGAAGCATCCCGATCGAGCCGCTGAGCATCGCTGCTTCGTCGGAAAGGATGTCGCCGAACATGTTCTCGGTCAGCAGCACGTCGAAGTGGCGAGGGGCAGCGACCAGTCGCATCGCCGCGTTGTCAACCAGCAGATGCTCCAGCTCGATGTTGGGAAATTCGCGGCCGTGGACATCCCGCACCACCTCGCGCCAAAGCCGCGAGGTCTCGAGCACGTTGGCCTTGTCGACGCTGGTCACGCGCGAGCGCGCGGCGCCGAACGCAATCCTCGCGATCCGCTCGATCTCTTCGCGGGAGTAGGTGCAGACGTCGGTGGCCTCGTTCTCGGTACGCGTCTTCTCGCCGAAGTAGATGCCGCCCGTGAGCTCGCGCACCACGAGGAGGTCGGTGCGCTCGATCAGCTCGCGCTTGAGCGGACTCGCTTCGTACAGCGCGGGGAGCGCCCTCACCGGGCGCAGATTCGCGAACAGGCCGAGGCCCTTGCGCAGGCCGAGCAGCCCCTGCTCAGGTCTGGGCTTGAAGGAATCGGTGGTGTCCCACTTCGGCCCCCCGACGGCTGCCAGCAGCACGGCGTCCGCGTGTCGGCAGGCCTCGAGCGTCTCGTCGGTGAGCGCGATGCCGTGGGCATCGATCGCGGCGCCGCCGAATTCGTGGCGCTCGTATTCGAGCTCTCCGGGGACCACCGCGTCCAGCACCTCCACCGCCGGCGCGATGATCTCGGGGCCGATTCCGTCGCCGGGCAGGAGCACGATGTGCTTGGCCATCGCCGGGAAGGTAGCGGGGGAACGAGGCCCTAGGGTACTAAGGCAGTTCGGGCGCGTCGGCGGGACGCAGCGCGCCGGGCTCTGCTCTCGCCGCGCGGTCCGCGCGTCCCATCGCCGATGGCCACCAGTTCCAGCGCCCGAGAAGCATCACAGTAGAAGGCACGAGCAGCGTGCGGACCAGGAACGTGTCCATCAGGATCCCGATCGCCAGCCCGAAACCGATCGCCCGCAGCTGCCCGCCCTGCGACCCGCCCCCGCCGATGATGCCGAACACGGCGAACGTCCCGCCGAGGATGATGCCGGCAGACGTGACGGTGGGTCCGGTGCGGCCGATCGCCTTGACCACGGCCTCGCGAAGCGGAAGCTCACGCGCCTCCTCGCGAATCCGCGTCATCACCAGGATGTTGTAGTCCTCGCCCAGCGCCAGCAGGAAGATGAACATCAGGAACGGCAGCAGGAAGATGATCCCGCCCTGGCCGCCGGCGTCGATGAACACGAGCGTTGCGACGCCGAGCGCCGCGAGGTAGGAGAGCACGACGCTGACAATCAGGTACAGCGGGGCCACCAGGCTGCGGAGCACGAGCGCCAGCAACAGCGCGATCGCCGCCGCTGCGATCGGAATGATCTTGACCAGGTCATTGTTGGCCGTCGTCGAGATGTCGTAGATCGCTGCGGCCTCGCCGGCTACGCCGTTGGCCCCGGCGCCAGAGCGGGCCGCGGCGGCCGCCACGACATTCCTGATCTGAGGGGTGGCGTTCATGGCGGCTGTCGTGTTCTGGGCGCCTGCCGTCAGCCCGGCCTCGAACTGCATCGTGTGGCCGTCGGGCGCGACGAACGTGGCGGTTGACCGGTATGCGTTGTACTCCGCGGGTGCGATGCGTAGGCCCGTGGGCTGGAGCACCGGCAGCCGCTGCGGCGGCCCGAGAGTCGCGTGGAGGCGTGTCAGCTCGGCCGGGGTCAGCCGCGTGCCGTTGGGATCCAGCGGCCCGGCGAGCGAAGTGAACTTGCCCGAGCCGCGCAGCGAGGCCTCGGCGATCGCCGCCTGATTCGGCCTGCTCCACACGGATTGTGAGTAGGTCATGACCAGGTTGGCCGGGTTGTTGCTCGTCTGGGGGAAGTGCTTGGCGAGCGCAGCGTTGCCGGCAGCGGGATCGGAGCCGCTGGGCGGATTTGTGGCCCCGCCGAATCCAGCGGAGTGGTAGCCGAGCGCTCCGGCGGCCAGTCCCAGGAACACAACCACGCCGACGGCAAGCGTCGCCTCGGGACGCTGAACCAAGCGGCTTGCCACCCGGCCCCAGACGCCCTCGCGCTGCGGCCCGGGCTCGACCTTTGTGGGCCAGAACGCCCGCCGGCCCAGGATCGCCAGCAGCGCCGGCAGCAACGTCAGCCCGAGCAGCAGCATCACCGCCATGCCGACCGCGAGCGGCAAGCCAAGGTCGTGATAGAAGCCGAAGCTCGCCAGCAGCAGCGTCAGCAGCGCGAGGATCACGGTCCCGGCCGAAGCGGAGATCGACTCGCCGACGCGCACGATCCCGCGCCTGACGGCCTCGTGCGGATCGTGGCCGCCCCGCAACTCCTCCCGCACGCGGAACACGAGGAATAGCCCGTAGTCGGTGCCGGCACCGATCAGCAAGATGATCAGCAAGACCTGCGTGATCGAAGAGATCTTCACGCCGCTCTGCCCGAGCGCGCCGATCAGCCGCATGGAGATCAGCAGCGCGACGGCGCTGGGCAGCAGCGTCACGATCGCCGCCGGAAGTGAGCGGAACACGATCAACAGCAGCACGATCACGAGCAGGATTGAGAACGTCTGGACCTGTTTTCCAGCCTTGTTCGAGCTCTGCTGGTTGGCGACCGACGTGGCCACCTGCCCCGCAAGGTGCAACTGCAGGCCAGCCGGGGCGCCGGCGCGCGGGAAGGTGGACTGAAGCGCGTCGACGATCGTCTTGTCCTTTGCGATGTCGCTTGCGCTCAGCAGGACCCGGACCCGGACCGCGGCCGCCTGGCGGTCGGAGGAGATCCCTGCTTCCGTCACCGACTGCACGTGCTGAACAGCGCGCGCGAGCGACGCCTCGCGCGTGATCGCCGCGAGGTCGGCGCCGGTCAGTGGCCCTGAACCCGAGGCGATGATCGTGATCTCGCTGACCCTGCCGTTGGCGCCACCGCCGAGCACGGGTGTGGCCAACGTAGCGGCCTTCTCGCTGGGCGCGCTGGAGGACAGGAACGCGTTGTTGTTGTCGTTGACCTCGCTCGAGAGCGATGGAAGAGCGGCGCTGGTGGCGATCGCCACCAGGATCCAGAAGATGACGATCGGGACCCTGAAGCGCACCACGAACCGAGCCAGCGACTCGAAGGCCTGGTCGACGGAGGTGGGCATCCCGGCCATTTTGCAGGTCCTGCGCCCGGTCGTCGTCCACCCTTGGGTTGATTTTTAGGTCAGCCCCACGGCTTAGCTCGCAGCGTGATGGGACTCGCGTTATCCGCACCGGGGCGTTGGTCTCTTTAGCGGGTTCTGGGCGCGGCCCGAGCACCTATAGTCCGCCCGCGTGCCCGCCGTGCGCGCGTCCGGTCTGCTGAAACGCTTCGGGCAGACCCGCGCCGTGGAGAACGTCGATCTGCTCGTGCAGGAAGGTGAAGTCCGGGGTCTCCTGGGTCCGAACGGAGCCGGTAAGAGCACGCTGCTGCGCCTGCTGTTTGGCCTGGTGCGCCCCGACGCCGGCTGGCTAGAGCTGTTCGGTCGCCGCGCCGATCCGCACGGGTCGTCAGCGCTGGATCGGGTGGCTGGGTTCGTCGAGGACCCCAGTTTCTATCCCTACCTATCGGGCCGCGCCAACCTCGAGATCCTGGCCCAGCTGGACGGCGAACCGGCGCATGGACGCATCGATCAGGCCCTGGAGCGTGTGGGCTTGCACTCGCGCGCCGCCGACCGCGTGAGCGGCTACTCGACCGGCATGAAACAGCGGCTGGGAATCGCGGCTGCGCTGCTGCGCGCGCCGCGGTTGCTGCTGCTCGACGAGCCGACCAGCGGCCTGGACCCGGGCGGGGCTCGCGATGTACGGGCGCTGATCCGGGAGCTCGTGTCCGAGGGCACGGCGGTGCTCGTCTCGAGCCACCAGATCGGCGAGGTGGAGGGCGTCTGTGACTCGTTCACGATCCTGCGCCGGGGTCAGGTGGTGTGGGACGGAAGCGCTGAGCGCCTCCGAGCCCAAGCTCCGGCGTCCGGCTATGTGCTTCGCACGAGCGACGATGCCCGCGCGCTCGAGCTCGCCGAGCGCTATCCCGGGGTACGGGTCTCCGGTGCCCAGGCAGGCGGGCTCACGCTTCGGGCGCGCGAGGGGCGGCTCGACGCCTACACCGTGGGTCTCGGCGACGCCGGCGTGTCGATTCGCCGCCTGGAGTTGCTGATGAGCCCATTGGAGTCGATGTTCTTCGCCCTGACCAGCGACCATCCGCTAGATGACCTGACGCTGCTCGAGGAGCGGGTGATGGAGGCCGCGAGCGAGCGATGAGCACCACCACGCTCGAGCCGGCTCCACCTCCGCCCGCGAGGTCCGGTTTGCGCGCCGGCGTCTCCGCGTCGGGAGCTTTGGGCGCGTTTCGCGCCGAGAGCCGCAAGCTCCAGGCGCAGCTCTCCACGCGCCTGCTGGCGCTGGTGTGCCTGGTCGGTCCGTTTGCGTTCGCCGCGGTGCTGAGCACGCAGAGCGCCAGCCCCGCCGACACCCTGTTCGGCGTTTGGGTGCACAGTTCGGGCTTCGCCCTCTCGCTGGTGGTGCTGGGGTTCACGGGCTCCTGGGGTTTCCCGCTGCTGGCGGGCGTGATCGCCGGCGACGTGTTCTCCTCCGAGGACCGCTATGGGACCTGGAAGAGCGTCTTGACCCGCTCTCGCACGCGCGCCGAGATGTTCGCGGGCAAGCTCCTGGCGGCCAGCGCGTACTCGCTGGCGATGGTCGTGCTGCTGGCCATCTCGAGCCTGCTGGCCGGCCTGGTGTTCGTCGGCGACCAGTCACTCATCGGCCTGTCCGGAACCCCCATCTCGGCTGGTGAGTCCTTGCTCCTGGTGCTGGCCAGCTGGGTGCTCTGCCTGCTGCCAACGCTGGCCTTCACCGCCCTGGCCCTGCTTTTGTCGGTCGCCGCGCGCAACGGGATCGTGGGCGTGATCGGTCCGAGTATCGCCGGCCTGGCGATGCAGCTGCTGCTGCTGATCGGCTCCGGCGTATGGATGCACACGCTGCTGTTGAGCTCGGCGGTCGGCGACTGGCATCCGCTGTTCGTCTCGCCCGCGTTCTATGGCCCGGTCCTCGCCGGCTGTCTGGTGTCGCTGGCTTGGGTCGTGGCCTGCCTGAGCGCCGCCTGGCTCATTCTGCGCGCTCGCGACTTCGCTGGCACTCCGGTGACCCGCCGGCCGGGCTGGGTCATGCCGACCAGGCTCGTGGTGGCCTTCGCGGCGCTGATCGCTGTGCTGGCGATCGCCGGGGGGTGGGGACCGACCGGAGTCACCCCTCGCCGCCTGCGAGCCGCCCTGGCACCGGCGTTCAATGACTTGACGGTGCGCCAGCAGCGCCTCGCCGGGCGCCCAGTTCCCAGGGGGGCGCGCTTGAGCCTGCAGACCAGCTGTGCCAGACATGGCAGTACGCCGAACGGTCCAGGCGACTGGAGCTGCACGGTGACTGTGTTCACGCCACAGACCGGGAGTCAATCCGTTTGCGCAGACGCCCGTCACCTATGACGTCAGCGTCAGCTCCGATGGCTGCTACAAGGCCACGGCGCCACCATCGTTCGTGGGCCAGCAAACGATGCGCGACGCCCGCGGCCACAGTGTCGTGAATCCCTTATTCACGATCTATGGCTGCTTCAACGTGTTCTGATCGGGTAGCAGTGATGCCGCAATGCTGAGGCTGCACCCCAGCGCAGTCGACTACGTGATCATCGCGGTCTACTTCGTCGTCGTGCTGGGGATCGGGTTCGTCGCCCGGCTGTCGATCAAGACCGACATCGACTTCTTCCTCTCCGGGCGATCGCTTCCTGCGTGGATCACAGGCCTGGCGTTCATCGCCGCCAACCTGGGGGCGCTAGAGATCCTCGGCCAGTCGGCCAACGGCGCCCAATACGGCGTTCCCGCTGTGCACTACTACTGGGTCGGGGCCGTTCCGGCGATGGTGTTCCTGGGGCTGGTGATGATGCCGTTCTACTACGGCGCGAAGGTCCGCTCGGTCCCCGAATATTTGCGGCTGCGCTTCGGCGAGGCCGCACACGCCTTCAACGGGATCACGTTTGCCGTGGCCACCGTCCTGATCAGCGGCGTGAACCTCTACGCGCTGGCGCTGATCCTGCACCTGCTGCTCGGCTGGGCGATCCCAACCGCAATCCTCGTGGCGGCGGCGATCGTGCTCGTGTACCTGACACTCGGTGGGCTCACCTCGGCCGTCTACAACGAGGTATTGCAGTTCTTCGTGATCGTGGCCGCGATGCTGCCGCTGACGCTGATCGGGCTGCATGCGCTGGGCGGCATTCACGGCATCGACCAGCGGATCACGCACGACACCAAGCTTGGCTCAGCGGGGCTTCACGCTTGGCGCGGCCTCGGCATACATCACCCCTCGAACCCGCTCAAGGCGAACTGGATCGGAGTGGTCATGGGGCTGGGCTTCGTGCTGGGCTTCGGCTACTGGACGACCAACTTCGCCGAGGTCCAGCGGGCACTGTCGGCGCGCAACCTGTCGGCTGCGCGACGGACGCCGCTGATCGGCGCGTACCCCAAGATCTTTCTACCGGCGATCATCATCCTGCCGGGGCTGATGGCGCTGATCACGGTCAAAGGGCTGGGAGTTGGCAAGGCCGTAGCGAACCAATACAACACCGCGATCCCACACTTGATCTCGCAGTTCTTCCCGGAGGGCATGCTGGGGGTTGCAATCACGGGTCTGCTGGCGGCGTTCATGGCCGGGGTGGCGGCCAACGTCACGGCGTTCAACACGGTCGTCACTTACGACATCCTGCAGTCCTACGTCTGGAAGGACCGGGACCCGGCGTTCTACCTGCGCGCGGGCCGTTTGCTCACGGTCGCGGGCATCCTGATCTCCGTGATCACAGCGTTCATCGCCGAGGGCTACTCGAACATGATGAATTACATCCAGACGCTGTTCTCGATCTTCAACGCGCCGCTGTTCGCGACGTTCATCGTGGCCATGTTCTGGCGGCGGGCGACGGCCTGGGGCGGCTTCTGGAGCTTGGTGGCCGGCACGCTGACCGCCTACCTGGTGAATCGCCTCGCCGCTTACCACTTGATCTTCCACTTCGGCTCGGCGCTGAGCGCCAGCTTCTGGCAAGCGATCTGGGCATTCGTGGTCGACGCATTCGTGCTGGTCGCCGTCTCTCTGATCACGCGTCCCAAGCCCGAGGAAGAGCTCAGGGGCCTGGTTTGGGGGTTGACGCGCAAGGAGGAGCGAGAGGTCAATGCCGACCCCCGGGACGAACTGTGGTGGCGCTCCCCCTGGCTGCTGGGCGGCGTCGCGATCGCGCTCGTCGTTGCTCTCAACATACTGTTCATCTAACTTCATCTAGCCCATGACCGAGCCCAAGCAACCATTCACCTCCGAGCCGAAGCCCGACGCGCTGCCGCCGGTGGGACGCAGCGATGAGGAGGAGGTCGAGGCCGCGCGCGCAGCCAACCGCTTCGACATCCGGCGCCTGATCGGGGGGCTATTCGCCCTCTACGGCCTGATCGTCTTGATCGTGGGGATCGCCGGCTCGGAGCACGTCAAGCACAAGGCGGCTGGCATCAACGTCGATCTGTGGTCCGGCCTCGGCATGCTGGTGTTCGCCGCGCTGATGATCTTCTGGGCGCTGGCCCGCCCAGTGGCTCCCGAGCCGCCGGAGACGCGCGGCGAGGGCTCCGGGCGGATCCGGCGCGCGCCTGCGACGTAGCTCCCCGGCTCAGGACCGGCGGGCGCTCAGGCGCGCCGCGCGCTCATGTTGAGCCGCACGTAGTCCAGCGTGAGGGGCTCGCCGCAGCGCTCGAGCACTCGGTCGATGAACTCCTCGCGGATGGCGTCCGGCAGCGGATCGAGGTGCCGGACCAGACACACGGTCTTCACGAACGCCCGCGGCGGCTCGACCCGCTTGGGCTCCAGCCAGGTCTCCACGTCCCCGAAGCCTGCGCGGCTCAGGCGCGTGGCGGTCTCCTCCGCAGTGGCGTAGTTCCAGGGCCGCTGCCAGCGCGCGAAGTGCGGAGCGAACGGCTCCTCGGCCGCCACCGCGTCCGCCGTGCGGCGAAAGGCGTCGATGTTGCCCTTGCCGCCACACTGCGCGACGAGTCGTCCGCCGGGCTTCATCGCTCGGTGCAGCGCGGCGAAAAGCCGGTCGTGGTCTTGGATCCAGTGAAACGTGGCGTTGGAGAAGACAACGTCGACCGGCTCGGGCAGCGCCAGCTCGACGAGGTCCTGGCAAAGGACGGTCGCTCGTTCACCGAGCGCCACTCGCGCGTGCTCGGCCATCGACGGGGCGGCGTCGACGCCGTACACGCGCCCTCGCGGCACGCGCTCCGCGAGCTCCGCGGTCACCCGTCCCGAGCCACAGCCGGCATCGAGCACGACTTCGTCCCCGCTCAGTGGCAGCCGCTCGAGTTGCTCGAGCGCCCAGGCGAACTGGGCGCCGGAGATGCGGTCGTAGGTGGCCGCGTCCCAGTCGCGGCTGGCGGCGCTCACGAGGCTGCCCGCGCGCAGTCGGGGCGACTCAAAGCGCCGTGGTCACGGGACCGGGCCGCTCGCGCTCGCGCTCATAGGCCTCGATCGCTTTCCCCTGCTCCAGCGTCAGGGCGATGTCGTCGAGCCCGTTCAGCAGCCGGTGCTTCGTCTCGGCGTCGATCTCGAAGCGCTCGGAGCCGCCGGGCCAGCGGACCTCCTGCTCTCTGAGGTCGACCTGGGCCTCGCCGGCTGCGGCGATCTCCTTGCACGCCCGAGCCGTGAGCTCGACAGGCAGCAATCCGATCTTCGTGCAGTTGGAGCGAAAGATGTCGGCGAAGCTGGGCGCGACGATGGCCTGGAAGCCGTAATCCTCGAGCGCCCACGGCGCGTGCTCGCGGCTCGAGCCGCAGCCGAAGTTGCGCCCCGCGACGAGGATCGGATTTTGAGGCAGCTCCCAGTCGGCCTCCTGTGCCCAGTCATAGAACAGAAATTCGCCGAAGCCGGTCCGCTCCACGCGTTTCAGGAACTGCTTGGGGATGATCTGGTCGGTGTCGACGTCGTCGCGGTCGAGCACCGAGACGCGGCCGGTGATCGTCTCGATGGCCCTCATCGCGCCTCCGCCTCCGTGGCGGCACTCCCCCACTCCCTGATATCTACGAAGTGCCCCTCGATCGCCGCGGCCGCTGCCATCTGCGGGGAGACGAGGTGCGAGCGCGCGCCCTTACCCTGGCGTCCCTCGAAGTTGCGGTTGGAGGTCGAGGCCACCCGCTCGCCGGGAGCCGCGATGTCGGGGTTCATGCCCAAGCACATCGAGCAGCCCGCGCCGCGCCAATCGAAGCCGGCGCGCCTGAAGGCCTCATCCAGACCCTCGTGCTCCGCCTGGGCTTTCACCTGCTGTGAGCCGGGAACCACCATTGCGTAGACGCCGTGGGCCACCTTCTGGCCGTTCAGCATCTGGGCCGCGGCGCGGAGGTCACCGATGCGCGAGTTCGTGCAGGAGCCGATGAACACGCGGTCGAGCTTGATGTCCTCGATCCGGGTGCCGGGATCGAGCCCCATGTAGTGAAGCGCCCGTTCGTCCTGCTCGGAGCCCGGCTCGGGCACGGTTTGGGTCACCGGAACGACCATCGCCGGATTCGTGCCCCAAGTGACCATCGGGCTGATCGCGCCGGCGTCGACGGTGATCTCCTTGTCGAAGCTCGCGCCCGGATCGGTATGGAGATCGCGCCATTGCTCTGGCAGTTCGGCCGGCGCCCCGGGACGTCCCGTAACCCACTCGAAGGTGGTGTCGTCGGGGGCCACCATGCCCGCCCGGCCACCGCCCTCGATCGTCATGTTGCAGATCGTCATCCGCCCCTCCATGGACAGCGACTCGATGACTTCGCCGGCGTACTCGACGACGTGGCCCACGGCGCCGGCGACGCCCATCTGCCCGATCGTCTGCAGGATCAGGTCCTTGGCCGTTACGCCGAAACCCAACGAGCCGTCGTAGCGGATCCGCATCGAGCGGGGCTTTGACTGGACCAGGCATTGGGTGGCCAGCACGTGCTCCACCTCGCTGGTGCCGATGCCGAAGGCCAGCGCGCCGAACGCCCCGTGGGTGGCGGTGTGCGAGTCGCCGCAGACGATCGTCATGCCGGGCTGGGTGATCCCCAGCTCCGGGCCGATGATGTGAACGATCCCCTGGCGGTCGGAGCCCAGCGAGTACACCGGGATCCCGAACTCTTCGCAGTTTCGCTCCAGCGTCTCCACCTGCACCCGGGAGAGCTCGTCTTTGATTCGCTGCGCCACCGGTGTGCCGTCGGTGGGGACGTTGTGGTCAGCGGTGGCCACCGTGCGGTCCGGCCGCCGCACCGCGCGGCCGGCGAGCCTGAGGCCGTCGAACGCCTGCGGGCTAGTGACCTCGTGAACGAGGTGCAGGTCGATGTACAGAAGGCCCGGGGCCACTTCGTGGGCGTCCCAGATCTTCTCGAACAGGGTCTTTGGTGTATCTGTCATTTCAGCTCTCCCGAGGGCCGGCGGCCATCAGCTCCGCCTGAGGCCGGCGGTGACTACTGCCAGCAGCGCGGCGTCGCGGTCTTCTGAGGGGTTTTCGAAGTGGTGGGGCAAGTCGGCATCGAACGTCACGCAGTCGCCTTCGCGAAGCTCGTGGCGAGTCCCGTCGCAGTGCAGCTGCACCGATCCGGATTCGACGAGCGCCGTCTCCCGGCTGCCGGGCTCGTGCATCGGCGGGTCACCAGGCCCCCCGGTGACCGCTCCCGGAGCCAGCGTGTGGCGCGAGAGCTCGGCGCGCTGGCCCGGTAGCGGGGGCGTGAGGATTTCGTAGCTGTGACCGCTCTGCGGCCGACCCGGCCCCTTGCGCCGCTCGGCTTTGCGCACCACGGTGACGGCCCCGTCCTCATCCAGGCGCAACAGCTGGCTCAGGCGCAACTCGAGGCCTGCGGCGATCCGGGCGGCCACCTGGAGCGTGGGACTGGTCTCCCCGCGCTCCACCTGCGAGAGCATCGGAGCGCTGACCCCCGAGCGCTCCGCGAGGTCCCTGAGGCTCAGGTCCATGGCCTCGCGCAGGGCGCGAATCCGGGGCCCGAGCGGGTCCGTGCCGTTCGTCGGCGGGCGCGCCGTTAGCTGCATACGGCTGTACGTTATCACGTACAGGATGCTCGGAAAGCGAGGCCCAGCAAGCACGCCTTGGTGGCCGGCGGGTGCGCCGAAGGGGTCCACCGTTAGCCTGACGCCGATGCTCTCCCGTCCTGATGTGCTCGTGCTCGGCGGCGGTGGGCTCCTCGGCGAGGAGTGGATGATGGGCGTGCTTTCCGGGATCGAGGAAGTCAGCGGCTTCGATCTCCGTCGTTGCGAGCACTTCATCGGTACCTCGGCCGGCTCGATCATCGCCGCCCGGCTGGCGTCTGGTCGCTCGCCGCGGCGGCCGAAATCGCCGAGCGCAGAGCTGGAGCCGGCCTCGTCAGCGGTCCGTCCCGGCGACGGTGCCGGGAGCGCGGTCCTGCAGCTCGCCCGCCGCGCCGGCGAACTGACGCAGGCGGCCTGGTCGCCGCTCGCGCCGCTGGCGCTGGCTGCCAGCGGTCCGGGCGGGGCGCTGGTCCGCGCCGGGGTACTGATGCGCCTCGAGCGGCCCAGACGGACGCTCGACGACCTCCGCGAGCACATGGACGGCTACGGCGCACGTTTCGACGGGCGGTTGCGGATCGTGGCCGTCGATCGCCGCCGCGGGCGGCGCGTGGTGTTCGGCAGCCCGGGTGCTCCCACCGCCAGCGTCGCCGAGGCCGTCGCCGCCTCGTGCTCTGTTCCGTGGCTTTTTGCACCGGTGGAGATCGGCGGCCGTGAGTATGTCGACGGGGGCGTATGGAGCGCCACGAACCTGGACGCGGCGCCCGCCGGCCGCGATACGCATGTTCTGTGCCTGAACCCCACTGCGGGTATCGGAGGTACCCACACCTTGGTATCGATGGCCCGTCGGATGGCTCGATCCGCCGTGTCGGTCGAGGCACTCGCACTTCGACGGCGCGGAGCGATTGTTCAGGCGCTGGTTCCCGATATCGACAGCGCCGCCGCGATGGGCGGCGACTTCATGGATCCGGAGCCGCGGGCCAGGGTCCTCGCCGCTGGGTACCGGCAGGGACTGAAGGTCGCCGCGCGCGCCGATCGGGACGCGGGGCGGCTATGAAGCCGCCGCCGGCTCGGCAACTGTCTGGGCGAGCGGCCTCGGTGCCTCGCCAGCCACGTCGCGCCGCCTGATCGCCGTCGACAGGGCCCGCACATACGCCCGCCCGGCAGCCTCGAGGATGTCGGTAGAGACTCCCTGGCCAGAGCCGACCACCGGGTCGCCGCCCGGCGTCGGGCTGCCCAGCTCCAGCACGACCGATGTCTCCCCCAGCGCGTCCTGGCCGCCCGTCACGGCATCGACCCGGAACTCGCGCAGCCGTGCATCGCTGCCGGTAGCGGCGTTGATCGCGCGGAAGATCGCGTCCACGGGACCGTCGCCGGTGAAGGACCCAATGACTTCGTCGCCTTGGGGGGTGTGAACGCCGACGGTGGCGTGAGGCGGGCGGCGTGAGGAAGCCTCGACATCGAACCATACGAGCTGGTAGCCGGCCACCTCCTCGCGCAGCTCGTCGGTTACAAGCGCCTCCAGGTCAAGCGCCGTGACCTGCTTCTTTTTGTCGGCGATCTCCTTGAAGCGCTTGAACGCCGTGTTCAGCGTCTGCCCTGAGAGCGGATAGCCAAGCTCCGCCAGCGCCTGTTGCAATGCGTGGCGGCCGGAGTGCTTGCCGAGAACGATCGAGTTGGCGTCGAGCCCGACGGTCGTGGCATCCATGATCTCGTAGGTGCTTCGCTCCTTGAGGACGCCGTCCTGGTGGATGCCCGACTCGTGCGCGAACGCGTTCCGCCCCACGATCGCCTTATTGGGCTGCACGGGATAGCCGGTCAGGCGCGAGACCAGGCGTGAGGTGCGGGCGATCTCCCGGGTGTTTGCGGAGGTGTACAGACCGACGTCCGCCTGCCTGGTGTGCAGCAGCATCACGATCTCCTCCAGCGAGGCGTTTCCGGCGCGCTCGCCGATGCCGTTGACCGCGCACTCGACCTGGCGGGCACCGGCGCGCAAGCCTGCGAACGAGTTGGCCACCGCCAGCCCCAGGTCGTCGTGGCAGTGGACGGAAAGCACCACGTCGCGAAGGGCGGGTACCAGCTCGTAGAGCCGCTGGAGGTAGGCGCTGTACTCGTCGGGCATCGTGTACCCGACCGTGTCGGGGATGTTGATCGTCGTCGCCCCCTCCGCCACCGCAACGCGGCAGACCTCGGCGGTGAACTCCACGTCAGCTCGCGTGGCGTCCATCGGCGAGAACTCGACGTCCTCGACATAGCCCTTGGCGTGCGCGACCGCTGCCCGGGCCTGGCCGAGCACGTCCTCGCGCGATGTCTTCAGCTGGTGGCGGATGTGAATGTCCGAGGTGGAGATGAAGGTGTGAATCCTGGGCCGCTCGGCGTCTTTGACCGCCCCCCATGCGGCGTCGATGTCCGCCACGTGGGTGCGCGCCAGCGCGGCGACCACGGGCGGCGCGGGATCCACAACTTCGCGGGAGATCACCTGCACCGCCTCGTAGTCGCCGGGGGAGGTGATGGGAAAGCCGGCCTCGATCACATCGACGCCCAGCCGCGCCAGCTGCTGGGCGATCTCGAGCTTCTCCTGCGTGTTGAGCGCGATACCGGGCGACTGCTCGCCGTCTCGCAACGTCGTGTCGAAGATCAGTACTCGATTGGGGTCTGGCTCTGTGGTCATCTCGCTCCTCGTGGGCTTCTCGAACTGGCTTCTTCTGGTGCTGGTATGCGGCTACGTGCGGCCGCCGGCGCGCTATTCCCCCCGAAGGGGGAGGAGAAGAAGCGAGCGCGCAGCGCGAGCGGTCAAGGGCGACTGGAGGTCGCCCGACCGTCTCAAATCGCGGACCCGGAAGGTCCGCGGAGGTGCTGCGGTGTCGAGGAGGCGGAGCGCCATGTGGTTCGAGAGGGTAACAGCGGGCGCGCGGTCTGCAACAAATCGGCGTCGGTCGCGGGCGGGGCGCCCACCGGGGGTGATCATCCGCCTGTGATGATTCATTCTCGCCGGCAGAACGTCGAAAAGCGGCCGGGAACCTTTCGTACGTGTTTCATACCGCCGCTCATAACCGGCAAACCGCTACGCGTACGCCGAGCCGCGCGGCGCTTTTCCACGTAATGCCGGTCGACCCAACGCGGGCACAGGAGATTGTCCGTCTCTCGCGAGCGCAGAACGGCGTGGTCACAGCCGATCAGCTGCTCGCCCTGGGTTTGACGCGCCACGCGATCCAGGCGCGCGTGGAGAGAGGCCGGTTGGTCCGCCAGTTCCGGGGCGTCTATGCAGTCGGCGACCCGACGCTGATGCCGTTAGCGTGGCAGTCGGCAGCATTGCTGTCAGCTGGGCCGAGCGCGGTCCTGAGCCATCGCACGGCAGCGGCGCTGTGGGGGCTTACCGAACCTAACCCCGAGGTGATCGACGTGACGGTCGTCGGCTCTCGTCCTCGTCCGCGAGCGGGCATTCGGCTGCACTACGCCAGGTCCCTCCGCGACGTCACGAGCCACCACAACCTGCGCGTCACCACGGTTGCCCGCACACTGATCGACTTCGCGGCGCAGGCGAGCACCTCCGAGCTCGCCGACGCATTCGGCGAGGCGCGGGCAAAGCGGCGCCTCACTGACGCCAAGCTGGCCTTCGCACTAAACCGCGCGCCATCCAACCATCCCGGCGCTGCGGTCGTCCGCGCGATGCAGCGCGAAGGCGGCACGTACGACCGCTCCAGGGCCGAGCGGCTGATGCGCCGTCATCTGAGAGCGGCGGGATTACCCCAGCCGCAAGTCAACGCGATCCTGCTGGGGCATCTGGCCGACTTCTTGTGGCCTGACCAAAAACTGATCGTGGAAGTCGATGGTTACGACACCCACGGCAACCGCGCCGCGTTCGAAGCCGACCGCAGGCGGGATCAGGTGCACGTAGCGGCCGGGTACGTCGTGATCCGAGTCACCTGGCGCCAGCTTCAGCGCGAGCCGCTGGCGGTGATCGCCGCAATCGCGCAGGCCCTCGCTCGCCGCGCGGCCTAAGAGGCACCCGACCTTAGAACAGGCTCACGGTGCGTCCGGACACGAACCCCTCGCCGGAGATGATCTCATCGAGCACCTCGCTCGGAACGGGGGCGTCCGTGGTGATGACCATCGCCGCCAGCGCGCCGTCGCCGCCGCGCTCGGCGTCGTCCGGCTGCCGCCCTACCGCCGCCGAGACGATGTTGATGCCGTGAGCTCCGAAGGTCGTGCCCACCCGACCGATCATCCCGGGCACGTCCTGGTAGCGAAACACCGTGACATGCTGCTCGAGTTGGACGTCGAAACGCTGGTCCCAGGCCTCGAGCAGATGGGGGCGGTTGCGACGTCCGATCAGCGTGCCCACCACGCGGACGCGATCCGCGCCGCTTGTGACGCTCACCCGCACCAGGTCGGTGTAGTCGCGGGCGGCCGAGCGCTTGGTCTCCCCCACCTCGATCCCCCGTTGCTCGGCGAGGGCCGGCGCGTTGACTTCGTTCACGTCCTCCTCGGTGTGTCCGCGGAGCACCCCCAACAGCACCTGGATCGACAGCAGGCGGGTATCGCGCTCGGCGATCCGCCCCAGGAACTCGGTCTGCACGCTGTCGACCGACGAGCCCTCGGCGAGAGCGATCGCGATCCGCCCCAGCGCCCGGCACAGGGGCATGAACGGTCCAAGCGCCTCCATGTCCTCGCCGGAGATGGCCGGCACGTTGACGGCGCTCGAGACCACACCGCCCGTCAGCGCCGCCACCACCTGCTCCGCGGCCTGATAGCCCGCGCGGTCGGTCGCCTCGGCCGTCGAGGCACCGAGATGGGGGGTGACGATCACGTTCGGATAGTTGAACAGCGGGTGGTCGGTCACGGGCTCGGAGTTGAAGACGTCGAGCGCGGCACCGGCCACCTTGCCCGAGTCGAGCGCTGCTTGAAGGTCCGCCTCTACGAGCAGCGGACCGCGGGCCACATTGAGCACGCGCACCCCGTCCTTGCATTTGGACAGCGCCTCTGCGTCCAGCCAGCCTTCGGTCTCGGGCGTCTTCGGCAGATGTAGCGTGAGGAAATCGGCAATGGCGTAGACCTCGTCCGACGATGACGCTTGCTCGGCCCCCAGCTCGCGGAAGCGCTCCGCGGCCACGAACGGGTCGAACGCCACGACGCGCATCCCGAAGCCACGTGCGCGCTGCGCCACCAGCTGGCCGATCCGTCCGAAACCCAGGATCCCCAACGTCTTCTGGTGAAGCTCAACGCCCGAGAACTTTGAGCGCTCCCAAGCGCCGCCGGTTAGCGACGCATACGCCTGGGGGATGTTTCGCGCCAGCGCCAGCAGCAGCGCCATCGTGTGCTCGGCGGCCGTGATTACGTTCGACTGCGGCGCGTTGGCCACGACGATCCCTCTCTGGGTGGCCGCCGGAACGTCGACGTTGTCGACCCCCACACCGGCCCTTCCCACCGCTCGGAGCCGTCCCGCCTTGCCCAGCAGCTCCGCGTCCAGCTTCGTCGCCGAGCGGATCAGGATCGCGTCGTAGTCGCCGATCTGCTCTGAAAGCTGCTCCCGGCTCCAGTCGGTCCCGACCTCCACGTCGAAGTGCTGACGGAGCAGGTTGATGCCCGAGTCGCCGATCTTCTCGGCCACCAGCACGCGCGGCTTGAGCGCCGCATCGGTGGCAGCCGTCGCTGTGGCGGCGCTCACAGGCTCCGCTCCAGGACCCAGTCGACGCAGGCGGTGAGCGCCTGCACGTCCGCGGGATCGGTGGCGGGGAACATTGCTACCCGCAGCTGGTTGCGTCCCAGCTTGCGGTACGGCTCGACGTCGACGATGTCGTTCGCCCGCAGCGTGGCCGCCAGCTCCGCGGTGTCGACATCGTCGTCGAAGTCGATCGTGCCCACCACCAGCGAGCGCTTACGCGGATCCTCCACGAACGGTCTGGCGTGGGGATGCGCCAAAGCCCATTCGTAGAGATGGGTGGAGGACGCGGTGGTGCGCTCAACCATGGCCTGAAGCCCACCCTGATCGAGCATCCACGCGAGCTGATCGGTTAGCAGGAAAAGCGTGGCGATGGCGGGCGTGTTGTAGGTCTGGTCCTTGATCGAGTTCTCGAGCGCAGTGTGCAGCGAAAGAAACTCGGGGATCCAGCGGGTTGGGCCGGTGGTTGGCCGCTCGGCGTCGACCGCCTCGATCCGCTCCAAGGCGGCCGGTGAGAGCAAGCCCAGCCACAACCCTCCATCGGACGCAAAGCCCTTCTGGGGCGCGAAGTAATAGACATCGGCCTGGCGGAGGTCGACGGGCAGGCCGCCGGCGCCAGAGGTGGCGTCGATCAGCACCAGCGCATCGCCGGCGTCGGCAGGCCGGGTCACCGGCACCATGACGCCGGTGGAGGTCTCGTTGTGGGCCCAGGCAATGACATCGGCGTCGGGGTCCGCCCTCGGCTCGGGGGCTTCACCGGGAGCGGTCTCGAGCACGATGGGGTCCGCCAGGAACGGTGCTCCCAGGGTGCAGGCGGCGAACTTGGAGCTGAACTCCCCGTAGGCGAGGTGCAGCCCCCGCTCGCGGATGAGCCCGCAGGCGGCGGCGTCCCAGAACGCTGTCGTGCCGCCGTTGCCGAGCACCACCTCATAGCCGTCCGGCAGTTGAAAGAGCTCGCGCAGCCCTGCGCGGATCTGGCCCACGAGCTGCTTGACGGGCTTCTGGCGGTGCGAGGTGCCCATCACCTTCGAACCCGCGCCCGCCAGATGCTGGAGCTGCTCGGGACGGACGCGTGAAGGGCCGGAGCCGAAGCGCCCATCCAGCGGCTTCAGCTCGTCAGGGATCTTGAGGATGGTCTGGCTCTGGGTCATGCGGCACCTCGAAGTTAGCGGGGTCTACATGCCCAGGCGCGCGGCGGTGTGTCGCGACGCCGCCGCTCCCCGGTGGTGAGTCCACCTTTACGCGCCAGTCACGGCGGCTGGGAAGAGTGTACAGGCAGGGCTCCGGACGCCGGACGGCGACCAGCGCCGCCTACTCGTGAAACTCGGTGTCGATCCAGTCCATCTGGGCCCGCAGCTCCTTGCCCACCGTCTCCACCTGATGGCGTGATTGCTCTTCGCGCATGCGCTTGAAGTTCTCCTGCCCGGCGCGGTTCTCGGCGATCCACTCCCGGGCGAAGTCGCCGGACTGGATGTCGGTCAAAAGCTGCTTCATCGCTCGCCTTGAGTCCTCGCCGATCACCTTGGAGCCGCGCGTCATGTCGCCGTATTCGGCCGTGTTGGAGATCGAGTAGCGCATTCCCGCTATTCCCTTCTCGTACATCAGATCGACGATCAGCTTGAGCTCGTGCAGGCATTCGAAGTACGCCAGACGGGGGTCGTAGCCGGCATCGATCAGCGTCTCGTAGCCGGCGCGCACGAGCTCTGTGACGCCCCCGCAGAGCACCGCCTGCTCACCGAATAGGTCGGTCTCGGTCTCGTCCTTGAATGACGTTTCGATCACCCCGCCGCGCGTGCACCCGATGCCCTTGGCATAGGCCAGCGCCACCTCGAGCGCCTTGCCGCTGGCGTTCTGCTGCACGCCCACCAGCGCCGGGACGCCCGAGCCCTCGAGATACTGGCGCCTGACGAGATGGCCCGGGCCCTTCGGCGCCACCAATGCCACGTCCACCTCGGGCGGCGGCACGATCTCCTGGTAGTGGATCGAGAAGCCGTGTCCGAACATCAGCATGTTGCCCGGCGCGATCCCGTCTCCGACGCCCGCATCCCAGACCTGCCGATGAAGCTCGTCGGGCACCAGCATCATGACCACGTCCCCCTGGCTGGCGGCATCGGCCGGTTCGAGTACTTCGAGCCCGTGGTCCCGCGCTTTGGCCACGCTGGCAGAGGACGATCTCAGCCCCACGACGACCGGGACGCCCGAGTCCCTCAGGTTGAGCGCGTGTGCGTGTCCTTGCGAGCCGTAGCCGATGATGGCGACGGTCTTTCCGTCTAGCTGCTGGAGGTCTGCGTCGTCGTCGTAGAACATGGCGCGCGAGGCTACACGTCCGCCAGTCGGTGCTGTCGTCCGGCTGGTGTTTAGACGCCACTCAGGGGTTTGCTTATTGTTAGCGTGGGTAAGCACAACGCGCACGACTAGAGGAGCTGCACAGCGATGGGACTAGACGACGTATTCAGCACTGAGTCGGCATTCGTGGCTGCCGCCACGGCCGCTGTCTTCTCTCCCCGCACGCGCGAGACGCTGCGCCGGGGAGCTGTGCTCGGTGTCGCCGGGGCGCTAAAGGCCGGAGACGTCGTCGCCGGCGCTGCTCGCGGGGCCACACGCGGCGTCCGCAGCCAGGTTGGGTCGAACGGCGCGAGCGGCGGGCGTTCAAGCAGCTCCTCGAGCAAACCTTCGTCCGGCGGCGGCACGTCCTCGCGCGGCGGCCGCAGCAGGGGTGGGTCGTCGAGCTCGCGTGGGTCGTCGAGCTCGCGTGGCTCGTCCGGCTCGAGCTCGTCCGGCTCGAGCTCGATGAGCTCGGGCGGCAATTCGAAACCGCGCCAGGACTCCGCCGAGAAGCGAGCGGAGGAACTCGTCGAGCGGGTAGTGCGAGACGGTTCGCGGCTCGTCAGCCGGGTGGCCGGGCGCGTGCGCGAGGAGGTTGAGGACATTGTGGCCGAGGCCCAGACGCGCAACGAGCGCTCGCGCGGGAAAAGCAGCAATTAGCGCTCTCCCTTCGCCGACCGCCCCCGCCGGCCAATCAGCGCCGACCCCCGCTTCGCCGACCGCCCCCGCCGGTTGATGACCGCCGACACCCCGCGGGTCATCCGATCCAGCGCGGGACGTCTGCGCGTGCACCTCCCGGGCTGGGACGGCGAGAACCCGGAGGCGGTGCAACGTGCGCTTGCGGGGATCCCCGGGGTGGCTGAGGCTTCGGTCCGCTCCTCGACGCGCAACGTACTGCTGCGGCTGGCCGCAGACGAGCACTATGAGCAGCAGCTGCTCGCGGCGGTTGCGGAGCGACTATCGCGCCGCCAGCAGGTGTCCGGCACCGACGAGCCGCCAGCCAAGCGGCCACAGGCCGAAGCGGGGCACCGAGCTCGAGCCGGCCGCCGGGCGCCACAAGCCGCTGCGGCCGCGGTGTCGGGAATTCTGCGCGAACAGGCAGGTCGATTCGGCCGGGCGCGAATCGCTGTGCGGGGGATCGACCGTGATCCGCAGCTAGCGCGCAAGGTCGTGGAGATCCTGGAGCGGCGGCCGGAGGTGAAGCGCGCGGTGGCCAGCGCCACCACCGGTCGTGTGATGATCGATTTCTCCCAGCGCGTGACCTCGCTGCAGGACTTGCTGGCCGACGTCTCCAGCGTCGAGCTTCCGGACGAGCCCGGCGAGGACCATCCCGCTCATCCGCTCGACCCCGCCCCGGTGATCCAGAGCGGCGCCCGCGTCATCGGCTCGCTGCTGGGGCTTGGTGTGATTGCTGCTCGTAACGTGTTGGGCAGCGCGCCGGGGGAAGGAGCTGCGGACGCTCCGGCCGCCGTGGCCGGTGCGCTCGGGCTGATCGAGGGCGCTCCGCCGGTACGCGACGGACTGCGGCGCCTCGCAGGCCGTGACCGGGCGCAGCTGCTGCTGGGCGGCGCCGCGATCGCTTCCCTGACTCTATCCGGATCGCCACTCGGCCTGCTGGTGACGGGCGCCGGGGCGCTGCGATTCTTCACTGAGGCCCGCTTGCGCCGAGACGCTTGGCAGGATTATGAGCGGCGACTGGACGGCTTGGAGCAGGCCCAGCCCGGCGCTGTAGTCAAGCTCGAGCCCGGGTCCCGGGTGCCCCTCACCGGCCGCGTGATCGAGGGGATGGGGACCGTCGCCGGCGCCGACGGGCTCCCAGACGGCGCGATCCCCGGCGCCACGGTCCGAGCCGGTGCCACGGTGATCGGCGGATCGCTCGTCGTGGAGCTGGTGGGCGATGCCAGTTGGAAGCCGGGGCCTCGCCCCGCCGAGCCCAGGGCAGATCTGTTGAATCGCTACTTGCTGGTGATCGGACCGGCGGCCGTCGGCTATGCGCTCCTGCACGCCACCAGGATGCGGTCGCTGGGTGCTTTGTTCACCGGTTTGTTGCTGGTCAACCCGCGGGTGGCGGTGATCGGCACCGACGCTGCCGACATCGGCGCGTCGGCACGGGCGCTCCGGGCTGGGGTGACGGTTGTCGGCACCCGTCAGGATCGACAGATCCGCCGCCCAGACGTGCTCGTGATCGATGGGCCACGAGTACTCAGCGCGGGACTCGAGCAGAGCCAGTTGATCCCGGCCGAGGGCAGGAACCGCCTGGAGCTTGCGGAGCTGGCCTCGGCCTTGGCAACCTCGTCCGAGGCGCCTTGGGGGCGGGCGCTACCACGGCTTCAGGGTCCACCGGCGAACGACGCGGAGTTCGACGGCTTTGGGGTCACAGCCACGGTCAGCGGCAGACGACTGCGGCTCGCGCCCCCGACCGAATCGGATGAGGAGCTGCCGGCGGTCAGAGAGGCGATCGCCGCCGGCGAGCACGCCCTGCTGCTCCGCGAGCACACGAGTAGCGAGGTGATCGCCTACGTCCGCCTGCGCCCGCGGCTGGCCCAGGGCGTCGACGAGCTTCGCCGCCGCTGCCGGGCCCAGGGCGTGGAGATCGTGGTGCTGGAGCGCGAGGACAGGCGTGCTTCACGGGCTCTCGCCGCGCGGGCGGAGATGCCCTTGCTCCTGGAGGCCGACCTCACCGATCTGATCCGCGACCGCCAGCGGCGGGGAGACCGGGTGGCGGTCCTATCTGACAGTCCCACCGCCGCTGAGGCGTTCGACGCCTGCGATCTGGCGATCGGCCTGAGCTCCGGCCGCAGCTCGGTCTTCTCGGCACGCGCCGACCTGCTGGCCCCGGGGTTGCCGGCGGTGGCGGCGGTGCTTGACGCCGGCGCCCGGCGCGATCAGGCCGCGTCCGTGGCCGTGGGAATGTCCGTCGCCGCCAACCTGGCGGGTGGCTTCTGGGGCCTGCAGGGAAAGCCAGGGGTGGCGCGAGCTTCGTACACGACTTATCTCGGCGCTCTGGCCGCGATGGGCGCCGGTTGGGAGCATCTGCGCGGTGGCGGCCGTGCACGCTCGGTGATCAGCCGGCTCACCGACCCCCAGCCCGAGCGCTGGGGACGGATGTCGTCCGTTGAGGTGTTGGCGGCTATGGACAGCGATGCCCAGGGCCTGCGCCAGGAGCAGGCCGCGACCCGGCTTCCGCGCGCCCGACGAAAGCAGGGCCGCAACGCGTTCGTTCAGGCCATGACCGATCAACTGCAGTCGCCGCTGGCGGCGGTGCTCGGCTCCAGCGCCGCGCTCTCGCTCGCGGTGGGCGCAACCGCCGATGTGCTGATCATCGGGGCGGTAATCGTCACCAATGCCGCCGTCGGCGTCTGGCAGGAGCGCCAGGCCGGCCAGGCCGCCGAGGCGCTGGAGCGAATGGGCGCCGCGTCCGGCCGGGTTCTGCGCGACGGCGAGGTTAGAGAGGTCTCCGCCGACGACGTCGTGACCGGGGACATCCTGCTGATCGCCACGGGCGACCGGGTGCTGGCCGACGCCAGGTTGCTGGAGGCCGAGGCGCTCGAGGTAGACGAAGCTGCGCTCACCGGCGAGTCGCTGCCGGTTGCGAAGGACGCTGCCGCCCAGGAGCCCGAGGCACGGATCGTGCTGGAGGGCAGCGACGTCACCGTGGGGACGGGCAAAGCGGTTGTGGTCGCGGTCGGCGATGGCACGCGCTGGGGCGCCACGGCCGCGGCCCTGGCGGCTCAGGACACAGGCGAGAGCCCGCTAACTGCCCGGCTGGACCGCTTGTTCAAGCAGGGGCTGCCCGTCGTGGTGCTGGGCGGTGCGCTGGTGACCGTGGCCGGTATCGCCTGGGGCGGAGCGCCACTAACCCAGCTGGCGGTCGGCGCCAGCGTGGCGGTGGCCGCTGTCCCGGAAGGGCTGCCGCTGCTCGCGGGGGTCTCAGAAGCGGCCGTGGCACGGAGGCTCGCCGAACGCTCGGCGCTAGTCCGGCGCCTGAGCGCCGTCGAGGCGTTGGGCGGTGTCGACGTCGTCTGCTGCGACAAAACCGGGACGCTCACGCGCGGGAAGCTTGCCGTCACGGTTATCGACGACCTGCGCGATACCAGCGAGGCCGCGAACCGACTGGGCGATCGCGCGACCCAGGTACTGCTGACCGCCGCGCTCGCCAGCCCGCCCCCGGACTCCCCCGACGCACTGGCCCACCCGACCGACGCCGCCGTGCTGGCGGCCGCAGAGCGAGCGGGATTGACCCAGCGGCTGTCGGCCGCGCGGCGCGATGAGGCACCGTTCGATCCCGTCCGCTCGCTGCACGTCACAGCTGTTCAAGGTCGCGTTTGCGTGAAGGGCGCGGCCGAGGCGATGACGCCCAGGTGCGCAAGCGCCACGGGACGCGACGGCAAGGCTCAAGCGCTGGATCAGCGCCAGCGCCACGCGCTGCTCGACCGGGCCGAGGCTCTGTCGTCGCAGGGACTACGGGTGCTGATGGTCGCGGAGGGATCGGACGCCACTGACCTGAACAACCCTCGCGAGCTGACCGCAATCGGATTCGTCGGGATCAGCGACCCGGTCAGGCCCGGGGTGGAGGAAGCGGTCGAACGCTGCCGCGCCGCCGGGATCAGGATGATCATGCTGACCGGCGATCACCCGGCGACGGCGCGAAAAATCGCCGCGGATCTGAGGCTGCCGCTCGGCGCGGACGCTGTCATGACCGGAGAGGACGTCGAGCGACTGCAGGATGAAGAGCTTGCTGAGCGGCTGCGCGCCGTCTCGGTCGTGGCGAGAATCACGCCGATGGACAAGGTCAGGATCGTCGAATGCCTCCGGCAGGGCGGCCACACCGTGGCCATGACCGGCGATGGGGTAAACGACGCGCCGGCCCTGCGTCTGGCCGATGTCGGGGTGGCGATGGGCGCCGGGGGCACGGAGGTTGCTCGCCAGGCCGCTGACCTGGTGCTGGCCGACGACCGCTTCGAGACGCTCACTGATGCGCTGCTCGAGGGTCGCTCGCTGTGGCAGAACATGCAGGGCGCGCTCGGGTTGTTGCTCGGCGGCAATCTCGGTGAGATGGTGCTGATGGGGGGCGTCGCCGCCGTCGGCCGGGGTCCGGTGCTGAACGCCCGCCAGATCCTGATGATCAACCTGGTTACCGACGTCCTGCCGGCGGTCTCGGTGGCGGTGCAGCCTCCTTCTCAGCACGAGCTCCAGCGCTTAGCGCCCGATGCCAGAGCTTCGTTCGACCGCGAGCTGGTGCAGGGAATCATCAGACGGGCGATCGCCACCGCGCTGCCCGCCTTGGCGGCGGTGATCGTCGCGCCGCTGGTCGGCGCCCAGGGGCCGGCGGTGGCGTTCGCCTCAATCGTGTGCACCCAGCTCGGACAGACGGTTCAGGCCGGCCGCCGCGAGGGCCAGCTGAGCGCTCCAGTGGTGGCGGCGATCGCCGGCTCTGGTGGCGTCACCGCGCTGGCGTTCGCGCTCCCGCCGCTCAGGCGCTTCCTGGGGCTGCCGGTGCCGACCCCCGGGTCGCTGGCCCTGATCGCGGCCAGCGCACCGGCGGCCATGGCGCTAGCCGAGCTGCTCACGGGACGCGGCGGCCGCTCAGCGCTCGAGCAGCACGCGCGGCGGCCGCTCCTGCTCGCCGGCCAGGCCCCAGAGCAGCAATAGCAGTCTCCACAAGGCCTCGTTCATCCAATGTCAGGTTCGTCGCCAGGCCAGACGACCCCGTGAACGATTGGGAAAGCTGCTGTGAAGAAATGGTGAAGTCAGGCGGAGCCGCGCGGATACCCTGCGCCCGACCCGGACGCAGGGACGACCCGGGCCAGCACCCGGCAGGCAGCACCCGCCGAGCCTCCTGCGCTAGCCCCCGCCGAACGACGACGCCAGCGACATCACGTCGTTGACGTAGCGCTGGGTATCCGGGAACAGGCCGTGGCGCTCCACCGATGGCAGGCCCTGGTAGTACCCGGCCGCGGCCATCGACGTACTACCACCCGTGGCGCTAAGCAGCGAGTGGAGCATCAGCACCCCGCCGCGGACGTTGTCCGTGGCCGAGGCCGGGGAGAGTGGTGACCGAGCCAGCGAGGAGTTGATCCAACCCCACGTCCCGGGCAGGATCTGCATCACGCCCCGGGCGCCGGCGCTCGAGATTAGGTCATTGTTGAACCCGCTTTCCTGCCAGCCGATCGCGTCTGCGAATGACGGCGGGACGCCGTTGGCGGCGGCGATCGAGCCCACCTCCGAGGCGCTCACGCGCTCCGGGGTGGGGTATGGGGGCCCAAGGGCTGAGCCCTCGGCTGCGGCCCCCACTGGCTGGGTGACTGTCGCACTGCCCGCCGTCGAGCTCGCGGAGGGCCTCGTCGCGCCGGCCCCGAGCCGCAGCACCGCGCCGCTTCTCAGGTATCCGCTCGAGCTCAGACCGTTCTCCGCCGCCAGTTGAGCGACCGTCATGCCCGCCCGCGCCGCGATCGCCGAGAGCGTGTCGCCGGGCCGGACGACGTAGGACCCCGTGGCAGCGACCGCCGCAGGAGCAGCGGACGTGGCGGGCGACGAGACGCGGGCGGCGAAGCCCACCTCGTCGCTGTCGACGTCGCGGTCGCCCGCGGTTGCCCCAGCACTCACGCCGGCGGCGCCAGCCGTCTTGGGCGGAATTGCGAGCGTGGAGCCGGCAACCAGGCTGGTCGAAGGCGAGATCCCGTTGGCGGCGGCCAGCTGTGAGACCGACATGCCATCGGTGGCGGCGACACTGCTCAGCGACTCCCCCGGGGAGATCACGTGCAGGAAGGAGGCCGATGCTGCGGTCGGAGCGGCGAGCAGCATGCAGGTAACGAGCGGAAAGACGGTTTTTCTGAAGCGCATGCGTCTCAGTGTTGACACGCTCGGCACCGCTGGCCAATGGCTGCAACCCGCTTTTCAGAGCAAAAGGCAGAATTGCGCAGAGCTGGGGCACAAAAGCTCCCAGAAGCTGCACAGCGTCTGTCCCCGATTCGACCTGCGCGGGAGGCGAGGAGACAAGGCTCTAGGCGCTGGGGGTGGCCGCGGCGAGGAGCGAGCGCGCGGGCAGCCGGAGCGTCCCGTCCTCTCCCGTGTAAGGGGCCGCCAACGACGCGACCGTCCGCTCCAGCTCGTTCCGGACGCCGGCGTCCAGGCGCGGGTAGAGACTCCCGAGCAGCGGCGAAAGGTTTCGCGATTGCTCGAGGAACGAGCCGAGATCGTCATGCACGCGCGGCAGATCGAGCGCCGAGACCAAGACTTCGACGAAGCCGGCGGCCTCCAGCAGATCCTGGAGTCTGCCTGCGTCAGCGAGCGCGAACCTGTCCGGTGCCCCCGGGCGCGGTGGCTGGGTGAGGCCGAGCTCCGTCATCGCCTCGGTCATGATCGTCGCCCAGGGGTTGGCCTCGTCGCGATCCCACACCGCGAGCGCGACACGACCGCCGGGTCGCAACACCCGCCGGGTCTCGCGGAACGCGGCCTCGGGATCGTCCGCGAGCATGTACCCCCAGCGACAGAGGACGGCGTCGACGGTCGCCGTCTCGAGATCGATCCACTCGAGCTCCAGGCGTCGGAATTCCACGTTCGTGACCCCCGCGGCCAGCGCCCTTTCGCGGGCCAGATCAAGCATCGCCTCGCTGGCGTCGCTGCACACC
Source organism: uncultured Actinomycetes bacterium (assembly GCA_963756555.1). GTDB lineage: Bacteria > Actinomycetota > Thermoleophilia > Solirubrobacterales > Solirubrobacteraceae > Palsa-465. Next base: position 38,919 of record CAVWOC010000004.1, read on the forward strand.
AGCACGCCGCCGGGCTCGATCAGCTCCGCCGCCAGAAATCCCGTGTCGCCGGGGCCAGCCGCCAACTCGAGGACCCGGTGCCCAGGCTGCAGTGCAGCCTGGTCGAGCATCCAGGCGGACACCGGCATCCCGTGGTTCTGCACTTCGTCGGCATGTCTTCCCCAGCCGCCGGCGGCGGCATCCCAGCGCGCGCGTCGCTCGGCTCGAGCGTCGGTCATTTAGCTCCGCGGACCGACAGCCGCTGGGTCATCTCCCCAAACGCGGCCTCGATCTGCGACTTCATCCGGCGCTGGAAGATCGCCATCAGCGCCTCGGAGGCCAGCGGCCGCAGTCGCTCGATCGCCTCGTCTATCTCAGGCCAGCGCTCGGAGGGCATGTCGGCACGCTGAAACGGGCGCCAGACCTGCTCGACGAACAGCCGCACAAACGCTCCGGCCACAGCGTCGCAGTTGCGCTCGAGCTCTTCGAACACCGTCAGCGCAGCGTCGAGCGAGATCCCGCGGCTGACGACCTCCTCGGCCACGGCCAACAGCGACGGGCTGGGCACCTCGTAGGAACCCCCGCCGGCGGCCACGAGCAATCCAAGCTTCTGTGCCCGGGCCAGTACGCGGGGTGCGTCGTGAGCGCTGACGCGAAAGCGCTTGTCGAGTTCCGCCAGGGTGAGCGTCTCCGCGCGCTCCTGATGAGGTTCTGTCAGCGACTGCTTGAAGTGCATCAGTCGCTCAGCGGTTCCCTGGGAGTCGTCGAGCAGCCGTTTGATCCCGCCGAGGTTGAAGCCCTCGGCCTGGAGGTCGCGGATCAACCGCAGCTGGGCGACGTGCTCGGGCCCGTAGTAGCCGACGCGCAGGCGCACTTCAGGCGGGGCCAGCAGTCCGCGCGCCTGGTGGGAGCGAATATTGCGGACCGACATGCCGGTCTCGGCGGCGAGCTGCTCGATCGTCAACTGGTTCGGTGACTCGCCGCCACCAGCGCGCTCGCCGTCCGCTGCCACCACGCCGAAGATCATATCGGCAAATGATGTGACGTTGTCCGATGTGACGTTTAGGGCTCCCGAAAGCGGTACGCGCGCCGTCGCGCCGGAACTCACAGCTCGCGCCGCAGCAGCTTTCCGGAAACCGTCCGCGGCAGCGCGTGGACGAACTCGATCTGCTTGGGCACCTTGAACCGCGCCAGCTCGCGCGCACAGTGGGTGCGAAGCTCCTCGGCGGACGCCCGGGCTCCGTCCCGTAACACGACCGCAGCCACCACGGCCTCCCCCCACTCGGCGTCCGGCCGGGAGTACACGCCGGCCTCGGCCACGGCTGGGTGCGAGGCCAGGACATCCTCCACCTCCGCCGGGGAGACGTTCTCTCCGCCGCTGACGATCGTCTCCGACCGCCGGCCAACGAGCTCCAGTCGCCCTGAGCCGTCGAGCCGCCCCAGGTCACCCGTATGAAGCCAACCGTCGTTGGCCAGCGCCGCGCGGGACACGACGGGCCCGCGAACAAGGATCTCGCCGTCTTCCACGCGGACCTCCACTCCCGGCAGCGGCCAGCCGCGGGTGGCGATCTGCGAGCAGGCTTCGGTCATCCCATACGTCGTGGCCACGTGGATCCCGGCGCGTTCGGCCCGCTCGAGGAGCGCCACCGGCAGGGGACCGCCCCCGAGTAGCGCCCAGCGCAGCGTGGGGGGCTCGCGCAGGCCGACGTCGAGCAGGCGCTGCAGCATCGTCGGCACCAGGGAGACCAGCGTAATGCGCTGAGCCGGATCGGCGAGCGCCGCCGCGACGGCGACTGGGTCGAAGCGCTCGTGCAACACCGCCGCGGTGCCGTAGATCGTTGAGCGAATCGGTATCGATAGGCCACCGACGTGAGCAAGTGGCATCGGACACAGCCACCGCTCGTGCGGGTCGAGTCCAAGGGCCACCGCCGACCCCAGGGCGCTTGCCAACCAGTTCCCGTAGCTGAGCGGGATCGCTCGCGGCGCTGCAGTGGTTCCGGACGTGTGCATCACCGCCGCCACCGCATCCAAGTGCACCGGCCAAGTCGACTCGAGCGGGGGCCCCTCCAGCGGCCCCTCGACCAACACCGCGCTTGCTTCGCTCCGAAGCGCCCGTTCGGCTCCGCTGAGCCGCAGATCGACCGGCACAGCCACGGCGCCCAGCAGCATGCAGCCGTGAAGCGCGGCGACAAATTCGGCGCCGGCCGGCAGCGCCAGCGCTACACGGTCCCCCTCCCCTACGCCACGCTCGCGTAGTGCGCCCGCGGCCAGGCGAGCGCGCAGCTCGAGCTCCGCATAGGACACGGGGCCGCTGGCGGTCTCGAGCGCAACGCGCTCGGGCTCGGCAGCAGCAGCTCGCAGCAGCCAATGGATCACCCCAAAAAGGTAGTCTCAGCGCAGCCGTGCCTGTGATCTGGGAGCCCGCGGGCCAATACGAGGACATCCGCTATGAGCTGGCGACCGGCGAGGACGCCGGGATCGCCAAGATCACGATCGATCGTCCCGAGGTCCGCAACGCGTTCCGCCCGGAGACCGTGGTCGAGCTCTCGGACGCGTTCGAGAAGGTCCGCGAGAACGAGGCGGCGGGCGTGGTGATTCTGACCGGTGAGGGGCCCGATGCCTTCTGCTCCGGCGGCGACCAGCGGACCCGCGGCAGCCGCGGGGGCTACGTGACGGGCGCCGATCCCTCAGCGGCGGGCTCCCACCAGCAGGTGGGCCGCTTTCACGTCACCGACCTGCACGTGCAGATCCGGCGGCTGCCGAAGCCCGTCGTGGCGATGGTCGCCGGATACGCGATCGGGGGAGGCCACGTGCTGCACGTGATCTGTGACTTGACGATCGCCGCCGAGAACGCCCGGTTCGGCCAGTCGGGCCCCAAGGTGGGCTCGTTCGACGGCGGGTTTGGAGCCACCGTGCTCTCGCGCCTGGTCGGGCCCAAGAAGGCAAAGGAGATCTGGTTCCTTTGCCGCCAATACGATGCGCAGCAGGCGCTGCAGATGGGTCTCATCAACACGGTGGTCCCGCTGGAACGACTGGAGGATGAGACAGTGGCCTGGTGTCGCGAGATGCTGGCCCTCTCCCCCTTCGCCTTGCGCTTGCTCAAGGCCAGCTTCAACGCCGACGAGGACGGCCTGGCGGGCTTACAGCAGCTGGCCCACGACACCAACCTGCTGTTCTACATGTCCGAGGAGGCGCAGGAGGGGCGTAACGCCTACCTGGAGAAGCGCAGGCCCGACTTCGCGAAGTTTCCCCGGCGGCCGTGATGGCCACCACGGCGCCGGCGACGACGCCGAGCGGCGTGCGCATCTGGCTGATGGCGGCCCGCGTCCGGACGCTGCCCGCGGCGGTGGCACCGGTGCTGGTGGGCACCGCGCTGGCGGGGTTCGGATACGTCTTCCACCCGCTGCGGTTCCTGGCGGCGCTGATCGGGGCGCTGTTCATCCAGGTCGGGACCAATCTCTCGAACGACTACTCGGACGCCCGGCGTGGAGCCGACGCCGAGGACCGACTGGGCCCGGTGCGGGTGACGGCCGGCGGACTCGTGCCCCCGCGTCGCGTGCTGGTCGCCACCTACATTTCGTTCGGGATCGCAGTCCTGGCGGGCGTGTACCTGATTGTCGTGGCCGGCTGGCAGCTGCTGCTGGTGGGCGCCGCCTCGATCCTGGCCGGCGTCCTTTACACGGGCGGCCCCCGGCCCTACGGATACGAGGGCCTGGGCGAGCTGTTCGTGTTCCTGTTCTTCGGCGTGGTGGCGGTCGCGGGCTCGTTCTTCGTCCAGGTCAAGCATCTGCAGTGGGAGGCATTCGCGCTCGCGGTTCCGGTGGGGCTGCTGGCGTCGGCGATTTTGGTCGTCAACAACGTCCGCGACATCGATTCGGATCGCCGTGCCGGCAAGCAAACGCTGGCGGTGCGACTGGGGCGCGGCCGCGCGCGCGTGCTGTTCGCGGCCGTCGTCTACCTCTCCTACCTGCTGACGCCCGTCACCTGGGCCTTCGGGCCGCTGCGGGCCTGGGTGCTGTTGCCTTGGTTGACGCTCCCGGTCGCGGCCCCCACCGTGCGCGCGGTGCGCAACCGCACCGACGGTCCGTCGCTCAACCAGGCGCTGGCGCAGACCGGACTGTTGCAGCTGGCGTTCTGCATGCTGCTTTCGGCCGGGCTGTTGCTCAGTCGGTGAGGCTTGAGACGAGAATTATCGAGGCGCGCCTACGCGCGCCATTTTCCTCCGCGGCTGGGCGGCTCGACGCTCGGCGTCTGGTGCTCGTTCGCTTGATGGCCGCCGACGGCACCGTCGGATGGGGCGAGGCTGCCCCGCTCGAGCGTTACGGTGTGACGGTTAGGGACGTGTGCGCCGCGCTCGAGCGCTGTCACGGGCCGCTTTCGGAGTCCGACGGCGCGGACCAAACGGCGCTCTTGGCGGCCTGCGCGGAGCGAGCAAGGCTGCCACAGGCGCTGGCCGCGATCGACCTCGCTCTCTGGGATCTGGCCGGGCGCCGCGCCGGCCAACCGGTGTGGCAGCTGCTTGGTGCGTCCCAGCCGGCGCCGGTGGCCGTGAACGCCACGATCGCCGTGGCCGACCCCCAGGCCGCGTCTGATTCGGCCAGGCTCGCCCGATCTGCCGGGTTTCCGTGCATCAAGGTCAAAGTGGGGTTGGACGACGACTACGCGCGCTTGGTCGCCGTGCGGGCCGCGGCCGGTGCGGAGATGACGATCCGCTTGGACGCCAACGGCGCTTGGTCCGCACCTGCGGCCGTGGCCGCGCTCGAAGCGCTTCGCCCTGTGGGGCTCGAGCTCTGCGAGGAACCCGCCGGCGGCCTCGAGCAGATCGGGCAAGTAGCTGCGGCGAGCGCGGTGGCGGTGGCGCTCGACGAATCCGCGAGCGCCCCCGGGACGCTCGAGCGCCGCGTGTGCGATGCGGTGTGCCTCAAGGTCTCCACCTGGGGAGGCATTTCAGGTCTGCTTGGCGCCGCCGGCCGAGCGCGGTGCGTCGGCTACGCCGTGTACCTCGCCTCCATGCTCGACGGGCCGTTGGGCATCGCCGCCGCGCTTCACGCCGCGGCAGCCATTGGCCCCGATCTGGCCTCCGGGCTGGCGACGCTCGCGCTGTTCGACTCTCGTTCGGACCCGTTGCCTGCGCGAGGGGGCCGGATGGCCGTCCCCACGGGGCCCGGGCTGGGCGACGGGCTGCTCGACTGGTACGCCTAGACCCACTCCGCGACCGCTCCAGGGGTCTCGAGGTGCACGGCGTGGCCGGCGTCCTTCACCACCACCACGTCCGCGTTGGGTGCCAGCTCGCGCATCCGCACCGCGATCTCCCGGAACTTCTGATCTCGCTCGCCGACCACGAGTCGCAACGGCATCGCAAGCTCCCCCAGCCGCCCCCACAGCGGTGGCAGGGCGCCCGTTCCCAGCCCCCGCAATGCAGCCGCCAAACCGCGAGTGTCGTTCCTCAGCCGGTCCCGATGGATCCGCTCCCGCACCTCGGGCGATTGACCGGCAAGTAAAGGGGTCTCGGCCCACCGACGCGCAAACCCCTCGATGTCCACCGTCTCGATCCAATCGGCCAGCCGCTCGTCCGCCTGGCGCCGAGCCACCCGCTCGCCGTCATCGGCGATGCCGGGGCTCGAGCCGATCAGCACCAGCCGCTCGACGCGCTCGGGCAGCGCTAACGCGGCGTGCAGCGCGATGCGGCCGCCCATCGAGTACCCGACAAGCGTGAAACGATCGGCCGTGATCGCCGCAACGTCTGCGATCACGGCCTGAAGCGTCACCGGTAGGCGCTGCGAGGCGTCCCCGTGGCCGCGGATATCGGGCGCGATCGCGTTGTAGCGTTCGCCCAGCACCCCGATCACCGGATCCCAGCTGCGTCCGGTGTTGGTGAAGCCGTGCAAGAAGATGAGCGCCACCGACACATATCATCTCCTGCGTGCGTTCTGCGACGAGCTGGCGCGCTGCGGGGTCAATGAAGCCTGCACCTCACCGGGGTCACGCTGCACACCGATCGTGCTCTCGCTGGCACGCCAGCCGCGGATCCACTGCCGCTCCCACCTCGATGAGCGCTGCGCCGGGTTCTTCGCCCTCGGCGCGGCCAAGGCATCCGGGCGCCCGGTGGCCGTGACTTGCACCTCCGGAACAGCGGCCGTCAACCTCGCCCCGGCGGTGGTGGAGGCCCGCTGGGCTCGGGTCCCATTGATCGTGCTGACCGCCGACCGTCCACCAGAGCTCCGCGACGTGGGCGCCGGCCAGACGATCGACCAGCTGAAGCTCTACGGCGATGCGGTCAAGTGGTTTTTCGAGGTCGACATCCCAGATGCCGCTCCCGTGCGTGTTCGCTTCATCCGGACGCTGGCCTGCCGCGCGTACCTCACAGCGATCGGAGATGCACCCGGTCCCGTCCATCTCAACTTCCCGCTCCGGGACCCGCTTGTGCTGGAGGAGGAGCTGCCGGCGGACCGCACCGGTCGGGCCAACGGCCTCCCCTACGTCGTCCGCGAGCCGCCGGCCGAGCCACCCGCGACGGAGGGGCCCGGTCCGCACCCGGCCGGACGGCTGCTGATAGTGGCGGGAGCCGGCGCGCCCGATCCGCACGGACTGGCGGCGTATGCGGCAAATCACGGTATCCCGCTGCTCGCCGACCCCCTTTCGGACGCCAGACGAGGGCCCGCGACGGTCGCCCACTACGACCTGCTGCTGCGCGATCAGGTTTTCACCGTCGGCCATCGCCCCGACTTCGTCTTTCGCCTCGGCGACCTCCCGACCTCAAAGCCGCTGCGCGCCTGGCTGGCCTCGCTGGCCGACGTGCCCCAGATCGCGTTCGACCCCCATGGCAGCTGGCACGACCCCGATGCGGTTGTCGGAATGCGGTTGCGGGGCCGGCTACCGCAGCCTGAGACCGTGGACGTGGACCCGGCTTGGCTTCCGTCCTGGCGCGAGGCTGACGACGCCGCGGCGACCGCGATCGACGCTGTGCTTGGCGACGAGCTCTCCGAGCCGCTCGTGGCGCGGGCTCTCGGTCGCTGGCTGCCCGAAGACGCCACCCTGTTCGTCGCCTCCTCGATGCCGATCCGTGACGTGGAGTCCTTTCTGCCCCCGCGCGACGCCGGGCCGACCGTGCTCTCGAACCGCGGCGCGAACGGCATCGACGGCACCGTCTCATCGGCCTTCGGTGCGGCCGCCGCTTCGCCAGGACCGGTTGTCCTGCTCGTCGGCGACGTGGCCCTGGCGCACGACATCGGCGGCCTGCTCGCCAGCCGCAGGCTCGGGCTGGCGCTGACGATAGTGCTGCTAAACAATGACGGCGGTGGCATCTTCCACTTCCTGCCCGTGGCCGGTCAGCAGGATGCCTTCGAGGAGCATGTCGCCACCCCCCACGGCCTCGACTTCTCGCAGGCCGCCGCGCTGTACGGCTGCCAATTCGAGCGTCCTGTGACACTCGATCGGCTCCGCGCCGCTATCGAGCGCTCGCTCGAAGCGCAGCAGACCACGATCATCGAGGTGCAAACCGATCGGCACGACAACCTGGCGCTCCACCGCCGCGTGGCGGCAGAAGTCCAGCGCCGAGTGATGGAGGTGGTTATGTGAGAGCACCGCTGCGGCTACGCCGATCGGTCGGCTGTGCCCTGTGTGCGCTCGCGGCTGTCGGCTGCGGCGGGACAACGCTGAAGCCCGTCCTCGGCCAGAGCGTCTTGCTCCAGCCGGTGAGCGGGAGCGTGCAAGTCAAGCCCCCGACCAGCGCCGGCTTCACTCGGCTGTCGGGCCGGCGGTCCGTCTCAGTGGGCGCGCTCGTCGACGCTCGTTCCGGGGTGGTGAGGCTGACGGCGGCCGACCCGGGCATCGGGAAGACAGCGGTCGGAGATTTCCAGGACGGCATCTTCGAGGTGCTTCAGAGCCGCTCGGGTAACGGGTTGACGGATCTGAGGATCGAGGACACTCAGAGTGCGGCAAGCGGGTGTGGCAGCACCACCGGCAGCCGCAAGCTCACCTCGCACCAGCTGGGCCTGCTGCTGGGCGACGGCACCGGTCAGTTCCGGACCGACGGCGATTTCGCCAGCGCCACAGTCCGGGGAACCGCCTGGGGGGTGCGGAACCGCTGCGATGGAACGCTCACCATCGTGCGGCACGGCACCGTGACCGTCACCGACCTGCGCCTGGACAAGAGCGTCACCCTGCACACCGGACAGACCTACCTGGCGAAAGCTCCGTAGAGCTAGCCGGCCAGTATGGGCAGCAGCGCCGGCCGATCGTCGAGGACTCGACGAGCGGTCACCGTAGCGCCAGCCACGCCCGGCACGCCAGCTCGGCCGCGATGTCAGCCGCAGGTCTCTGCCCATCCAGACGAATGGCGCCGAACCGGGGTGCGAGCGCGCGATAGAGCATCGCCTGCTCCTCGAGCTGAGCCGGCTTCCAGATGTCGTGCTTGCGCCGCAGCGAGACCTCGGGTGCGATGTCCAGCAGGAAGGCGATATCGGGGCGCGGAGCGGCGAGAAAGATCAGGCGACGCTGCGCGGCCGTCGCCGAGCGGTAGAGCACCTGCATCCTGACCGCCAGATCGAGCGGACTGCGATCGAAGACCACGGTGCGCCCTCGAAGCCGTGCCGGTATCGCCGCGCGGCGTTGCTCGAGTGCGCCGGTGAGCGTCACGAGCAGCGACCATGGCCCGCGAAGCGCGCCGACGACCACATCGCCATCGTCCGAAGCGGCGTGGTCATACCGCGCCATTGATCTTCTCCGGCCGCCGGTCAGGCCGAGCAGCGCCTTGGGCGCCGCCGCGACCACGCCGAGGATTCGGTTCTCACCCATTAGGTTGTTCCACACGACCTCGACCGGCGCATCGAGGGCGATCAGCGACTGTTGGAGCCAGCGCGCCTGGGAGCTCTTACCGGCTCCGTCGATTCCCGACAGAGCAACCAGCAGGCCGCGCTTCGGGCGCCCGAGTGCCCGCTTGGGCCAGCGAGAGCGCAATCGGCCTCGAAGCGTGAGCGGACGCCCCGTGGAGGCGGCGCGTTCGAGCGCGGCCAGTGCTTCGCTGAACCCCCACCCCCTTGCGCTGCGCCTGGCGATTGCCCAGGCCTGTGAGTCTTCGGCAAGGATGCGCTCGAGCCGCTGGCGCCGTTTGGCCGAAAGCCACCCTTCATCGACAACCAACCGCGCAAGTATCAACAGGGCGTGGCCCGGGCAGGGCCGGGCGAGCGAGCGGAACCCAGGCAGCGGCCGCGCCTGTGCGAACAGCTCGTCCTCTGCGTCCTGCGGCAGGAACTCGTGGGCGACGATGAGCTCGACGGCATACGCCGAGCAGTCGCCAAACAAGGCAAAGCATGAGTCCTTGCGCACCAGGCCGCCGGCGAGCAGACCGCGCTCCAGCGGAGGCCGCTGGGGCGCGCGCACGACGAGATCTAGGTCGCGTCCATGGGGCGGGAGCGACCCCACTACTACCACTCGACCCGTCGCGGTCGAGTCGACGAGCGCCGCCACGCGTTCGGCAAGCGGACTCACCACGTCATTCTGGCCGGCGACGGGCGAGCAGCTTCTCGGCGCTCGTCAGCATCGGCCCGGGATCGCGGGCCGAGAACACCGCGTGGGCCGTCGCCGGCCGCGGGACGACCGCTCGGAGCGCCGACCCAAGCTGACCCTCGCGGAGGATCCGCACGATCGCTCGCACGTCGTTGTGCTCGAGGCGGTAGTGGATTCCCGACCTGTAGGAGATGCGCGGCGAGCTAGCTCCCAGAACCCGCGCCGCCCACGCCGCCGGCAAGTTTGCTCCGGCGCGAACAGCAAGCGCCAGCGAACCGTAGGCGCGCGGGTTGAAGTCGATCAGGTAGCGGCTGCCGTCGCGGTTGGCGAGCAGCTGGGCCTGGAAGATCCCACTCCAGCCGATCTCGTGAAGCAGCAGCGCCAAGCGGTCCTCGAGCTGCCGATCGGGCGGGACGGTCGCCGCATAGCACGAGTAGCCAACATCGGGTGGCCAGATGCGCCACGAACGCTGATGAACTGCTCCCACCAGCTTGCCTTCCCAAGCAACGCCGGCCACGGCGCAGAGCCCACCGTCGATGTAGGGCTGCACGACCCACTCCGCGTCGGGAACCTTGTCGAGCGCCGCTTGAAGCTCGCGCGATTCCTTCACTGTGCGCGCTTTGTGGTACACCAACCCGGCGCCGTCGAGCTCGAAACGGCTACGCGACGGCTTGAGCACCGCGGGGTAGCGAAATTGCTCCGACCGCGCCCGCAGCTCATCGGGCTCGCCTGCGACCGAGTGCGGCGTCTGCAGCCCGCACTCAGATGCCACGCCAAGGACCCGCCGCTTGTCGGTGGCCAGCTCCACGATCTGCGGTCCGGGGACCCCCACCGGACAGGGCATCTGTCCCGCCCCCGCGGCGAGCGCGATCAGTGACGCCTCGGTCCCGGGCAGTACGGCATCGACACCGAGCTCAGCTGCCGCGTACGAGATTGCCTTCACAAAGGCACCAGGCTCGCGCTCGGCGTCCGGCACGTGTCGAACGCTGGCCACAGCCCGTGAGCGGCTGGCGTAGGTCCGGCGGGGCGCGACGGCCAGCGAGACAACGTGGCCCGATGCAGCAAGCGCCCGCACCAGCGCAAGGGAAGCGTGAAAGTCATCGCCGGAGACGAGCAGCCGCGACGGGGCCACTTTGGTCACGCCCGTGGGGCGGTGAGGCGAGTGCGGGCCCGGCTAGCGTGCCTTCGCTTCGCCCGGTCCCGCGCCACTTTGAGTGCCGGGCGAAGCCGGCGGCGGTAGGCATAGCCTGGAAGGAACAACCTGCGGTAAGCCCAAATGTCAATATGGGGACGCATCCCTTGGGTCCATCTCCGCTTGTACTGGTCGGCTTCCCCGTGGAAGTAGTAGCCGTGCAAGCCTTCCTCGATGCACGAATGTAGGACGGCCGCACGGAGCACGAGCCCGGGAGAGAACCGGCTGTGCGGCTCGCTGAAGGCAGTCTTGATAAGTGAACCTGCGCCGGCCACGGCGCAGCCGTAGTCCGCTGCGATGAGCTCTCCATCGAGCTCGAGCATGTAGAGCCGCAACCAGGCATTCGAGGCCGCGGCGCGGGCGAATTCACGGTACAGGCGCTCGGTGTTCGCACTGCACAGAATCGCGGTGCCAGTTCTGCCCTTCCAGCCCGCGGCCTCCAGGTTCAGGAACGCCTCCAGATCACGGTCGAAGTTCGGACCGCCCGTGACTACTCGCAGCTCAAGCGCTCCTGCTCGCTCCAACGCGCGCCGGCGTCTGCCCAGCTGGCTGCGCAGCCCCCTACTCACCGTACCCCGGAGCTCCTCCCAGCTCGATGGAAGCTCGAGCCATGGGCTGTCGAGCCGACCCTCCACCGCGATTCTGTAACCGCCCCGCCCGAGGTGCTCGCGCGCCAGCCTGGCGCTATCGGTATAGCTGGGAACCGAACGCAGGCGGATCCGGTCGGCTCCAAGCTCCGTCAACTCTTGCCACAGTTGGGCGCGCCCGCTCTGGCTATCGGCGAGCACGTCCCATTCGCCGGTGTGCACGTTGGCGGCAGCGAGCAGTGACCTCCCCCGCCGTTCCATGAAGGCCCCTCCTCGCAGCGAGCCGTCGTCTGCCCGCAGCAGAATCCAGGTTGGCGTGCCCCGCCCGAAGGCGTTCCACCAGCACGTGAGCCATTCGTGTGTCATGAACGGATTGCCCGACTTCTGGATAAGACGGTTCCAATCCGAGGCGGTCGAGTCCGAGTGGTCACAGACGACGGCCTCTAGCTCGGCACCATCAGCGCGGCCACAGAGCACGGAGTAAACGTTATCCACGGTCGGCGTCCTTGGGGTTTGTGGAGATCGACCGGGCTGTGGTGGCCCAGCCGGAGGCCGCGAACGCCAGTGCTAGAGGGCCACCAGCGGAAGCAGCGCCTCGAGCTTGACCTCGGACTGTGCGAGCTCCGCCGCGGGGGCAGAGACGTCAGTGCCGACGAAGCGCCAAGAACTTCTCGGCCGTCGTCAGCATCGGCCCGGGGTCGCGTACCGAAAAGACCGCGTGAGTCGTATTGGGCCGAGGAACGATCGCCTCAAGCGCCGATCGAACCCGGCCCTGACGGAGGTTGTGGACGATCGCCCGCACGTCATTGTGCTCCAGGCGATAGCGCACCCCTGGCGTGTAGGAGATGGGCGGGGGCGCCAGCCCCAGCACGAGCGCCGCCCAGGCGGCGGGTAGGTTCGCTCCCGCGCGGACGGCGAGCGACAGCGATCCGTAGGCGCGCGGGTTGAAGTCGATCAGATAGCGCTCGCCACAACGATCGCCCACCAGCTGGGCTTGGAAGATCCCGCTCCAGCCGATCCTCTGGATCACGGCCGCCAACTTGTCCTCCAGCTCACGGTCACGCGGGACGGTCATGGCGCAGCACGAATAGCCGATATCGGGTGGCCAGATACGTGACGACCGCTGGTGGACTGCACCGATTAGCTGGCCCCTCCACGCCAAGCCCGCCACCGCGAAGAGTCCCCCGCCCATGTATGGCTGCACAACCCACTCAGCGTCGGGAAGCTCGCTCAGCGCCGTCTGTAGCTCGTGTGGCCCGCCGAGTTTGCGCGCCTGGTAGTAGACCAATCCGGCTCCGTCCAGAGCGAAACGCGTCCGCGTCGGCTTCAGCACCGCCGGATAGCCAATCTCCGCCGAGCGCGCGATGAGCTCCGCCGGCTTCCCGCCAATCGCCGGAGGCGACTGCAGCCCGCACTCGGATGCAATCGCAAGCACCCGTGGTTTGTCCGTGGCCAGCTCCACAACCTGAGCAGCCGGGGCACCGACCGGGCACTGGATATGCTCGGCCGCCGCGGCGATGGCGATCAGCGAAGCCTCCGTTCCGGGCAGGACGGCATCCACACCTAGCTCACTCACGGCGTCCGACACCGCCACGACGAACAAATCCGGGTCCTTCTCGGCGTGCGGCACATATCGAACGCTTCTCACCGCGCGCGAGCGGCCGGCGTAGGTTCCCCGGGGCGTCACCGCCAAATAGTTGACGTAGCCGCCCGCTGCCAGGGCGCGAACCAGCGCCAGCGAGGCATGGAACTCGTCGCCTGACACAAGCAGGCGCCGCGGACCGCCTCTTTCGGCGCTCATTGCTGGCCGGCGGTGCGCCTTACGGCAGCCAGCAGGCGCTGAGCCGCCGGCCGTCCCTGAGTCCAGGCCAGACGGGCGACATGCCCCAAGGGCGTCCGACTGAAGGCCTGAAACCGCATCCGCTCGCGCACTGTCTGCGTCCACACTAGCTTGTAGGGGTCCTCCCTCCCAAGTAGTTCGTAGCAACGGGTGCCGTGCTCGAACGCTGCCCGCAGAGACTCGTAGGTGAGCAGCGTCCCCGGGCTGAAGCGCCGATAGCTCGGATCGAAGCCCCCCTTCAGCACCCACGTGACGCCGTTGCAACGCAGGCAGAGATCGAACGCAATCGGCTTGCCGCTGAGCCGCAGGAAGGCCAGCAGCAGCCAGCCGCGGCGGTGGGCCCAATGGGCCACCTCCGTATAGAAGCGATGGGTCGAGGGCGAGGAGGTGATCGCCGTCTCGCTCGCGTGCTTCCAGCCTGAGCCTTCCAGCCGGAACCCGTCGCTCAGCACTCGCTCCAGGTCGTTGCTTGCATCCGTGAACTCGACCTCGACTTCGCCCTGCTCCGCCAGCCTGCGGGCACAACGCTCCATCTCCTTTCGAGCCTTCCGCGGCAGCGACGCCCGGTAGGACTGCCAGTCGCCGTTCGCCACCTGGATATACGGAGAGCGCATCATGGTTCGGACGGTCACTGACCGATTTAGGCGCTCAGCCGCCGCTCGGCACTCGCTGAGATTGGGATCGGAGGCGTCGATGAACGACAGGTCGGCTCGGACCGACGCAGACGAGATGAACCGTTCCGCGAGCGCGGTGCTCGTGCTCTGATCAGCTGCCAGGAAGGTGAACATCGGCGTGTGCCAATTCACTGGTGGGCACAGCACGCCGCGGCGTTCGAGGAAGGGCACCAACCCCACGAGTCTGGCCCCGCGTCTGGCCGTGAGCACGCTCAGACCGGAGTCCGAAAACGCGCGTGCCCAGGCCTCGATCCAGCCCGGCCGCACGAACGGCGCCGCCAGCAGCTCGTCAGCCAGCGAGTCCCACTCTTCACTCAGGTGCTCGGCGACCTGATGGATCTCCAGCCGCAATCCCTCGGCCTCGCGTCCCTGACGCATGGGAGGACGGTAAGCCGCGAGAGCCAGGACCGGGCGGCCGTGCGCGGCTTTGCCCATGTTTGCGGGTGCTTACGGCCTCGACTCTCCCACGACCCGCCAAGGGGGGCGGGCGCACCGGCGCTAGAAGGCCAGCACCGGTAGCAGCGCCTCGAGCTTGACCTCGGACTCGGCGAGCTCCGCGGCGGGATCGGAGTTGCGCACGATTCCACAACCGGCGTAGCAGCGCGCCGTACGCCCGCGAAGGATCGCCGAGCGCAGTGCCACGCAGAACTCTCCGTCGCCTGTGGCGTCGGTGAACCCGACTGGGCCGGCGTACCAGCCGCGGTCAAGCCCCTCGAGCGCCGGTATCAGCCGCTCTGCCACCTCCCCGGGCTCGCCGCCGACCGCCGGTGTGGGGTGAAGCAGGCCTGCCAGCTCGATGGCACCGTAAGGCTTGCGGAGCTGGGCGCGGATCGGCCGCCCCAAATGCTGGATGTTCGCCACCCGCACGAGCGCCGGGTCCGGCGCCGAGGTCACCCAGACCGAGTGCGGTTGAAGCGAGCGTGTGATCCGCCGGGCGACGATCTCGTTCTCCTCGCGGTCCTTCTCGCTTCCGAGAAGACGCTCTCCAAGATGGTCATCGACCGCCGGATCAGCGCTGCGGCGCATTGATCCCGCGAGCGCGACCGTGCTCGCGCGCGGCCCGTCGCGCCGGATCAAGAGCTCAGGGCTGGCGCCGATGAACGCGGCGTCGCCGCGGCCCAACGCAAACACGTAGCAGGCCGGAAACCAGTCACGGATCGCCCCCAGCACCGCCGCGGGATCGTGGTCGATAGGCGCCTGCACCTCCACCTCCCGTGCTAGGACCAGCTTCTGAAGCTCGCCGGCGCGGATCCGTTGAACGACACGTGTCACGGCCTCCTCATAGTGAGACGGAGGCATGATGCTGCGAACCCGGTAGCTGCCGGCTGGTGCCGGATCCAGCACCGGCAGCTCACGCTGCCGCAGAGACTGAAGCCGCCCCTCCACTCGCACCGAAAGCTGCTCCAGAGTGTCGTCTGGCGCCACATCGACGTTTACGGTGAGCCTTGCCTCCCCGCCGCGGCGCGCCAACGAGAGCTCGGGGACCAACAGCGACGCCGGCGCGAAGCCATTCCAGGCCGCCGAGCCACAGCCATCGGCGGCGAACGCAAAACCGCCGACAGCCACGAGGCCGGTTCCCGACGGTCCATCCGGTTCATCCGCCAGCGCCGCTGCGACCAGCGCGTGCCAGCGCGCTGCGAGCTCGGCGAAGCGGTGAGGTCCGCGCGCCTCGAGCGCGCGGACGGCGCCGAGCGCGGCGAGCGCCGTCCCGTCACGGTCCGGCTGTTCGAAGCAGAACCACGGTTCTCCCGTCCGCCGCGAGCTGGCGATCACTGCCGTGGGGTCGACTGGTCGCCCGAGGGTCGCTGTCAAGCTCGCGATGACCGGTCCGCCGACCACCCGCGCGCGGCGCAGCGCGAGCTCGAGGCGGCGCCCGAGCCGCCGGCGCGTGGAGTCGCTAAGCCAGCTGGTCGCGCCGGGGTCTGGAGCCCGAACCGGCGGTTTACCGCTTGCCATGGTTTGCGCTCAGGCTCTCGGCAAAGAACGAACCCGGTCCATTCTCAAGGACCTCGATCCGGGTCCGGGACCGCGGCCCAAGCCGCTTGAAATGCATCACCGCGACCGGCTCAAAGCCGGCCTTCTCCACCGCCCGTCGTGACGGTTTGTTCTCGACCTCGACTTTGGTGATGATTCGGCCCTTCCCTTCGTTAGTGAGTACGTCGGCGATTGCCGCCCACGCCGATGGGGCAATGCCTCGGCCCCGCGCCGCGCCGGAGACAACGCTGTCCTCGAGACAGACCATTTGGTCGGCCAGGCGCAGGGCTCCTCCGGGGGCGCCGACCACCGGAGTCTCCGTGTGAAAGATCCAGCAGCTGAACAGCGCATGGCGGTCCTCGACCACCAGCCAGACATCATTACCGGCCTCAAGTCGGGCGCTGGCTTCCCAGCCGGCGGTCGTCGGCAGCTGCTCGAGCAAGGGCAAGTCCGCGTGGTCGCCGCGCCGCAGCGTCAAACGAGGTTGCAGCGGGGGCCTTGGTCGCTGGCGCCCCAAGTCGAGCTGGTACCAGACGTGGCTCTCCGAAAGGACCACCCGTCCTCGGGCCACCATCCACGCGCGCTGCCAGATGCCGCAGGCGCCGTAGCGTCGCCATGCCCGGCGCACTCTGTCCCACAGCCTTGCCATCGCACTTTGAGCCTCATGACGAGGCTGGACGGTGGATTCTAGTGCGACCTTTGCTGCGCTCCGGCGGTTGCCGCGTTAACCGCAAGATCGCCGCTCTGACCGCTGATACTGTCGCCCCGCTATGGAGTTCGACTGGACGGACGATCAGCTCGAGTTTCGTGATGCGGCAGTCGAGTTCGGCCGGGGAGCCTTGAACGACGGCCTATTGGAGGACGATCGCGATGAACGATTTCCGGTGGAGAAGTGGAAGCGGCTCGCGGATTGGGGGTTCTTCGGGCAGTGCATGCCGGCTGAGCTTGGGGGCGCAGGGCTCGACGCGCTCACCGGCCTGCTCGTGATGGAGGGGCTGGGCGAGGGCTGCGCGGACAATGGCCTGCTGTTCTCCGCGGCGGTACAGGCGTGGGTCGTTCTCCGGTCTCTGCTCATCTTCGGTACCGATCAGCAACGGCGTCGCTACCTGCCGCAGCTGATCGACGGAACTGCCATCGGCGCACTGGCAATCACGGAGCCGGGCTCGGGGTCAGATGCCTTCGCCATGCGTACGCGGGCCGAGAAGCGACCCGAGGGGTGGCGCCTGAATGGTCAAAAGTCCCTGGTGACCAATGGGCCGATGGCCGATCTGGTCATCTGTTTCGCCGCCACGGGGCGCGGTGGCGCGCTCGGTGGCTCCACGGCGTTCGTGCTGGAGACCGGTACTCCAGGCGTGCAACGCGGACAGCCGCAGGCGAAGATGGGCCTTCGAACCTCACCGCTCGGTGACGTCTACCTAGACGACGTAGTCGTAGCCGAGAACAGCGTGCTCGGGCAGATCGGAGGGGGTCTGATCGTCTTCAACGAGCTGCTCGAGTGGGAGCGCCTGTGGCCGATGGCGATTCACATCGGGACGATGCAGCGCGAACTTGAGCAAACGCGTTCATACGCGAGCCAGCGAACGACCTTCGGCCAACCGCTCGGCCGCCACCAGGCGGTCGCACATCGAATCGTTGAGATGAAGCTACGGCTCGAGGCAGGCCGTCTATTGCTCTACCGAGCCGCGTGGTTGAAGGCTCAGGGTCGGTCATCGCTCGTAGACGCCGCGATGGCCAAGTTGTGGCTCAGCGAGAGCGCCGTGGCCAACGGGCTCGATGCCCTCCATCTCCGCGGCGGATATGGGTTCCTCAGCGAGTTCGGCGTCGAGCGGCAGCTCCGGGATGCCGTCGGCAGCCGGTTGTACTCAGGAACCTCCGAGATGCAGCGCGCGATCGTGGCACGCGGAATGGGCCTCTAGAGCCTGCAGATGGGAAGCAGCCTGAGCCAGGTCTTCCGCGTCGAGCACTTGTTGCGGGAAGCCGCCGAGCGCTGGCCCACGCGGACGGCGATTCGCGGTGGGGAGCAGACGCTGACATACGCGGAGCTTGATGCAGCCGCGGATCGCGTGGCTGCAGCGCTCGTGGACGAGGGCGTGGGGATCGGCGATCGGGTCGCCCTGTATCTTGAGAAGTCGCCGGAGGCAGTCGCGGCGGCGTACGGGATCATGCGAGCGGGCGCAGCCTATGTCCCCATTGATCCCGCTTCCCCGGTCTCTCGGACGGTGCAGATCGCGACCGATGCCGGTACCGCGGCCTTGGTCTCGGACGCCAAGCGGATCGCCGCGCTCAGAGACGTCAGTCCTGCAGCTGCCCCCCAAGGAATCTCCGTGGATGTGCCGGTATCCGCGTTCCCCACTTGGCAGGAGATCCTGGCCGGCCCCAGGCTCGCTACCGAACGGCAGCTCACCGACACCGATCTGGCCTACATCCTTTACACCTCGGGCTCGACCGGCCAGCCGAAGGGTGTGGCGATTCCCCACCGCAGCTCGCTGTCGTTCATACGGTGGGCATATGGTGCGTTCGGCCTCGGCGGGGATGACGTCTTCGCCAGTCACGCCCCGTTTCATTTCGACCTCTCAACCCTTGACCTGTTCGCGTGTGCCATGGCCGGCGGTACGGTCTGCCTCGTGCCACGGGAAGCCGCGCTGTTTCCTGTGCGCCTTGCCGACTGGATTAGTGCAAATTGCATAACCGTCTGGTACTCGGTGCCCTCGGCGCTGACGATGCTGGTGCGCTATGGCCGGCTCGAGCGCCACCGCGCTGAGCGGCTTCGACTTGTGTTGTTCGCCGGTGAGGTGTTTCCGCCCCGATACTTGGCACAGTTGATGACATTGCTGCCGTCCGCTCGATTCTTCAATCTCTTCGGCCCAACCGAGACCAACGCTTGTACCTACGAGGAGGTCCTCTCACCTCCTCCAGAAGACGGTCCTCCGGCCCTCATCGGACGCGCCTGTGAGAACGCCCGTTGTCGTGTAGTCGATGAATGCGGTACCGAGCTGACGGAGGTCGGCGCGCAGGGAGAACTCGTCGTGACCGGTTCGACTGTCGCCGCGGGTTATTGGGGGGATCCAGCGCGAACGCGGGACCGGTTCCCTGCCCCGTTCACTCATCGCACGGGCGACATTGTCGAGATCGCGCAGCGTTTGCCGATCCCTCGGTACCGGTTCATTGGCAGGCGCGATCAGCAGATCAAGACGCGTGGATATCGGGTTGATCTGGGCGAAATCGAGGCGGCGTTGTACGCCCACCCCGCGGTCGAGGAGTGCGTCGCCGTTGCGGTGCCGGACGAGCTGATGGGCAGTCGTATCTTCTCTTTCGTGAAAGTCGGCGGCGACCACCTCGAAGCGGAACGCACGCTTCGAGAGCACTGCCGCTCGCTGCTGCCGAGCCACATGGTTCCCGAATTGATCGTTCGCACCGAAAGCCTGCCGCGGACGCCCAGCGATAAGTTCGACCGGCGACTACTGGCGTCTCGCGCGGCGGGCCCAAGGTGAACGGCAGCTCCCGCATGGCGTGGAGTTCGACGGGGCGATCGCATGACTAGCATCGCAAAACCACAAATGTCCTCGGAGGCCGAGATCCGTCAGCTGCTGGCCTCGATCCTCGGGCCGGAAGTAGCAAACGCAGTCAGCGCCGAGGAGCTGATTTTCGAGCGGGGGATCATCGATTCGCTACACCTCGTTGAGCTGGTGAGCCGGATGGAGTCCCGGTTCGGATTTCAGGTGGAGGGGCACGAACTGGCGCCGGAGAATTTCGGCTCAATCGGCGCTATCGCCGCCTACGTCGATGGCAAGCGTGCGCGCAGCGCCCGGTGACGCCTCGCGGCGCCAGATACGGGACCGACTCGGGCCAAGCGGAGCTATGTTGCGAGTCGATTTACTGAAACGCGTCTTCGAGGTCGTGGAGACCGACGTGCTCGAGCGAGACGCTAACGCGGCGATTCCGCACGTCATGCAACCGCGTTCCGCCGGAGTGGATCGCATCGACCCCCGACAGTCGGATACATGGCAGGCGGTGGTCCCGCGGTCATCGCACCGCGCCGTCGCGGCTTTCCGCAGGCGCTCCGATACCGGTTATCTCGCGGTGGCCAATGGCGAGTTCGCCGGATGGATTTGGGTTAGCCGAAGGACCCACAGGGATCCGTGGTCTGGCCTGCGGATCCGGCTGGGGCCAGACGAGGCCTACTCATATGCGCTCTGGGTGCCGGAGAAGTTCCGGCCTGATGGCGTTGCGGCTGCTCTGGTGGCGCAACTGCTTAGCGACATCCGAGCGGACCCCGGCATAAGCCGCGTCTACGGCTGGGTCGATCGGCGCAATCGCGAAAGTGCCCTACTGCTGCGCATGGTTTTCGGCTTCAAGCTGACACAGACACTCCGCAGGGTCCACGTGCTGCGCCGGGTCGGGGGCCAAGTCCCATTCTCGGCCCGCCCGCCTTACGGGCCGATGTCGCGCCGCGGGCGGCATTCGGAATCGGCGTGATGGCGGCGCGTGTTCCGGAGGCCTGTCGGATCGAGATCCTTACCACTTCAGCTGCCGTCGGACGATCCCCCGCAACCGCGGGGACAGCCCAAGGACGCCGCGCAGGGCGGCAGCGGCGAGTTGACCTCGTGTTCCGATGGCGATGGCAAGCGTGTCGAGCCCGGGGTCGTGCTCCGCGAAGCGATTCTTGTAGCTCTCGTCCCCCAGGCCGAAGCGGTACTCGCGAAGTCCGTCCTCGAACGCGCAGCGAATCGTGTGGCATAGCAGCACGAAGCCGATATCCAGTTGCTTCAGGCTCGGATCACGCCCAGCTTGGTAGTAGTTCTCGATGCCGCCGTATCGAAAGCCATACCATGCCGCGACTGGGTTTCCGTCGAGCTCCATGGTCCAAAGGCGCAGCCAGCCGCACTCCAAGGCGGCACCCGCGAAGTCGAGGTGAAAGGCCGCGCGGGCTCCAGCAAAAGCCGTGGACTCGCCGTTGCTCCACCGCGCGCCGTGTAGAGCGATCAGGGTCCGCATGTCGCCCACGAGCCGATCGGGGTCCGTGGTGAGCCTGAAGACGAGCTGATGCTCGCGTGCCAGGCGGCGCTCACGCCGGTGAACCTGTGAGCGGAAGTTGCGGCTCCGAGCGGCGAGGAAGTCCTCGAACGAGCCAGAGAGGGGCAGCACGCTACTGGAGTTGTGATGCACCACCTGAGCGCCGAATGGCGCCGCCAGCGCGTGTTCGGCCCAGATTCGCTCTGCGAGAAAGAAACCCGACCGTCCGATCAGCCGCCGCAACTTGTCTGCGACTGCTCGCGCCGCGGCGGCGCGATCCTCGGGGGCGCATAGCAGGCCAAGCTCGTCCGCCGGCCCGGCGCCGACGATCCGTAGGACCCTCAGCGGGCGCTCTCGGGCGATAAACAGCGGCAGCAAGGCGAAGGGGTGGCCGTCGGCGCGCCGGGCGACGACGATTTGCAGCGGCGCACCGACGCCAAGGTGGCGTTGCCAGGCGTCCGCCCATTCCCAGGTTCCGAAGACGCTGCCGGCGCGCAGCGCGAGCTGGTCCCAGTCCAGCCTGGCTGCGTCGAGGTCGGTGTGAACCTCGATGCCGACGCGGCCGGGGTCGATGCCGGCTGGGGCGCTAGCCATGCGTGTGGAGATGGGAGACCGCGCCGAGGGTGCGCACGCCGACGCGCGCACACTCCTGAATCACGTCTCTCCCCGGCCCCGGGAGATCGCGATCTCGCCCGTGCGGGCCATCTCTACCAGGCCGAAGGGCCTCACGAGCCGCTCGAACGCGTCGACCTTGTCGCACGTTCCAGTGATCTCCACGACCAGCGACCGTCGGTTCACGTCCACGACCTTGGCGCGGAAGATGTCGCAAATCTGCATGACCTCTGCTCGGGCCGTGCCATCGGCCGAGACCTTGAACAACGCCAGTTCGCGTGCCAGCGTCTCGCCCGGCTCCAGGTCACGGATCTTGAGGACATTGACCAGCTTGTGCAGCTGCTTGGTGACCTGGTCGATTGGGTGCTTGGCGCCGTCGAGCGTAAGCGTGATCCGCGAGAAGCGCTCGTCGTCGGTCGGCCCGACCGCCAGCGTGTCGATATTGAAGCCTCGGCGGGCGAACAAGCCAGAGATCCGCGTCAGCACACCGGGCTTGTTCTCGACCAGGATCGAGAGGATGTGCTTGCGGCCAGTTCGCAGGCTGCCGGCGGCCTCGAGCTCGTCGAGCGACAGCAGCTCCTTGGTGGCGGGCTCGCCCATCAGCCCACCATGTTCCGCGCCGGTTGCCCCGCCGGGATCATCGGATAGGTGTTCTCTTCGCGAGTGACGCGGACGTCGACGAGCACCGGCCCCTCCGTGGCCAAGGCCCCCTTGATGTCCGACACCAGCGTGTGCTTGTCCTCGAAGCGCATCCCGGTGGCTCCGTAAGCCCCCGCCAGGCTGACGAAGTCCGGATACTGGCCCATGTCCACCTGGCTGTAGCGCCGCTCCCAGAACAGCTCCTGCCACTGACGGACCATCCCCAGATAGCCGTTGTTCATGATGAACACCTTGATTGCGATTCCCTCCTGGGCGCAGGTAGCGAGCTCCTGGATATTCATCTGAACCGAGCCATCGCCAGCAATGCAGATAACCGTCTGCCCGGGACACCCGACTTTGGCCCCCATCGCTGCCGGCAAGCCGAAGCCCATCGTCCCCAGGCCGCCCGAGTTGATCCACCGGCGGGGCTTTGTGAAATGGAAATACTGCGCGGCCCACATCTGATGCTGACCGACGTCGCTGGCGACGATCGCGTCGCCGCCGGTAGCTTCGTACAGCGCCTGGATCATGTACTGGGGCTTGATCTCGGCGTCTGCCGAATCGTCGTACCGCAGCGGGTGGCGCTCCTGCCAGGTACGAATCCGCGTCCACCACTCCTCGAGCCTCGAGCCGTCGGTCGACAGCGCTCGGTACTCGGCGGTCAGCCGGGGCAGGATGTTCTTGGCGTCGCCGACGATCGGGATGTGTGCGGGAACGTTCTTCGAGATCTCGGCGGGGTCCACATCGATGTGGATGAACTTGGCCCGCGGCGCGAACTCAGACAGCTTGCCGGTGATGCGGTCATCGAAGCGGGCCCCGACGGCGAAGATCAGATCCGCCTCGTCCATCGCGTAGTTGGCGGCTCGGGTGCCGTGCATGCCCAGCATGCCCAGCCACTGCTCATGCGGGGCAGGAAACGCGCCCAGACCCATCACGGTGCAGGTAACGGGGAATCGGTCCGAGGTCGCGAGCTCTGTCAGCTCCGGGGCGGCGTCCGCGCTGACCACTCCACCGCCGGCGTAGATCACCGGCCGCCGGGCGTTGGCCAGAGCCTTTGCCGCCAAACGGATCTGCTTCTGGTTTCCCTCCACGGTCGGCTGATAGCCGGGTAGATGCACATCCGCCACCGGCTCATAGGGGATGTCCGCTCGGCTGAGGTCCTGCGGGATGTCGACCACCACCGGTCCCGGACGGCCGGTACGGGCGATGTGGAACGCTTCGTGCAGGGTGCGCGGGATCTCGAGCGGGTGCTGGATCATGAAGCTGTGCTTGACGATCGGCATCGTGATCCCGATCGTGTCGGCCTCCTGAAACCCGTCGGTCCCCAGCAACTCGGTACGCACCTGCCCGGTCAAGAAGACGACCGGCACCGAGTCCATCATCGCGTCGCATATCGGGGTCACGAGGTTCGTGGCGCCAGGGCCGCTGGTGCCGATCGAGACGCCCACCTTGCCGGTCGCCTTGGCGTAGCCCTCTGCGGCATGGCCGCCCCCCGCCTCGTGGCGGACCAGGATGTGGCGGATGCCGGCGTCGTAGAACGCGTCGTAGGTCGGAAGGTTGGCGCCGCCCGGCAGCCCGAATACCACCTCCACACCTTCCGCCTTCAGGCATTCCATCAGAGCGTCGACTGCGCGCATCGTGGGCCAACCTCCTTTCCGGTGCATAGGGGTCATCGCCCCGCAAAGCGGGGACTTCCGAGCGAGTGTACAGGCGGCCAGAATGCCGGCCAATGGCCGCGGGACGGCCGATCAACGGCTGGAAGCTTCGCTCTTAAGCCTGGCCGCAGCCGACGCTACGCGGCGCGGCGCCTGACCGCCGCCTCGGAGGGCAGCGCAGTGTCAGGGAACTCGAGCTCGGTCCCGCAGCGCACGCACAGGGCGTCATAGAGCTTGACCACCCGGCCGCAGCCCGGACACTGACGGCGGAGCTCCCGGTCCTCCCAGCGGTAGAAGATCGCGGTCAGGAGACCGAGGACGGGCACCAGCCCGGAGATCAGGAACCAGAGCCAGAACGAGCTGCCTTTGATCCGCCCGACTATGCCTCCCGCCAAGCCGAAGAACAGCGCAATTACGACATAGCCCATGGACTGCATGGGCGGATCTTCACCAGACGATCGTTTTGATTGCCCAGAGCACCGCCACGACCACCGCCACCGCGACCACCGTCCAAAGAATCGCAACGACGAAGCCGATCACGAGCTTGAGCGCGATCGCTGCGGCGATCACCAGTACCAGACCGGCTGCCGCCTTACGCAGCACCGGCACGTGATGTCGAGGCTGCTCGAGTTCAGTGTGCATGGTGCAAAGCGTAGCGCTCGGACGCCGTTTCTCTAGCGCGAACCTCTTACGCGATTCGACATCAGTCGTACGAGCGCTTCAGGTGCTCGAAGCGAAGCGCTTCGTCGCTCGCACGGCCGTCGAACCGCAGCCGAGCCAGCCGGTAGCGGCGCACGGGACCGTCAGCCTCATCTGGCGGTGACTGCCGGCGGTCTTCAATCAACACCAGCTTTGATGATGTGTCTGGACGAGTCATGGCCGAGATGATGCACGCGACAGATAAAGCGCGCATTGGCCCCAGGTACAGAGATTCCGAAATCCGATCGGCCGGCCGGCGCGCTGGGCATTAGCGGCCATCGGCCGCCGACGCGCTATAGCGCCCGCGCCGCGATCCGGGCCGAGTCGAGCGCGCTGCGGGCCGGTTGGGGCAGCCGCCGGCGCAAACGCCACGTGGCCCCGCAGAGCGCGAGGTTGGCCACGGTGGCGAACCCAGCTTCGTCGGCGCGGAGCGCAAGCAGCAGGTGGGCCGTGCGATCAGCAGCCGGCAGCTCCGACTCAGCTGCCTTCACGCAGAAACAATGGACCCGGCGGCCTCCGGGTCTCACCAGCACGGCGCCCGCCTCGCCGATCAGCCACACCCCGAACCTGCCGCGCTCGAGCACGATCGCGGTGCGGGCGTGCAGCTCACGCGCGGCGTGGTCAACGAGGTCGCCGAGCAGCCCGAGAGCGACCTGCTGGGCGGGCTCCGAGCCCCCCTGGCGAGGACGCAGCACGTTCGCGCCGCGGGCGGCGTAGAGCTCGGGAACGATCCAGACGATCGCCAGCGCGATCGCGGCTACCGGCGCGGTGAGGGGCTTGAGCGCCACTAACAATGCGGCGAGCAGGACGTAGGGAACCGCGTGCATAACGGTCGTAAGCGTCCATAGGTGACCAGTCCGTGCTAGCGATTCCTCGCTGACGCGCGGGCGCCAGTAGACGCGCTCCAGCTCGGGAAGCGCCTCGGAAACGTCTGCCGTTACCGCAGCCGTATCAGCCCCCGGCGATCGGGCGCCGCAGGATCACCAGCGGCTCCTCGAGCGGCAGCTCCCGCACGTGACGGGCCCGGCCTTCCCCTTCTGAGACCATCGCGTAGTAGCCGCGATCGAGCTCCGCGCGGAACGCCGCGACCGCCGCCTCCACCGCAGCCCCGTCGTCGGCGGTCCACTCGGCGACCGTCGTGTGTCCACTTTGGTCCATCCGGATGAGCCTCGACATCGAAAACCTCCTGAGCGCGATCTGTGGAGGCCATGCTACGCCCCCGGGGCGATGTCGCGGGTATGAATCAGTTCCGGTAGCGACTGTCGAATGGGTCCCCGAACTGGCCTCTGGACAGGGCGTCGATGAGCTCGGAGATCCCGTCCGAGACGGTCATCGACGTCTCGAACCCCAGCCGCGAGCGAACTTTGTCGAAGTTCACTTTGTAATCCCTGGGATCCTCGTCCCGGTGGACGAAGCTCACCTTCCCCGCACCCAGCTGGCGCTGGATTTCCTCTACTAAGTCGAGCTTACGGTAGTTCTCTCCGGAGCGTCCGACGTTGAAGACCTCTCCGCGGACCTGTTCGAGCGACGCCCGCAGCACCGTCGCCACCGCCCGGCCCGCATCGCGCACATGCACATACGGGCGCCAGAATTGCTCACCGAAAACCTCAAGCTTCCGGTCCGCCCAGAGCTCGCGCGTGAACTCGTTGACTGTCAGGTCAAAGCGCATTCGTGGCGCGACCCCATAGATAGTCGCAAACCGTAGGCACGTCGTTGCCGGTCCGGAGTCGTTGCATCCGAGCAGCATCCTCTCGATGCTCACCTTCTGGTCGGCGTAGAGCGAGATGGGCGCCAGCTCACCGTCCTCCGCGATTGGCATGGTCGGATCGGCCATCCGGCCGTAGTTCGAGCAGGTAGAGGCGAACACGAAGCGTTCGACGCGCGCGGCAGCGGCATCGGCCACCAGGGCGCGCGTTCCCTCGACATTGACCGAGTGGGCCAGCTCTGGCTCTCGCGCGCACGCTGGGTCGCCGACGATCGCTGCCAGATGGACCACTGCGCGCGCGCCGGCAACCGCCTGCCTCCGAGCATCAGCTTCGCGGACATCTCCCCGGATCAGCTCAACGCCAATGCCCTCCAGCATCTGTGCGAGCTCCTCCTGGCGGTGCAGGAAGCTGTCGAGAACGCGAACCGGCTCACCGGACGCGGCCAGCAGCTCGCACAGCGCCGCTCCGATGTAGCCAGCTCCGCCGGTGACGAGGATTGGCCCGTCTGTCACGGCGGCAGCAGCCGGTCTCGCATCCGTTCGAAGTCTGCTACGGCCGCCTCATAGTCGTCGTGTTGCCCCATGTCGAGCCAGTAGTCGTTCGACGGCCACGCGCGGACCATCTCACCGTTGTCGATCAAGCGCAGGACCAGTTCGGGCAGATTCAGATGCTCTCCACGCCCGATGTACGACACCGCGCGATCCGAGAGGCAGAAGACGCCCATGCTCGCGTCATAGTCAATGCGGGGCTTCTCCACAAATCCGGTGATCCGGGTGGGATCGCCGTTGTCGCCGAACTGCGGGACGCCCAGCGCGATCTCGAGCTCACGCGAGCGGGTCGCGATCGTCGCGATCGCGTCGTTTCGCTGATGGTCGGAAATCAGCTGGGCGTAGTCCAGGTCGGTCAGGATGTCTCCGTTCATCACCAGGAAGTCGCCGTTGAGATCCGGAATCAGACCGAGGGACCCCACCGTTCCGAGCGGCTCCGTCTCACGAAAGTAGTCGATCGCGACGTCGTACTTCTGCCCGTCCCCGAAGAAGACCTCAATCAGCTCTGCGAGATAGCCGGTGGAGATCGTGATCCGGTCGCAGCCCCCCACCCGCCGTAGCTGGCGAATAATGATGTCGAGCACGGGCCGATCGCCGATCGGCATCAACGGCTTGGGCAGGACAGCTGTGTAGGGCCGCAGCCGCATTCCGAACCCCCCGGCTAGCACGATCGCGCGCATCGGCGAGAAGTATGCCCAAAGCTAAGCAAGGCCCACGGCGGTCTGCAGTTCATGGAAGCTGCCGGTTTGAACTGGCCGCGAACCTCTCAATCTCCGGCCTGCCGGGTCCGTAATCGCCGGACGACAGGCGACGCCTTCAGTGCAAAACGGGACAGCCAATCCCGGTGATAGACACCGACCCGCGGCCAGCGCATCGGGACGGGTGGGTGAAGGCGGGGTGGCAGAGCCGCGCCGGCCCGGTAACCGGCCGCAGCCGCGATGTCAGCGACGGCGCCGTTGCAGTCTCCGTAGGGGTATGCGACCGACGAGCACGGTGCGCCCAGGTGCTGCTCGCAGGCCTGCCGTGACTCGGCCAGCTCGCGTCGCGCCTGGGCATCGGTCAGTTGAGTGAGACGCGGATGGCTTGCAGTGTGCGAACCCACCTCCCAGCCGGCATCCGTCAGCTTTCGCAGCTCCGTCCACTGAAGGGCGCGGAGCTCGCCTGCGTGCCGGGTCCCCAGCCAGTGGTCAATTCCCGGCCACCGCAACGGACCGGTCCCTTCGCCAAAGTTTGTGACCACAAACATCGTGGCTGGCCAACCGACCTCTTCTAGGGCGGGAAGAGCATGCTCGAGCACCGAGCGAAAGCCATCATCGAACGTCACCGCCACGCGCTTGCCGCGGCTATCGCCTTCGACGAGCTCGGTGAAGGCGACCCCTTGGTAACCCCTGCGAGCGAGCATCTCGAGCTGCTTACGGAACCGTGTCGGATGCACAGCCAGGGAACAGTCCCAGCTATCGCTGATCGCGTGGTAGCAGAGCACGAGCTGATCGCTCAGCATGGCGGGGAACGGGTGATCTGCTTATCCGGCACGGTAGGCGGACAGCTTGAAGATCCGGATCATGCCAAGAGCACGTTTGGCTTCGTCCACGGTCAGCTCTCTGGTGGCTAGCAGGGTGGCCACGAATGCCAGGCTGGCCCCGGCCGCCCCTCCGATCCATTGCATGACGGTGAGCGTGCCGGTTCCCACCCAGGCCAGGACCGCGCCCGCTGCGGCCGCAGCCAACAGCGCCCGAACCAGCGTCACGAGGAAAGGTCGCATCGGCACCTCGAGCAGCTTGCAGCAAATCGCGAAGTGAGCCGGAACGTAGAAGCTGTATGCCACCGAGGTAGCTATCGCAGAGGCCCGGGCACCGATTTTCGGGATCAGGATCACGTCGATGAGGAGATCGACGAGGAATGCTCCGATCGCTATCGGAACTCGGCGCCTCGACTCGCCAAGGTAGTTGACCCCGACGGCGACCAAGGGGCCCAAGGCTGAAAGGAAGATGAACGGGCAAAGCAGGCGCAGAACGGCGGCCGCTGGGGCATATCCCCGGCCGAATAGCAGATGCACGATGGGGTAAGCCCAGACCAGCATCGGCGCAACAACCGCCGCCTGAAGGATCATCAGCCAGCGCAGCGCCACACGGTACGAGGAATCGTCGGGCCGTTGACCGCTCGTGCGCGCCAGTCGAGGGGCGACGGCGTTGGCCACCGCGAGCCCTGGATAGTGCAGCAGAACCGTCAGCCGAGCGGGCACCGAGAAAAATGCCACCTGCGTGCTGCCGACCATGGCACCCAGCAACAAAATATCGATCTGACTGAACAGCTCCCAAGCGCCATTGACCAGGACCATCACACCCGCATAACGGGAGATCAGGGTGATCCGCTCGCGGCTAGGGGCGCGCAGCGAGAGGATCTTCGGCCCAAACCCTCGTATGCCGAGAAAGAGCGCCGCGGCGACGCCGACCGCATAGCCGGCGGCCCGTCCGAATGCCGCGCCTGTGGCGCCCCCGCCGAGCGCGACAAGTCCCACCGTCGCCAGGGTCTCGGCCACGCTCTCGACGGTGAACAGGATCAGGTTGGATCCGTTTCGGCGGTCCGACACCAGCGCGCCCGAAAACAGCATGTAGATGCTTTGGCCGAGCAGGGCCAGCGCCATGCCGCGAAATGGCCAAGTGAGGGCGCTGTTGCCGTACGCGTCGGCGAGCGGCGCGGCCAGCGCCAGAAGCCCGATGGCGACCGCGACGCTGGTGGCCAGCTTCAGGGTGAGGGCGTTGGCCAGAAACGATGTAGCTGTGTCACGATCGTGGCGATGTTCGGCTATGAATCGTCCTGCCGAGGATGAGATCCCGAGGTCGGCCGGGAACTGCAGCACGCCGACGAGCCCCAGCGCCAACGCGAACTCGCCGTAGGTGTGCGGCGTCAGCGCGTGCGCCAGGTACAACGTAATCACCGCCGTGAGCGAAGCGGTTACCACCTGGGCCGCCAGCGCGAGCGCGACGCTCGGACCTACACCGCGCGCCGATCGGGCGGTTGCCTCCGGGTCCCGTGTCACTGCGTCCGCCCCTGGGCTCTCGGACCGCGATTTATCTAGGCGCCGCATCGACGGACCTCGCGGCACGATCGCCGACTGCCGACGACTACCGGCGCCAGACGCGCCGAGCTCGTCCCTCCCCGTCAACGCGGAGCGGACGCTCGGTGCCGTTACCGCGGTCGGAGTAGTGGTAGTAGTCGACAATCCGGTCGTCCCGGTCGCGGTTGACGGCGATGCCGATGAGCGTTGCTCTCGCCGCCTCCAGATGGGCGAGGGCTTCCTTGACCGATTTGGTCGTCGCCTTATCCAGATCCACCACCAGGATGACGCCGTCGACTCGGCTCGCGATCGTCCCCGCATCGGCTCCTGCTACCAGTGGAGGGCAATCGACGACGATGCTCGAATGCGACTCGAGCAACTCTCGGAAGGCAACCCGACCGCGCGGTGTCTCCAACAGGCTCGACAGATCGGGGACCCCGCGGCCGCGGGGCATGAGCTCGAGCCCCCCGAGGTGAGTTGCCTGGATGGCGTCATCGACGGGGACGGCGCCCAGCAGATAATCGGTGAGTCCCGGTCCAGCGAACGTCTCCCCCGGGGGAAGAAGCAGACCCGGTAGGCCAGGACGATGGACGTCGCCATCGATGATCAGGGTCGGCGTGTTGGTCGCGGCCAGCGATAGGGCGAGCTGGGACGCGACGGTCGTCTTCCCCTCCCCGACCCCCCAGCTGACGAGGGCAATCGAGCGCATGTTCTCGGTGCTATCGCCGAGCTTCAAGGTCGTGCGGAGCACGCGGAAAGCCTCCGTGAATGACCTCATGGCGCCGGGATCGCGGTGGCGGACGGGGACGTCCGCCACCACCGGCACGTCCACGAACGCCGCAAGCGCCTCGCGCGAGCGGATTCTGCGATCGAATCGATCGCGCAGGAACGCGAGTCCGACGCCGGCAAAGAGCCCGACGATCAGTGCGACAAGCCCGTACAGCGAGGGCTTCGGCTGGGACGGCGACCGCGGCATGGACGCGCTCGCCGCGACTGTCACGGTCGCCTTCGTTTGGGTCGTCAAGCGATTGACGTACGTAACCGCAACCGACGCATACGCGTCCGCAATCCGCTTTGCCTCGGTGCGCGAATGGCTCGACGCGCTGATCGTCACCAGCGAGGTGTTTGACACCGGCTGAATCGAGGCCGATGACTGGAGGCTCGAGGCACTGGGTCTCCCACCCAGCGAAGCCGCCACCTGGCTGGCGAAACTGGAGCTTTGCAGCACCTGGGCATAAGAGCGTGCCAATTCTTCGTTGGCGTCCACGGTGCTGTAGGCCTGGGTGAGCGTGGGCTGTGCCACCAGCAGGATTGCCGACGTGGAGTACACGGGCGTGAGCAACGCGGTCACCAACTCTGTGACCCCCACGCAGACGACAACGGCGCCGATGACAATCCACTTACGGGCCCAGAGGACCGCTGCCCATTCTCGTTGCGTTGTCGTAGCTGCCATCGTCAAGCGTGTCTCGCCACCGGCTATGATCCCAGATTCGATCGCTCTAGCGCCGAGCGCACGGGGCTTGCGCCGGACGAGGAAAGCAATTCTCCGTAGAGCTGCTCGACCCTCCCGAGCATGGCCTCGATCGAAAACTCCCGCCGCTGGCGAACTCGGGCCCGAGCACCCATCGTAGCCGCTTGGTCGGGCCGTCGCAGCAGTGCAGCGATGGCTCCGGCGAGCGCATCTGGATCGTAGGGTGGGACGAGGATGCCTTCGCGGCCGTCAGTGATCTGATCGGGAATTCCGCCTACACGGGTTGCGACTATTGGCTTCGCCAGTGCCATGTACTCCATCACCGCCAGCGGCGTCGTCTCCGAATTTGAGCACAACACGGCCACGTCGCTGGCATCGACGATGTCCGGCGCATCCGCCCGGTAACCAAGCAGCGTGATGGCATGGGAAACCGACCGGGCCGCGATCAGCTGCTCGAGCCGAACTCGCTCCGGGCCGTCGCCGGCAATAACCACTCGTAGGTCAGGAAACTCCGACGAGAGCTTCGCGCTGGATTCGATCAGCACATCGAGTGACTTGTAAGCGTCGAGCCGTGCAACGGCTACGACCATCGGCGCATCGGGCCCGATCCCGAGCTCCTCTCGTACCGATCCGCCGCTAAGCCGCGGCTCGGAGATGCCGTTTGGGATGTAGACGAGCCGCAGCTTCTGAGGATCGAGGCGCTCGATTTCAACCATCTGCCGGAGAGCGGCGCGCGAGGAGGCGATCATCGCATCGCATCTCCGGGCTACCAGCTCTCGATCAAGGAGCTTCCGCCACGGCTGGCCGGAGTACGACCACCCGTGTTCATGGGCGATCACCGCGGGCACCCCCGCCAGGCCGCCGATGGCGCTGGCCCAGAAGTTACCCCCGAACTTATGTCCGTGGAGAATGGAGACACGCTCGCGGCGCAGATACGCGATGACGGGCCGCCAGGCGCCAAGGTCCCACCTCCCATTCCGGTCCAGCTCTAACACTCGCACGCCCTGTTGCTCGAGCGCGTCGACCGTGCGCCTGTGCGCCGCCCAGTGGATGTCCCGTACGGGGAGGCGGTAGACACACAACGTGCTGCGAAAGCGCGCGCGATCGATGCGTACGGAGATCTCGCGGGCGATGCGCTCCGCGCCGCCGCCCCAGAAGCCAAGATTGTCGATGAGCGCCATCACGTGAATCGGCCCGCCCTGCGGGACCGGATGATGACGGCGGTGGCTAGCCTGGCGGGAGGCGATCTCCGCCACCGTTTGCCTCCCCGAGCACGACCTGCTCGAGTCCGACGACAACGCCGGTCACGACCAAGACCGCGGCCAAGACCTCCGGGGTTCGAAGCGGATAGTCGGAGAGAAGCTGGAACATCATTCCGACGAACGAAGCCGCGATTCCGAGTATCAGCGTGCGCGAGCGCCTGGCGTTTCTGAGTGCCAGCCATGTCGCTCGCCCCAGGTCACCGACAAAGCCGAGCAGCAGCGCGAGACCCACGAGCCCGAGCTCCGCGGCCACCGTTAGAAACAGGTCATGGGCGTGGTCGAACGGCGCGTCTACGCCGATCTCGTAGATAGACGCTCGCGCCGTATAGACGGCGAAGTTCCCCTCGCCGACCCCGAGCACGAAGTGGTCGGCGATGATCCCAGGCGTTGCAGCCCAGATCTGAACCCGAGGATTCGACTGGATCCCTGACGTACTGCTGATCTGGGCCAGCCGCTGCTGCACGCTGGCGACTTGCGGGATCGACATCACGGCGTTGAAGTTGACGGCAACAACGAGCACCAAGACGAGGGCCAGAGGAAGCGCGACCCGCCTGTACTGGGACGAACCCAACAGGACAAGCAGGATCAGCACGCCCCCGACGATCGCAGCTCTCGACTGAGTGAGGATGATCCCGGCCGCGATCAGGGGGATCGAGATTGCACTCGCGATGCGCTGCCAGCGGTCCTCGGCTCCCACCGCCAGGCTGATGGCCGGTCCCAGCGCAAGGAGGAGGTAGAACGCGATGATGTTCGGGTTGATTTGCCCCAGCTGCGCCCGGCCGGCGTTGCCGCTCACCGTGCTGGTAACCAACAGCGGATTGGTCTGCGCCCCGCTGCCGATGATCGCGCTGACGCCCACAAGCCCGCCGGAGACCGCGAGCACGACAAGAACGCGGACAAGCGCGGGGCGGTCCATGCGCGCCACGTAGATCGAGATCAGTAGGTAGGCGAACGCCTGCGCCGTGGTCACGAGCACGGCGTGCTTGTCGGGGGCGAACGTCAGGCCTAAGCACGAGACGCCAACCAGACCCAGAAACCACACGTGCACACGGTGCACCCGGACAGCCGCGGAGTTCAGAAGCAGCCGCGGCAGCACGCTGGCCGCTGTCACCAGCAGCAGTGCCTTGGCCGGCGTCACGCTCGACCCGGCCACCGACGCGCTGTTTGCGTCTAGCGCGATCGCCAGCAGGCTGGCGTAGATGCCGAGTGATGGGCGCCAAAAGATAATGGGGACGATCGCTGCCGCGGCCACTGCGGCCACGCCATAGGTCGGCGAGAGCCGATACAGCACCTCGGTGATTACGGCCGCGAGGGCGGCCAGCGCCACCACGGCAGCTGCTCCCCTAATCACATCCACGCGGGCGCTCATCGCGCTATCAGGATATCCCTGCCCTCGTTGGTGCGGACGATGCGAAATAGTGCGCCCACCACGCACCCTTGCGTAGCAGCGTAGGCACGAGATCCGTGCAAATTTTGGCCCCGGTCATTCGAAGCACACCAGATATGCCGCAATTGCTGCGTGCATGGAGGCGCCCACCGGCTTATTGTCGTCGTTATCAGCATCGCGTTGATGCTCGTGATGCTCGGTGCACCATCCGCGAGCGGCCGGAGCTCATCCGGCCACGGCGTGGTTTGTTCGCTGCACGATCAGCGATCTCGTGGCGTTAGCCCATGCGCCGATCGGCGCCGCGGCCAGAAGACCAGCCACCGCGGGCGTCACCACAGAACCCGCGCGCGCGCAGCTGGATTGGTCGCCACGCCCGCGGAGTCGGCGGGGCCGAGCATCGCTCCCACGGACGCCGACCTGCATGCCGCGCTCAGAGGGACGCAGGACGTCACCTGGTATGCGCGGTATGGAGTGTCAGGCGAGCAGCAGGACGTCAGCTCTCCCACGCATCTCCCGGCGGGCTGCGAGCGCGGTTGCAATGCCGACCTCCAGCTGTACGGGCTCTCCCCGCAGACGGCTTATCACTACTCGCTATGCGAGACGCTGCGTGGACTCTCGCGCTGCAGCGGCGACGAAACGCTCACAACCGACTCCTGCTCCGCGACGGTTTCGCCGCCTGCTGATGGTTCTGATGGTGCGCAGTTAGTGGTTGATAGTGCGAACCGGTTGTCGCCAGGGTCGACGCTGTGTCTGCGCGCCGGGACCTACGCGGCGCCCGTGCAGCCATCCAATCAACGCTACGAGATCACCGCCAGCGGCACTCCGACGGCGATGGTCACGGTCACGGCGTTTCCTGGCGATCACGTCAAGCTGGTCGGTTGGTTTGTGATCAGCGGCGCTTACGTCAGGCTCTCGCACATGGAGATCGACGGTGACAACGCTGCCTATCCGCCGGGCGCCGACTCCCAATGCCCCGGCCTGCCGGCGAGATCTGAGTCATTGCAGATCGACGGCCGCGGCGACGTCTTCGAAGACAACGACTACTACCAATCGGTGCCTTCCCGGCGCGCCAACGGGATCGCCGTCGGCTGGTACGGCCAGCCTGACGGAGCGATCGTTCGCCAAAACCGCCTTCACGACGTCGGGCAATGCGGCGCCCATGACCACGGCATCTACCTAGAGGCCGGAACCGGGGTGCAGATCTATCGCAACTGGATCTGGGACGTCCCCCACGGATGGGGCATCCAAGTGTGGCCATCGCCGCAGTCAAGTGAGATCTATGCGAACGTGATCGACGACGCTGGATCCGGCTTCACGATCGGCTCCGACGCAACCCCGCCGATCGCAACCGGCAACGTCGTGACCCACAACGTAGTTTCCAACTCCACCGGACTGCCGAACACCAGCATCGAGCCAGGCGTCGGAATGTCAACCTGCTGGTACCGCTCCGCCAACGACTCCAGCAGCTGCGACGGCCAGCCCGGCGGCGGCAACCTCTTCGCCACCAACCTGGCTTTCAACAACCCCCTGTGCGCCAGCGGCCCATGCGCCCTAACCACCGGCATCACCGCGAGGGGGAATCTCAAGACCAACTCCTCACCCTACGCCGACCCCAACTACGCCGCCGACCACAACTACACAATCGCCACCAACAGCCCAGCCGCCGCCTGGGGAATCTGGAACGGGCAACCCTGACTCGACGAGCCTAGCCACCGTCCAGGAACCGCGCCATTCGGCGAGCCTCGGCGTCCAGGGTGTGTCCCGCGGCAAGTCTCGTTCCAGCCGCCACGAGCCGGGTTCGCAGGCCGTTTTGCGCAGCGACCTCTTCCACGGCATCTGCGGCAGCCGCAGGGTTTCCCGGCTCAATGAGCGTTGCCGCCCCATCAACGGCGGCTGCCACTCCTCCGACCGCGGTCGCCACCACCGGCAATCGTGCGGCGAACGCCTCGAACAGCACCTGTGGCACCCCTTCGGTGAAGGACACGTGCAACAACACATGGCTCGACAGATATATGTCGCGCAGCTTGTCGTGCGGGACATAGCCCACCAGCTCCAGGTACTCGCTCACACCTAGCTCAGATGCCCTGGCTTCGAGTGCGCTCTGGAGCGGCCCCTCGCCGCAAACGAGCAGGCGCCAACGTGGGCTCCGCTCCCGCAGCCGGGCAAGGACGTCGGCCAGCATCACCGGGTTCTTCTCCTGCTCGAGTCGTCCCACGCTGAGCAGGCGGAGCTCTGGGGCAGTGTAATCCCGGCGGGTATCGAGCTCGGTACCGCCCACGTCTGTTTCAGGGACGAGCGAAACGGCAAGCTCGAGCGTCCGTCCGCGCCGGTAGCGCGCTGCCAAGGCTGGTCCCACCGCAACGACGGGCACCCAGCGGGCAAGCAGTCGCCAAGCCGTCTCGAGCAAGTCCGCGGTGAGGTGCATCCAACGGCGGTTGGGATTCCGCGCCCGGACGTAGCTCGGGAAGTCCTGCCGCACTCCGAGCGCTACGGTCCGGCCCCGCGCGGCAGCGAGGGCTGCGAACAGGGTCGCCAGAGGATGGGGGCCGAGCACCCAGACGCTGTCGACGCCCGGCAGCACGCTCCAAAGCGCTGACACCGAGCGCGCCATTGCCACCAGTGCGGTGAGCGGTCGGCCGAGGCTTGCGTAATACGGCAAGGCCACGAAGCGGACGTTGTCGGGTAGCGGATAGCGCGCCGGCCCTGGCCGTGGATCGACCTTGCCGACAATAATGAGCTCATCGAGCTCGCCGGCCAGCCGGGCAAGAAATAGGACGAACGCCCGCTCTGCCCATACCGCCCCTGCGCCCGACGGTAGGTGTAGTCAGTGTAGACCGCGAGTCGCATTACGCCGAGCAGGCAGGGGCAATGAAGACGTGAGCGCGCGCATCGGTGGGCCCAGGCGCAGGCAGCCACTGACGAACCCGGTCCCGTAGCTGTAGTGCATCGTGGCCCATACGAGCGGCAGCGCGGCTGCCTCGGCGCCCGCGCCATCGACCGCGGCGCGGGTAGTGCCCAGCAGGACTGCGGCGGCATACACAGCGAGGCCCAGTCGGGCGGGAGCTCGCAGCGGCGCCGGGCTGGCTGCCGCCAACGCGCTGGCTGTTACCAGGCCGGGCGGGAGCAGCTGCGAGGGACGCAAGCTTTCGGGGTGTCTCCGAGCCGTCTTCACCCGATAGCTCCCGTAGATGAAGTATTGACGTGCCAGAGCTCGCATTGTGTCGCGCGGGATGTAGCTGGCGGCCATCTCGGGGATGCAGACGATCCGTCCCCCCCGCTTGCGGATCCTGGCCGCCAACTCGACGTCCTGATCGTTGATCCACTCCTCATCCCAGCCGCCGAGCTCCTCCAACGTCGATCGTCGCCACATGCCGGTAAACCCCGTATCGACCTCGATTTCCCCAGCCAGTTCGTTTCGAAAGCGCGCGCCGCCGGTGCCCAGAGAGGTCGTCAGCGCCCGCGCCACCCGCCGCGAACCCGGCGATCTCCCCACAGCCAGCTGAGGGCCGCTGACGGACTCGACATCCCCCTGGCGCAGGCGTTCTAGACCCGCCGCTAGGTATCGAGGTGGGTAGATCGTGTGGGCGTCCATGCGGGCGATGTAGTTCCCCCGGGCATTGCGAAGCCCGATGTTGAGCGCCTGCGGAGTTCTGCGATGCGGGTTCTCGAGCACGCGCACGCGGCTGTCGGAGGCGGCAAGCTCGGCCAGTATCAGCGGCGTGGCATCGCGAGAGCCGCCGTCGATGAACAGGAACTCTGCATCCCCGTCGAGCTGCTGGTCAAGCATTGCCCGCGCCGCGTCCGGCAGGTGGGCCTCCTCATTGAGCACCGGCACCAGGACGCTGACATCTGGCTGCACCGTCATGTGCGGACGCAGGTTACTTTTACTGAGTTAGGCGATTCGCGATGACGCTTCGGCTGCGCGGCGTGCACCTGTGGCTCCTTGCCCTGGTTGCTGTCTGCTGCGCAGGTTTTGCCTTCGCCTCCGGCATGTCGCCGCCGGCGCGCTGCGGGCACCGTTGCACCGCCGGGCTGGCTTCGTGCTCGTTGACGATTTCGCCGCCGGCTGGGCGTGTCGATGGTGCGCGGCTCGTGATTGACAGCGCAAACCGGCTGTCGCCTGGATCGACGTTGTGTCTGCGCACCGGGACGTACGCCGCGGCTGTGCAGCCGTCCGATCGACGCTACGAGATCAGGGCCAACGGGACTCCCGCGGCGATGATCACGGTAACGGCGCTTCCTGGCGATCACGTCAAGCTGGTCGGTTGGTTTGTGATCAGCGGCGCTTATGTCAGGCTCTCGCACATGGAGATCGACGGGGACAACACGGCCTACCCGACGGGCGCCAACCCCAAATGCCCCAACCTGCCGGCCAGGTCTGAGTCGCTTGAGATCAACGGTGCCGGCGACATCTTCGAAGACAACGACTACTACCAGTCTGTGCCCGCCCGGCGCGCCAACGGGATCGCCGTCGGCTGGCACGGCCAGCCTGACGGAGCGATCCTCCGGCAGAACCGCATCCACGACATCGGGCAATGCGGCGCCGGTGACCACGGCATCTATCTAGAGGCCGGAACCGGGGTCCAGATCTATCGCAACTGGATCTGGGACGTCCCCCACGGATGGGGCATCCAAGTGTGGCCCAGGCCGCAGTCAAGTGGCATCTACGCCAACGTGATCGATAACGCTGGATCTGGCATCACGATCGGATCGGATGCCAGCCCGCCGGTTGCCGGGGATAACGTCGTGACCCACAACGTGGTGTCGAACTCGACCGGGCTGCCAAGCACCGACCTCAAGCCCGGGGTCGCGGTGACGACGTGCTGGTACAGATCGCCCACCGATCCCAGCAGCTGCGACGGCCAGCCCGGGCCCCACAATCTCTTCTCCAGCAACCTGGCTTGGAACAATCCGCTTTGTGCCGGTGGCTCATGCGCACAGATTCACGGGATCAGCGCGTCCGGAAACCTCGAGGCCAGCACCTCACCGTACGCCGATCCCAACTTCGCCGCCGACCACGACTACACAATCGCGTCCAGCAGCCCGGCCGCAGGTTGGGGAATGTGGAATGGACAACCCTAAGGGCGGTTACTTCTTGATGCCTTGGGGCGCAAACAGCTCGGACTGCACCCCCCGGTGAGCTGTCGGTCGAAGACCAGGGGCTGGATCCGCTTGCGCTCGTTGATTGATTCGCGAGCGGCTGCCAAAACGGGGTCATCGGCGTCGAGCTTTCGCGCTGCGTCGAGCTCCCGCAACGCGGCAGTGAAGTCGCCTCCGTGGGCATCGATTAGCGCAAGCTGGAGACGCGGGTACCAGCCGTCCTCCTTGCCGATCGACTGCTCGAAGGAACTCCGAGCGAGCGCGTAGTTCCCAAGCATGAGCGAGATCGTTCCCTTGGTCGTGAGCGGATCGGCGCTCAGCGGGTTGAGCTCAGTGGCCCGTCGGAGGTCGGAGTAGGCCGCCGCGGGCCGGGCCCGGAACGTCGTCGTTGCGCGCTCGACGTAGCGTGTCTCGAGGTAGGGAAGCACGAGTGCGACCAGCACCGCGACGCATGCGCCGGCCGCGGCGAGCAATTTGGCGACCCGCCGAGGGTGCCTCTGGAAGCGGCTCCAGACGGCGATCCGACCCGTCCTCGCGCCGCTCGCCGCGTCACCGGGGCGCAGCGAGATCGCCGCCAGGGCGAAGGCGAACGCCGGAGCAGCGAGCACGGGAAACTCGTCCAGCCAGTCGATGGAGTCATGCACCACAAAGAAGGCCGCGACCAATAAAGCCACAACCGCACAGGACCCGCCAAGGCCAGGGAGCCGTCGCCTCACCCGGATCAGACCGAACGCCAATGACACGACGACAGCCACCAGCAGTCCGAAGCCGAGTATCCCCGTTTCGCTGAGGGCCCGGAGGGCCACATCATGCGGGTACAGGGAATGCTTCTCGTACCTTCGCAATTGGTCGTAGCGACGCCCGAAATTGCCCGCGCCGACACCCAATACGGGCTGCTGGACGAACAACCGCAGCGCGACGCGGGCGTAGTCGAAACGCTCCTCGGGAGTGGTGGAGAGCAATCGCGTTGAACCGGTGCTGGCGTCCGTCCGCCCTTGATGAGCGACCGTTCTGGCCAGATGACCTACGCCCGGTGCCGCCACGATCCCGCCAGCGCCAAGCGCTAGAACCGCCGCAACGACGAAGGCGATCCTGCCGCGGCGCCCCGCCCGCCGGCGACGTCCGACCGCGATCCCCTCCCAGCTCCAGCGGCTGTCGGTCAGCACGAACACGATCCCCACGACCAGCGCGGCGATGCTGACGAGCAGCATCCCCTCCGCGGCGTGCGAGAACACAGGCCCTACATGGCGGCCGGCGTTGATCGCGTCGTCCACCGCCACGGTCCGCGGCGCCACGACCGCCAGGCCCCCGCCAACAACGGCCATCCGGCTAAGCAGGCGAAGGCGGTCGGAGGCGGCAATCAGCGCAAGCGGCGCGGTCAGCACCAGTCCGACGAGCGCAGCCCGGCTCTGCGGAAGCAACGCAAACCCCGCGAGGAATGTCGCCAGAGCAAGAGCTCCGGGTCGGACCCAGCGTGGCACCTCGCGGCGAGCTGACAGGATCAGCGCCGGCCACATTCCCATCACCGCCAGCGCCGCGGTTGCATTCGGGTAGTGGAGCGGCGTTGAGTACCTGAGCTCCTCGAAGAACGGATTGAGGTTCGAGGCGCCCGTCTCCTGCAAGAGCCCGGCAACACAGAACGCGCCTACGCCGAGCGACCAAGCGCCGAACGCAGCCGCCAACCAGCCGGGGGTCCAGGGCAGCAGCGAGAACACCCAGCCAACTGCCAGGTACAGCAATAACTTGTTGGCAGCGTCGAGCGCGCTTCCGGGCGATCCCGCCCACAGGATCGACAGGTAGTTCAGCGCGACGAGCGCGGCGAATGAGAGCAGAGCAACGCGGGCAATGCGGCTGCTAGGAAGCGCTCTGGAACCGGCGAGCACCACCACCAGCAGCAGGGCCACAACGCCCAGGGCACTGGGGTACCAAGCGTCAGGGAAATAGGCGCCGCTGGCTGGGATCCATAGCATCCACAAGGCGATCAGCCCGATCGCCGGGATGAGGGGTGGCAGGGCGCCAAGCACCCCGCCCGCCGGTCCGGCAAGCCACGCCGGACGCCGTCGCCGGCCCTTTGACCCAAGCTCGGTCGGCTCTTCGGTCTGTAGAGTCACTGGATGGCCAGGTGGAGCGTTCCGCTCTCGGACGTGGTGGTGGGCGAGGAGGACATTGCCGTCGTAGCTGACGTGTACCGGTCGGGATGGCTGAGCCTCGGGCCGCGAACGGCCGACTTAGAAACCGATCTAGCTCGCTTTACGGACGCAGCGTACGCCGTTGCAGTTTCAAGCGGGACAGCGGCGCTGCACCTCATGTGCCTGGCGGCAGAGCTCGGACCCGGGGACGATGTGATCGTCCCATCGATGACCTTTGTGGCAACCGTAAACGCCGTCGCCTATACCGGCGCCCGGCCGGTGTTCGCCGACATCGTGTCTTGCACCGAGCCCTGGCTCTCGCCGCGGTCGGTGGAGGATGCGATCAGCGAGCGCACCAAGGCGGTCATCGCGATGTCGTACGGCGGTCACCCCGGCGAGACCGAAGCCCTCGCACGGCTGTGCGCCGAGCGGGGCCTCGTATTGCTCGAGGACGCCGCACACGGCCTCGGCGGCTGGCGCAATGGACGCCATCTCGGCACTTTCGGGGCGGCCGGTGCCCTCAGTTTCTTTTCGAACAAGAACCTCGCGATTGGCGAGGGAGGGGCGGTCATCACCGGCGACCCTGGCCTCGCAGAACGGGTGCGCCTGCTGCGCTCGCACGGGATGACCTCACTCAGCTGGGATCGGCACGAGGGGCATTCGAGCGGCTACGACGTTGTCGCCCTTGGTTTCAATTACCGCATCGACGAGCCACGGGCGGCTCTTGCCCGCGCTCGGCTGCGCCGTCTGGACACGGAGAACCGACGGCGTGCCCAGCTGGACGCCCGTTACCGAGAGCGACTGGGCGCGGTGGGCATCGAGTGCGCCCTCGAGCCCACAGACGGCGACCGCAGCGCGCACCACCTTTTCTGCATCCTGCTACCGCCCGGGGCGGACCGCGCTCGCTTCCGGGCTACGCTCGGAGAACAGGGGGTCCAAACGAGCGTGCACTACCCACCGGCGCATAGGTTCTCCATCTATGCCGACCCCACCCGTCGTCTGCCGGTCACCGACAGCTATGCCCAGCGCACCGTGACGCTTCCGATGTTTGCGCACATGACCCACGACGAGCAAGACGTGGTCGTCGACGCAGCGGCGGCGGCGATCTCGCGCGCCGCCGCGTAATCCGCGTTCGGCCTCAGACGATTAGTTCGCGCTGGACTTGTTCCAGCGCCGCAGCGCGAAGCCGGTACCGCCGAGAACGGCCGCGACGAGGACTAGCCCGCCGACATCCAGCCCGGTAAACGGCAGCGACGAAGACGACGCGGTGCTGACCGGTGTCCCA
Source organism: uncultured Actinomycetes bacterium (assembly GCA_963756555.1). Classification (GTDB taxonomy): domain Bacteria; phylum Actinomycetota; class Thermoleophilia; order Solirubrobacterales; family Solirubrobacteraceae; genus Palsa-465. The sequence continues at coordinate 81,236 of CAVWOC010000004.1, forward strand.
GACGCAGCCGCAGTAGCAGCCCCGGTACCGGAATTAGGACCAGAGCCCGGCCCGTTGCTGCCGGGACTCATTCCTGTCGTGAGTTGACTAGCGCCGACACCCGAGTATGTGTTCTGGGCCGGCGTCTGCCCGAACGCCGGCGCAGCGACCGCCAGTGCGACCGCGGCTATGCCGACGACTAAAGCTATTGACCGTCTGAAGTTCATGTACGCCCCCCACCTGGGAGTTGACTTTTATAGCGGCGTTTCCCAACTCTGGATCCTAACAGCAGACGATATGTTTTGCACAGGTCGAGCGTATTGACCGATTCAGAGTTTGAAGGACAGGATCGGCGGGCCGCCCCTAATGCACAACTTTTACCCCCTAAATGGGTTATAATCGCCAAAGCCGATACGCCGCGCAGGGGTCCTGAACGGGGCAGAGCGCAGAGGCGGGTGTGTCGCGTCATACGGGATGGCGCTTCCTGGCGCTACCTCAAAATACGGAATTGCAGGGGTAATTTGACGCCACCAGCTTCAGACCAATCGGCCATTCACGTCGTTCAGAATCCCGCTACCGACTTTCAGGTCCGGGTTCCAGGGCGGCTACGCCAACGGATCAAGAGAGCGTTCGACATCGCGCTGGCAAGCGCGATGTTGTTGGCCCTCATCCCGCTTATGCTCTTGATCGCGCTGGCGATCAAGCTCGACTCCCGCGGTCCAGTGTTCTTTCGAGTTAGACGCGTCGGGTTCAGGGGCGAACCGCTAAGGATGCTCAAGTTCCGCAAGATGCACCATGATGCGGCGGGCGGGCCGCTGACTGTCAGCGGCGACCCCCGCTTGACCCGCGTGGGCACGGTCCTGATGCGCACGCGGCTCGATGAGCTTCCCCAGCTGTGGGACGTCCTGTGCGGACGTATGAGCATCGTCGGACCTCGTCCTGAGGACCCATCGTTCGTGGCGATGCATCGGTCGGACTACGAGCGAATCCTGTCGGTGCGCCCGGGGATTACGGGGATCTCGCAACTCGCCTTCGCTGAGGAGAGCCAGATCATCGATGAGCGCAAGCCCGTGCACGATTACGTTACGAGGATCCTCCCGGCGAAGATCAGTCTCGACACGCTGTATGCCGAGAGCCACGGGCTCCGCCTCGATGTCTCCATCTTGGGGTGGACAGTCATCGCCCTGTTCCTCAGACGGCCGATCGCCATCCACCGGTCCACGTGCCGGATCAGCATCCGTAAGCGGACGATGGGACACGAGCTTGTGGCTATGAATGAGCCGGCGTCTGGGGAGCCGGCCGCTATGGCCGAAGTGGCCTGAGCGCAGCGACGGCCCGAAGTGGGGCTTCCGCCCGGGCGGCAAGCGTTGACCGCGCCCGGCCGCGGGGCCTTGGGGCTACCCGGCCGGCGGGGGCTTTGCCGTTATCCGGACCCAAGCCGCTCGAGGATCAGCCGCCTGACCTCTCCCCCGTCGGCGCGACCGCTCGTCTGGCGCATGACGTAGCCCACCAGCGGCCCCAGCGCCTTCCCGTTGCCGGCGCGCACCTGGTCTGAGGCGGCGGGGTCAGACGCTATCGCCTGCTCGATCAGTCCCTCCAGCTCGCCGCCGTCGGTGCCCATGGCACCTAGCCCGGACTCCTCCACGATTGCCCGTGGATCGCCTCCCTCCGCCGCCAGGCGGCTCAGCACTTGGCGGGCGGCGGGGCGGCTGACCTCCTTGGCCTGGACCATCGTGGCCAGGGTGGCCAGCATTTCCGGTGAGACGCGTGACTCGGCGGGATTTACGTCCGAGCCGATTCGCTCCACCAACTGCGGGATCCAATTAGCCAGCTCCTCGGGAGTGGGCCTCCCGTCGCCGTTGCCGGTCGGGGCCTGATCTGGCGTGCCGCCACTTGACGCTGCCGCCAGCACGCGCTCGAAGTAGTCGCCCAGCTCGGCGCGAAAGGCGAGCTGACGCGCCCGTTCGGCGCTCAGCCCAAGCGCCCGCTCGAAGCGCGCCGCCCGCTGTGCCGGGAGCTCGGGCAGCGCGGCGCGCGCGGAGGCCAGCATCTCGTCTGAGACCTCGAGCGGCATCAGGTCCGGCTCGGGGAAGTAGCGGTAGTCGTGGGCCTCCTCCTTCGAGCGCAGCGGCGTGAGCCGTCCCGAGACGGGGTCGAAGTGAAGCGTCTGCAACACCACCGGCTGCCCGGAGCGAACCACGTCGATCTGGCGCTCGATCTCCGCTCGGAGCCCCCGCTCCAAGAAGCGGAACGAGTTCATGTTCTTGAGCTCGGTCTTGGTGCCGAGCAGCTCGCTGCCGACGGGACGGACCGACACGTTGGCGTCGACGCGCAGTGAGCCCTGCGACATATCGACGTCCGAGACACCAAGCGCCTTGAGCGTGGCGCGCAGCAGCGTCAGCCATTCGCGCGCCTGCTCTGGCGATCCCAGATCCGGCTCCGTCACCAGCTCCACCAGCGGTGTGCCACATCGGTTGAAGTCGACAACGCTGCGCTCGGCGCCGTGGATGCGCCCGCTGGCCGAGGTGTGCTCGAGCTTGGCGGCGTCCTCCTCGAGATGGATGCGATGAATCCGTACGTCGCCGAGCCGCCCGCCCCGGCATAACGGCTCGTCGTACTGGGAGATCTGGTAGCCCTTGGGGTTGTCGGGATAGAAGTAGTTCTTACGGTGAAACTGCGAGCGCCTGGCGATCTGCGAGCCGAACGCCAGCCCGATCATGGTTCCGAACCGCACCGCCTGAGCGTTGACGACCGGCAGCGCCCCCGGCAGTCCGAGACACACGGGGCAGGTGTGGCTGTTGGGCGGCGCGCCGAACGACAGCTCGCAGCCACAGAACATCTTGGTCCGCGTCTGCAGCTGGACATGAATCTCCAGACCGATGACGGGCTCGTACTCAGCCACGAACAGGGCTCCCGTCAAATCCGATCGCCTGCTCCAGGGCGAACGCGGTCTCCAGCAGCCTCTGCTCGCAGAACGCCGGTCCAGCGAGCTGAACGCCGACCGGCAGGCCGTCGCTAAGCCCGGCCGGAATCGAGATCGCGGGAATCCCCGCCAGCGGCATCGGGACCGTGCAGAAGTCGTTCAGGTACATGGCGAGCGGATCGTCGGTCTTGGCCCCGAGCTCGAAAGCCGTCCACGGGCTGGTTGGCGTGACGATGAAGTCAAAGCGCTCGAACGCCTCGCGGAAATCTTCGGAGATCTTCGTTCGCACCTTCTGCGCTCTGCCGTAGTAGGCGTCGTAATAGCCGCTGGAAAGGGCATAGGTGCCGAGCATGATCCGCCGCTTGACCTCGGCGCCGAAGCCTTGTGCCCGGGTACGCCCATACATCGACTCCAGGTCCGAGCTTCCATCGATTCGCAGCCCGTAGCGAACGCCGTCGAACCGCGCCAGGTTGGCGGACGCCTCCGCGGGGGCGATCAGGTAGTACGCCGACAGCGCATGCGGGGCATGCTCCAGCCGGCAAGGCTCGACCGACGCCCCGAGCTCCTGAGCCAGCACGATGGTTTCGTCGAAGCGCTGACGCACCCCTGGCTCCACGCCGCCCTCGGGACCTGTCAGCTCCTCGGGCACGCCGAGGCGAACGCCGCGCAGGTCCTCAGCTTGAGGAGCGGTGATCTGGCCAGGGAACCGGAGCGACGTGGAGTCCCGCGGGTCGTGGCCCACCATCTGTGAGAGCAGCAGCGCGGCATCGGTGACGTCGCGCGTGAGCGGTCCGGCCTGGTCGAGCGAGGAGGCGAACGCGATCATCCCGTAGCGCGAGCAGGCGCCGTACGTGGGCTTCATCCCGACAATTCCGCACAACGCGGCCGGCTGGCGGATCGAGCCGCCGGTGTCGGTGCCGATCGCCCACGGCGCCAGCCCTGCAGCTACGGCGGCCGCGCTGCCCCCGGATGAGCCGCCGGGAACCCGCCCGTGGTCCCAGGGATTGAGGACCGGTCCGAAGCCCGAGTTCTCGTTGGAGGAGCCCATCGCGAACTCGTCCTGGTTGGTCTTGCCCAGGAGCGGCGCGCCGGCATCCCGCAGACGCTCGACGACTGTCGCGCTGTAAGGAGGCCGGTAACCCTCGAGAATCCGCGAGCCTGCCTGGCTGGGAACCCCCTCGGTGCAGAACAGGTCCTTCACCGCCAACGGCACTCCCCCCAGCGCCCTTTCGCGGCCGACGCTTTCCGGCGGCGCCTCCGCAACCCAGGTGAACGCATTCAGCTCATCGGCTGCCGCCCGCTGCCGGTAGGCCTCGAACAGCTCCAGCGGGTCGATCTCGCCGGCGCATACTGCGGCCGCCGCCTGTGCCGCGCCTAGCTCGATCAGCTCGCTCACGGGACCGCCGGTCCCGGGCTCGGCACGCCGAAGCCCCCCTGCACCGGCTCGGGCGCGCTCTCGAGCGCCTGCGCGGCCGTCAGGCAGGGCTCGGGCTGATCGGAGCGCAGCGGGCCCGCGGCGTCGACGACGTGGGCAGTGGGCGGCACCCCGCTAAGATCGAGCTCGCCGATCTTCTCGATGTGGTCGAGGACCTTCGACAGCTCTCCGGCCATCCGCTCGACCTCCTGCTCGGACAGCTCGAGCTTTGCCAGCTTGGCGACATGTAGAACCTGAGCGCGGTCCAGCATTGGGGGCGCATTCTAGGAGCCGCTCGGAGAGCCGATCCGGACGGTCTCCATCTCTTTGAGGGACCCCAGGTCCGCGCCGCTCTCCTCACGCATCGAGCGGTAGCCGCCGTAGACGATCGCGATCGTGACCAGCAGTCCTAGGTACGCGCCGGCTTGCTGATCGACGAAGCTACCCGGCCCTGGCGGGTTGATCAGCACGCGGTAGATCAGCGCCAGCACGCTGAGGATGCCGAGCACCGTGACGATCACGGAAGCCGCCACCGGGATCGCGGGAGCCCGCTCGGCGGCTTGGAAGATCGCCAGTGCGATCGCCGCCAAGGCGGTCAGCAGGACCAGGTAGCGCAGGTGGCTGAGCCCGCTCCAGCCCGTCCACGAGGTCTTTGCGCCGACGTTCGCCGCCGTCTGCGACAGCGGCCCGCTGAGCGCATACCACTTGAGCGCGAACATGAAAATCAGGAGCAGCAGCCCGCCGCCGCCTGCGATTGCCTCGCCAGAGCGAAGCCGGCGCGGCTCAAAATCGCTCAAGGCGACGTGGCCTCGAGCCGCCGTAGGCGCACCGTGGTGTACACGAGACCGCCAGACAGAAACAGCGCGCCCCAGAAGCCCAGCCCGCCGGCGGATCCCAGATGGATGAGCAGCTTGAACGCCAGCAGCCCCGCCGCCGTGATCGCCAGAACCATCCTCGTCTTTGGGCGGCTACCAGCGATCGCCGGAACCTGGGTCTGAGGCGAGAGCCGCTCGAGCGCCAGGTCCGCCAGCAGCGCGAGCACGGCCAGCAGTGCCAGCACGCCGAGCCAGCCATCGGGTGCGCCGGTGGCAGTGCTCGAGATCGACACGGTGACCGCACCGGCCGCGACACTGAGTTCAAACCACGGCAGGAACAGCAGATCGAGCACCAGCAGCACCGCCAGCGCGACCACGATCAGCTCGTCCCGCGGGACCTCCTCGGGCGCCGTCCTGTCGCGTGATTCTGGCACGGTCCGCGCGCCATCGTAGCCGCCCGTGCTCATCCCAGCTGACGTCTCGCCGCAGCTACCGTGTTGCGCAGCAGCATCGCCGGAGTCATAGGCCCCACGCCGCCGGGCACCGGCGTGATCAGACTGGCTCGCTCGGCGACTGACTCGAAGTCCACATCGCCCACCAGACCGTCCTCTGTGCGATTGATGCCTACGTCGATGACCACGGCGCCCTCCTTCGCGAACTCCGGGCCGATCAGCCGCGGGCGTCCGACGGCCGCCACGAGCACATCTGCCCGGGCACAGACGGTCGCCAGCTCATGGGTCCGCGAGTGGCAGACGGTGACTGTGGCGTTGCGGTGGGTGAGCATCGCCGCCACGGGCCTGCCGACCAAGTCAGAGCGACCCACCACCACTGCCTCGGCGCCTTCGAGTGGCACCTCATGGGCGTCGAGTAGCCAGATGATGCCCAGCGGCGTGCAGGGACGAAGGCCAGCCGACCCCTGCGCCAGCAGCCCTGTGCTGATGGGCGTCAACCCATCGACGTCTTTTTCCGGCGAGATGGCCGCTGTCAGCGCTGGGCCGTCGAGTCCCTCCGGTACGGGCAGCTGGAGCAAAATAGCCGATATCTCAGGGTCTTGGTTGCACTCCTCGATCAGGGCGGCGACGGTTTCCTGGCTGGTGTCCGGGCCGAGGTGGCAATGGAAGTCGGCGATCCCCACCTCGGAGGAGACCCGGCGCTTGTTCTTCACATAGATCTCCGAGGCCGGGTCGTCGCCGACGAGGATCGTCGCCAGACCCGGGCGACGACCGGTCGCCTCCACCAGTTCCGAGACATCCCTCGCCACCTCTGTCCGCACCTGCGCGGCGGCGGCCCGTCCGTCGATGATCCTGGCCGTCATCGCTTGCTGATCGGAGCTAGGTCGGCGACGAGCTTGCGCTCCGAGCGGTCTCGGGCGAAGCGGATCACGACGATCCCGCCCGGCTCGAGCCCGGTGACCACTCCCTCGCCGAACGATGGGTGAACGACGTCGTCGCCCATCCTGAATGACACCGCGGGGGAGGCGTCGCTGTTCGATGGCCACGCCATAGCCCGGGGACGAGAGCCGGCGAGTGCTCCGGCAGGCGCCGCTCCTTCGCGGTCGGTCAGCGCTAGCGGGATCTCCGAGATGAAGCGGCTTGGGATTCCGTAGGTACGCGAACCGAATACGCTCCGGGTGCGCGCGCTGATCAGGTAGAGATCGCGCTGAGCTCGCGTGATGCCTACGTAGCAAAGCCGCCGTTCCTCCTCGAGTCCGCCCTCGTCGAGCGCCCGGGAATGCGGAAAGACCCCTTCCTCGCAGCCGATCATGAACACTGCCGGATACTCCAGTCCCTTCGCGTTGTGGAGCGTCATCAGCGTGATCAGGCCTTCGTCGTCGCGACGTTCATCGGCGTCCGAGAGCAGCTGAATCTGCTGAAGGAAGTCGGCCAAGCCCGCGTTCTCGCGGCCGGCGGCTGCGGCCGCCTCGTCATATTCGGCAGCCACGTTGACCAGTTCTTCCAGGTTCTCGATCCGCCCCTGGGCTTCGATCGTCCGCTCGGCCTCCAGCGCTTCCAGATATCCGGTCTCACGCAACAGCTCCTGCAGCAGGGCAGCTACCGAGACCGTGCTCCCCGAGCGCTCGCGCAGCACATGCATCATGCCCATAAACCGGCGCAGCGCCCTAGCCGCAGCCGAGGCGAGGTCCGAAACCTGTTCTGGCTCCGAGGCCACATCCCAGATCGACAGACCGGTGGTGTTGGCGAACGACAGCAAGCGGCTCATCGAAGTGGAACCGATCCCCCTCCGCGGAGCGTTGACGATCCGCGTGAATGCGCCCACGTCCTGAGGGTTGACCAGGACACTGAGGTAAGCGACCGCGTCCTTGATCTCCGCCCGCTCGTAGAACTTGGTGCCACCAATCACCTGATAGGGGATCTCCGCCCTGACCAGCGTGTCTTCGAGGACGCGGGACTGGGCGTTGGTGCGGTAGAAGACGGCGATCTCCGAGCGCGCGCTGCCCTCGTCCACCATGCGCTGGATCTCCCCCGTGACGAACCGCGCCTCGGCGTGCTCGTCGTCGAGCTCGCGAACGTGAATCGGATCGCCGGCCCCGAGCTCCGACCACAGCTCTTTGTGCTTCTGCCCCCGGTTGTTGGCGATGACAGCGTTGGCGGCGTCGAGGATGTTCTGGGTCGAGCGGTAGTTCTGCTCGAGCTTCACCACGTGGGCGTCCGGGTAATAGTCCTCGAAGTCCAGGATGTTGCTGATGTCGGCGCCGCGGAAGCCGTAGATGGAGTTGTGGGTGACGAGTCCGTTGGCGACGAAGTTGTGGGTGTGCTCGACGTCAAGGTCGTGGACGGGATGATCGAGCCTCACTCGCTCGACTGACTCGACCACGTCGTAGCCACCTTTGTCGTCGAACATCACCATTCCCGGGCGAACTGACCCAGCAGGAGTGAAAGGAAGCGAGTTAGATGCGAGCTCCTGCGCGTTGGATCCGAGCCTAGCCACGGGCCGGATTGCGACGTGTCCGAGAACGCGCGAGATCTCTTGTGCTCGCTCGGTGATTGCTGCCATATCTGCGGAGGCGGTCTCGAAGCGCCACCCAGCGGACCCGCGACGCGCCGGACGGACGCTCAATCCCATGTCGCTGAGGCGTTGTCGCCCTTCATCGTCGTAACCGAAGAGGGCTATTCGATGCATTGGCTTAGACCCACGTCGATCCCCGCATAGCGCGATCGATAGCCGCCGCCTTCGTACCTCGGTTCTCGTGTAGCCGCCAGAATGGAAATGCGGGAGCTCAAACGAGAGCCCGTGGTCTGCAAGCAGCCGACGAGCAGGCGGGCCGGTGTCGCGCTGAGAGAACAGCTGATCGAGCAAACGCTGATTACCCACCAGTGAGCGACCATCGGATCCGTCGTATCTCCTCGCCACAAAGGGCAAGGTAGGGATGCCGTACTCAAGCGACAGGACGGTCTCTGCGTATCTCGCTTCTGACTCGGAACTGTGTGTTGAGATAACCCACGACGCATCGGCGCGTTCGTTGCGGCACCGGAGGGCTACTCCCACGACAGGTTTGACTTGGCCGTTGGTGTATGTCCGGGAGGTGCCGAGCCGAAAACCGCGGTCTCGACGCCACATCAGATAGGTCATGTGAAGCTGAGGCGTCCTCCCAAGCAGAAATCCCGCAAAGTGCACGTGCTCCGGCGTGCTGATGACTGTCCGGCCGGAGGTTGTCCTGATCTTCACGCCACTGCGGCGCTTTGAAGAATGGACTCGCAGGACCCTCGCCGGCCGAAAGTCGCCGCTGCCGTATCCAGACATGACTTCATCTCCAGCCTGCACTTGTTCGATCGGACGCAATGACCCGTCGCCCATCGTCACGAGCGTCCCCTTAACCAGACACTGAGCATCATCGCCCACCACCATCAGATTGCGCCGGTCCTTGGTCAGCAGCTGAAGCCAGCGGTACTGGGCGTGATTGGTGTCCTGGTATTCGTCGACTAGCACGTGACGAAAGCTCTGGGCGTAGGCGTCCTGCACTTCCTGGAAGAGCTCGAGCACGTTGACCGCCCGGACCAGCAAGTCATCGAAATCCATGGCATTCATGCGGTGTAGCTCGCGCTCGTAGGAGCGGTAGACGTCGGCGACCGTCTGCTCGAAGAACGAGCCCACCAGGCGCCCGTAGGCGTCGGCGTCGCGCAGTTTGTTCTTGGCATCCGAGATCTGTGACTGGACCGCGGCGGGCGTGAAGCGCTTGGGGTCGAACCCCAACTCGTCGATGCAGCGCTTGACCAGCCGGCGGGAGTCGGCTTGGTCGTAGATCGAGAACTGTCGCGTGTAGCCCAGGCGGTCGGCGTGCGCGCGCAGCATTCGGGCGCATGCGGCGTGGAAGGTCATGACCCACATGGCCCTGATACGGCGGCCGACCAGGTACGCCGCCCGATCCCGCATCTCCTGGGCCGCCTTGTTGGTGAACGTGATCGCCAGCACCTCGCTTGCCTGGGCAGCCCCGGAGGCGAGCAGGTAGGCGATCCGGTGCGTCAGAACCCGCGTCTTGCCCGACCCCGCGCCGGCCAGGATCAGCAGCGGTCCCTCGCCGTAGGTGACAGCCTCCCGCTGGGGACCGTTGAGGCCCGAAAGCAAATGCTCGATCGTGCTAGTCGCCTCCACTAAGGCCTCAACGGTAGCGACGCCACTGGTCGGTCATCCTTGGCCGGTGGACGTGCTGAGCAGCCTGCGGTTGGCCTGTGAGCGTGTGGCTGAACGCGCCCGCTCGGTGAGGATCGACCATGGGGCGATCCCAGGCTACGCGAGCGGTCTGTCGCTCGGAGGGCATGACGCGGACCCGCCCGATCCTCAGGCGCACCTCCTGTCGGGAACGCGCGAGGAGCTCGCGGCTTTCTGGCTGACGCTTGATGCCATCAACTTCGGCTCAGGCTGGTTTCCCACGCTCCGAAAGCGCGAGGGGCGCAGCGGCTATTTCACCGTGGCTATCGGCGTGCGCGAGCGGTTCGCTTCCCAGGGACCTTGGGGGGCTTCGGAGCTGGCCGAGCTGAGCGCCGGCGAAATGGCGCAAGCCCTGGGCCAGGATCAGGAGCACGAGCTGATGAAGCTGTTCGCGCGATCTCTCAATGACCTGGGAGAGCGTGTGATGTGCGATTGCGATGGAAGCTTCGCCGCACTCGTCGACGCTGCCCAGGGCTCGGCTTTGTCGCTCGTCGAGCGGCTGGCCGGCTGGCCGTCGTTTGCCGACTGCTCCACCTACGACGAAATCGAGCTCCCGTTCCTCAAACGGGCGCAGCTAGTCGCCGCCGACCTGGCTGGCGCAGGGGTCGGGACGTTCAGCGACTTGGAGCGGCTGACGATGTTCGCCGACAACCTCGTCCCTCACGTGCTGCGGATGGACGGCATCCTGGTCTTCGATCCCGCGCTCGTGGCGCGGATAGAGCGCGGTGAGCTGCTCGAGCACGGCGCTCCCGACGAGGTGGAGATCCGGGCCTGCGCGCTCCATGCCGTGGAGCTGATCGCCGCCGCTCGGTCCGGCAGCACGGCGGCCTCGCTGGACGGTCTGCTCTGGCGTCGCGGCCAGCAGGCGCGGTATAAGTCCTCTCCCCGCCACCGGTCTCGCTGCACCGCTTACTAGCCACCGGGCCTTTGGGCGCGCCCGTGCTGTGGGCGTACGTTGCGGTCGTGCCGCTAGCGAATCGTTTCTTCGCGCGCCCGCGCGATCGCGGCGACGCCCTCCTCGCCGACCAAGAACTCGGGCCGCAGCGTACCGGTCAGCGCCACGTCCACGACCGGCTCGGGGCCATTGGTCTGGGTAGCGTCGAGCGCGATCACGGTGGTCTCGCCACCCAGCGGCCGGGAGGCGGTGGCGATCACGGTGAGCGAGCCGCCGCCGGAGACGTTCCGGGCCGCGGCTAGCGCTCGGCGCGCGGAGTGTGGATGTGGGCCGTCCAGCGTGTCCAACAGCACGACTACGTCGCCTCCGCGCGTCACGAGCCGCCGTGCATGGTCGATAACGCTCGTCACGGCCTGGTCCTGGACATCGGCTGAGGCGGCAAGGCTCACGGCTTGCTCGGGTGCCGCAGGTCCTGCACGCCACTCGTCGACCTCCTCCGGCCGCACTCCGGCCAGGACCACGAGTGTCTGAAGACCCGTCTGGGGAGCGAGCGCTGTGGCGATCCGGCGGAGCGTCAGCGTCTTACCGGCTCTGGTAGCGCCGACGATCACCGCCCGCGACCCCCTGCCGATGGGCGCCAGCGCGTCGATCGCCGCCAGCGTCGGTTCTGCGGCTCCCAGCACAAGCTGCTCACTGGGAAATGCAGCCGGGAGGTCATCAAAGCGCGTGCGGTCGGCGAGCTCGTCGGCGGGCCGGCCGTTGATTGCATCGATCCTGACCAGCGAGGCGAAACGCTCGGAGCGCCGCGGGGCCCGGCGGGGACCCGATATGCGGTCGCCGGAGATCAACTCGCAGCGCTTGACCTGAGCGGCGGAGATGTAGACGTCGTCGTCTGAGGCCTCGGGTGGGGCGAGGCGCAGGAACCCGGAACCATTTGGTAGCAACTCCACCTCGCCCTCCACGATCTCCTCCTCCCGTCCGGTTCTGGCGTCGGTGGGCTCCTCGGCCCTGGCACCGGTGGGCTCCCCGGCCCTCGCCTCGGTGGGCTTGTCGGCCCTCGCCTCGGTGGGCTCCTCGGCCGTGGCACCGGTGGACCCCTCGGCGTCGACCGGCTCGGGCTCCGACTTTGGAGCTCGTATGCGGGCGGCTTCGCTCGGGGCCTCGTTCTCCTGGTCCCCGGCCTCGGCGCTGGCGCCCCGGCTGCGCCCACCCCGGCGTCCGCCACGCCGGCGCGGCCTGCTCTCTGCGGCCTCCTGCTGCTGTTCGTCCTCCGCCAGGGTGGCGTCGGGGGACTCCACACCCTGCTGGCGATCGAGGATGGCGTCGATCAGCTGCTCGCGGCGAAAGCGCCGGTAACCGTCGATCGAGAGCTCCGAAGCGATCGCGTGGAGATCGGCCAGCGGGCTGTCTTCGAGCGCGGCGCGATCCAGTACGGACATCTGTCCTCCTTTTGTTGCGGTTAGCTCCGGTCGCGTTGAAGCAGTGACCGGCGGTGCAGTTGCGGTCCTGAATCTAGCGCCTGGAGCGGTCGTACCGCTGGGCGCACCGGCCGTTCAACCCTGCTCCCAGCGGATTTCGTCGCTCAACCTGAGCGCCGTATCGAGCTCAACCTCGCCGGTCAGCGCTGCTCTAACCGCGAGGAAATCGGCCACCTCGGCGACGTCGTGTACCCGCAGGACATGCGCCCCCGCCGCTACGCCGTCGGCCACGGCCGCCAGGGTGCCGGCCAGACGGCCACGTGGCGGGCGGCGGATGATCGCCCCGATGAAGTCCTTCCGGGACACCGCCAGCAGTAAGGGCCGTCCTAGTTCGTGCAGGCTGGCCAGGGAGCGCAGCACCGCCACGGTCTGAAACGGGGTCTTTGAAAAGTCTGGGCCCGGGTCGAGCATCAGCTGCTCGAACGCCACGCCGCGCGTTGTGGCCCGCTCGATCTGCTCCCGGAGCAGGACCTTTACATCCGCAACGACCTGGCCGTCACGCGCCGGATCGAGCAGCTTCTGTTTGGGCGCCGCACGCGTGTGCATGAGGATCAGACCCGCAGCGGTCTGGGCGCATACCTCGGCCAGGCCCGGATCGCGCAGGCCGCTGATGTCGTTGACTATCGACGCTCCGGCAGCGATTGCGGCCCGGGCCACATCCGGCTTGTAGGTGTCAATCGAGACGCGGGCCCCGAGCTCGCCGGAGAGGCGCTCGATCAGCGGTACGACCCGTGCGATTTCCTCCTCCGCGTCGACCGCCGGGCGGTTGGTGACGGCGGATTCGCCGCCGACGTCGATGATCTCCGCTCCGGCATCGAGGAGCGAGCGTGCCAGCGCGACACGGTGCTCGAGCGTGTGATGCAGGCCGGCGTCGGAGAAGGAGTCGGGAGAGGCGTTGACGATGCCCATCAACCAGGGCCGGCCTCCCAGCCGCAGCGTCTCGCCGCGAATCCGAAAGTCGCGTCCGGGAGCGATCAAGCCGCCCCCACCGGGGCCTCCGCAACGAGCCCCTCCTGGGCCGCCTCGGCTCGAAAACGCCGCGCCTCCTCCTGTACGCGAACGTCGTCCCAACCGAGCTCCGAGGCCATGGCCCGGGCGACGCTCGCCGCCACCGGGCTCGCGTCGCGGCACAGCTCGCGAGCTGCGAGCAAGCCGAGCCGCGTACGCCTCACCAGGATGTCGGTCACCGTGCGGGCTTGCTCCTCCCGGGCGGCATGGGCCGCTTCGGCCAGGAGGTCCGGCTGTCCCGGCAGGATCGGCTTTGCCAGCTCGACGCGGTTGGCGGCGAGCTCGAGCACCGCTTGGGCGGCGTAGCCATAGCGAGCGGCAAGCGCTCTGTAGGCATCGTCGGGTACTCCCTGCACTCGCCGCAGCACCGCTGGGTCCACGCTCTGCCCGAGCGGGATCTCATCGGTGCGGCACGGTGCCTGGCGTCCGTCGCGCTCCACTAGGCGGTCCACCGCCAGCTTGGCCATCCTCCGCCAGGTCGTGAGCTTGCCGCCGGTGATCGTGATCAGGCCGCTCGAGGTCTCGTACAGCTCCGCCTTGCGCGAGATGTCCACCGACTTGCGGCTGTCACCCGTGGCGATCAGCGGCCGTACTCCGGCGTAGGCCCCGGTGACGTCGTCCTCCGAGAGGCTCGTGCCGAAGAACCCATTGATGGCTTCCAGCAGGTAGGCGATGTCCTCGGAGGATGGGCGGACGTGGTCGATATCTCCTTGGTAGTCGTTGTCGGTGGTGCCGATCAGGCTCCGTCCTAGCCACGGCAGTGCGAAGATCGTCCGCCCATGGCCGGCGGGGACGATCGCCCCGGCGATCAGCGGCAGATCCTCGCGGGCGATCGTGATGTGCGTGCCGCGACTGGGACGGATCATCGGCGCTTCGGCCTCGGCGTGCAGTTCCTCGGGGCTGATCCGGTCGGCCCACACGCCGGTGGCATTGATGACGTTGTCGGCGGCGATCGTCAGCTCCCGCCCACTGTCCGCGTCCCGGGCCACGACCCCCCCGGCGGCACCGTCGTCGTGCAGCAGCTCCACCACCTCGAGCCGGTTGGCGCAAATTGCTCCGAAGCGCTCCGCCTCGCCCAGCACCGTCAGAACAAGCCGCGCGTCGTCGGTCTGGCAGTCGTAGAACAGATAGCCGCCGGTCGGGCCCCGCGCCGCCAGTGCCGGCAGCAGCTCCACTACTTCAGGACCCGAGATCTGGCGGTGACGCGCCGGGCTCCAGTCTGCGTCCCGGTCCTCCCCCGCGCCACGCGGGGCGCGCCGCCCGCGCAGCCGTGGCGCAGCCATCACGTCGTACATGTTCAGCCCCAGCCCGGTCAGGCGATCTGGCCTGGCACCCTCGAATGCCGGCACAACGATCTTGAGCGGGCGCACGAGATGCGGCGCCAATCGCACCAGCAGCTGGCGCTCGAGCAGCGCTTCGCGCACGAGCCCGAGGTCGAACTGCTGCAGGTAGCGCAGGCCGCCGTGAATCAGCTTCGAGGACCGACTGCTGGTCCCGGAGGCGAAGTCGGCCTTTTCCACGAGCGCCACGCTGTAGCCCCGGGCGGCGGCGTCGAGCGCCACGCCAGCGCCCGTGATTCCGCCGCCGATGACCACCAGGTCGAATTGCTCGGCGGACATCGTGGCGACCGCACGCTCCCGAGACTGCATCGGTTTGAGGGTATCCGGGAAGCTCTCGCCCGCAGGTGGCAGGCCGGGGTTGGGTGGGCGCCGAGCGCGACGCCCGAAAGCTCAGCGATGCCTAGTTTGCCGGGTCGGCGACCCCGGCCTCGCGGCGCTCCTCGACCACCTTCTTGATCTTCTCCACCGTGTCTTCGGACATCCGCCGGATCTCCCAGTGGGTCAGCTTGAGCAGCCGCATCGGCGAGGTGGCGATGACGTCGGCGTTCCGGGGCTCGCGGGATAGCAGGCCCATCTCGCCGATCAGGTCGCCCTCCTTGAGCGAGGCGATCTTGTCGCCGTCCTTCATCACGTCCGCGGTGCCCTCCTCGACAGCGATCAGCTCGGTGGAGTAGTCGCCTTGCTTCATCAGGATCTGGCCTTCTGCGGCGCTGGTCTCGGTGGCGAACGCCGCCAGCCGCTTTGCTTCCTCTGAGGAGAGGTTGGAGAACAACGGGATCGCCGTCAGCCGGTTGGTGTCTATACCCATTACTCGCTCCTAGATCCTTTTCAAAGCGACTCTATCCGGAGCGCTGGACGACATGCGAGCGCAATCTCACACGTGCAGGGCTCAGAGGGCTTGCACTTCCGAGGTCACTTCCGATACTGACGACTTGGCATCGCCAAACAGCATCGAGGTCTTCGGGTCGTAGAACAGCGGATTGTCGATGCCAGCGAAGCCTGAGGCCATCGAGCGCTTGAGCACGATCACCGCGCCCGATTGGTCGACCTCGAGGATCGGCATGCCATAGATCGGCGAACCAGGCTCGTTCTTGGCCGCCGGGTTCGTGACGTCGTTGGCGCCGATCACGATTGTGACGTCCGTGCGCGGAAACTCTGGGTTGATCTCGTCCATCTCCCTCAACAGGTCGTAGGGGACGTCGGCCTCGGCCAGCAGCACGTTCATGTGTCCGGGCATCCTGCCGGCCACCGGGTGGATCGCGAACTTGACCTCCACCCCCTTGGCTTCGAGCGCCTTCTCGAGCTCTCGCACCGCGTGCTGGGCCTGGGCCACTGCCATCCCGTATCCCGGAGCGATCACCACCTGACGGGCGTAGGACAGCTGGATCGCCACATCCGAGGGCGAGGTGGAGCGCACGGTCCCCCCGGTCTCCGCGGCGCCGGTCGGAGCGGCGACCGCGCCGCCGAAGCCTCCGGCCACGATCGCCGGCACGGAGCGGTTCATGGCCTTGGCCATCAGGTTGGTGAGGATGGTGCCGGAGGCGCCGACGATCATGCCCGCCACGATCATCGCCGTGTTGCCCAAGGCCAAGCCGGTGGCCGCGGCGGAGAGGCCCGTGAACGCGTTCAGCAGCGAAATGACGACCGGCATGTCCGCACCGCCGATCGGCAGCACAACCATGTTGCCGAGGATCGCGGCCGCAAGCAGGATCCCGATAATGAACAGCGCTTGGGAGTGGGTGCCAGCGGCCAGGACGACGGCGCTGCCGACGCAGATGACGAACAGCGCGCCGTTGATGAAGGCCTGCCCAGGCAGCTTGATCGGGCGGCCCGGCAACATCTCCTGCAGCTTGCCGAAGGCGATGTTCGAGCCCCAGAACGAGATCGAGCCCACGATCGCTGCGAACAGCGACGGGATCTCGGCGCGCAGCGACCAGTCGCCGGCGCCCAGCTGGTAGTGGTGGCGGTACTCGATCCAGGCGATCAACGCCACGGCCCCGCCACCGACGCCGTTGAACAGGGCCACCATCTGAGGCATGGCCGTCATCCGCACGTTGAGCGCCGCCGGGACGCCGATGGCCGTTCCCAGAACGACGCCCAGCGCGATCTCCCACGGCGTGGCCGAGCCGTGCAGCACTCCGTGGCCCAGGAGCGTGGCCACGAACGCGAGCAGCATTCCGGCCGCTGCGATCTTGTTGCCCCGCACGGCCGTACGTGGACCCGTCAGGCCGCTCATCCCATAGATGAACAGCCCGAAGGCCACGACGTAGCAGACATCGATGAAGTTGCGGCTCTGGAGAAAGACGGCAGTGACGATCATTGGCCCGAAGCCTCCGGCGCCCGCGACGGACCCGCGCCGTCACCGCCGGCTGCGCTGGCCCCTTGACCGTCTTCCTGCTCGTCGGTCTTCGGCGGGTCCTTGCGCTTGAACATGCCGAGCATCCGGTCGGTGACCAAGAAGCCGCCGATGACGTTGATCGTCCCGAACGTGATCGCGATCACCAGCAGCACCTTCTCCAGTGCTCCGCTGGAGGCGGCGATGGTCAGGATGCCGCCGAGCAGCACGATCCCGTGAATCGCGTTGGTCCCCGACATCAGCGGCGTGTGCAGAGTGTTCGGGACCTTCGAGATCACTGCAAAGCCGACGAATCCCGCGAGCACGAGCACGGCGATATCGATTACCAGTCGGTCCATTACCTGATCCCTCCTAGTTAGTCGTCGTCGCCGTAAGTCCGAGCGTATTTGCGGTGGCGAGCACTAGTGCGCGCTGGCCGCCCCGGCGACCGCCTTGGCGCCCTCGTGGACGATCTCGCCTTCCCGTGTGACGCAGGCCCCGGCGATGATCTCATCCTCGAAGTCGAGCTTCAGCTTGCCCTCGTCGATCATCAGGCCCAACAGCGACTCGATGTTGCGCGCGTAGAGCTGCGAGGCATGCTCGGCCATCGTCGAAGGCACGTTCAGGGGGGCCAGGATCTTGACGTCATGACGGATCACCGTCTCGCCCGGCTCCGAGAGCTCGCAGTTGCCGCCCGCCTCGCCGGCTAGGTCGACGATCACCGAGCCGGGCTTCATCTTCTGAACCGCCTCCTCGGTGACCAGCACCGGGGCGCGGCGGCCCGGAACAAGCGCGGTCGTGATCACCACGTCGACCTTGCCGATTGCCTCCGCCATCAGCTCCTGCTGGCGGGCCTGCTGCTCCTCGGTGAGCTCTTTGGCGTAGCCCCCGGTGCCCTCGAGATCCCCACCCAGATCGAACTCCAAGAACGTGGCCCCCAGCGACTCGACCTGCTCCTTGACCGCCGCCCGAACGTCGAACCCCTGCACGACCGCGCCCAGCCGGCGAGCGGTGGCGATGGCCTGCAGCCCCGCCACACCGGCGCCCAGCACCAGGACGGTGGCCGGCCGGATCGTTCCGGCGGCAGTCATCAGCATCGGAAAGAAGCGCCCGAGTTCTTGGGCACCGATCAGCGCTGCTCGATAGCCGCCAACGTTGGACTGGCTGGAGAGCGCATCCATCGACTGGGCGCGGCTGATCCGGGGAACGACCTCCAGCGCAAAGCTGGTGACGCCGGCCTGCGCGAGCGCCCGAACGCCGTCGCCGTTGGTCAGCGGCTGCAGAAAGCCGATCAGGACGGTGTCCGATCCCAGCCGCCCGATCTCCTCCCCGCTGGGAGGCGCGACCTTGACCACGACGTCGGCCTGCCAGGGATCGTCGACCAGCCTGGCGCCGGCCTCCTCGTACTGCTGGTCGGGGATCAGCGCTCCGGCTCCTGCCCCCCGCTCCACGACGACCTCGATCGGCTCCGCCTCCTCGCCGCTGCTGGCGGACAGCTTGCGGACGGTCTCCGGCACAAGCGCTACCCGTCGCTCGCCATCCGCTGTCTCCTTCGGGACGCCGATCCGCATGGGCGCGAGAGGCTATCGGCTACCGTGACGCGCTGCCTATCCGACAGGTGCCAGAGCCAGGGCGTCGGCAGCGCCGAGATCGGCCGCTAGTTGGCGCAGCAACGGCGATTTCCTGGCGCGGGGAGCCCTGACGGCGGGCGCCGTCGGGAGGGGGTGGGGAGTGCTTTTCGGGGCTGTGCCCGCGGCCGGCGCCCGGGTGTGTGGCGTGGCCCTGGCCGTGGGCGTGGCCGTGGCGACGGTTCGCACCGGGCCGAGCGGCAAGGGCTTGGCTTCCAAGGCCATCAATGCCTCCCCCGTGACCCACACAGGCGTCTGATCGCCGGCGCGGGAGTAGCGGACGTGTCCGTCGGAGGCGATCAGCGAGCGCAGGTACGTGAGCGGGCGCCCCAGCGAGCCGCTGCTCTGACCAGCCGCCTCCAGCCCCTGGACCGCCCACGCGGTCGACTGCGCGTTGGAGGAGCTCCCCGGCTGGCTGGGGTAACCACCGTCGGAGTTCTCGTGCGCGGAGATGAACCGCTCGGCGCGGGAGCTCACCGAGCTATCGGTGCCGGCCAGCGCCTCGAGCACCGCAGCAGTGTCGTCGACGTCGCTGGGGCCGCCTCGGGTCGCGAAGTTGAAGCCGCCGTCTGCGTCCTGTTGACGGCCCAGCCAGGCCAGCATGTTCGTCGGCGGCGCCAGGCCTGCCCCCCGCAGCGCCAGAACCGCGAAAGACGTCAGGTTCACTTGGTCCTGGACCGAGCCGTTGCCGCCGATGTCACTCCGCAGCTTCGCGATCAGGCTTCCGACCGGCAGGCCAGCGGCTCGCAGCGCGAGGATCGTCCGCTCGAGCGAGCCGGGATCCGTCGCCGAGCCCTCGCCGCCGATGATGTATTGGCTCAGGCTGGACCCACCGTGCCGTAAATCTCGCGGGTTGTAGCCGGCGGAAGCGAGGCCGAGCGCTGCCCACCCGGAGTAGAGCGTGGTGGAGGCACTGCCGGGGGCGGAACCGAAGCCGCCGTCCGCGTTCTGCGCCGCCAGCAAGTATCCGGCGGGCGTGCTCGCGGCCTGGGCCGCCGGAGGGCCATCAGCGGCTGCAAGCGACAAGCCCCCGCTCAGTGCCACGACGGCAATGATGATCGCTGTCGGCTGAGCTACCCGCTCGAGCGGGATCCACCGGACCTGCAATCGCGAGGCGCAGCGGGCCACGGTGCGGGCCAGCGCCGGTCCGAAGAGCAGCGCAAACGCCACGCAGCCCCCGGCATGGACGAAGTCAAAGCCGATCCCGCGGCCGATGTAGACGCCGAGCTGGGCCAGGCTGTGGTCGCTGTAGGTGATCCAGTCCCCGAAGTCCTGTAACGCCGTGAACGCGAACCCCACCACCCCGCAAACGACCGCCAGCAGCCAGCGGTTGGGGCTCGGCCGGCGCCCGAGAAGGAGCGCCAATGCCGCCCCCAGCAGCCCGGTGGCGCCCCACCCGGCCATCTGCCACGGAGTCCAGGGTCCTTGACCGAAGAAGAAGTTTGAAGCCAATCCGGCGATCGCCCCTGTGGCGAACCCTGGCGCTCCGCCAAGCGCGTAGCCGGTGATCAGCACGATGTCAGTCGTCGGTTTGACGTTGGGGACCGCGGCGAACGCGATCCGGCCTAGCGCCGCAAACGCCGCCAGCGTCCCCACCAGCGCCACGAGCCGGGCGTCCGGCCGGCTGCGCTCATACCAGGCAAAGCCGCCGGCCAGCGCGGCGGCCAGAACCGCGAATGCGCCCGCCTGCCAGCTCACAGCAGGACCTCCCGCTCTCTGAGCACAGACAGTGCCCGCTCAGGCGTGAGCAGGCCGGTGATCCGCGCCGTTTCGGTGGCGAAGTAGGTGCCGCCGGTCAAGACCTCGTCAGGCGGCGCGTCGGCGATCGGCGAGCCATCCGCCAGCAGTATCACGCGCTCGGCGAACGCGGCTGCAAACTCGGGATCGTGCGTGGCCACGAGCACCGCCGAGCCGAGCGCCTTCAGGGTGTCGGACAGGTCGCGCTTGTGGGCTCGGTCCATCCCCCGAGTGGGCTCATCGAGGCAGACGACGGCCGGCGGTCCCTGAGACGAGTCGAGCACCACCGCCAGCGCCACTCGCTGGCGCTCGCCGCCGGATAGATCCCGCGGGTTGCGGGAGGAGTGCTCGCGAAGCCCCACCGATTCGAGCGCGGCCGCGGAGGCTTCCTGGGCCACGGTCTCATGGACCAGGTAGTCGCCCGGATTCTGAAGCAGCAGCGCCACCTCACCGGTGCGCTCGACCCGCCCGCGCGTGGGTTCCATCAGCCCGGCCGCGTGCCGCAGCAACGTGGACTTGCCGGCTCCGTTGCGGCCCATCAGCACAGCGCGCTCGCCCTCCCGCAGTACGAGCTCCACGTCCCGCAGCACGACCGGCCCCCGGCGCAGCTCGTGCCAAACGTGGTGGAAGCGAAGCGCCGGCGCCGGCCGCTTGCGCCCGCGCGTTGTGGGGTCGTGCCGCAACCTCGACCGTGGCTCCTCGGCTGCGGGGACTGGTGCCCTGAGCTCGATGTGGTGTTCGCGCAGGGCAGCGCGAGCGGCCTTGACCCCGGCCACCGGACGGATCCCCAGTCCACGCAGCAGCCGAGCCCCCGGGGTCTGTAGCTCGGCTGGCGCCCAGCGAAGGAACCGCTCGGGGGGCTCGTCGCACACGACCCGGCCGGCGTCCAGCGCCACGACTCGGTCGGCGGCGGCCAGACAGCGCTCGAGCCGATGTTCGGCTAGCACGATCGCCACGTCGAGGTCCTCGTTGAGCCGGCGTAGTACCGCCATCAGCTCGTCGCCGGCCACGGGATCGAGCTGCGACGTGGGCTCGTCGAGCAGCAGCAGCGCGGGCCGGACCGCGAGCGCCGCGCCGAGCGCCACCCGCTGTAGCTCCCCGCCCGACAGCGTGCTCGTCTCCCGCTCCTGCAGCGCGGCGATCCCCAGCGCTAGCGCTGCCTCCTCCACGCCCCGGGCGACCGCCGCGGGCGAGTGCCCGAGGTTTTCGAGCCCGAACGCCAGCTCGGCTCGCACCGTACCCATCACAACCTGCGTCTCTGGATCCTGAAACACGCTGCCAACCCCGGACGCCAGCTCCCCGGGGCCGTGCTGGCGGGTATCCATCCCGGAGGCGATCACGGTTCCCGCCAGCTCTCCGCCGTGGAAATACGGCACGAGCCCGTTCGCCGCTCGCAGCAGCGTCGACTTGCCGGAGCCCGATCCCCCGGCGAGCACGACCAATTCCCCGGGCTCGACCTCCAGCGACACAGCGTCGAGCGCGGGACGCGCCGCGCCGGGATAGCGGTAGGTGACGCGATCCAGAGCCAGCGTGCTCACCGTTCGATCCCCCGCCGGTCGATGAACGGGGCCAGCGCCACGATGACGATCGCCGCGGCCAGCGCTATCGTGCTGGCGCCCGTCGAGCAATGCAGCGCGGGGTAGGCGGCGAACGGCGCGAAATCAAGCGCCCGCGCGGCGAGCGCCAGCGCCAGCACGGCGGCTGCAGAGGCGCCGAAGGCAATGTCGTGCCGGGAGTAAGGACGCCGCCGACGAGGCGGGCGGCGAGCGGCCCCGTAACCCCGGACCTCGAGGGCGGCCGCCACCTCGAGCGCGCGGTCGAGCATCCCGGTGGTGGCCACCCGCATTAGCTGGGCGCGCGTCGGCGGCCGTCCCGGGCGGCAGCGCTGGGCGTCCGCCAGCCGCCTGGCGTCCCGGGCGAGCAATGGGATCATGCGAGTGGCGAGGGTGGCAGTGAGCGCCGAGCGAAACGACACGCGGCGGAACAGTCTGAGCACCTCGTCGGGGTCGACGGCTGTGGTGTACAGCACGGCGCACATGACCAGCGCCACGGCGCGCAGGGCCAGGATCCCGCCGTAGACAGTGGCCTCGAGCGTCACGTCGGTGTGGCCGAGCACCGGCAGCTGTCCGAGGCGGACGATCACAGTGAGCCCGTCGCGTGTGACGAGCGCGTTGATCAGCGCGATTGCCAAGCCCAGCGGCAGCGCGAACAGCCCCGCGCGACGGAGCTCCCTGCCCACCCCAGCCGCCACGCCCGCCAGCAAGACGGCGACCGTGACCGCTCCCAGCGCGAGCGGGTTGGACAAGGCAAGCGCCGTGATCCCAAGTGCCAGACACCAGCTGCAAGACGCGGCGGCGCGTGCCGCGTGGAGGGGGCTTGCCAGGCGGCGATAGCTCACGCCGCTCCGTCCTGCGGCACGGGCAGAAACGACTGCCCCTCCACGGCCAGCGCGAAGTGGTCGTCGAGGCGAGCGGCAGTCAGCGACGCCGCGGCAGCCGAGACTCCGGCGCTGTCGGTCCCGGTGACGAGCCAGGTGGGCTCACCCGAGCCTTGAGCGGTGGCGGCCACCAGGCCGGCGCCCGCATGCAGTGTGCGCGCGACGCTGCCGCGAGGGCTCAGCAGCTGAAGCGAGCCCTGACCCGGACCGGCGAACCGAGCGTATACGCCGCTGGCGCCGGGACCCTGTTCGATCACCGTCGCGGCGAACGAGCGCTTGAGGTCGCTCCAGGTGCCGACCAACACCGCCAGGCTGTCGGTTCCAGACCCGGTGCCCAGCGCCTGGCTGGCGGCCGGCACGCCGGCGTGCTGGAGCGCCGTGGAAACCCGCGTGCAAGCCGCCCCCACGTCCGTAGCGCACTCGACGACCGTCGGCAGGCGCTTGCCGCCGACGCCGTGGACGAACGGCTCGGGAAACGAGCCGACGACGGCCGGGACCGAATCGGTGGTGCTCCAGTCGTGCAGATCCCACCAGATGCGATCGCCCTTGTGAACGGCGGTTTGGGCTGCGCCGACCGAAGCCTCGATGCCGTTTACGTAGTAGAACCAGTCGCGGCGAGCGGCGGTGCCCGACCGTCCGTCGATCGACTCCACGAAGCCGCCGCCGTAGCGGGTATCCACGCGCGCCGAGCGCTGCAGCAACCGCATCACGGTCTCAGAGCCGGCGACGCTGCTGCGCTGGAGGGAGAACAGTGGCTGGGTACCGAAGTCGCGGGTGACCGTCAGCGTGACGTCGGAGGTGCCGGAGCCCGGGCCGAGGCCGCAGCCCGCGACGATCGCCGCCAGGGCACAGACGATCGCCGCGGCCGCGGGCCTCAATGGCATGCCAGCCCTTGCCTCCGGACTGGTGCGTGTCCGTAGGTACGGAAACGAGTCAGAGCCCTATTTGACTTCCTTGAACAGCAGCGTCTCGCCGGCGCGGAGCTTCATGGAACAGATTCCCTTGCTGGCCGTCTTGCCATTCACGACGATGCTCCAGTAGTCCGGACTCTTCGGCTTTACGCCCAGAATCGAGGTGATGAAGATGCCCGGCACACTGGAGTACCACTTTCCTGCCCAGCGGTGATGCGTCGCCGCGTCCAGTGCTCCTGCGACGCCGCTTGCCGGACATTTGCCGCTGGGTGTTCCACCCTTGGTGATCGAGCCTTTCTCGCCATGCACGCCGGTCGAAGAAAGCAGTGTCTTGGTAAGGCTCTTGACCTCAACCTTGACGGCCGGTCCCGACCGTGCTGCCAATGCGACTCCCGACGCTGCCGAGGTGAACGCGATCGCTCCGACCACGGCTAGGAACTTGCTGTACTTCATAGAGGGCCACCCCTTTCCACGAGGGCTTGTTGGCGGTTTGGTCGGCGCCTGGTCTCCTGGCTGACGGGCCTACCCGCCGCGCCTTCCCGGTCGACGTCGTCGTCCAGTGGCTCGAATGCGGCAGGCGTCCCCGATCACAGTGGCGGGTCCGCGCCGGACTTACACCGGCTTCTCATACCACCGACCTTGAACGGCGGCCATCGTACCGCTCCGCGCCCTCCAGGCGTAGCGTTCAGGGCCACCACATGCGAGCGAGCGTTTGGAGAGCAGAGCGATGACCGTAAACCTGACCCGCATCTATACCCGCCTGGGAGATGGCGGCGAGACGCATCTGGGCGACATGAGCAGGGTGCCTAAGACCCACCCCCGGATCGAGGCCTACGGCACAGTCGATGAGCTGAACGCCCATGTGGGTCTGACGCTGACGGTCAAGGGGCTCGCCGAACGGTATGCGGACTGGTTGCGGCGGGTCCAGAACGACCTGTTCGATGTCGGCGCCGACATCGCGGCGCCCGAGCAGCCAGACAGTGATCGCGAGCGGCTACGCGTGATCCCCGAGCAGGTGGAGTGGCTCGAGCTGCGCTGCGACGAGGTCAACGAGACTCTCAAGCCGCTGAAGTCGTTCGTGCTACCCGGCGGCAGCGCCGCCGCCGCCCAGCTCCACGTCTGTCGTACGGTTTGCCGGCGCGCGGAGCGACTGGCAATCGCCTGCGGCGACGAACTGAATCCCGAGGTCGTCCGCTATCTAAACCGCCTCTCGGATCTCCTGTTCATCCTCAGCCGGGGAGCCAACGAGGGACAGGAACCGCTGTGGGAGCCCGGCAAGTACCGCTGAGGTCTTTGACCGGTGTCGACTAGCGCCGCGAGACCAGCATCACCGCGGTGACCACCACGAGCCCAAGAGCCCCGATGGCCGCGGCGCCGAGCACGAAGGCCTCGTGCGCTTGCGCGTAGCTGATGACGGCGTGAGGCCGGGCGACGAAGATCAGCGCGGCCAGCGCGACCCCGGCCAGCAGCGCCAGCGCCGGCGGACGAAGTGCATCGCGAAGCGGGACGCGGTCCGGCCTCGGGGAGCCGAGGCTCCGGCGCGGCCAGCGCCGATCAGCAGCTGAGATCGCCGCCACGGCCAGCAGTGCCCACGTGCCGGCCACCAGGAACCCTCCGAGCACGTCGCTCGGGTAATGCCAGCCCAGAGTCAAGAACGCGTAGCTGACGGCGACCGCGAACGCGGCCCCCAGCGCCGCGACGACGGGACGCCACCGGGACGGGGACGCCACCAGCAACGACAGTGCCAGCGACATGGCGGCCGTCGCGTGTCCGCTTGGCCATGACACCGGCCCCACGGGGGCCTGGCCACCGAACAGCGACGCCGCGCGCGGCTCGGCGAGCAACGGCTTCAGCAGGTGGGTCGTCGCGTTCGCCCCCAACAGGATCGCCGCCACTCCCGCCGCCACTCTGGGACGGCGACGGACTAAAGCCATCAGCACCGGGACGGCTGTCAGGTAGACGTAGGGCTGTGGGTTGCAGAGGTCGGCAACCAACCTGGCCACGGAGTTGACGCGAGGCCGTCGCAGACCGCCAAACCCGATGTAGATCGACTGGTCGGCGTGCTTGACCAGGCCGACGTGAAATGCCAGCACCCACGTGAGGACCAACAGCAGAGCGCCGCAGCCGGCGCCGAGCATGGCGCGTCTCGGCATTCAGTGAGAGTAGCTGGGGGCTGGGAGCGGGTTGCGACGCTAGCTGGGCGCCGCCGCCCCGCTAATCGCTGTCGCGCTCGGTGGGCTGCGGCCGCCGCTCGGCCGTCCCCGTGGCCTGGTCCCCGGCTGGGGCTTCGTGGGGAGACTGTGCCTGGCGGGTGATCTTTATTTCCGGAGCGACGCCGGTCCGCCGTAAATGCGAGAAGTGCTCGATGTCCTCGGGCGAGGCAACCTCGACCGTGACTTCCGGCTCGAGCCTGTAGCGGGCCGCCTCGTACAGCAGCTCCTGATAGTTGGGCGTGCCAGGGCCGCCGCCGGCAGCGCGGACGCCGCACTGGATGTCGAGGTCGTGCGCCCCAAGGCGCAGCGTCCAGCGGGTGTCCTGGGCCAGCTTCTCGGCAGTGAGCTTGACCGGCACCGGGTCGGCCCCGGCACCGTCGCTCGTCTCGACGCGCTCCCGGGCGTGCTCTGCGGCCAATGCTCGCGCCAGCCGTTCGAGGTTACGGCGATACGGCGCGGGCACGATCGTCACCGGGCCCTCGGCACGGGCGTTGCCACGAACGGCTTCGGCGACCGCCCCGATCAGGACGTACTCGACCTTGTTTGCCTGCAGCCAGCGGACGAATGCCACCCAGTGCGAGCGCAGGTGCTCGAGGCCTTGCGGAGTGTTGGCGGCACGCAACTCGATGCGTGGTGGGTTTCTCTTCAGCAGCATGTCGTGCCGTTTCGTCGGCCCCGTGCGGAGTCCTTCTTTGCGGTCGCTGCTCGGCGAGTGAACTTCGGCGTCGCGACGCCCACTCGGCGCGACGTCCCGCTAGCTCGGCAGCGCGTCGAGCTGGGCTATGCGCCGCAGCGTGCCTGGCGACAGGCGCGACATAGCCCGCATCAGCTTCGCCTCCGGCGTCACCGCGGCTACGGGCCGGTCCTGGGCGATGGCGTCCACGATCTCCAGGGCCACCCGCTCGGCGGTGAAGTTGCGACGCTCATACAGGCGGGTGACGCGCTCAGCGATCGCCTCGGCCTCGGCGCTGCTGCGTCCCACATATGTGGCCGCACTTGTAATCCCGGTGGCGATGAAGCCCGGGCAGATGGCGCTCACGCCGATTCCGTGCGGTGCCAGCTCGGCCCGCAGGCACTCGCTGAGCATCAGCACCGCGGCCTTGGTCGCGGAGTATGCCGCCAGCTCTTTGGTCGGAGCGAACGCCGCCGCCGAGGCCGTGTTGACGAGCTGACCGCCCTCCCCACGCTCGATCATCGCCCGTCCGAAGAGGCTGCAGCCATGGACCACTCCCATCAGGTTCACACCGACGATCCGCCGCCAGTCGTCGAACCCGGTATCGATGAACGTCCCGGCCACGGCAATGCCAGCGTTGTTCACGACCACGTCGGGGACGCCGTGCTCGGCGATTACGCTGCGCGACAACCGCTCCATCGCCTGCTCGTCGCTGACGTCGCAGGCGAATGTGAACGAGCCGGGGATGGCGGCCGCGGCCTGCTCCAGCGCCTCGGCGTTACGGTCGACCAGCAGCAGATTTGCGCCGCGTTCGGCGAGCGCCCCGGCGGTGGCGAACCCGATTCCGCTGGCGGCGCCGGTCACGAGCGCCGTCCGTCCGCTGAGCTGCTGGGGCCCGCCACCCCGCACCCAGGGACGGTTGGAGCGCAGCGGCGCGCCGCCCTCGACCTCGTCCACCAGCTCTCCGATCCAGCGCCCCACGAGCCCGGGCTTGATCTTTGGCGCCCAGTGCGTGGTGGCAATCGTGCGCCGTTTGAGTGTCGGCGCCACGTGGTCGGCCTGCGAGTAGTACTCCGGTGAGAGGTAGTGATCGCGAGTGGGCACGATCACCTGAACGGGCACGTGCGCCACCGCGTCGGTTCGCGGCGAGATCAGCCGCCGGGGAATGTTGCGGCGGTAGAGATTTGCGCCATGCAGGCCATCGGCTACCACCGTGGGCGCCGAGGCCTGCTCGCGCGGGATGCGCTCGTAGTTGCGCAGCAGCCACTGCCAGCGCTCTCGACCCAGGAGCCCGCGCCAGGCAAGCGTGGGACCACCGGGCGTCAGCAGCACGAGCACGTACCATGAGCGCCGCAGGCGCCGGACCAGCTGGAGCACGTGGCCTGGAGTTGGCCGCATCATCAGCGACTGTCCGGCCGCCGCCACCTGGTCGAGCGATGGACAGGCGATGGCCGTGAACGATTTAAGCCTGCCGCGGAAACGCTCGAGCGTGGCGAATTCCCACCCTTGGAGCGCGCCCCAATCGTGGCCCACCAGGTGAACCTGCTTCCCGGGAGCCACGGCGTCGATCACCGCTTCGAGATCGTCCGCCAGACGCTCGAAGTCGTAGGCCGCAGGACCGCGAGGCGCGCTTGAAGCGCCGGCCCCCCTGACGTCATAGGCGACCAGGTGAAAGCGGTCGGCAAGCCGCGACATGACGGCGTGCCACATCTCTTTGGTGTCCGGGTACCCGTGGATGAAGATGACCGTGGCGCGCTGCGCATCGCCGGCTTCAAGCAATGACAGCTCAACGCCGTCCGGGCTGCGAGCAATCCGCGTCACGGCAGCTTCGATCACGCCGCGTGAATCTATACGCTCGTGCCGATGCAGCCTCCTCCACCGAGGCTTCCCAGCTACGCGCAAGAGCGCCGTCGCCAGATCAGGCGCCGCCGGATGGTGGCCGTCGGCGCACTCGCGGCGGTGGTGATTGTGGCCGTGATCGCCGTGGCCGCAAGCGGCTCGTCGTCGTCAGGCGGCGGATCGGTGTCGCGAACGGCGGCGGCCCGCCGTTCGCACCAGGCCCCCGCCCGGGGGAGCGGCGCCACGTCCGCCAAAGGCTCACTACCGCGCTCCACGGTCACGGGGGCCGCCACCGGAAAACCCGGGACGACGACCGTTCCGATCCTCATGTACCACGTGATCAATCCGCCGCCGCCAGGAGCTAAGTTCCCGGGGCTGTACGTGCCGGCCAGCGAGTTCGCCGCACAGATGAAGGCCTTGAAGGCCGCGGGCTGGCATGCCGTGACCATGGACCAGCTGGAGGCAGACTGGAGCCGAGGCGTGCCCCTCGGCCCCGGCAAGCCGATCGTCTTGACGTTCGACAACGGCTACCAGTCGCAATACCAGAATGCGTTGCCGGTGCTCAGAAGCCTGGGATGGGTCGGCGACGAGAACATCCAGCTGACTGGATTGCCCCCCTCCCAGGGCGGGCTGATCGACAGTCAAGTCCGGGGCCTGATCGCCGCCGGATGGGAACTCGACACCCAAGGTATAAGCCACGCCGATCTGATAACGCTGTCGGCCTCAGCGCTTCACTATCAGGTGGCGACCGCCCGGCAGCGACTCCAGCAGCGCTATGGCGTGCCGGTCAACTGGTTCTGCTACCCGTCGGGCCACTACAACGCCACGGTCATCGACGCCGTCAAGGCGGCCGGCTTCGTCGGCTCCACCACGGTCATCCCGGGCTGGGCAACTCCGTCCGAGGACCGCTTCACGCTGCCGCGCCTGCGGGTGCTTGGCGGCACAAGCCCGTCGGCCCTGCTCCAGCAGATCGCGCAGGCCCAGGGCGCTGCCAGCCCGCCCGCCTCTTACGGGGGCGCCGGGACGTCCTGAGGAAATCCGGTTCCGGCGGGGGCGCCGGAACGGCCTACGGACACCGTCTACCCTTTGGATTAGAAGTGTTCGGTCTCGGTCACAAGACGGCGATGGTCGGCGCGGACAGCGCACTGCCCGGACGCCAGGAAGAGATGCTGGTCGCCGATCGGCACGCGGTGCTGGGAACTCC
Source organism: uncultured Actinomycetes bacterium (assembly GCA_963756555.1). Lineage (GTDB taxonomy): Bacteria > Actinomycetota > Thermoleophilia > Solirubrobacterales > Solirubrobacteraceae > Palsa-465. Next base: position 110,733 of record CAVWOC010000004.1, read on the forward strand.
GCTCAGGCCGCCGTTTCCCGAGGGATTGGAGCGGGCGGTGCTCGGAATGGGCTGCTTCTGGGGCGCGGAGCGCGTTTTCTGGCAGGCGCCGGGCGTCTTCACGACGGCGGTCGGCTACGCCGGTGGCTTCACGCCCAACCCCACCTACGAGGAGGTCTGCAGCGGGCGCACGGGCCACGCCGAGGTGGTGTTGGTGGTCTTCGACCCGGCCAAGATCGCTTACTCCGAGGTTTTGCGCTTGTTCTGGGAGAACCACGATCCGACCCAGGGCATGCGCCAGGGCAACGACATCGGCACCCAGTACCGCTCGGCGATCTACTGGAGCGGCGAGGGGCAGCACCAGGCGGCCCAGTCCTCACGCCAGGCTTACCACGAGCGGCTGCATGCCGCGGGTTATTCCGAGATCACGACCGAGATCGCGGCGGCGGGGCCGTTCTATTACGCCGAGGACTACCACCAGCAGTACCTGCACAAGAACCCGTGGGGGTACTGCGGCCTCGGCGGGACTGGCGTCAGCTGCCCGGTGGGGGTGAACGTGTCTGCGTCCACCCCCGACCGGCCCGGCTTAGGCATCAGCCAATAGCGGCGGCGTCAGCCTCCAGCGCTCGCGGCTCGGCCCGGTGCCAGCCGGCCTAGGGCCGCGTATACGCGCCTGGGAATAATGATCAGCCGCCGGCCACTGCGGGCAGGATCGTCATTTCGTCGCCGTCCGAGACCGGAGTTTCGAGTCCGTCCAGAAAGCGGATGTCCTCGCCGCCCACGTACACATTGACGAACCGGCGCAGGCCGCCGTCTTCGGCGATCCGGCTCCGAAGCTCGCCGTAGCGTTCGTACAGGGAGTCCAGCACCTCGCCGACTGTGGCCCCCTCGACCTCGGCGGTCGCTTCTCCGTCGGTCGCGGCCCGCAGCTGGGTCGGGATCTTGACGCTGACGGCCATCGCGCTGGAACTATTTATCAAGCCGGGACCGCGAGCTGCTCGCTCGCCCGCTCGAAAGACTCAACAGTGGGTTCGATCTCCCAGGTCTCGAACGTCCCCCGGGCGCAGTCGAGCGTCTTCAGCCCGTCGCCGGTGATGTAGACGACCACTCGCTCCTCGGGATCGATGTCGCCCCGCTCCGCGAGCTTGGCCAGCACCGAGACCGTCACGCCGCCGGCCGTCTCGGTGAAGATGCCCGTGGTCCGCGCAAGCAGCCGAATCCCAGCGCGGATCTCCTCGTCCGAGACCGAGTCGATCGCGCCGCCCGAGCGTCGGGCGAGGTCAAGTGCATAGGGCCCATCGGCGGGATTGCCGATGGCCAGTGACTTGGCGATCGTGTCCGGCCTAACGGGACGGCAGAAGTCCTGGCCCGCGGTGAATGCCGTGGCCACCGGAGAGCATCCAGCGGCCTGGGCGCCGTTGAAGGTCGGAACACGACCATGAAGCAAGCCGGCCTCGAGCCATTCCTCGAAGCCACGGGCAACTTTCGTGAACAGCGACCCGGATGCAATCGGGCACACCACCCGGTCGGGCAGCGAGAAGCCGAGCTGCTCGGCCGTCTCGAATGCCAGCGTCTTTGAGCCCTCTGCGTAGTAGGGCCGCATGTTGATGTTCACGAAAGCCCACTCGTGTTCGGCCGAGAGCTCGGTGCACAGCCGATTGACGTCGTCGTAGGTGCCGTTCACGGCGACCAGATTGGTGCCGTAGACCCCGGTGGCCAGCACTTTCTGCTCCTCGAGGTCGGCTGGGATGAACACGTAGGACTGAAGCCCCGCGGCCGCTGCGTGGGCTGCGACGGCGTTGGCGAGGTTGCCGGTTGAGGCGCAGGCCAGCGTTTCGAAGCCCAGCTCGCGGGCTCGGGCCAGCGCGATCGACACCACGCGATCCTTGAAGGAATGGGTCGGGTTAGCGGCGTCGTTCTTGATCCACACCTCGTCCAGGCCGAGCTCCTCGGCCAGGCGGTCTGCGCGCAACAGCGGCGTAAAGCCGGCCTTCAGCGTGCCGGTCGGCTCGTCGGCCAGTGGCAGAAAATCGACGTAGCGCCACAGCGACTGCGGACCGGCTTGGATCCGCCGTCTGAGCTCGTCGGGGTCGGCGCCGTCCAGTGGCGCGTAGGCCACCTCCAGCGGACCGAAGCATTGCTCGCACACGAACCTCGCGTCGAGCGGATAGGTCGTCTTACATTCTTTACAGCGAAGCGACTCTGGCGGCATATGCAAAAAAACCTCCGCCGGGGTCTGTGGTCGGAGGTCCTGGAAACCGCCTTTCCCACATCTCCCAGGCTTGTCGTTGGAGCCTGATGGAATTGGCACCGTTCCCTTGACGGGAGGTTGCCGGGGCTTCACAGGGCCATGTCCCTTCACCCCTCTGGATGCAGTACAGCTATGCAGGGGTAAGTATAGCCGGAAAGCTTGACGGTCAACCAGGGGGTGCTCTGGCCCGTGCGGGGGGCTCGATCGCCGGCGCCAGCTACGCGTGAGCGGTCGACTCCGCCCTCCACGATGCGTGAGCCTGCCCCGGGTGATAGCGGCCCTCGCCCGGGATGCATTTCGCAGCAAATCGGGCGGGGCGACCGCCTCTTTGCGAGATAAGCGTGTCAGAGACGCTTATGTGCGAAAACCCCGAGCTGGTGCGGCCGATTTGCTGCGTTATACGTCCCGCGCTCAGCCCGAGCCAGACCCGCCGTCCTTCGTGAGCCAGGACGCCGCGCTCGGCCCCACCCAGACCGGCCGTCCTTCGTGAGCGAGGACCCCGCGCTCGGCCCCAGCCAGACCCGCCTTTCCCCTACGGATTGCTTGATCGGCCAGGCTGAGTAACAAGCCCTGGCGGGCGGTGTTGTGAGGCCTCAGGCCATGGCCGCTACCTCTGAATCCGTGGAGCGTCTCGAGGCGATCCTCGGCCTCGGATCGCGTGCTCCCAGCAAGCGGATGCTGATCATCGTCAACCCGTATGCCACGACGGTTTCCGATCGGCTCAAGAATCTGGTCGTCTACGCGCTGCGCGGCAGCTACGAGGTGGTGGCGGTTGACACCGAGTCGCGCGATCACGCCACCGAGATCTGCCGTCAGGCAGCCCGCGAGCGCTACGACGTGGTGGTGGCTTTCGGCGGCGACGGGACCGTGAACGAGGCCGCCAATGGCCTGGCGGGCTCCGACACGCCACTGAGCTGCCTGCCCGGGGGGCGAACGAACGTGTATTGCCGGATGCTGGGAATCCCGACCGACGTGGTCGACGCGACGGAGCAACTGCTGCGGCTCGCTGACGACTGGCGCCCCCGCCGTCTCGACCTTGCACAGGTCAACGACCGCTGGTTTCTGTTCTCTGCTGGGCTGGGGCTCGACGCAAGCGTGGTCGAGCGGGTTGATACGCACCCGCGCCTCAAGGCGCGCGTCGGGGAGTGGTACTACAGCTGGGTCGCGGTCGGGACGTTCAACCGCCGCTATCTGGTCCGTCCCCCTCGGCTCGAGGTGAGCCTGGGCCAGGAGCGGGTCAAGGGCGTCACGGCTCTGATCCAGAACGGTGACCCCTACACCTACTTCGGTCGGCGGCCGGTTCATATGGGCGAGGGCGCGGACCTCGTGAGCGGCGACCTGGCGGGCATCGTCCTCGAGCGAGCGAGCGTGGTCGACATTCCGACAATCGTTTGGCGGGCGCTCTCGCGCCGGGCGCGGGTGGTTCGCCACCGCCAGGTGCGTCCGTTCACAGGGCTGACGTCGCTGAGTGTCCGCTCCTGCGACGAGCGGCTGCTACCGCTGCAAGTCGACGGCGACTACATCGGCGAGGTCGAGGAGGCGCGCTTCTCGATTCGCCCGGCGGGTATCACAGTCGTCTCCTAGGGCGTCGCTCCGGCAGCGGGGTGGGCGGGCGTCGCTCCGTCTGCGGGCTGGGCGGGCGTCGCTCCGTCTGCGGGGTGGGCGGGCGTCGCTCCGTCAGCGGGGTGGGCCGCGCCGGCTCCACCGGGGGGCGAGCCGCGCGCGCTGGCGGCTTATATAGACATGGAGCAGTTGCGCCCGGCATCTCGGCGCGGCGTGGCCTGGCGAAATACATCTCGGTCGGGCCGCCCGCGATTGCGGATCACCGATCGGGATCTGAAGCTGCTCACGTTCGTGGCAGAACAGCGAATCGTGCTCGCGGCACACGCGCAGGCGCTGCTCTCGGTCTCAGCTGACGTCGCCGCCGCACGCCTGCGGGCACTGACGCGGGCTGACTTCCTCGACGGCGAGCGGGTCTTCCAGCACCAGCCGAAATGCTGGTGGATCACGCGTCGCGGCCTCGACGTGCTCGACAGCAAGCTGCCACCGTCCCGGCTGAACGTCCGCAACTTCAACCACGATGTGGGACTGGCGTGGCTGTGGCTGGCAGCACACCGCGGGGCGTTCGGCCCGCTCCGTCAGGTCGTCTCGGAGCGTGAAATGCGCTCGCGTGACGGGGCCGAGGGCTATGCGGCACGAGCCGAAGGCCGCGGCGCACGGCAGTTCGGCGTGCGCCTCGGGGGTCTCGGACCCGGGGGTCGGGAGCGGCTCCACTATCCGGACCTGCTGCTGGTCACAGACGACGGACGGCGGGTGGCGCTCGAGCTCGAGCTCTCGACAAAGCCCAGGGGCCGCCGGGAGGGCATTCTCGCCGCGTACGGCACCGACCGCGGAATTGACGAGCTGCTCTACCTGGTGGACCGGCCGAACGTTGCCCGTGCAGTTCAGTCCTCCGCCGATCGGCTCGGAATGTCCGGGCGTCTTCAGCTGCAGCGTGTGCGGTGGGGGCAGTCGAGCGGGCATCTGCAAGGACGCGGCGCCGGGAGGCAGCCGGCCCGCGCCGCGAGCTGGGAGGAGCTACAGCGCTGAGCTCGGTTCGCCGCGTGATCAGCTGGCTCTCGACCCTGGTCCTGGTGGCGTGGATCATCGCGCCGCCTGCCTGGGCGGTCGTCGCGGCGGTAGCTGCAGTCTGCGCCGTGGTGGCAGGACAGGCGCAGCTGGCCGCCCGGCGCCGGCGTCGGCTGGAGCGCGATCTGCCCAGCGGGGCGGTCTCGCTGGGCGCAGAGCGCGACGGCCAGCGAGTACTGCTCAGCGACCAGCAGCTGTCGGCGCACGGCTTGATCGTCGGCGCCAGTGGCGCGGGCAAGTCCACCACGCTGCTCAGGCTGCTGGGAGAGAGCGTGCGCCTGGGACGGCCGGTGGTGGCCATCGACATGAAGGGGTCGCCCGCGTTTGCGCGCTCACTGGCCGATGCGGCCGCGGCCGCTGGGAGACCGTTTGCGATCTGGACGCCGGACGGGCCATCGATCTGGAATCCCCTGGCGCATGGCAACGCAACCGAGCTCAAGGACAAGCTGATCGCCTCGGAGCAGTTCACCGAACCCCACTACCGGCGCTCCGCCGAGCGCTACGTGCAGACGGTGCTGCAGGTGGTGGCGCACGTCCATCCGGATCGGCCGGCCACCCTCGACGAGGTGGCCCGGCTGATGGAGCCCCGTCGGCTGCCTGCGCTCCTGCGCGCGACGCCGCCGGACTTCGCCATGCGAGTGCAGGACTACATCGCTGCGCTCACGCCCGATCAGCTGAGCGCGATCCGCGGGCTGGGGACCCGCCTGGCGCTGATCACCGAGTCCCACACCGGCCGGTTCTTGAGGGACGGCCCGCTGTCGGCCGTTGACGTACGCGAGGCGCTGGCCGGCGACGCTGTCGTCGTGTTCAGCCTCAATTCGAGCACCTACGGCGGTTTCGCCTCACAGCTGGGGGCGCTGGCGATCCAAGACCTGGTATCGGCGGTCGGGCACCGGCTTTCGGCGGACGGCGGCATCGTTCAGGGCGGGAGCGCCGGGCCAGCATCTCTCGGCCGTGACGCGCCACGGGCGATGATCGGCATCGACGAGTTCTCGGCGCTCGACTCCGACAACGTCATCGCGCTCCTGGCCCGCTGCCGCGAGGCGGGGGTCAGCGTGCTGTTGGCCACGCAGGAGCTGGCGGACCTTGACCGGGCGGCTCGCGGACTACGCGATCAGGTGCTTGGCTCCACCGCGGTCAAGATCGCCCACCGCCAGGACGTCCCCGCCTCGGCGCAGACGGTCGCCCGGATGGCCGGAACCGAAGTCGTCTGGGAGCAGACCCGGCGGGTCGCGAGCCACCCGCTCTTCGGGCAGTACGACACGGGGCAGGGAACGCGCCGGCAAGCCGAACGCTTCAGAGTTGACCCGAACGAGATCTCTTCGCTGGCCACCGGCGAGGCGGTGGTAATCACCAAGCTGCCGCGGTCTCGGGTGCGCACTGTCACGGTCTCGCCGCCGACGCCCGGTCGGGAGGGCCCTGCGCAGCATGGCCGCACCGAACGCGGCGGTCCTGAGCTTGGCTGAGAGCCGACCCAGCCTAGGCCGAGGGAATCGTGAGCAGGGCGGCGCTCGCGGCGGGCAGCGGAACGCGGTACACGCCTGCGGAGGGAGACACGGTCGTATCCCGCGGAGTCCCTTGCGGCAGCCCGGCCCGGTTGGCAGTCCCGAATGTCTGTCCTCCGAGCGTCACTCCGAGCGAGGACCGGACGCTCGGTGCCAGCAAGCGTGTGAGCGTCGCGCGTGTCACCGGTAGTCCTTGTACTCGCACCAGACTCAGCCGCGCCCGGGACGTGCTGTCGTTGATCAGGACCACCCGCACCACGCCGTCGAGGTCTCTCGTGGCCCAGGCTCTCATGTTGGCGGCGTGCCTAACGCGCAAGGCCAGCAGGCGGGCGCCAGGCGGCGCCGCGCGGACGAACAGGTCAAGGCCGTAATACTCGGGGTGAACCAGCGCCTGCCAGTGGCCGGCGCTTTGACCAAACTGAAACAGCGAGTAGCGCGCGCCAGGGAATGTGTGGATGTTGACCCCGTCCACGCCGGCACGGGCGATCGAGAACAGCGCGTCGATGGCCCACAGCGCCGAGGCGAATGCGTTGCTTACCCCGCGCGAGCCTTCACAGGCCACCGTGTTCAGCTCATCGACCCGAAACTGCAGGCCATATCGGTGGGCGAGAGCGACATCGGCTTCTGTTCCCTCCATCAGCCCGCGCGAGGCCCGCCGCGACAGCAACCCCGAGATCGTCGGCGGCTGCGGCGAGTCGGCCGTCCGGTAGCAGCGGTTCGAGGGATAGCGGTGGAAGGTGACGAGCCCCATGCCGGGCACGACGTCCAGCAGCTGCTGGAGGTGGGCGAGCTGGCGGTGACCGCCCGTTGCCGGCCCGGCGAGAGGAACGTCCGGAAGCGCTGAGCGCAGGCGCTCGAGGTCGCGGGCGTAGGACTCGAGTCCCACGGTCCCGTACCACGATGGGCGGGCGTAGACCAGCCGCCCATGGGCCCTGTACCACGGCAGCTGGCCGTAGACCTCTGGCTCGTTGCCCATTTCAAAAGCGTCGATGTAGCCGCGGCCGATGCCACGGAGGAGAGCGTCCGCCTCGGCGCCGGCGACCTCGCGGCTGTCGGCGGCCAGGTTGATGCCCAGGATCAGCTGAGCATCGAGCTGCCGCGCCAGTGCGCTGGTCGTGGCGTTCCAACCCGCTGTCAGCTGGTAGTGGGCCCACGGCGGGCGGCGCATGCCCTTAACCGGCCACCAGCTGGCGTCGGCGGAGTCCCCGCCGATGCGGAGCACAGGACGCTGACCCGGAGTCAGGTTGCGGATCAGCTGGACCAGCACGGGATTGACGGCCTGTGGATCCGAGCCCGCGTAGTGCCGCACCGCCTGATACTCGAACGAGATTCCCAGAAAGCCGGCCGGAATCGGTCTTCCGAACGGGCGCTGAGAGACCGTAACTTGAGTCGGGTTCCGGGCCACCGCCGCCGGCAGGGATCCGGGGTCGCCCGCACCGGTGCCACCAAGGCCGATGTACAGGCCTCCGGCGAGTGCCACCGCGAACAGGAACGCGCCCCCTAGCCTGAGCAAGGGGGCCTCAGCCCGCGCCAGGGTTTACGCACTGGTCGGCTCGAACAATCGGTGGCTATCCAGCGCCGGGGGTGACGCGGTAGGCGTCGAACACCGCGTCGATGTTGCGCAGGCGACCGATGGCTTGATCCAGCGACCGGGTGTCCCCCACCTCGACCACGAACCGGTTCTTGACCATCGGGTGGTTGACGGTGCACCGTGCCTCGAGGATGTTGATGCCGGCCTCGGAGAATGTCCGCGACATGTCCTCCAGTAGCCGATGGCGGTCCCAGCCGTCGACCTCGATCTCAACGCGGAAAGAGGTCTCGGCGTCGCCATCCCAGGAGACCGGCGTGAAGCGATCGGGATCCCGGCGCAGCATGGCGACATTTGGGCAGTCCTCGCGGTGGATCGTGATCCCCCGCCCCAGGCTGATGTAGCCGACGATCGGATCCCCGGGTACCGGGCGGCAGCACTTTGCCAGCCGCAGCATCACCTCGTCTATCCCGTCCACCGAGATTCCGTACCGGCTCGACGAGGTCGTCGGGCGCGTCCGGCGCCGAGGGGTCATCAGCAGGTCGTCGGTGGCGGTCGGCTCGGACTCTGCCGCCTCGCCCTGCTTGAGGCGCTGCATGACCTTGTTGACGACCGTCTTGGCGGAGATCTTGGCGGCGCCCAGCGCGATATAGAAGTCGTCGGCCTTGCGGAAGCCCATCTCGCGGATGACGTCGGCCAGCAGCGGCGAGCCGACCAGCTTCTGTGCGGGCAGTCCCTGCTTCTTCAGATGATCCTGCAGCTGCTCACGCCCGGCGTGCTCCGTATCCCTTCGGGATTCGGCTTTGAACCAGGCTTTGATCTTGTTGCGAGCGCGCGTGGTCTTGACCAGCGCCAACCAGTCGCGCGAGGGACCGCGCTCGCGCTTGGAGGTCAGCACCTCGACGATGTCGCCGGAGCGCAGCTGGTACGAGAGCGGGACGATCTTGCCGTTGACCTTGGCCCCCACGCAGCGGTGGCCGACGTCCGTGTGGATCTCGTAGGCGAAGTCGAGCGGCGTGGCGCCCGCGGCCAGCGACTTGACCTCGCCCTTCGGCGTGAAGACAAAGACCTCGTCCTCGAACAGATCTACCTTCAGCGTCTCGACGAACTCGCCGGGGTCGGCCAGATCCTTCTGCCAGTCGACCAGGGAGCGCAGCCACTTGAGCTTGCCGTCCGCTTCTCCGGCCACGGCACCGTTCCCACCTCGGCCGCCGCCCGACTTGTACATCCAGTGAGCGGCGATCCCGAACTCGGCCAGGTCGTGCATTTCACGGGTGCGAATCTGGATCTCGAGCGGTCGACCCTCGGGGCCGATCACCGTCGTGTGCAACGACTGGTACATGTTGAACTTGGGCATCGCGATGAAGTCTTTGAAGCGGCCGGGCAACGGCTTCCAGAGCGAGTGGATCACCCCCACGGCGCCGTAGCAGTCCTTGAGCGATGAGACGATCACGCGCATCGCCGTGAGGTCGTAGATCTCGTTGAACTCGCGGCCCTTCTTGGTCATCTTCGAGTAGATCGAGTAGAAGTGCTTGGCGCGCCCGGATATCTCCGCGTCGATGCTCAGCTCTTCGAGCTCCTTGTACAGGTACTCGCCAGCCTGGTTGACGTAGCGCTCGCGCTCGGCACGCTGCTGGGCGACGAGCTCCTTGATGTCGTTGTACTTGCGGGGATGGAGCGTTTGGAACGCCAGATCCTCGAGCTCCCACTTGATGGCGTGGATGCCGAGGCGATGAGCAATCGGTGCGTAGATGTCGAGCGTCTCGCGCGCCTTCTCGATCTGCTTGTGCTTGGGCAGCGCGGCGATCGTGCGCATGTTGTGCAGGCGATCGGCGAGCTTGATCAGGATGACCCTGATGTCCGAGGCCATCGCCACCATCATCTTGCGATAGTTCTCAGCCTGGGCCTCGTCCCGGGACTGGAAAGTGAGACCGGTGAGCTTGGTGACCCCGTCGACGAGGCTCGAGACTTCCTCGCCGAACGCGTCCCGTACCTCGTCCAGCGAAGCCGAGGTGTCCTCGACGGTGTCGTGGAGCAGCGCCGCGCACAGCGTCTCTGTGTCGAGCCGCATTCCGGCGCAGATCTTGGCCACACCAACCGGATGGCTGATGAACTCCTCGCCGCTGCGACGGCGCTGGTCGGCGTGGTGCACGCAGGAGTAGACAAACGCCTGCTCCACGCGTTCGCGATCGATTGGCGCGGCGGCATGCTCGGCGTGCTCCTCGACGATCGCGAACAGATCCGAGAGCAGCCGCGACTCAGTCTGCGTCAGCTGCGCCCGCGTCGCGCCGTCTCGCGGCTTGACGTCCACCTGGTCGACCGGCACCCGCTTACGAACGAGGGTCGATGACCCTCGACTGGTCCTCAGCCGCTTGGCAGGAGATTTCCGCTGCTCAGATATCGCCGTCCATCCTCGTGTCGCGCTGCATACGCTCGGTAGGCCGATGAGCGCTCGAGCGCGGTGCGCTCATCGCTCGTCGCCGACAGAGCTAGCAGATGCCGGTCGAGGCGGACGAGCCCGAGCTCCGTGAGGACTCTGATCAGCCTGCCGGCCAGCCGGGCCGGACGACCGTGCTGACCGTCGCCGCGGAGCAGGGGCCCGAGCTCCTCGCCGGCCACTCCGCCGCGGCGCCGAACGTCACGGTAGAGCGCTGCGAGCGAAGCGCGAAGACCGTACTCCAGCTCGTGCATCTGCGATGCAAAGCGTAGCTCAGGCGTCCCCCAGGCCAGGTGGGTAAACCCAATCCCCCGCTCGAGCGCACCGCCCAGCGAGCTGCAGCTAGGCGGGTCCAGAGCCACGAGATGACCTGCGTGCTCGGCGGCCTCTGGCGCGCGCTCCAGGGCGTGGTAGGAGGCCAGCGAGAAGCCGCCCACTCGCGCCTTCAGCCCGGCCAGTCGGCGGGGCACGTCGGCACATACGGCAAGCACTGGCTCTCCGCTCGAGACGGCATCGACCAGCACGACCAGCGGGCTCTCGCCGCGGCGGTCGATCTTGGTGCGAGTCGGAGTGGAGGGGCGGGTCGCTGTCCGGCCCGTTTGCGGCAGCGGCGCATCGAGCTCCGCAAGCGCCGCCTCCAGATAGGCGTCCGGCTCCCCAAGCACCCGGATCTCAGCCGGCGCGCACGGCTGGGCGTGGCGCAGCACAAGCCGAGGCTCGACCACCCCACGCCACTCATTTCGCTCCAGCCTGAAGGTGGCATCCACCGGCTCGCCTGGCTGGCAAGGAAGCCGGCCGTCGCAGCCGAACGCCACGGCTCGCGCGCGCGTGCCCCCCGAGCTGAGCGAGAAGCGGGCGTGTCGACCGTCACCCATCGGCCGTTGCTCGCAGAAGCGCCCGCCAGGGACGAGTAAGCACGGAGCGGGATTGCCCATCCCGCAAGGCTCGAGCGATTGGAGCTCCTCAGCCAGGGCCAGTCCCAGCTCACCTCCCGAGACGACTGCGTCTATTCGATCCACGGGCTCGAGCAGCTCAGGCTTCAGCACCGCGCTGGCGTGACGGTCGATAGCCACGGAGAACTCCGTCAGCCGGTCCTCGGCGATCGTCAGTCCCGCGGCGGCACGATGACCGCCGTAGCGCTCGAGGTGCTCGGCGCAGGCATGCAGCGCGCCCAGCAGGTCGAAACCCGGGATGCTGCGCGCCGAACCCTGGCCGACGCCCACCTCATCCAGCGCCACCAGGATCGCCGGCCGGTGGTAGCGCTCCGTGATCCGCGCGGCCACGATGCCAATGACCCCCGGATGCCACCCCCGTGCCGCCAGCACGTATGCCGAGCGCTCGCCTAGGCGCGCCAGCTGCGCCTCGGCCTCCCACCCCGTTCTCTCCTCCACGGCCCGGCGTTCGGCGTTGATGGCGTCGAGCTCCGCGGCAACCTCCTGGGCGCGGAGACGATCGTCGGTCAGCAGCAGCTCAAGCCCCGCGTCCGGACGCCGCAGCCGTCCGGCCGCGTTGATCCGTGGCGCGAGCCGGAACGCCAGCGCGCGGGCGTCAAGCGCGCTGGGGTCCGCCTGCGAGACCTCCATCAGCGCCCTCAGCCCCGGCTTTGCGCTGGCCCTGAGCGCGCGCAGCCCTTCGCGCACCAGGCGCCGGTTCTCGCCGCGCAGCGGCATCAGATCGGCGACGGTGGCCAGCGCGGCGAGTTCGATGTCGTCCTCGGCGGTGGCCGATCCGAGCGCCTGGGCTAGCTTGAGCGCCACCGCCGTGCCGCACAGCTCGGCGCAGGGATATCCGCTCAGCGCCGGGTGCACGAGCGCCCCGTCCGGCAGGCGGCCATCGGCCGGGGGCGCGTGATGGTCGCAGACCACCGTGTCCAGGCCCGCCGCCCGGGCCTGCCCGATCTCGCTGGCGGCAGTGATCCCGCAGTCGACGGTCACCAAAAGTTCCGTCCCCCGGGCCGTCAGCCGCTCGACTGTCCGTGCCGCCAGACCGTAGCCGTCTTCCAGGCGGCTGGGCAAGTACCAGTCCACGTTGCCGCCCAGCGAGCGTATGGCCCGTAGGAGCACGGCGGTGGCGCACACGCCATCGACGTCATAGTCCCCGTGCACCGTGATGCGGCTGCCACCGGCGATGTGCCGGGCAATGACGTCCACCGCCTCCTCGATCCCCGCGAACCGTCCAGGGTCGTGCTCCTCGCTGGCGTCGAGGAACGCTCGTACGTCGGGCGGTTGACGGAAGCCGCGGCGGACGAGGATCTGCGCCAGCACGTGACTTACGCCGAGCTGCTGCTCGAGCGTCTTGGCGGCCGCGAAGTCGTAGTCCGCTAGCTCCAGCCTCGGCACGGGCGTCGGTGGCGGCGTGTAGTGCTGGTCCCCGGTGACCAGGAGCAGCCGCGGCTCGGCGGCAGACTCGCCCGCGGCAGCGAGGTTGAGGAGGGCTGGCTCGGTCATCGGTGAGCGCAGCGTAGGCCTCGCCCCCGACGGATCCGCCGGTGTCAGCCCGGCCCGCCACACAGTTGGAACGCGGCGTCAGGGAGCTGGCACAGCCTCGCGACCGACGAATTCGGCCGCCTACTAGCGGCTCGGCCTCAGGCGCGCTCGATCGAGGCCACGTCGTCCTCGGTCAACTCGAGCGTCGCGGCAGCCACAACCATCCATGTCGCTCTCTGTGTGCGCAGTTGTGACGAGCCCGCTCAGGCGCCGGCGGTGTCCGGTCCGCCCGGCGCCGGCTGGCCCGGGCCTCCAGCCGAGGTGACCTCATCGGAGTGGCGTCGTCGTCCGAAAAAGTGCTCCACGCGGGAAACCTCACGCTCGGCTTCGGCGATTGGAGCCACCACCGCGAGAAGGCTGTTCAGCTCCTTGACCAGGGCATTGACCGAATCCGTGAGAGCGGGCACAGACTGGGCCAGCGTCTCGACGACCGCCACGTGGCGCTCCATCGAGTCGGCCGTACGGTGGATAGCGCTCACCGCTTGGTCCAGCCGCCCCTCGAGCTCTGCTGCCTCGTGCAGCGGCGAGTGCTCCGTGACGTCCCGCTCCGCGACGCCGAGCAGGGAGCGCAGCGGCGCGGTGAAGAGGTCTAGCGGACCGCTCATGTCCTCAGCACAGGCCTCCGCTGCTCAGATCCCCGATGCTCCTCCGGGCGGCTCACAACTCGAGCGGTCCGGGTCCTCCGGCTCGCTCGCGACGCATCCCTTCCAGGTAAACGACAGCCATTCCGATCAGCGCGCCAGGGATCGCCTCCAACGCCGTTAAGAGATGGGTGGCGTGGCGACCGGGGATATGGAAGCCCGACAAGATCAGCCCGAACACCGCGGCGCCGACAAGCGCACCGACGAACGCACCGACGATGCCGCCCCAGTACCGATCCGGCAGCCAGATCGTGAAGTGCCAGAGCGCCAGACCCATGATCACCCACGCGAGCATCCCCATCAGCGACGCCTCCCGGTCCGGGTCGGTGGCGGTGAGAGAGCCATCAGCGACGCCTCCCGTGCCGGCGGTTGCGGGAACGGCCCTTGGGCTTTTGGGGCTTCGGCTTCGCGGGACGAGCCACGCCCTCGTTCTCGGGGATATCGGGAGCCGGGGATGGCGGTGCACCGTCGCCGTCGGGTGCGCGGGCGGTGCGGCCTCCGTCGGGCTCGCCGGCCGCGCGACCGCGGTCGGGCTTGCGGGCCGCGCGGCCTCCGTCGGGCTTGGGCTTTGGCTTGGCTCGCGCCGGTGCCTCGGCCTCGGGACTATGGGCCAGGCGGGTGGCCAAGGTGGAGGTGTGGCGGCTCGGGCGCTCCTCCTGGACCTCGAGATCGCGCTTCATCTGCTCGAACTCGGCCGCCGACACGGTGTCCGGCTCGGGCTGCGTCAGCCTGCCGGGCGGGCGGGCACGCTTTGGCGCGGACGGCTCGACGTCGGCGGCGACGCCGGCGTAAGCCGGGACGCGGCCGTGCTCCTCGAGCAGTCGATGACGACGGGCCCGGTACACCTGTTCGCGCTCCTTCCAGTGGGTCAGGACGGGCGAGGCGATGAAGATCGAGGAGTAGGCCCCAGAAGCCACTCCGATCAGGAGCGCGAACGCGAAGTCCCCGAGCACCCCGCCGCCGCCGAACAGCAGCAGGGCGATGACCGGCAGCAGCGTGCACGATGTCGTGGCCAGCGACCGTGTCAGCACCTCGGACATCGAGCGGTTGACGATCTGCGAGAAGGCAGCCCGAGGCATCCGCGGGATGTTTTCCCGCACGCGGTCGAAGACGATGATCGTGTCGTATAAGGAGTAGCCCAAGATCGTCAGCAGTGCCGCGACCGTGTCGACCGTCACCTCCCGCCCCGTGAGCGCGTACACGCCGCTGGTGATCAAAAGGTCGTGCATCAGCGCGATCAGCACCGGAATCGCAAACTTCCATTCGAAACGCAGCGCCACGTAGGCTGAGATCACCAGCAGCGAGGCGATGATCGCGATCACCGCGGCGTTGGCGATCGTGCGGCCGAAAGTGGGGCCCACCGAGGTGGAGTCGAAGCTCCTGACGCCGAACTTGCTGCTCAGCTGGTTCTTGACCTGGTTGACGGCCTTCGGTTGCAACTGCTTGGAGGAGATCTGGAAGACGTTGCTGCCGACTCCGCTCCCCGTTTCCTTTTGGACGGTGGGATTGGTGGCGCCGGCCTGCGCGAGCACCTTGGTCACCTGGCTTTGTGTTGCCGGCTTCTGAACGCTGACGCTGATCCGCGTTCCGGAGGTGAAATCGATCCCCAGGTTGAGCCCCCTCCCACCGATGGCCAAAGCTCCCACGAGCAGGATCACGCCCGACATCGAGAAGAAGTAACGCGAGGCCCCCATGAAGTCGTAGCGCCACTCACGCTTCTTGCCGCCGGCGCCGAGCGCCGAAGCCCGGGAGATGACCCGCGAGGAACCGAGCGTCATCAGGATCGCCTGGGTGGCCATGACCGCCGTGAACAGCGATACGAACGTCCCGATCCCCAGCGTCAGCGCGAACCCCTGCACGTCGGCTGTTGCCAGGACGAACAGGATGAACGCGGTCATGATCGTCACCACGTTCGCGTCGATGATCGCGGTCAGGCCCTTGCGGTAGCCGGTGACGATCCCCTGGCGAATCGAACGGCCGGCCCTGATCTCCTCTTTGACGCGCTCGAAGATCACGATGTTGGCGTCCGCAGCCACCCCGATGGTGAGGATCAATCCGGCAATCCCCGACAACGTCAGCGTGACGGGGATCAGCTTGATCAACGCGTAGAAATAGAGGGCGTAGACTGCCAGCCCGGCCGTGGCAATGACGCCCAGGACGCGGTAGTAGAAGAGCAGGAAAAGCACCACGACGGTCAGACCGATAGCCCCGGCGAGCAGCCCTTGATGCAGCGCCTGCTTGCCCAGGGTGGCCGAGACCTGCGATTCGGAGATAAGCTTCAGGTTGATCGGCAGCGCGCCTAGGCGCAGCTCGTTGGCCAGATCCTGGGCGGAGGTGGAGGTGAAGCTTCCGCTGATGGTCGGCGCCAGTGTCGCCCGGGATCCCGTCCGGGTACTGCTGGTAGTTGATGTACGGGACGGTGATCAGCTGCTGGTCAAGGGCGACCGCAAAGTGCTGATATAGGGGTTGCTGTCCCGAGCTGACCGTCGGGTTGATCAGCTGCCCCCGCTGGGCGATCTGAGCGGTGACCCGTTGGAACTGCCCTTTGCCCTTAGAAGTGAAGCCGAACGAGACGTCCGGAGCGCCTGACTGATCGGTCGACTGCTGCGGGTTGGTGATGTCGTTGCCGAACAGCGCCACGTGGTCCTTGAGCACGTAGAAGCGCGTCGACGGTTCGTAGACCTTGGGCGGGTTAGAGAAGCTCGCCGGCGTGGCCTGCAGGACGACCGTGCCCTGCTGAACCGTGAGCACCTTCTCCTGGGAGCGGCTGATGCCGGCGGGCACGCCGTTGTCAAGGTCCTGCAATGTGGTGTCGGGGCCGGAGATCAGGCAGTACTGGCCGGCCGTCGGGGTGTAGCCGTACGACCTGCCGGCGATCGTGCAGGCGGTGCTGTTAGGAGCGCCGAACATCCAGTACTGCGGCCCCACACGTGCGTTGTCCAAGCTGGCCTGGAGCGGTTGCTTTGAAGCAAGCTGGACGGCCTCGTAGAGGGGCATTCCGGCGCTGGCTCCGCCTGGCCCTCCGGTGCCTCCCTGGCTGAGCGTCTGCGCGGTCTGATCCTGTGTGATGCCGGGTCCCAGGCTGGCCACGGTCTTGCCGGTGGGCAGCAGCGTGTTGGCTTCCCAGTCGTAGAACTCGAGCCGGGCGGTTGTGCCGACCTGCTGAATGGCGCGCGTGGTGTCCTTGACGTCGGGCAGACCCACCGAGATCTGATTGCCGCCGTAGGTCTGGATCTGGGGCTCGGAGACGCCCAGCTGATCGACGCGCTGGCGCATGATGTCGACGGCGCGGCTGAGCGAGGTCGGGTTGACCTTGGACTGCGCCGTCGGCTGAGCCTGGTAAACGAGCTCCACCCCGCCCTTCAGGTCGAGCCCAAGCACGGTCTTGAACTGAGTCAGGACTACGGCGGAGGCGGCGATCAGGCCCACCACCAAGAGCAGGACGAAGCCGTGGCGCTGACGGTCGGTCATGAGCTGAGCGTGATGCTAGTGCTTCCCGGTGTCAGTTCGGCCGCACCGAGAGAGGCCACTGACGACTGGCCGGCAAGGACGCAGCAGTCGTGGTCGTCGCCGCGGGCCCGGAAGGGCCTCAGCGGTGGTTGGTCGGGGTCAGCACGACCAGCACCCCACCCTGGTCATCGTCGTAGGCAGGGAAATATGTCAGCCACGGCTCGGGCCGGCAGATCGCGCTCGGCGCTGACTTCGACTGGCTTGCCCTGGACGCGTACCTCCCACTCCAACGCGGTGTTCACATGGTCCTGTCCATCGTCGAACTTCAGGCCGAGCACTTGCGCTACCGGTCTGCCGATCGCTTGCTCCGTTCGGAGTCCGGTCAGCTCGAACGAGCCTTTGCCGCAATCGACGATCCGGCCCTCGGCATCGCAGGAGAAAAAGGCCGCATTGGGCGCCGGGTAGTAGTCATCGAGCAGCTCGTAGAGGTAGGCGAAGCCGCATTTCTCGCAGCCCCGGACCTCGCGCCCGAAGTCGGTAGTCCGATCGGTGGCCATCGAACGATGACCGCAGTGCGGGCAGATGAAGTAGTGCTCTCGAGCCACGCAGCGAGGATAGCCAGCGCTCGCCTCAGGCTTCGAAGGGTCAGATAAGAGTCTGCCTCATACTCGACGTGCGCGGGGGGTTATGAGACAGGCTCTAAATAAGAGTCAACGGCCCGGGAGGCTCTAGGCCCAGGTGCTCGTAAGCTCGTTTCGTGGCGGCGCGCCCGCGCGGCGTGCGCACTAGCAGCCCGCGCTGCAGCAGGTACGGCTCGTAGACCTCCTCGATCGTGTCCTGCTGCTCCTCGACCGCGGCCGCCAGCGTCGACAGCCCCACCGGTCCGCCGGCGAACTTCTCGCAGATCGTCCGCAGGATCTCCCGGTCGAGCCGGTCGAGCCCCTCGCGATCCACCTCCAGGAGCTCGAGCGCGGCCCGGGCGACCTCCTCGTTGATGATCCCGGCGCCACGCACCTCCGCGTAATCGCGCACCCGTTTGAGCAGCCGGTTGGCGACGCGCGGCGTGCCTCGGCTGCGCTGCGCTATGGCCCGCGCCCCGTCGTCCCCGATCTCTACCGCCAGCAGCCGGGCTGATCGCCTCACGATCCGCGCCAGCTCGGGCGGGGAGTAGGGCTCGAGACGGTGCTGGATCCCGAACCGGTCTCGCAGCGGCGTGGTCAGGAGGCCCGTTCTGGTCGTGGCTCCGATCAGCGTAAACGGCGGCAACTCGAGCGTCACGACCTGGGCGCCGGCCCCCTGACCGATCGTGATCGGCAGCCGCCGGTCCTCCATCGCCGGATAGAACGTCTCCTCGAGCGCCGCCGGCAGCCGGTGGATCTCGTCAACGAAGAACACCGCCCGGGGCTCGAGCGCGGTAAGGAAGGCCGCGATATCGCCTTTGCGTTCGAGCGCCGGCCCGGCGGTCTGCACGAACGGTACGTCCAGCTCGGCGGCCACGATCTGTGCCAGCGAGGTCTTGCCCAGGCCGGGTGGTCCCGCAAGCAGAACATGATCCAGCGCCTCGCCCCGGCTCGCCGCGGCGGCGATCGACACCGCCAGCTGTTCCTTGACCGCCTGTTGGCCCACGAAGTCGTCGAGGCCCCGTGGCCGCAGCGAGCGGTCGAGGTCTTCGTCGGGGAGTGCCTCGGGCGCTTGCAGACGCGAGCTCATCGTCGTGCTACTCGCAGTGCCTCGGTGATCAGCTCCTCCGGGCTCTCGCCGGCTGCCTGGTCAAGCAGCGCCTCGACTTCAGCGGCGCCGTAACCCAGGCCGATCAGCCCCTCGCGCGCCACCGAGCGCGGGTCGTCGCAACGGACCGGCGAGATCACTTCGTCGGGTGGCGTGGCTCCCACCTTCTCGCGGAGCTCGACGATGATGCGCTCGGCGGTTCGCTTACCGATCCCGGGCACGGCCCGAAGACGCGGTGCATCGCCGGCGGCAAGAGCCGAGACAAGCTCGCGCGGCGGCCCGCCGGATAGCACAGCCAAGGCCATCTTGGGACCGACCGACTGAACACCCAGGAGCATCAGGAACAGCTCGCGCTCCTCTTCGGTGGCGAACCCATACAGCGTGAGCCCATCATCGCGCGAGATCAGGTGCGTGTGCAGCGTGGCCCGCAGCCCAACCGCCGGCACGTGCCGCAGAGTCTGCGCCGAGACCGCCAGCTGGTAGCCCACGCCGCCGCAGTCGATCACCACGTGGCTGGCGCGGCGTACGGCAACGGTGCCCGAGATCAGCGCGATCACACCGCGGTTCCGGCTGGCAGGCGATCCGCCAGCGATCGGCGGAGAGGCGAACGATTCAGGTCGCAGACCGCCACCGCCAGCGCGTCCGCGGCGTGGTCGCGCGCCGGGTCGCTGCCCAGCGCCAGTAGGCGCGAGACCATTCGCGCCACTTGCTCCTTTCCGGCTCCACCGTGACCGCAAACCGCGCTCTTTACCGCCTGCGGGGTATAGGAGCGGGACGGCAGTCCGAGCTGCCCGGCGGCGAGCAGCACCACGCCCCGAGCTTGGCCCACGGCGAACGCGGTGCGCACGTTGACGCCGAAGTAGAGCTCTTCGATGGCCAGCGCGTCCGGGCGATGCCGGCGGCACAACTCTATGACCCGGGAATGGATGCTCGTCAGGCGCTGCTCGAGGGCCAGAGAAGCCTTCGTTTCGATCACCCCGTGAGTCAGCGGACGTAGGAGGGACCCGGCTCGTTCGACGACGCCGTAGCCTGTACTGGCGGTGCCAGGGTCGATGCCGAGGACGATCATCGCCTCAGACATTCTGCGTGGGGGTGCGGACGCCTTCCCGGCCAGACACCGGCCACTGCCGCAACCATTTCGGGATTTTGCTGTTCTAGCGGCAATGCACCGGCTCGCCAGAGCAGGGGTTTTGTGCGTGCTGCTGGCGCTTGCCGTCGTCCCCGGCCAGGCGCTGGCGCAGCCCTTGGCCCCGAGCGCGGCCCCGCCGATCACCATAGACGGCCCGGGCGATGGCATCGTCGGGCTCTCGGGGATGTCGATCGCGCGC
The DNA here is from genome assembly GCA_963756555.1 of uncultured Actinomycetes bacterium. GTDB lineage: Bacteria > Actinomycetota > Thermoleophilia > Solirubrobacterales > Solirubrobacteraceae > Palsa-465. Next base: position 130,694 of record CAVWOC010000004.1, read on the forward strand.
GACGGTAATGGCGGACTCGTCTACCTGAAGGACGTTGGGTGGCGTCCAGCACGTGTTCGTCTCGCGCCTGGTGGGCGGTGTCTTCCAGACGGCGGAGGAAGTCGACGCCGGCTTCGCCGGTCCCTCCTCGCAGCCGGTCATCGCCGCCGGCAGCAACGGCCTTCTGCTCGTGGCGTTCATCAACGGGGGCGGCCTGTACGTCGTCGATCGGCTGGGCGTGAACGGTGGCTACCAGTCGCCTCAACTGATAGCGGGCGGCGCCAGCAACCCGTCGCTCCAGATGAGCAGCTTCGGTAAGGCGTACCTCGCGTTCGCCGCGGCCGGCGACGGTGGCTCCGACATCCGGGTCGCTTACTACTACAGCGGGCAGTGGGCGCTGGCGTCGGCGCCGCTCAACGCCGTTCCGGGCGACGATGCCGGCACGGGCACCGGCAGGCCGGTGGTGGCGACGGCTGGCGACGGCATCGGCACCGTCGTGTGGGGCGAGCAGGGCCACATCTACTCGCGCAAGGTGTGGTACACGTCGCCGAGCATCGTCTACGAGCAGGCGGACCTGCCATATCTCTCGGGCTGGACCGAGTTGTCCTCGAGCGAGCCGTATGCCGCGGTCGGTGGCAACTCGTCCTACGTCGACGTGGTATTCGTGGAGAAGTTGGGTGCCGGCGGCAGCCAGCAGTCGCGCGTGCTGTTCAACCAGCTGCGTGGCTCCCAGTACCAGGGCGTGATTGGCAACGACGGACTGACCACGCCGGGCACCGACCAGGGCGCCGACCCCCGCGTGGCGATGGCCGAATATGGAAACGGCCTCGCAACCGCCTCCCAGGTCAACTCGGGCCAGGTGTGGTCGAGCGTGCTGACCCAAAACGGCTTCTGGTACGCGATGTACCGCGTCGACAGCCTGCCGAACGCCAGCGCGCCATATCCCGTTCCCTCGGCTGTCGGGACGAACACGCTTGTGGTGGCGTGGCAGCACAACCCGGGCGAGCTCCTGGCCCCGGACATTCGCGCCCGGTACTTCACGGTGGCCAATGGCTACGGCCCAGAACAGGTGCTCTCAGATCCCGGATACGCCGCCAACGCCAGCGCAGGGCTGGCCGCCGGAGGAGATATCAACGGCGACGTCGGCGTCGCCTGGGTGCAGGGCTCGGGCGCCTTGAGTGCGATCGAGGTCGCACAGCTCTACCAGCCGCCCGCGGCCCCGCAGCCGCTCAACTCCGTGAGCTACACCAAGAACAACCGGCCCGCGCTCTACTGGGCGCCGCCGACAAACTCCTGGGGCCCGTTCACCTACACGATCTACGTGGGCGGGTCGGCAGTGGGTACCACCACGGCGACATCGCTCAAGGCCCCCTACGCGCTTGCGCAGGGAGGGCACAACTGGAACGTCGTGGCTCGCAACCCCGCTGGGCAGCAGAGTCCCGTGGCCAGCTCGAGGATCGTCGTCGACAGGCAGCCTCCGTCCGTGCGCGTCTCGGTGACCGGGGCGCCGGGACGGCGGGTCGCGCTCAATATCCGCTACACAGATCGGCCTGTCGGACATGCCTCGGGCGTGGCTTCGATCGTCATCGTGTGGGGAGACGGCAGACGCTCGAGCATCGCGGTCGGCCAGCGCAAGGCCGTTCACGTCTATCGGCGCTCGAAGACCTTCGTCATCAAGCTGATGGTCACCGACCGCGCGGGCAACAGGACCACCGTCGTCAAGCGAGTGGGCATCGGCGGCGGCGTCAGCGCCCCACGCAAGGGTCTGAACGTCCCGGTGCAGTCACCCGCAGCACGCGCCACGCGCCGGCTCGGGCCAGCGGCTCCCGTCGGCTGAGGCCTGGGGCCACTGGCGCGGCGATGCCAAGGGCCACATCGTGCGGCCCGACGAAGTCCACGCCCGGCTGCTTGAGCGCGGTGCCCACTCGGCCAAGCGTGACGCGGAGCTTCCAGGCCAGCGCCGTCTGAGCGCTGTGATTCACGGCCGCAGAACTCGAGCGGCAGGGGAACACTCCTGATCTACCTCCCGCGCTTCGGGCCGCTGCCGCCAGCTGGTCAAGGAGCTTCGCAGCGTGCCGGGCTGCCGACTCCGACGCGCGGGCAGCATCGATCCTCGAGGTGGCGAGGGGAATTGAGAGCCCCAGCAGCACCACCGCCGTCAGGAGGCTCGCGACCAGCGGCAAGCGCGAGCTCCTGCCGTCACGGTACGGAGCGCCCCGGCCGAGCATGCTGCGAACCCGCTCCCCGGCCTCCAGTGTCAGCGCCGCGAAGCCGGCTCCCGCCAGCACGCAGGCCACTGCCGACGCAGGAAGGAAGAAACGCTCGAGCCCCGGGTACCCGAACGCGACCATCGCCACGACGATCGCCACCCATCCCGCTGCCGCCGCGCCGAGCCAACCCGTGACCGCCGCCGCTCGCCGGCGCCAGCTAGAGAGGAGCCCCGCGGCGGCCAGCACCACCACAGGAACGATTTGAAGATCGAGGCTGCGGCGGAGCGCGGTGAGCAGCGGATGCTGGCCCAGGTTCCCGTTGTAGGCGCGGGCGTGGGCTGCGGCGAGTAGCGGCTGGCCCGAGCCCACCCAGGGCGGAACGAGCCACAGCACCGGGATCGACAACAAGCCGGCCGCGAGCAGCGGCCGCAGGCGTGGCCGCCTGAACCAAAGCCAGACGGAATAGCACCCCACGAACGGCCAGGCCTCGGGGCGCAGCAGCGACAGCGCCACCGCCAGCAGAAAGGCCTGCCAGTGGCGGCTGGCGGTCAGGCGCTCGAGCGACCACAGCGCGGCCGCGAGCAGCAACGGCTCCGAAGTCCCCCGGAACATGTAGTAGAAGAACTCCTGGGTCAGCACGAGGCCCAGGACGGCAACCGTCCCGGCCAGCCAGCCATACGCGCGGGCCGGAATGAGTCTCGACGCCAGCCGCCAAGCGGCGAGGAGCGACAGCAACCCTCCGGCCCTGGCGGTGATGACCCACAGCGTAGGGGCCGCCCCGCCGAACAGCCCGTAGACCGTCGTGAACACCACCGGCAGCGGTTTCCAAGACGGTCCGCCATCCGTAGCGAAGCGCCAGTGGGGGTCGACCAGCTCGCGCCCCCATACGATCCAGGCCCAAGGGTCGTAACTGGGGACCGTGGGCAGTACGGCGGCCGAAAGCACGGCCAGGGCGAGGCACGCGACCGTCGCCCACAGCAGAGGCTTTAGCAGGACGGCTTCGGCGTCAGCGCGGTCTGCGGGCACACCGGCAGGATGACCGGCGCGCGCGGCGTCTGCGTGAAGTCGAAGTCGCTGGACAGGTCGCCCAGGTAAGAGCTGGCCTCGCGCACGTCGGGGCGCGGGTCGGGCCGGCCGTCGGTGGCGGGGTTCAACTGCTGTCCATCGAGGAAGTCGTCCTCGATGAGCTTGTTGTAGGCGTCGTGGCTCAAAACCTGGTGGTCGACGTAGCCGGCCTTGGCGTAAGGGCTGATGACGATGCCCGGCACTCGCAGGCCATAGCCGTTCTGATCGACGCTGGGCGGCACGACGTTGTCGTAGAACCCTCCCCAGTCATCCCAGGAGAGGAAGATCGCCGTCGAGTTCCAGTCCGGGCTCTGCATGATCGCGTTGACCAGCCCGGTGACGTAGGTCTGGCCCGCCGAGACCAGCGCGGTGGGGTGCTCGGAGACCTGGCTGTTGGGGTCGATCCAGGAGACGGCCGGCAGCGCGCCAGCTCTGGCAGCGGTGAAGAAGTTGCTCAGCGACTGGACGTTCTGGATCTGACCGTCCTGGGTGACGTCCGTGAATGACGGCAGCGGGTTCCAGATCCCGGGCGTGTGCGCGTTCTGAGATACGCCGGTGCACGCCATGGCCTGGTCGTTCTCGCAGTCCGGCTCGTTGCCGGCGAAGACGTAGTAAGCCCAGCTGACGCCGAACTTGTGCAGCAGATAGGTCATGTCCGTCCAGGCGTAGTGCAGCTGCCCGTCGTTGGCGCCGTTGCTGGCCGAGTCGCTGTTCGGGTTTTGGAGCGCGTTCGAACACGAGTAGGCGTTGTACGGGTTCGTGCAGTACGCGGACCACTCGGAGACCTGGTACAGGTGCTGGGGAAGGCTCCAGGAGGCGTTCGGCTGGAACATGTGGTCCTGGAGCACGAAATCCTCGGCGTAGGTCCAGTAGTTGGGGATGTCCGAATTGTCGTGGTAGCCCATCACGTCGACGCATGAGCCGGTCTGGCCCTGCTGGCACGGACTACAGCTCGGATCGTTGGTCGTGCAGTTGGAGCCTCTTTCGGCCTGGCCGACGAACCCGTTCATCGCCCCGAAATTGATGTCCGCCGAAGCGGTAGGGGCGCCGTGCGGGCCACCGTAGTTCTTGTCGCTGTGGTCGAGGAACGGCTGGACGCATCCGCCCGTCAATGGATCGGGGACGCACGGGACGCTGCCCGGGTTGCCGGCCAGTCCAGGAATGCCCTCGGCGCCGGGATAGGTGCCGAAGTAGGTGTCGAAGGAGCGGTTCTCCTGCATGATCACCACGATGTGCTTGATCTTGTGCAGGTAGAGCACCTGTAGGGTCAGCACTGGCGAGTACGAGTTGGCGTTGCGCGTTCCGCCGCGCAGGAACGCCCGCACCTGCACGGTCTGCTGCGAGGCGAAGCTCCGCGTCGTGGCCCAGTTCGAGTTCCGATCGAGCCACGGCCGCGCCAGCGCCTGCCACCCGTGGCCAGTGTTCTGCTGAAGCACCAGCTTCTGCTTGGCGTGCGAGGGACCGGTGTGGCCCGAGAATTGCAGGGACTCGCCAGGGGTTGGCTGGTAGTCCGAGGCCCCGAGCGTGATCGCCGCCTGCACCCGCACATACACCGTCCGACTCTGCAAGCCCGACCCTGTCACGTACCAGTAGCGGTTCGTGCTCACCGCACCTGGCTTCATCGTGAACGAGTACCTGCCGCCGCGGGTGGTGTGGGTACGCGTCGAGATGCGCGCACTGCGCTGACCGGGCATCCGCCGCCACAACGTCACGGTGACGCCGCCACCGGCGCCCCCAAGGCGCCCGGAGACGACCACCTTCTGCCCGGCGACCGTCGGATTGTGGACGACGCTGATCGTCAGCCCGCGACCCGCAGCCGCATGCCCTGTCTGCGCCCCGGCGAATGCGGTGACCCAGCCTGCCAAGGCCAGGCACATAACCAAACCCACAAGCCACCGCACGCGACGCATTGCGTCCTCCCCTGGGGTCTCCGGACTTATTCGGCTGCTCTAACCCGCCGCCGGGCGCTAAGTTGCGCCTTGCGCGCGGCGGGTAGGGGATCAACCCCTACAGCTCGGGGCGCGTAAAGCGGCAGTGCAACAGCGTCCCCAGGACGCGAAAGCCGTCGAGCGCCGTCAGCTTCTTGCCCTCCGCGGTTGAGCGGGCACGGTAGTGGACCGGGACCTCGAAGATCCGCTCGCCGCGCTGGACCAGCCGGGCGGCGATCTCAGGCTCGATCGCGAACCCCGGCGAGCGTAGGTGCAAGCTGCGGAAGAGCTCGGTTCTGAGCATCTTGTGGCAGGTCATGATGTCCCGCAGATAGACGTTGAACAGCACGTTCGCAGCGAGCGTCACCGCCTTGTTGCCCAGCACGTATAGAAACGAGTGGCTGGTGTAGCCGTCGAACGCCCGCACTCCGAAGCAGGCGTTTGCGCGGCCGTCCAGCAGCGGCGGCATCAGACGCGCCAGATCGGCGGGGTCGTACTCCAGATCGGCGTCGAACACGGCCGCGAAATCCCCTCGAGCGTGCTGGAGCGCCGTTCTGATCGCCGCGCCCTTGCCCTGGTTGAAGGGGTGCTCTAGCAGGCGCACACGCTCATCCCAATCACGGCGCTGCAGGATGTCCCGTGTGCCGTCGGTGGACCCGTCGTCGACGACGATCACCTCGAATTCGGCTGGCAGCTCAGTCGCAAGCACCTCGGAGATCGCCTGCTCCACGCGCTCGCGTTCGTTGTACACCGGCATCAGGATCGACAGCATCTGGGGCCGCGAGGGTAGAAGTTTTCGTTCAGGATTACGGCGTGGACTTCGCGGCCGCCGGACTGCTCGACGGGCTCGAGGGCCAGGAGCGCACCGCCCGGCTCGAGCTGCTGGAGCGCCTGGCCGAGGAAGGGGCGACCGCAGACGAGCTGCGGGCCGCTGTGAAGGAGGACCGTCTGGTCCTGCTGCCGGTTGAGCGGGTCCTCGGCGCCCGCTACACCGCCCGTGAGGTGGCGGAGGAATCCGGACTGCCTGTTGATCTGCTGCTGCGCACGCGGCGCGCAATGGGATTGCCAGGGGTCGAGCCGGACGAGCGTGCGTGGAGCGACGCCGACCTGGCGGGGGCCGAGGCCCAGAAGCGCTTCCTCGATGCCGGCATTCCAGAGGACGCGGTGATCGAGATCACGCGGGTCCTTGGCGAGGGCATGTCCCGGCTTGCGCCGACGATCACCAGCCGCCTTCGCCGACGCCTTCCTGAAGCCAGGCGACAACGAGCGGGACGTCGCCCTGCGCTACGCGGAGATGGCCAAGGAGCTATTGCCGTCGGTCTCGCCGGTGCTGGACGCTGCACTGAGCGCGCACGCGCGCGAGAGCGCACGCCGCGGGATCATCGGCCGAGCCGAGCTCCAGCGTGGGCGCGTGGCGAACGAGGAGGACGCCACCGTGTGCTTTGCCGACCTCGTCGGCTTCACTCGCCTCGGTGGGCAGATCGATCCAGAGGAGCTGGGGACGGTAGCCCGGCAGTTTGCCGAGCTGGCGGGCGAGGCCGCAAGTGCGCCGGTTCAGCTGATCAAGACGATCGGCGACGCCGCGATGTTCGTCAGCGCCGAGACCTCGCCGCTCGTGGCTTGTGCCCTTGAGCTGGTCGATGCGGTGCAGCGCGCAGACCTACCTGCCGTGCGAGCGGGGATCGCCAGCGGCCCGGTCCTCAACCGGGGCGGCGACTTCTACGGGCACGCGGTGAACCTCGCCAGCCGCGTGACCGGCAGCGCCCGGCCCGGGAGCGTGCTCTGTACTCAGGAGGTTCACGACGAGGCCGAGCAAGACTTCGCGTGGTCATTCGCCGGTCGCTTTCGGTTCAAAGGCGTGGAGGAGCGGCAGCCACTTCACCGAGCCAGGTTCCGGGCTTCCGAGCAGGAGCAGCAACCCGCTGAAGATGAGCCCCGCTCGGATCCTAAGAAACCGACAAGAGGTCGACGACAAAGACGAGCGTCGAGTTAGCCGGGATAGTGGGCGGCTGCCCCGCCTTCCCGTAGGCCAGTGCCGGAGGAACGATCAGCTCCCGGCGCCCTCCGACCCTCATGCCCGCAAGCCCCTGCACCCAGCCCGGAATCACATTGCCCGTCGTCAGCGCCGTGGTGAACGGCTGGTTTCGCTGCCATGAGGAGTCGAATACCTTGCGTGTCTTGTAGAGCACCCCCACGTAGTTGAACGTGGCCGTCCGGCCCGTGTTCAGGCGCTGACCGGTGCCCTTGATCAAATCCTTGACCACGAGATGTGCGGGAGGCGTGCCCTTCGGAACCGTGACGGCGGGTTGCTTCGACAGCGCGGGCGGGACGCTGGCCGTCGTTTGCGTGGAGGCGGTCGGGCCGCCGGGCGCCAGCTGAACGCCAGGGGCCGTCTTGGTCGAGCTGCCGCAGGCGGCAAGCAAAGCCGCTGTCAGGGCCAGGAAGCTCACGGTCGTCGCGATGCGCTTGTACATCTGAAGCGTGGCAGCGTAGCGGTCGGCTCTGTGAGCCTGTCTCATAGCCCCCACGGAGCTATGAGGTCGACGCTATGAGGCGATGCGCTCCAGCACGCCGGTGTCGACGTCGAAGTTGGCGTGCACCGCGCTCACGTCATCCGCCTCCTCGAGCGCGTCGATCAGCTTCATCAGGCGCCCGGCATCCCCCTCCTGCACCGGGACACGCGTCTTCGGCCGCTGGGTCACGTCGGCGCTCTCGAGGTCCACCCCGGCCTGCTCCAGCGCGGCCCTAACGGCTTGCAGGTCTCCTGGAGCGGTGATCACCTCAAAGACGTCCTCATCGAGCGAGATGTCCTCGGCCCCGGCGTCGATCGCCGCGATCAGATCCTCTTCGTCGTAGCGGCTGGCATCGACCACAATCACGCCCCGCTTGTCGAACAGGTAGGAGACCGAGCCTGGCTCGCCCAGGCTTCCGCTGTGCTTGGAGAACGCGTGGCGGACGTCTGCCCCGGTGCGGTTGCGATTGTCGGTCAGGGCCTCCACCAGCAGAGCAACACCGCCCGGTCCATAGCCCTCGTAGATGACCGTCGCGATCTGATCGGCGTCAGCGCCCTCCCCTGTCCCCTTGGCGATTGCTCGCTCGATGTTGTCCTTGGGCATCGACGCGTCCCTGGCCTTCTGGACGGCCAGGGCCAGCGAGGGGTTGCCGTCGGCATCGCCCCCGCCTTCACGGGCGGCGACCGTGATCGCCCGCGCCAGCTTCGTGAACTGCTGCCCGCGGCGGGCGTCGACGACCGCTTTCTTGTGCTTGATCGAATGCCACTTGGAGTGTCCGGACATGGGAGTCAAGTCTAGGATCAGTCGGAAGCCGCAGCGTGAAGGCCGCGCCCGCTCCCGGCGCCGACGCCGCCTCAACGCTCCCCCCCATGGCCACCGCCAGCTCCTTGACGATCGCCAAGCCGAGCCCGCTGCCCACCGGCCGCTCTGAGCGATAACGATCGTGTAGGTAGAAGCGCTCGAACGCGTGGGGGACGTCGTCGACCGACAGTCCGGGCCCGGTGTCCCTGACGGTCAGGCGCCCCGGCTCCACTTCCACCGACACCCGTCCTCCGCGCGGCGTCAGACGCAGCGCGTTCTCGATCAGGTTCGAGGCGGCCTGCAGAAGCCGGTCGAAATCTCCCAGTGCCGGCGCCTGCTGAGCGCCGTCCACGCGCAGCTCAACCGACACCTCCTTGGCCCGCGGCCCGTGGCGCTGAGCCGCCTGATCGGCTACCCCGCGGAGGTCGACCGGCTCGCGGCGCACCGAGAACCCGGCCCGCTCGAAGCGCGCCAGCTCCAGCAGGTCCGCCACAAGCCGCTCAAGCCGGTCGGCCTCGGCGGCGATCACCTGCCCGCCCTCCACCGGTTTTACCGCGTCGTCGGCAAGCGCTTCGGCATACCCCCGGATCGAGGTCAGAGGCGTCTTCAGCTCGTGGCTTACCGACTCCAAGAAGTGCCGGTGGGCTTCGCGAGCTTGCTGCAACTCGGAGGACATCTCGTTGAACGCCAGTCCCAGGTCGGCGATCTCATCCTCGCCGCCCACGGGGACCGAGACCTCCGGCTGACCTGCCGCCAGCCGTCGGGTGGCGGCGGCCAGCTCGCCGATCGGGCGGGCCAAGCGACGGGCGACGACGAAGCTGAGCAGCGCTGCCAGCAGCACGCCGCCGATTCCGGCCAGTATCAGGCTGCCCAGGAACGGCCGCCACTCGCCGAATGCCAGCTTGGCCGAGCGCACTACGATCACTCGGCCTGCCGCCGTGATTCGAGCGGCATACAGAATCGATTGCTTGCCAACGGTGGCCGTGCCCTGGCCGTCGCCGGAGGTGGGGATCGCTGCCAGCACGGCGCCGGCCCGCGCCCGCCGCAGCATCCGGGCTCTGCCGCTGCCCACTGCATAGACGTGCTGCCCCGGGCCGAGTGCGCCGGGGGCGCCGCCGAACGCCGCCAGCTCATCGGCCTGTACCTGAAGGCTGTTCATCCGCTGGCTCGAGATTTGGTGGCGCACAAGCAGCACGCCGACGCCCACGGTCAGCACGCAGCAGGCAACGGCCACCAGCGCGAAGTAGCCCAGCAGGCGGTGGCGCAGGCGCATCAGCTACTCGGCGCCTTGTAGCCGACCCCGCGCACAGTCCTGATGACGTTGGGATTGCCGAGTTTCTTGCGCAGCTGGGCCACATGCACCTCGACCGTACGCGTCTCACCGGGCGAGACGAACCCCCATACGGACTCCAGCAGCTGGTCGCGCGTGACGACCTGACCGGCGTGGCGCGCGAGGTACTCGAGCAGATCAAACTCGCGCTGCGTGAGCTCCACTTCGTGTCCGTCCACCCGCACTTCCCGGGGACCTCGGGCCAGCCTCACCGGCCCGAGCTCGATGACATCGTCGACCGGGCTCGCTGCGCTCGCCCGCCGCAGGACCGCCTTGACGCGCGCCGTGAGCTCGCGCGGCGAGAACGGCTTGACGATGTAGTCGTCTGCGCCCAACTCCAGTCCCGCCACCCTGTCCGGCAGCTCGTCGCGGGCGGTGAGCATGATCACTGGGACGCGCCCCGCAACGCGGCGGCAGACCTCGAACCCGTCGATGCCAGGCAGGCCGATGTCGAGCACGATCAGCTTCACCGGCAGGCGTCCCAGCTCATTCAACGCGGCCTCCCCCGAGCGCACCCACGCGGTGCGAAACCCGGCCCGCTCCAGATAGGTGCGAACGAGCGCGCCGATATTGGCCTCGTCTTCGACCACCATGACCAGCGCGCTCATGCGGACATCGTAGGCGCCGATTCCCCCGCACCCTGCAGGTTTTACACGCAGCTGACATTGCGCTTACGGCCTGCTTGCGGCTCACCGCCACGCTCCCGGTCCGAATCGACCACCCGGAGGTACCAGGGAATGAGATCCATCAAACGGCATTACAAGCTGGTCGCGCTTGCGGCGGCGTGCGTGGCGCTGGGAGTCGGCGTCGGTGCTATCACGAGCGCCGGCGCAGCGACCCGGGCTTCGGGCTCCGGCACTACCGCCGCCGGCGCGACCGGGACCCACCATCGTCGAGAGGGAGTGGCCAAGCGAGTGCTGGCCGGGGCCGTCCACGGCGATCTGGTGGTGCCCTCCAGGTCGGGATTCGTCACGGTGACCTTTGACCGCGGAGTCATCCAATCGACGCCAAGCGGCAACCAGTTGACGATCACCGAGCGGACCAAGAAGGCGACCTACAAGACAGTCACCCTCACGATCCCGGGTAATGCCCGGGTGCGCGACGACGGCAAGAAAACGACCCTGGGCCGGCTCACAGCCGGGCAGCGCGTGTCGGTCGTGGCGATGCCGGCGCGAACCTGGGTGATCGCCCGGACCCCGCGCAGCTGAGCGTCCACCTCAGCGCTCACGGCGCCGGGCCTCGGCGGCGCCAGCGCTAAGCGCACGGACCCATGCATCGGGGCCGGGATGGCTAGCATCCCGGCCCCGATGGCTCTGGCGCCCGAGATCTTCAAGGCCTACGACGTCCGTGGGCTTTACGGGAGCGAGATCGACGCTCGGGCCGCGGGGCAGATCGGGAGGGCGTTCTGCCACGTGCTGGCTGAGCTCGAGCGCAAGCCGATCGCCGAGCTGCGCATCGGGCTCGGTCGCGACATGCGCCTCGAGGCCCCAGAGCTGTCGGCCGCCTACCGCGAAGGCATGTGCTCCGAAGGCACAACGGTGTACGACGCGGGAGAGGTCGGCACCGAAATGCTCTACTACCTCGTGGGCTCGCGCGAGCTGGACGGTGGACTGATGTGCACCGCCTCGCACAACCCCAAGGACTACACGGGCGCCAAGCTCGTCAGGCGGGGCGCGATCGCGCTGTCGGGCGACGCCGGGATCGACCGCGTGCGTGAGGTGGTGGAGCAGGGTTTGGGCGAGCCTCCCGGCGGCGGACAGGTCGAGGAGGTCGCGCTCTACGACGAGTTCCATCGTGCGGTACTCCAGTTCATCGATCCGGAGGCGGTGAAACCGATCCGCCTGGTGGTCGATGGCGGCAACGGCATGGCCGGCCCGATGGTGGGCCCGCTGCTGAAACAGCTGGGCCTCGAGCCGCTGACCGCTTACTGGGAGCCCGACGGGAGGTTTCCGGACCACGAGCCGAATCCGCTGCTGGCGGAGAACCGCCGTTTCATCATGGACAAGGTCGTCGAGGAGCAAGCCGATCTTGGGATCGCTTGGGATGGCGACGGTGACCGCTGCTTCTTCATCGACGATAAGGGCCAGTTCGTGGACGGCGACTTCCTCACGGCACTGCTGGCGCAGTCCGTGTTGAGCCGCCACCCGCGGGCGACAGTCCTCTACGACGTTCGCGCCAGCCGCGCGGTCGCGGACACCGTAGAGAGCGCCGGCGGCAGGGCGCTGATGAACCGCGTGGGTCACGCGTTCTTCAAGACGAGGATGCGGGAGGAGGACGCCGTGTTCGGCGGCGAGGTCTCCGGCCATTACTACTTCCACGACTTCTACTGCGCGGACTCGGGCACGATTCCGGCGCTGCTGGTGCTGGAGCTGCTCTCCGCCCGCTCGGCTCGGATGTCAGAGCTGCTCGAGCCATACCGCTCGCGCTATTTCATCTCCGGCGAGATCAATTCAGAAGTCGAGGACCAACAGGCGAAGCTCGAAGAGCTTGCTGAGCGCTACTCGGACGGCCGCCAGCAGCGGCTGGACGGCCTGTCGGTCGATTACGAGGACTGGCATTTCAACGTCCGTCCTTCAAATACCGAGCCGCTACTCCGTCTGTGCCTGGAGTCGCTGCGCTCGAAAGAGCACATGGAGCGCCGACGCGACGAAGTGCTCGAAGTGATCTGCTCGTGAGCCCGGAGGCGCAGGCGCTGGAGAGCGCGGCGCGAGCGGGGATTCATCGGTTGGCGATTCCCACCCCGTTTTTGGTGGGCCGCGTGAACTGCTGGCTGATCGAAGACGAGCCGCTGACGCTGGTGGACACCGGCCCCAACTCGGGCAAGTCGCTGGACGAGCTTGAGCGAGCGCTGGGCTCGCTCGGCCACCAAATCGAGGACCTCGAGCTGATCGTCGTCAGCCACCAGCACATGGATCACCTAGGGCTGCTTGAAATCCTCGCCCGGCGCTCGGGCGCAGAGGTGGCCGCGTTTCACCTGCTCGGCCCCTATCTGGAGAACTTCTCGAAGAGCATGACCGACGACGACGCGTTCGCTGACGCGGTCATGCGCCGCCACGGGGTTCCCGGCGATCTGGCCACGGTGCTCGGGGCTGTCGGCGCGGCCTTTCGGGCCTTCGGCTCCTCGGGCCGGGTGACCCGGCCGCTGCGGGACGGCGACCAGCTCGCGTTCCGCCACCGCCAGCTCCGGGCGCTGCATCGACCGGGCCACAGCCCGTCCGACACGATCTTTTGGGATGAGCGCCGTGGCATCCTGCTGGCCGGGGACCACCTGCTGGCACACATCTCCTCGAACGCGATGGCATCGAGGCCGCTGCCCGGCTCCAAGCAGGACGGCGACGAGCCTCAGGCGCTGCTGTCTTACCTGCGGTCGATGCGGGAAACGCGCGAGCTACCTGCGTCCCTGGTTCTCACGGGCCACGGCGACCCGATCGCCGATCACGCGGCGTTGATCGACGAGCGGTTGGAGATGCACGCTCGGCGGGCGCGGAAGCTTCATCGCCTGCTGCGCAATCGGCCGCTGACCGCTTACGAGCTGGCGCTCGAGATGTGGGGGAACGTCGCTGTGACGCAGGCTTACCTGACGATCTCGGAGGTCCTGGGTCACCTTGACCTTCTGGCCCTGGACGGCCTCGTGAGGCGGCTGGACGACGACGGCGTCACGCGCTTTGAGAGCCTGCACGAGGGGGGAACCGCTCAGGGATAGGCCGAAGCGCCGGGCTCCACCGGGGTGACGGTCGCCGCTCGGCACTCATAGACCCCGTTCGGGACCGTGACGTGCAGCGACTCGGTGTCGTCAGGCGGAATCACGGAAACAGCCGCGGCCGTGGTGCAACCAGCGCTCGACGGGATCCCGTGAGTCACGCCGATGCGAAAAGAGACGCTCTGGCCTCGAGCGACGGATAAGGCCCGCTCAGGGGCGCTGCCGAAGAAGTCCTGCGTCGTGCGCGTAGCGGCGGTGGGTAGCGGGCGTCCGCCAGCGTCCAGAAACTGGACTCCGGGGAAGCCGAAGGTGTGGCAGCTCCGCGACGACACGTTGCGCAGCTCAAAGCCCAGTAACCCGTGGCCCGTCGCGCCCTGCCCCCCGAGGAACGACAGCGCCAGGCCGGGTGCCCGGCAGAGGCTTCCCGCGACCGAGCCGGGCGCAGCGGTGGTCGTGCCGGGGGCGGTCGTAGTGTTGTTGGCCGTGGCGCCCGAGCCGTGGCTCACCGAAGTGCTGGAAGTAGGAGCGCGGCTGGCCGGGGCGACGCTCGACGAGGTCTGGGAGCCGCCGCCGCAAGCCGCCAGCAAGAGCGCCGTGGCAGCGGTCAAAACCGCGATTCGCATCCCTGCTCTTTCGGCCATCCCTCGCTCAGGTCCTTCCGGCATCTCGGTGAGGCGGTCGATGCGCTCCGGACGACGCATGCGCGTGCGAGTATCCCAGGGCCATGTCTGACCGGAGCGCAGGGCCGCGCGGTGGCGGGGAACACGACTCCCAGAGGTATGTGCGGCCGATCGAAGCGCGGCTGGCGAAGCTCGATCCGCTCTTCGGGCCGCAGCTGCTGGTGGCGGGGGCGATCGCGCTCGATTTGTTTCTGCCCGACAAGCTGACGATCGGACCGACTTGGCTGTTGCCGGCGATCGAGGGGGTGCTGCTCGTTGCGCTGCTGGCCATCTCCCCTCACCCCCGGATGCGCCACTCGGCGCTGCGGCGCAACATCGCCCTGGGCCTGATCGGCCTGGTCAGCGCCGTCAACATCTTCTCGCTGATCGAGCTCTGCCGCTACCTCCTGCACGGCAACGTCACGAGCGGAAGGCGGCTGGTCTTTGCCGGTGTGGCGCTGTGGGTGACCAACGTGCTGCTGTTCTCGCTCTGGTACTGGGAGCTCGACCGCGGCGGCCCGGAGGAGCGGGCCGTACCCGGCTCCGAGCGTGGGGCGGACTTCCTGTTCTCCCAGATGGGCGACGCCAAGCCGTTCGCGCCCCCGGATTGGTTGCCGGGCGTGATCGACTACCTGTGGCTGTCTTTTACTACGGCGACCGCTTTCAGCCCGACCGACACCATGCCGCTCACCAAGACCGCCAAGCTGCTGATGGCCATCCAGTCCTTAACCTCGCTGTTGATCGTCGTGCTGGTCGTCTCGCGGGCGGTCAACATCCTCAGCTGATGGAGCACCCTCCAGGTACCCACCGCCCCCGCCCCCGGCGCCGAGTGGACTGGGAGCTCGTTGCCTGCGGCTTCGCCGGTCACGAGCTCCCTGGCTACGAGGCGGCCGAGCTGCGCCCTCAGGATCAGGCTCTGGCGCGCGAGCGCGACGGACTGCGGTGGTGCCGCTGCCTTCGCTGCGACAGCTGGCTTCCGCTGCCCGCGCCGTCAGCTGCCAGTCGCAGGCACCTCCCGGACCGCTCGCAGATCGACGTTCCACTGCGGGGAAAAGCACTTCGGGACAAGGTCGTGCTGCGCGCGATCGCTGTGGAACGGGCGTTTCACTTCCTGATCCTCGGTCTGCTCGGAATCGCGGTCCTGTTGTTCGCCGCGCATCGCACCACGCTGCGCCACGACTTCTACACGGTGCTGGCCGCGCTACAGAGCGGGGTGGGCGGCGGGCCGGTCCAGAGCTCAGGTCATGTCGGGTTCTTCGGCGACCTTGACAAGCTGTTCTCGCTGCGCTCGGGAACCCTTGTGGAGCTGGGAATCGCAGTGCTGGCGTACGCGCTCCTGGAAGGGGTCGAGGCAGTTGGGCTCTGGTTCACGAAGCGCTGGGCCGAGTACCTGACGTTCCTGGCCACAGCGATCTTCCTTCCCTTCGAGGTGTATGAGATCGTCAACAAGGCCTCGGCGCTCAAGGTAATCGGCTTCATCATCAATCTGGCGGTGGTCGTCTACCTGCTGTTCGCCAAGCGGCTCTTCGGCTTGAGGGGCGGCGGCGCCGCCGACGCAGCCGCGCGCGAACACGACATGGGATGGGAGGCAATCGATCGCTCCACCCCGCCGGCACCAGAAGGGACAGGCACCGCGCCAGCGTTGACTGGCGTATAGAGCCCTGGGGAGGCACGAGCCTGGACGCCGTAGAGCTGAGCGAAGAGGCGGTGGAGAGCGCGATTCGCCGGATCGGCTCGGAGCTAGCGGCGGCGTTCCCGTCGCTTGCCCGCCACCCTATGCGAGCGCTCGACACGCGGGCGATGGAGCTGGCCTCGAGCGACCGGGAGCTGCGCGCCGCGTTGTTCAGGTTCGTGGATGTGGTCCCCGCCTGCCGCTCATTGGACGATCTGGTTCATCACCTGAACGGGTTTCTGGATGAGCTGCCCGAGCGGCCGCCGCCGATCGCCGCGGCGATGCGTATCTCTCACACCAAGGCCGGGCGCGCTGCACTTGGAGCTGCAGCAGCCGGTGGAGTGCGCCATCTCGCCCACCGATTCATCGTCGGCGAGACGCCGGCGGCGGCGCTGAGCGTACTGAGCCACCTGTGGAGCCGGGGGATCGCAAGCTCGGTCGACCTGCTAGGCGAGGCCACGGTGACATCCGCTGAGGCCGACGCATACGCCCGGCGCTGCGCCCAAGCGCTCGGCACGCTGGCGCACGCGGCGGGTCGGTGGCCAGCCCGCCCGACGCTGGAGCGTGACGGCAACGGGGTGCTGCCGCGAGCGAACCTGTCGGTCAAGGTCTCGGCGCTGACGCCGATGCTGCGTCCCGACGCGCCGACCGTCGGCCGTCGCGACGCCGCCCGTCGGCTGCGCCCGCTTCTCCAGCAGGCCAAGCGCGAAGGCGCTCACATCCACATCGACATGGAGTCGCTCGACTCCCGGGAAGTGGTGCTGGAGCTCGTGCTCGAATTGCTCTCGGAGCCCGAGTTCGCCGATGGCCCGTCGGCCGGGGTGGTGTTGCAGGCCTACCTTCGCGACTCGGGCGACACGCTTGATCAGCTGCTGGCCTGGACGCGCTCGAGCGGCAGGATCTCGCCACTGCAGATCAGGCTAGTGAAGGGCGCTTACTGGGACCATGAGCTGGCACAGGCCCGTCAGCAGGGCTGGCCGGCGCCGGTATACGAGGTGAAAGCGGAATGCGACCGCCACTTCGAGGCGCTGACCCGCAATCTGCTCGCTGCGCGGCCGACGGTCAGGGTGGCAATCGCCTCCCACAACCTCCGTTCGGTCTCTCACGCCATCGCCGTCAACCGACTGCTCGGAGGCTCAGACTCCGACCTCGAGCTTCAGGTCCTCCGCGGCCTCGGCGACGAGCTGCAGGATGCGCTCGCGAGTCGCGGCTTCCGGGTTCGGACCTACTGCCCGGTCGGCGACCTAGTCGCCGGGATGGCCTATCTCGTCCGCCGGCTGCTCGAGAACACGAGCAACGAGTCGTTCCTGCACGAGCAGGCCCGAGGAACGTCGCTGGAGACGCTCCTGGCTGCGCCGTAGCGTCCACTGCTCCGCGGCGGACGCTCTTTTGCCCGTCACCCCGCATTTTGGTAGGTTACGGGGCGCTGGGGGGCGCCGACGGTGATGCGGCGAGCGCACCCGGGGCGCTCCAGGAAACTTGGGAGGGCCAAACTGCCGGTTTTAGGTGCTGATTGGGGTGAGCGCGGTGGGAGACCAGCGTGAGTGACGCAGTGGCGGGCGCGAGGCACCGGGGACGCTTGCAATCGGAGCTGGTCCTCGACCCCGCGTCGTCCGCAGTCGACGCTGGCGCTCCTCGGGGTGCGAGCGATGGCGCACTCCACAAGGCGAGCCTGACCGAGATCGACAACATTCCACTCAGCAGCGCGAGTGAGGCTCGCCTCGGCGCGTCGCGCACGAGCGCGATCGGGAGGCTGTTACCGAGCCTCCGCGACGCGGTCTTCCGGCGGCTGCTGGCGCTCGCGGACCTGACCGCAGCAGCCGGCGGCCTGGCGCTGGTCGGGCTGTTCACCGGACGCGGCGTTGCCGCGGTCAGCCTCGCGTCCGTACCGCTGATCGTCGTAATCGCCAAGCTGGCCGGCCGTTACGACTATGACGAGATAGTGCTTCGCAAGTCGACCCTCGAGGAGGTTCCTGCGCTGCTGGGCCTGGCGGCCAGCTACGCCCTGGTGTGGTCGATGGTGGCGTTCTTAGGGCAGGTGCACATGGAGCTGGGGGGCGCGGGCGTCGTGGTGCTGTGGGCCGCAACCGCGCTCTTGCTGATCATCGGCCGCAGCTCGGCCCGGGCAATGGGCCAGCTATCGGCGCCGCCCGAGCGGGCATTCATCATCGGCAACGCCCCAGCCACGACGATGCTCGCCCACTCGCTGGCCTGCGATCCCTCAGCCCACGTGGAGGTAGTGGGTTCCCTGCACCTCGATGAGGCAGAACGGGATGCTGCCGGCGGTCAGCCGGCCGGAACGACGCTCGCCGAACTCGACCGACTGGTCCAACGTCTGGACGTGGAGCGCGTGTTCCTAATCCCAACAAGCGCAGACTCGGAGCTGTTGCGAGAAGCCGTGACCCGGACGACGGGGATCGGCGTGAAGCTGTCGATCGTGCCCCGGCTGTTCGAGGTGGTGGGGTCAGCGGTGGAGTTCGATTCGGTCGGCGGAGTGACCGTGTTGGGCGTCAGGCGTCCCGGGCTCGGACGCTCCTCACGTGGGGTGAAGCGGACGATGGACATCCTCGGTGCGGCGATCGGACTGGTGATCAGCGCTCCGCTGACGGCGCTGGTTGCGGTGGCAATCAAGCTCGACTCCAGCGGTCCGGTGTTCTTCCGCCAAGCGCGCGTGGGGCGCGACGGACGCCGCTTCAACATGATCAAGTTCCGCAGCATGTATGACGGCGCCGAGGCGCAGCGCGCGGCGCTGTCCTCGCTGAACGAGTCGGACGGCATCTTCAAGCTGACAGCCGACCCGCGTGTCACACGCGTCGGGCGCCTGCTCAGGCGCATGTCGCTCGACGAGCTTCCACAGCTGCTCAACGTGCTCCGGGGAGAGATGAGCCTGGTTGGACCCCGTCCCTTGATCGCAGACGAAGACGTCCTGGTGGAGGGGCCCCACCGCAACCGCCTGCAACTCTCGCCCGGCATGACCGGGCCCTGGCAGGTCCTCGGGCCGCCGCGTCCCCCGCTGGCGGAGATGGTCAAGGCGGACTATTTGTACGCGGCGAACTGGTCGTTGTGGAACGACATCAAGATCCTCCTCCGCACCGCCAGTCACGTGATCGCCCGCCGCGGGATGTAGCCGCGAAGCCACAGGTTCGGTCCGCAGAACGCCTGGGGTGAGGCCCCGGCGGCGCCGTCCTCCACTGCTACGGTCGGCCGCGTGCCGTCGCTTCCGCCGTTCTTGAACGAACCTGTGCTCGAGCTACGCCGCGCGGCGGTTCGCGAGCACACGACTGCCGCACTGGAGAACCTTGACGACCTATTGCCGCTGACGATTGGGACGATCATCGGCGGCGACGCACGCACCGAATCATCCCGCGGGGGGCGGCTTGACTCGACCGATCCGGGCGATCCCGGCCGGCTCGTGGCCACCGGGCCCCGCGCCGACGCCGCCGACGTCTCGACTGCGGTGGACACCGCGCGCAGCGGCTTTCGCGCCTGGAGCGCACTCGGTGCCGCCGAGCGCGCCCAGGCGTTGCTCGGCGCAGCCGCCTGGATGCGCGAGCGGCGGCTCGAGCTGGCCGCGCTCGAGGTGCGGGAATGCGCCAAACCGTGGGCCGAGGCCGACGCGGACGTATGCGAGGCGATCGACTTCCTCGAGTACTACGCCCGGGCCGCGATCGAGCTCGACGCCGGTAGGCCCCTGGTGCAGGTTCCCGGCGAGCGCAACGAGCTGCGCTACGTGCCCCGGGGGGTGACCGCGGTGATCTCACCGTGGAACTTCCCGATCGCCATCCCCTGCGGGATGACCGCCGGCGCGTTGGCGGCGGGCAACGCAATCGTCCTGAAGCCCGCCGAACAATCGCCGGGCTGCGGCCTGCGTCTGGTCCAGGCGCTGCGTGCCGGGGGCGTTCCGCCCGATGCCATCGCATTGCTGCCGGGCGAGGGCGACGTGGGACAGGCGCTGGTCCGCCACCCGGGCGTGCAGACAATCGCATTCACCGGCTCGCTGGCCGTGGGACTCGAAATCGTTCGCTCGGCAAGCGAGCCCGCGCCGGGGCAACACGACATCAAGCGTGTTATCGCCGAGCTCGGCGGCAAGAACTGCGTGCTTCTCGACGCCGACGCCGACCTCGACGAGGCAGTTCCAGGAATCGTCTCATCGGCGTTCGCCTACGCCGGTCAGAAGTGCTCGGCCGCTTCTCGCGTGCTGGTACACGAAGCGATCTATGAGCAGCTGCTGGAGCGCCTGGCTGGAGCGGTACGCGTGCTGATCGTCGGGCAGGCGGAGGATCTCGGCACCGACGTGCCGCCGGTCATCGAGCAGGCGGCTCAGGAGCGCATCGCCCGCTATCGGCAGATGGCCGCCGCCGGTCGTCTCGTCGCCGCGACCGAGCCAGTGCCCGAGCGGGGATGGTTCTGCCCGCCCACCGTGGCCACCGACCTCGAGCCCGACTCGCCCGTCCTGGCGGAGGAGGTGTTTGGCCCGCTGTTGACGGTCGAGCCGGTGCGGGACATCGCGCACGGCTGCGACCTGGTCGACCAGCTGCCCTACGCGCTGACCGGCGGCCTCTACGCCCGCGACCCGGGCACCGTGCGCTACGTGCGGGCACGAACGCCGGTCGGCAACCTCTACGTGAACAGGGGAATCACAGGCGCCAAGGTGGGCCGCCAGCCGTTCGGTGGCAACCGGCTGTCCGGCACCGGCACCAAGGCCGGCGGCCCTGACTACCTACTGCAATTCGTCGAGCCGCAGGTGGTCAGCGAGAACACAATGCGCCACGGCCTCGTGGTGTAGCCCAGACCCCCGGCCACCGGTGCGCTCTGGGGCCCCGGCACCCCCGGTATAGACCGACCCCTGCAACGCGCGACCGGTCGCAGCCCTTGATTTCTGGGTGTCTGGGGTCGATCATCGGGGTAGGCGATGATCGTGGCTCCGTCAGACGTGTGGAAGCTCGTGCTGGCGATCGCGCTGGGCGCGGCGATCTTCCTCGGTGCCTACGCCGCAGCGCCGCGGCGCACGGTCCCCTACGCGGAGCTGCGAAGGCTGGTGGCATCGGCCCTCGGCCTCTACGCGGTGGGAGGGATCGCCTCTCTCACTCACCACACGACGCTTGCGGCGCTGGTCTACGCCAGCGGCATTGCGATCTGCGCGCTCGCGCTATGGCTGTCCCGCGGCACGGACGCCGGCGAGGATCCACCCCGTGGCGGCGGCGACCCCTCCGACCAGCATCCGCCGCCGACACCCGACGGCGCGCCGACGTTCGACTGGACCGCGTTCGAGCGTGAGTTCCGCAATTACGCGCGCCGGCCGCGCCGACGGCGCGAGCCGGCACTTCATTAGGCCCCGCTGCCGTTCATTCCCAGCAGGAGCTCGTGCAGACGGGTCTCCCCGGCGAGCTCCGGATGAAACGCCACCGCCACCAGGTTCCCCTGCCGGACCGCCACCGGGCGCCCGTCGACCTGGCCCAGGACCCGCACTTCCTCGCCGTGCTCTGCCACCCACGGTGCCCGGATGAAGACTGCGTGCAGCGGGCCCCCGGGTATGCCCTCAAGCTCCAGTTGGGTCTCGAACGAGCGCAGCTGACGGCCGAAGGCGTTGCGCTCGGCGCGGATGTCGAGCAGGCCGAGATGGTCGCGATCCAGCATGATCATCCCGGCACAGGTGCCGAGCACCGGAGCGCCGCTGTGGGCGAACTCCAGCAGCGGGTCCGCCAGGCGCTCGCGCTCGATCCCGAGCGTCATCACGGTCGACTCACCCCCCGGCATGATCAACGCGTCGAGGCCCTGGAGGTCGATAGGCACCCGGACTTCGCGCGGCTCTGCGTCCAGTCGGCGCAGGATCTCGGCGTGCGCCTCGAAGCCTCCCTGAAGGGCGAGGATCCCGACGGTCCTTCGCACGGCTACCAGCCGCGTGGGGCGAGCAGGTGCTCGTGCTCGAGCTTGGAGGTCTCCAGGCTGGACATTGGCTGCCCGAGGCCCGTGGAGGCGGCCGCAACCCGCGCCGGATCGCCGAAATGCGTGGTGGCCTCGACGATCGCCCGCGCCCGGCGCTCGGGGTCCTCCGACTTGAAGATGCCCGAGCCTACGAACACCCCTTCGGCGCCGAGCTGCATCACCAGCGCCGCGTCGGCCGGGGTTGCGATGCCGCCGGCACAGAACAGCACGACCGGCAAGTGCCGCTCCTGGGCCACCTGGCGCACTAGCTGCAACGGTGCCTGGAGGTCCTTGGCCGCCGTGGCCAGCTCGCCGTCGTCAAGTGTCCCGAGCCGCCGAATCTCCCCCCCGATCAGGCGCAGGTGGCGAACCGCCTCGACGATGTCACCGGTGCCCGCCTCGCCTTTGGAGCGGATCATCGCCCCCCCTTCGCCGATTCGCCTCAAGGCCTCGCCGAGGTTGGTCGCGCCGCAGACGAACGGAACCTTGAACTGCCACTTGTCGATGTGGTTGGCCTCGTCAGCCGGAGTCAACACTTCCGACTCGTCGATGTAGTCGACTTCGAGGGCCTCCAGTACCTGAGCCTCGACGAAGTGCCCGATCCGCGCCTTGGCCATCACGGGAATCGTCACCGCCTCCTGGATGCCGCGGATCATGGCCGGGTCCGACATTCGTGCCACGCCGCCGTCCCGGCGGATATCGGCCGGCACGCGCTCGAGCGCCATCACCGCAGCAGCGCCCGCGTCTTCGGCGACCTTCGCCTGCTCGGAAGTGACGACGTCCATGATCACGCCGCCCTTGAGCATCTCGGCGAGACCCGCCTTGACCGTGAAGGTGGCCTCGTCGCGCCTGTCTTCGAGCTCGCCCATTGCGATTCGAGTGTAGCCTGGTCGCCAGCCGCCCCGTCCGAACCACTAGCGTGTGCCGCCATGTCCGCGGCTGCCGTCTTCTTGCCCCAGAATGGACGGTTTGTGGCCACCGAGCTGGCGCGCGGGCCGTGGGACGCGGGCGCCCAGCACGGCGGCGCCCCCGCGGCGCTGTTGATGCGCGAGTTCGAGCGTCTCCCAGCCGGCGACGGACTGCTGATCGGGCGGGTGACCTACGAGTTCCTGCGCCCGGTGCCGCTCGGCCCGCTCGAGGTCCGCTCGTCCATTGTCAGGCCGGGGCGCCGGGTGCAACTGCTCGAGGCTTCGCTGTTCGCCGCGGGCGAGCAGGAGGTCGTCCGTGCCCGGGCGCTGCGCGTCAGGGAAGCGGAGATGGACGGGCTGTCTGAGCCGCTCGCGTCGCCGCTCGGACCGGCGGACGGCAGGCCAGGCGAGCTTTCGGCTCCCCACCGGCCGATGTTCGCCCCCGATGCGATCGAGATCCGCTTCGTCGAGGGCGCTTTCATGGCTCCCGGCCCCTCAACGGGTTGGTTTCGCCTCCGCATACCGCTAATCGCCGGCGAGGAGACTTCGCCGCTTCAGCGTCTGGCCGCCGCTGGGGACTTCGGCAACGGCATCAGCGCCGTGGTCTCGTGGGACGACCACGTGTTCATCAATCCCGATCTGACGCTGTATATCGAACGCCCCCCGCACGGGGAGTGGATCTGCCTGCAGGCCGAGACGCGCGTCGTCGCCGAGGGGATCGGGATGGCGGAGAGCGTTCTGTTCGACGAGCGGGGCAGGATCGGCCGCGCGACCCAGGCGCTGGTCGTGGCCCGGCGCTAGCGGCAGCGCTGGGCTGTTGCGCCGGCCGTAGCTAGCGCTCAGCCGCCCGGTCTGCTGAGCCTTCGCGATCGGCCCGGTCGGCGCTGTCGGCCTGCGAGCCGTTGCCGCTCTCGTCTCGGCGCAGATAGGAGAGGAGCCCACCGGCCACCAGGATCTCGCGCTCGTGCTCGGAGAAGTCGTGGCTCAGCGTGAGCTCGTCGCCCGTGTCCTCGATCTCAGCGGTAATCGTCTCCGCCCCCTGCTCGAGTTCCTCCTTGAGCTTGGGGAACTTCCACGTCTGCCCCACCTCGGCCTTGTCGTAATCGCCTTCGTCAGAAAATGTCAGCGCCACGATGCCCTGCGAGATCAGGTTGCGGCGATGGATCCGCGCGAACGACTTGGCGATCACCGCTTTGACGCCGAGGTGCAGCGGCGCCAATGCAGCGTGCTCCCGCGAGGAGCCTTGTCCGTAGTTGTCGCCGGCGACGATGAACCCGCTGCCCCAGTCCTTGAGGCGCTTGCGAAAATCGGGATCGCGGTGTTGGAAGGTGAACTCGGCGATCGCCGGGACGTTGGAGCGGTAGGCCATGACCTCCACGCCGTCGGGAGCCAGGTCGCCGGTTGAGATGTCGTCCGGCTGGATCGTGGCGACCTTGGCCTCGAGCGAGTCGCCGATCGGCTTGTGCTCAGGCGGACGCTTGATGTTCGGTCCACGCGGGATCTCGATCTTCTCCGCTTCCTGCTCGTCGGCCGGGGCGAAAATGTGGACGTCGTCGACATATGGCCGCAGCTCGGGCATCGGCAGCAGCGCGGGCGCGTCACCGTACTCGCGGGGGTCCTCGATCTTGCCGCTCAGCAGCGAGACCGCCGCCACCGCCGGCGAGCACAGGTAAACGGAATCCTCGGGCGTGCCCGAGCGGCCCGGGAAGTTGCGGTTGAACGTCCGCAGCGAGTTGGCATCCGAGGGCGGCGCCTGACCCATGCCCACACACGGCCCGCAGACCGGCTCGAGCATCCTCACCCCGCCATCGGACAGCTGGCGGTAGACACCGGATTCGGCGATCGCGGCCAGGATCTGACGCGAGCCCGGGGTCGCTGTGGCGGCGATCGAGGGATGAACGATCTGCCCTCCCTTGTCGGCCAGCACCGCACCCGACAGCGCCAGGTCGTTGTAGCCGGAGTTGACCGAGGAGCCGATGCACACCTGAGCAACCTCGGTGCCCTTGACTTCCTCCACCGGGACGACGTTGTCGGGGTTGTGGGGCTTTGCGACCATCGGTCCGAGCTCGTCCAGGTCGATGTCTACCCGGTCGTCGTACTCGGCGCCCTCGTCGGGCCTAAGCTCGGCGTAGTCGTCCTCCCGGTCCTGGCGCTTCAGCCATTCCCTGGTGTTCTCGTCCGGCGGGAAGACCCCGGAGGTGCCGCCCAGGTCGGCGATCATGTTGGCGATCGTCGCCCGCTCGGGGATGCTCAGATCCTCGGTGCCCGGGCCCGTGAACTCGAATACCTTGTTCTTGCCCCCGCTGGCGCTTAGCTGTCTGAGCAGCTCGAGGATGATGTCCTTGGCTTGGACCCATGGGCGCGCGAGCTTGCCTTCCAGGCGGACCTCCACGACCTCCGGGCAGGAGATCTCGTACGGGTGGCCACCGAGCACCACCGCCACGTCGAGGCCACCGGCGCCGATGGCGATCATCCCCATGCAGCCGGCCTGCGTGGTGTGCGAGTCGGCGCCCACCATCGTCTGGCCCGGCTTGCCGTAGCGCTCCATGTGGATGTAGTGGCTGATGCCGTTGCCGGGCCGCGAGAAGTGCAGCCCGTACTTGCTCGCCAGGGCCTGGAGCATGCGATGGTCGTCCGGGTTCTTGTAGTCGAGCTGGACGACGTTGTGATCGACGTACTGGACAGCGCGCTCGACCTTCACGCGCGGCACGCCGAGCTCTTCGAACTGCATCAGGGCCATCGTCCCGGTGGCGTCTTGAAGCAGGGCCTGGTCTATCCGCAGCGAGATCGCCGACCCCGGCTTGAGCTCTCCCTCGGCGAGATGCTCCTTGAGGATCTGACGGGTCAGGTTCTCGGCCACCGCGGGGAAGACTACCCCGCTGAGAACGTTCCACGCGCCTGGGCGACGTCGCCGTTCTCTGCCCTGGCGACGGCGGCCAGCGTCACGGTCGTCCCATCCCGCTCCTGCACCCGGGCCTCCAACGCCAGGAAGCTCCCAACCGGCGCGACGCCGTCAAAGCTGACGCTCAGCGTCTGGGGGCGAGCCTCTCCTCCGGCCGCCAGCGCCATGACCTCGACGAGCGCTGTGGCCACGATCCCGGGGTGCGCTGTTCCGCGCTCAGGGCCTTGGTGGTCCTGCTTGATGAAGCAGCGACCGGTAACGAGGTCGAGGTCCGAGCGCTCAGCCTCCAGCAGCAGCCCGAACAGGTTGGTCCGCCCGCAGCCGAAGCAGAGCTCGTGATGGAC
Organism: uncultured Actinomycetes bacterium; assembly: GCA_963756555.1. GTDB lineage: Bacteria > Actinomycetota > Thermoleophilia > Solirubrobacterales > Solirubrobacteraceae > Palsa-465. The sequence goes on from CAVWOC010000004.1 coordinate 156,630, forward strand.
GAGCACTACTTGAGGCGAAAAGCCTTGATCCGCACGTCGTACTGCTGTGAGTCGCGCGCGTAGACGCCGTACGCCAGCGCCTGGATCAGCGACAGCAGCGCGGCATGCGAGCGCACGAATGCGGGTGTGTTCGACGAGTAGTACAGCCGGATTCGTGCCAGGCGGGCCACCTCCGACAGCGTTGCGTCGGTGATGGCCAGCGTCGGCGCCTTGCGGTGACGGGCGAGCTTCATCGTCCGCGTGATCAGGGGATGCGGCCGGCCAGCGGACAGGCCGATGACCAGTGTCTGCTCGTCGATCCGCGACAGCCGACCCAGCGCTTCCTGCGAGGGACTGGCGACGATCTCTGCCCGCAGGTCCAGGAGCATCAGCAGGTGGCGCAGATAGCTGGCGAAGAACGCCATCTGGTCGGTGCCGGCGATCAGCACCCTCTCCGCCGAGACGACGGCATCGATCGCGGCCTCCACCGACGAGCGCGAAAGCTTGCGCGCTGTCTCCTCGACGTTCACGTGGTCGGCGGCGAGCGCCGCCTCGAACTCGGTGTGGTCAAGCGAGAACAGCGGCGCGGCGGTCATCGCCTGCCCAGCCGAGTCCGGTGGCCGGCGGCGGTACTCGTCGCGAGCCGCCTGCTGAAGCTCGGGAAAGCCCTCGAAGCCCAGCGCCTGCGAGAAGCGGACCACCGTGCTGGACGAGGTGCACGCCCGGCGCGCCAGCTCCTCCGCGGTCTGGAAGGCCGCCTCATCGAGGTGGTCGACGATGTACTGCGCCACGTCCTTCTGCGAGCGGGAGAACTCGTCAAAGCGCGAGCGGATGTAGGCAGACAGGGCCTGCGCGGCGCTGTCGGTGGGAGGAGGGGTCGCCGCGCCGTGGGTTGTCGTCGATCCGTTCCGTCCCTGGGATGCACTCGTGGGCGCTGAGGTCTTCATCGGCAGGCCTCTGTTTCGACGCCCGACGGCGCCGTTCCTTCAGCCCAACCGCAGAGACACGCGCTAACCGACCCGACCGCGGGCGCCAGCGCGCCTCAGAGTCCGGCGTCCCGGCGCTCCTGGTTCTGCTTGCGCTCAGCGAACACCTGTCCCATGATGTAGATCACAACCACGTTGATGACCACGCCGATGCCGAGGAACGTGGCGAGTAGCGCCAGCGTTTGGGACAGTGCAGCAGTGGCCTCTGTGATCACCACTTGAGCGTACCTCAACCGGGGGACGTCCGGGCGTCCCCCGGTGCCGGGAAGCGCCGCTCAGGCGAGCGTGATCCGCTTCGGCCGGTGCTAGCGTCGCGCCGGCAGTGCGGCCCGGTAGCTCAGTGGTCAGAGCAGCGGACTCATAATCCGTCGCGCGCAGGTTCGAATCCTGCCCGGGCCATAGGAAGGGGCCCGCATAAGCGCCACTTTTAGCCACCCCCACCACGTCGACGCGCTTGCTTGGCCTCGTGAGCGGCCATTTCGACATCCATGCCCCCGTTGCGCTGCCGGACAACGAGGAGGAACTGCGCGTTCCAGTCGCTGCAGGTATCGCCGTAGTGCAACCCGCCGAAACGATCATGGAAGTGCTCGACGACGACGAGCTCGTCGCTTCGCGGACAGACGACAACCAGGCGCTGGGTGGCTCTGATTCCCACTAGCTCTTGCGTGACTCCGTTTCGGTCGAACTAGAGGTTCCCGAGCCTCGCCACGAGCACGCCATAAACATCACGCCAGCAAGAGCTTCTTGCCCTGCGTGCATCACGAACCATCAGTCGTGCGCTGGGTGCGCTGCGTATTTGCGGTGGTAGCCTGGTGGCGCAGCCAAGGGCTAAGGGAGGCCTATTGTCATGATTCGCGCGCGTGTAGGGTCGGCAGTAGCGATCGCGCTTGCGCTGCTGGCTGCGGTAGCCGTTCCTGCAGAAGGCGCGACGAAGGAACGCACCTGCTTCTACTACTCAAACTCTGGCTGGGGCCTCTGGGCAACGCGGAACGTAAGTTGCAAGACCGCCAGACGTGTCTATAACAATGCCACGAGCCAGATTTCAAGCGGGAGCTTCAACCGAACCATCCGCGTCGACGAGTACCGATGCAAGATGCGATTCGATGGCGGGGGGAATGGGACCTGTACCGCATCTCACCGCCGTCGGATCAGCTTCAGCGTCCCGTAGGTCGTCTACCTGAATTCAGGGATCCTCCTGCATCCGGTCGGCGGAGCCGACGTCCGGGACCGGTTCAGCCTCAATCGGTGCCACCCCCACATCGGTTTCGCTCTCCAGCTCGCTGTCCCGGGCGTATCGCTATGGCGACGTAGGACGTCCGCCCTCCTATTGGCGAGGAGCGGGTCGCTCATGAAGAGCGGCCCGACACCTGCCTTCGTGCTCGCGCGGGTATGCGCGCCGGCGGCGCAGCGTCATCGATCTCATGGCCGGTCCGGGCGACCAGTCCGACGCGCGCTCCGTATTGCGCGAGGCCGAGCGCGATCCCGCGGCCGATCCCGCGGCCCGCTCCCGTGACCAGAGCCGTTCGGCCGTCGAGGCTTGAGTTCATTGAAGGGTTCTCCCTGTTGGGTGGAGGAGATCGTCGATCACGGCGAGCGACGCGGGGTCAGGTCAGCGAGTCGATCCAGCGCTCGAGTCGGCGCGTTTCGCGGGCGATCAACGATGGATCGCGGAGCGTGTTCGCGATCAGCGCGATGCCCTGATAGGCCGCGAACAGACCTACCGCCAGGTCGCGGGCGTCGGGTCTCCCGGCCTCACAGAACTCTCGCTCGGCCCAGTCGATTGGAACCATCAGCGCCGCCCGTGCGCCGCCGACGAGCTCGTCGTCGCGCTTATCGAGCTCTGAACAGAGCGTGCCGACCGGGCAGCCACGCTGCGCGACGACGTCGCGTTGCTCGCCGAACGCCCGCACCATCGCCTTCAGCCGAGCACGCGGGGTGCGATGCCGCTCGGCGCTCCGAAGCATCTCGCGCATGGCATCAGCGTGCGCCTCGAGCGCGGCTTCGACCAGCTGATCCTTGGTCTTGAAGTAGTAGTAGACGTTCCCCAGCGGCACATCCGCCCGCGACGCGACATCGGCGAGCGTCGTGTGCTCGACCCCCTGGTCGTGGAACGCGCCCTGCGCGCCCTCGACCAGTCGCTCCCGCTTCCCCGACCCGCGCCTGACTGTCTTCGTTTGCTCCACGACTCGAGAGTAGCTTGAGTGTGTATCATCGTCAAGTCAGTTAGCTAACTTAATGGGTGGAGAGAAATGACCGAGCAACGCGCGAAGAGCGCTCTCATCACAGGCGCCAACGTCGGGATCGGCAAGGACGTGGCCCGGCAACTGGCATTACGTCCCGAGATCGCCCGCATCTACCTGGCGTGCCGGAACCGCGACCGGGCGACAGCGGCGAAGGCCGACCTCGAAGCGGAGACCGGCCGGCGCATCTTTGACATCGTTCTCATGGACGTTTCCGATCCGGGCTCGGTCCGCGCCGGCTTGGCGGGCATCGACGGATCGATCGACGCGGTGGTCATGAACGCCGGGGGAATGGGCGGCAAGACGCCCATCGCCGTGACTTCGGACGGGGCCACTTACATATTCGCGTCGAACGTTCTTGGCCACGTTGTCCTTCTCGAGACGCTCCTGAGCGAGGACCGACTTGGCGAGGTGGCGGTCTTCGCCGGAAGCGAAGCAGCCAGGGGAATCCCGAGGATGCACTTCGCGCGGCCGTCGTTCGTCTCAAAGTCCGCCGACGAGCTCGCGACTGTCATCGACGGCAGCTTTTTCGCCGGCCGCAAACCTGACGTCAACTTGGCCTACGGGCAGGCCAAGTTGATCGGCATCCTCTGGATGGCTTACCTGGCCCGCCAATACCCCGACCGCCGATTCATCTGCGTGAGCCCCGGCAACACCACCGGCACCCAAGCACCCAATGACCTCGCATTGCCGTTGCGTATGGCGGCCAAATACGTCATGCCCCACCTGGGCATCACCCACAAACTTGACGTGGGCGCGAAGCGACTGGTCGACGGCGTCACCGACCCGACCCTGTCCAGCGGCAAGTTCTACGCCAGCGCGGCCAAAACGCTCAAGGGTCCCTTGGTCGATCAAACGGACATCTTCCCCGATCTGGCTGACCCGTCGTTTCAGGACAACGCCAACGAAGCCATCCACCGCTTCGTCACCCAAAAGACATTCGCGTAACACCTCGCCGACTGGTTCCAGAGACACCATGAAACTACTCATCGCTGAGCTAACCACGCCTCCAATGCGGTTTGCGTGGTAACGCCCTCAGCGGTAAAGGGAGAACTGACATGGCACCGTTCCCTGCCCCCGAAACGGGCATCCTGCTCACCCACTTCATCGTCTCCGAGGACATCGCTCGCTCGCGAGATTTCTACGCAAATATCCTCGGCGGCGAAATCGTCTCCGAAAGCCCCGCGGTCGTCGCGCTCGCGAACAGCTGGATCATCATGAACACAGGCGGCGGCCCAACCGACGACAAGCCAGCCGTGACGCTGACTGCACCCGATCCCAACACGACAAGCAGCTTCCTGAACATCCGTGTCGCCAACATCCAAGAGATCTATGAAGACTGGAGCGCCAAGGGAGCCCAGTTCTTGACCCCGCCAGTCGACCACGGCGTCGAGCTGCGTTGCTACCTGCGCGATCCGGACGGGCACCTGATCGAGGTCGGCCAGGCGAACCGTGACTTCCTGAAGGAGCGTGGCTTGCTCGAGTAAGCGCGAGCCAAGGCACAGCGTGAAACGCCGGCTCGGCGAGGGTCGACGAGACCTGCCTTCGTTGTTGCACGGGCATCTCCTCGGCGACTACACGGGCCCTGCTCTGCGCGGACTTCAGGACACCCATCGACGGCCGCGTGCGGCCGGCCTCGACCTCAGCGGGGGTCGGTGCGGTAGGCGATCGAGCGATGGCGGATCGCGGCGACGCGGACGCTCTGGCCGTTATTTGCCAGTTGGTAGATGATGCGGTACGTGCCCACGCGCAACGAGCGGAGGCCGTGCAGCCGACCGCGGAGGGCGTGTCCGACATGGGGGTCGCGCTCGAGCAGTCCGAGCGCGTCCTCGACGGCGTCGATCAAAGGCCATTCGAGGTCGAGCAGCTGTTGTCGAGCGAGCCGCGCGAGAACAACTTTGGCCACGCGTCAGCGGGCGGCTCGGAGCTTGGCGGTTTCGCGCCGAAGATCTTCCAGCGTGACGGTGTCGCCTCGTACGAGCTCGGCGAGGCCGGTTTCGATGGCAGCGAGCGTCGCGGAGTCCGAGAGGATCTCTGCGGTCTCTTCGAGCGCTTCGTACTCATCGATCGGGACGAGCGCCGCAGCCGGCTTGCCGTTGCGGGTCACGAGCACGTGATCCCGGCGATCGGCGACGTCGCTTAGCAGCTCGCTGAGCTTTGTTCTGAACTCGCGAACCGGAACGATCTTCGCCATGCGCGAAAGTGTACCGTATTGCGTACGCGCGCCCGGTCGGGGGTTTCGCCCGCCACCCACCGCGGCGGACGCGAAGAAGTGACCGTGGTCGCACACCTCGGCGCGCACGTCGCTCACGAACCTCTGACCATGCGCGAACTGGCACGACGTCTCGCACCCTGACCATCCCGCCACACTCAACGGGAGCGCGCACGCGGCACCACAATCGGCACCGCGCCGCTCCTGCGTTCCGGTCACGACGAGCATCTCGCGATCGGCGCGGCGCGTCCGGTGTGCCCCGATGCAGCAGTGTCCTCGAGACTGATGCTGGTCGATCACACCACGACCCCGGACGGCCACGGGTGAGAGGCTGGATCCCAATGCGGGAGTCGAGGCGCACTCTCGTGAGCCGAACTCCACCTTCCGGGTGGGTCCTCGGATGGGCTGTCAGAGCCCGAGCCGCTGCGCCTCGCGGCTCGACCTAGGCCGAGCCGCGAACCGCCACATGAACCTGCCTCGCGCGCGCCAGGCGGGCTAGGACCAGAACTCGTCCCAGGCGTAGAGGTCTTCAAAGTGCTCTCGGCCGTCGGTCACCTTGCCGTCCTTGAGTTCGAAGACAATGCAATTGGCAACGTCGAGGTGCTTGCCATTTCGGTCCGCCGTGCTGCGCTGGATGCCGACCACGCGGTCGTCACCATCTGCAGCCATGTGCTGCAACTCGGCGCGGAACGTCCCTTCCGTCTTCTGCGCCAGCTGGCCGAAGTAGTCCAAGGTCGCGCCGCGGCCCTGGTAGTCGCCGGCCATCGGGCTTCGGCCCGGCAAGTGCCACACCGTCTCATCCATGAGCTCGGTGAGCGTGTTCATGTCGCCCGTGTTGAACGCGCCGTAAGCGCGCCGCATGGTGGCGACGTTCTCGGCTGCTCCCATTATCTAGCTCCTTCGGTAGAGCCCGCGGGCGCCAGCCCGGGGCGTTGGAGTCGCGTGAGTCACCGCCGCGCGGCCGAATCGACTCGACACTTGCCCCAGCAACCATCACCCACACTACACCCGCCGCCAAACGGGAGTTCGTGAGGCCCGGATGCTGACGATGGGGCACTGATCGAGCGGCCACATCGGACGCCGGACACGGATGGGAGGAGCAGCGTTCGCGTTGCCAGGACGCGGTGATTGGCGATGTCTGCGTCGGATGGGGGTCCGGGTGGCAGCGCTACGAGTTGGGGGGCTGCGTGGTCTGGCGAGGCGCCTCGACAGGCTTGAGCACGAAAACCTCGACGGCGAGGTCGGGGTCGATGTGGTTCTGGCTCATGAACGCGATCACCTGGCGATCGAGCTCTCGTTCCACGATTCCTACAAGTTCGTCACGGATGGTGGTCTGGTAGTCGTGGCGGACTTGCAGGACGCGATCGGCGTGGCCGTGGTCGACGAGCGTGCGCTCGCCCGTCGTGAGCGTGTCGGCCAGCAGGATCGTCACCACAGTCTCGTCGATGGTGGTCTTGGCCTTCGTTGGTCCTCGACCGGTGTATTGGTGAAGTAGGCGAACCGCTGAGGTGGCGATCTTCGCCGCGGGGCTTTGGCTTTCGTGCTGCGGGTCCATGGGACACCTTTCAGGCGCATCCTCGGCGGGTGCCTGGCACCACGAGTGGGAGAGGACGCGTTGGAGCCCGCAAGCAGCGTTGCCTACAGCGTACTCCTCGGGAGCCTGGCTCTCGGCAATTGTTTGTCGGCAATTGCGCGGTCCGGGGTGGTCGAGGCGCTCGATCTCTGATATGCCAATCCTTCACCAAGCGGGATCGCCGGCTGCACACTTAGGGCAGTTGTGCGGGACCCAGGAAAGGAGCGCGTCCATGACACGGAGCGCGCAACTCACCTTCGACCAAAGCCAAGAGCGGGTCGAGGGCATGATGGGGCAGGGCACGGCGTTCTCGGACGTCGAGGACGTGATCGACGCCAGCGAGTTCTCGACCGTGCACAAGGCCGCGCTGTGGCTGCTCGCGTGGTCGCTGCGCGACGTCGAGCAGCAGCGTCAGGATGCGCGGCTCACGCTTGCTGCCGTCGGCGCCGGCGAGTTGGGAGGCTGGTGATGCACGCGCCTCAAGGGCAACGAAGCGTTGGGCGTCCTCCCCGGTTAAGCGTCGTAGGGATCGATCCGCGATCGCGCCGACCGGGTTTGGGCCGCGAGCGCGCACGTCGTCTGCCTGCGCACCCACTCGAATTCGACGAGCGCGGCCTTCCGCTCGCCCAGACGCCGCTTGGTGCCGCCGAGCGCTTGAGACGGCTCCTGACCAGCTGACTGGCGACCCGACGAGAATCCGCGCGCTAGGGAGAGCCGGGCTCCCGCTACTGGGCTGCTCGGCACACGTGCCATGAGTACAAAGCGCCCCGACGGGTCCGCGCACCAGCGCGCGCTTGCGCTCGAGCGCGCTAATCACGTTCGGCGGATCCGCGCCACGCTCAAACGGCGACTACGCGCAGGTGAGGTCGCGGCGGCTGACGCGATCCTGCGCAGCTCTGACGACACCGACACGATGACCGTCGCCGAGCTACTTCTAAGCCAGCGCGGCTGGGGACCGACGCGTTCGGCGAAGATGCTGCATTCGGTTTCGCTGCCTGAGAAAAAGACGCTCGGGTCGCTGACCGAGCGCCAGCGAGTCATGCTCGCCGCAGTGCTCGGCAGCGGTGAGAACAGTCAACGCACGATCCCGCCAAGCTGATATCGCCGACTGGCCGGCTCGGACGACCCCAATCTGGGGTTCGGCTGGAGCCTCTTCCACGCGTTCCAGCTCAGGCCCGGTATCCCCCGCGTGTTACCTTGGCGCCGCTTTTCGAGGCAAGGGAGCTGTGACATCGTCGCATGCTCGTAGCGTCTGCGTGTAGGTTGTCTGGCCGATGCCTGAGGCGATAAGCGAGCTCGCTCCTGCGGGTCATCTCGACGAGCGATGGCATCGGGAGCTTCTTGAGGGACTATGCGGTTTCGGGCGCGAGAGCGCGTCTGCCGGTGAGCGCGCTGCCGCCCGATGGCTTGTCGAGCGGTTGGCGGCGGCGGGCGCCAGGAACGCGCGCGTTGAGGAAGAGCGGGGCCATCAGACGTTCTGGTGGCCGCTCGGTCTGGCTGCAGTGGCCGGCGTACTCGCTGGTGTGTGCGGGATGCGCAGGCCGAGCCTCGGGGCTGCGGCGCTAGGAGCTGCAGCTGCTTGGGCGGCTGCCGACGAGCTGCCGCCGCGGCGCCGGCGTCTGCGTGGGCTGCTGCCGCAGGCGACGGCAACCAATGTCATCGCCGCCCTCGGGCCCGCGGACGCCAGTCGCACGCTAGTAGTCGTTGCCCACCACGACGCGGCGCATTCGGGGCTCGTCTTTAGTCCGGCGATCCCCAGGGCGGTCGAGCGTGTCGCCCGTGGTTCTTCGATGTTGCCGACACCAGCCCGCCGCTCGTCTGGCCGGCTGTGATCGGGCCGGCGCTGGCGGCGGTGGGCGCCGTGGCCGGTCGCCGCGGTCCGGCGGGGGTGGGGGCGCTCCTGTCGGCTGGCTTTGCGGCGGCGATGGCAAATATCGGCGCAAGCGCGGTAGTTCCAGGCGCCAACGACAACGGGACCGGGGTCGTCGCCTGATAGCTCTCGCCCAGCGGCTGGCCGAGAGCCCGAGCGAGTCGGTCCGGGTGATGCTCGTGTCCACATCAGAGGAGGCTCTGTGTGAGGGCATGCGCGCGTTCGCGAACCATCACTTCGACGAGCTTCCGATGTCCGAGACCTTTTTTCTCGTGATCGACACCGTCGGCTCGCCGCATCTACTGGTCCTTCGTGGCGAGGGGATGCTGGGAGTCACTGAGTACCCGCCGCGGTCGCTGGCGCTGCTTGACGGTCTCGCTGAGGACCTTGGGATCTGGTTGTTTCCTAACCTCCGCCTTCGCAACGCGACCGACGGCGTCTACCCGCTCGCCGCCGGCTACGAATGCGCGTCGCTGTGCTCGTGCACACAGCTCAAGCAGCCGGCCAACTATCACTGGCCGACTGACGTCCCGGAAAACGTCGACTACGGGACCCTCGCCGACGCGATCCGCCTCGCTGAGGCGGTCATCCGCCGCCTCGACGAGAGCTGGCTCGACTAGCGACCGTAGCCGCCGAGCAAACCTCCGGTCAGACGCAGAATCCAACATAGCCGCGATCGCGTTGCCCCTTTCGAGGACGACCACCACACTCCACGCTATGGCGACCCCTTCCGCTTTGGCAAACTTGGAGGATGGCGTTTCCTTCGACTGCCACCGGTCGCGCTCTGCTGGGCGCGCGGACCGCGCTTGGCGTCTCGACGCTCCTGGCACCAAGGATTGCCGGCAAGGTGTTCTTCCTGGACCCGGACGAGAACCCGCAGCTGCCGGTGATCGGCCGCATGTGGGCATTCGCAACCTGTCACTGGCCGCTGGGATGTACGCGGCGACCGGTGCCAACCGCGCTCAGTGGTGGCGCCTGCAGCCGGTGGTCGACGTGCTCGACTTCCTCGCAATCACCGTGGAGTGGCGCCGGCGCGCAGTTCCCGGCCCGGCGGCTGCGCTGATGACTGGCACGGCCATTGGCGCGACCGCGCTTGGAGCCCTGTCACTCCCAGGCGAGTCCGAGTAACCGGACTCGCATCGCGCCGGAGCAGCCTCATCACGCCACCTGATCGTCCCGCCGACGCGCCGACCGAGCGTCTCGCGAGAGCCCGGGCGCACGCTAACAAACCTCCTTTCACCTTACCGCGCGCCTTCTGACACAACGAGCCCAGAAGACCCGCTCAGCGCGGCAGGCGGGAGCAACGCTGGCCAGCTCACTAGAAGCTGGCTTCCCAGACTCGGAGGATCTGATCGAATGACCATGTCCGTTCAGGCTGACCTAAGGAGTGATCTCATGGCCACCACCACCTCTCAGCTCATTACGCGCGTCGACTTCGTCCCGCTTTCTACACACGACATCGATGCTGCCTGCGCGTTTTACGGAACCACGCTGGGTCTTCCGCGGTCGGTCTATGTTCCGGAACGCAACTACGCGGAGTTCGAGACAGGCAACGTAACGATCAGCATCGTCGACGGGGAGAAAATGGGCATCGGGCACCATGTCAACACCATCGCGCTCGCACTGCACGTAGACGACATGGCGGCGGCGCGAGAGATCCTGAAAAGACGCGGTGTGCAGTTCCAGGGCGAGACGCTCGACACCGGGGTTTGTTACATGAGCTTCTTCTCCGATCCGGACGGCAACGCCCTGATGCTCCACCACCGCTACGCCCCGCGTGCTCCAGAATCCTGAGCCCGAGTCGCGTGCCCACCGCTACGAGCGTCCAGTAGCTGCGACTGTCGTACTCGCATCGGCGATGCGGAAGGCCCGGCGCCACTGAGATCTCCTTAAGCGCTGGCCCCTGCTTTCGTGCCGCGCCGGGCATCTCGTGGCTTGGGGTGACCGAGCCCCTATGCGCGGACGACAGGTTCATGGTCGTGGGGCGCACGCTCCGCCGAGTGCGGAGCGCACGCCGGCGTTGGGTTAGGAGGCCTGGGCGGTCTGCGGCTGGTAGGCGAGGTCGGCTGCGGTGAGGCCCTCGAGCGCCATCCCGAGCTGCGTGCCCTCGTTTAGCCGATTAAGTAGGCGCTGTCGTAGGGCGACGGTGGTGTAGCGTAGGAACAGCTGTGGCTTGCTGGCCAGCTGCTCCGCGATCTCGAGAGCTCGGTCGTGGACGGCGCGCTTGGGTACGACCTCGTTGACTAGCCCGAGATCTTGGGCCTGCTGTGCGTCGAGTTGCTGCTGGGTGAGCGCGAAATTCGGGCGCGGTTGACGACGAGCAGTTCCTCGTAGATCACCTGCAGGCCGTCACCGGGAACGATCCGAACCCCATGTGGGGGTTGTCCGCGAAGGTCGCGTCCTCGGATGCGATCGTGATGTCGGCCAGCAGCACGTACTCGCTGTGAACGTGCGCGGGCCCGTTGATGGCGGCGATTATCGGGGCCTCGATCTCCAGGAGGCGTTGCAGCACGCGTCGGCCCTCCCAGTAGGTCTTGTCCCACTCGGCCGGCTTGAAGATCTCGCCGAGCGATGCGCCGTCGATCTGGTCCATGAACACATCGCCGGTGCCGGTGAGGATCACGACCGTGTTCTCGCGGTCTGCGCCGATCTCGGCCAGCGCGCGCGGCAGATCCCGATGTGTCTGCCCCGTGAAGACGATCGGGCCGTCGTCGGTGTGCCGCCGCACGGTGAGGATGCCGGACGCGGTGCGGTCGATCGCGAGGTTCTCGTAGCTGTTGAAATAGCTGGGAATCATGTTCTGCTTCTTTCTGGGTTGGTTTGATGCGGCGGGCGTCATCGGCCAGGTGGCCGGTCACACAGCGGCGCGGCCGCCGTCGACGGCCAGCACGGCGCCGTTGACGTACGAGGCTTCCTCTGAGCCGAGGAACAGGGCGGCATTGCTGACTACCTCGGCGCTGGCCGGTCGACCGAGCGGCAGGGTTGCGGCGAGTTGGTCCAGGCCGTCACCCATCGGTTCCGTGCCCGGGGTCCGGGTCGGGCCCGGGGCGACCGCGTTGACCCGCACGCCCTGCGGTCCGTACTCTGCGGCCCATGCTTTGGTCAGCAGCTCGAGCGCGGCCTTGGTCGAGCCGTATAGCGCCATCCCAGGGGCCCCGAAGCTGGCGACCATCGTCGTGATGTTCACGATCGCCCCACCTCCGTTGGCAGCCATTCGCCTTGCGAAAGCTCCAGTCATGAAGAACGGCGCCTTCACATTCAGAGCGAATGTGGCATCGAACATCGCGCTATCCACCTCGTGTGTGGCGCCGAACGGGAACACTCCGGCGTTGTTGATGAGCACGTCCACGTGCTCAACCTCCTCGGCAAGACGCTGGCCATCCCCCAGGCGCTCGAGATCGGCGCGCACGAATCGCGCCCGTCCGCGGTCCTTCCCCAGCGAGTCGACGATCCGGCGACCGCGCTGTCGTCACGCCCGGTGATCACCACATCGGCCCCGGCGGCCGCGTAGGCGCGGGCCGTCGCCTCCCCGATCCCGGACGTCCGCCGGTCACCAGCACTGTTTTGCCCTGCACTGTCATCGTGCCTCCATCGGTCAAAGCTTTGGACTCTGCGGTCCATTCCTAACGACCATAGCAGACTGGACCATAAAGTCCAAAACTCGCGATGCCGAAAGGTATGACGACGACTAGACCGGTCACGGACAAGGGGCGCGCCACCCGCCACCGGATCCTCGATGCGGCCGTCGCGCTGGCGTTCACGCGGGGTCGCCGGACGACACTCGACGACGTGCGCAGCGCCGCCAATGTCAGCAAGGGTCAGCTCTACCACTACTTCGCAGACAAAGACGACCTCGTCCACGCCGTCATCGACCGCACCATCCAGCAAGTCCTCGACGCGCAACCGCGCCTTATCAACCTCGCCTCCTGGAGCGCCATCGCCGCCTGGTTCGACGATCTCGTCCAGCTACAGGTCAAACGCCTAGGCCTGCTGGGCGTGGCACGCCCATCGGCAGCCTTGCAGGCGAGCTCGCCGAAACGGACGAGCAAGCCCGCGCGGAGCTCGCCGGCGGCTATGACCGCTGGGAAGCACCACTCCGAGAAGGCCTCGAACGGATGCGAAGCGACGGCAAGCTCCGTCGTACCGCCGACCCCGCGCGGCTGGCGACCGCCACGCTCGCCTCGATCCAAGGCGGACTCGGCGCTGACCCAGACCCGGCGCGACCCTCAACAGCTCCGGATCGCCCTCGACGCCGCGTACGCCTACCTTCGCTCCTTCGCCGCATGAGCTCCAAGGGCTCGATCGTCCCGGCGGAAGCCAGCCCGGCGCTTTCCCGGCGCGCAGCTCGCGAGACTTGCCGAGCTGGGAGCAGAGCACGCAGCCGGCGCCTGCGAGGCCCTGTATCACGTCGGCGACCGCAACTTCCCCTTCATCGCGATCATCGAGGGCGAGGTTGCAGTCCTCGACGCCGCC